>JAJTHE010000169.1 GCA_021298815.1 Betaproteobacteria bacterium | reverse complement strand
GAGATCACGGTGGTGTCCAACCGCAAGGTGGGTGGCGTGCCGATCGGCGAACTGGGCGATGGCGAGGTGATCTGGCACAGCGACTACTCGTTCCGCGAGGTGATCGCCGGCATGCGCATGCTGAAGGCGGTCGAGCTGCCGCCGCCCGGGTCCGGCGGCAACACGCGCTTCTGCAATGCCTATGCGGGCTATGCCGCCTTGCCGCCGCGGCTGAAGGACCTGGTGCACGGTCGCACGATCAAGCACGACACCGCATACGACACCAACCGCAACCTGCGGCGTGGCGCGACCGAGGTCACCGACGTGCGTGCATCGACCGGCCCCAGCCATCCGATCGTCAGCACGCATCCCGAGACAGGCAGCAACAGCCTGTTCCTCGGGCGCCGGCTGAAGCACTACGTGAACGGGCTGCCGATCGAGGATTCCGAGGCACTGCTCGACGAGCTGTGGGCACATCTCGTCGACGAGCGCCACATGATCGAGCACGCCTGGCAGCCGGGCGACATCGTGATGTGGGACAACCGCTGCAGCGTCCACCAGCGGGGCCCGTTCGACCCGGGCACCGAACGCGAGCTGCACGCCACCCAGGTCAAGGGGCATCGCCCGTTCGAGGCGCCCGACGCACGCAGCCGCGACGCACACCCGCGCGCGGGCATCCACTGATGGAGGTTCGATGAAGGCAATCATGCTCAGGGGCGGCGGGGACATGCGCTACGAGACCGTCCCGGACCCGGAGCCCGGGGCGAACGAGGTCGTGGTGAAGGTGCACGCCTGCTCGATCTGCGGGTCCGACCTGCACGCCTTCCATGGCAAGCACCCGCGGCTCACCTTCCCGCGCATCCTCGGCCACGAGTTCGCCGGCGAGATCGTCGCGCTGGGCAGGGACATCCGCGGCTTCTCGATCGGCCAGCGCGTGTGCTGCGACATCGACCTCGCCTGCGGCACCTGCGGGCCGTGCAGGGCCGGCCGGGGCAACATCTGCGAGAAGCTGCGCACGATGGGCTTCGACAAGGACGGTGCCTATGCCGAGTACGCCGCGGTGCCGGACTTCAACCTGTATCCGCTGCCCGACGCGGTGACCTACGACCAGGCCTCGGCGGTGCAGGTGCTCGGCATCAGCTACCACGCGGTGGCCGATCGCGTGAAGCCGCAGCCCGGCGACAAGGTCGCGGTGATCGGTGCGGGCCCCATCGGACTCGGGGCGGCGCTGGTCGCGATGTCGCTCGGCGCCGAGGTGACCATCCTCGATCTGCTCGACTACCGCCTGCAGATGGCGGCGCGGCTGGGCATTCCGCACGGAAGGAATGCACGCGAGGGTAACCTGCGCGAGTGGGCGCTGTCGGTCACCGACGGGCATGGCTTCGACAAGGTGGTGGAATGCGTCGGCGGGCTGCAGGAGCGCACCGTCACCGATGCGATCAGCATGGTCAAGCGTGGCGGCCAGGTGACGGTGGTCGGTACGTTCCCGGAGAACCGGGCGACGATCCCGATCGCCTACATCAAGGACCGCGAGATCGACCTCAACTTCTCACGCGGCAACTTCAAGGCCTTCGCGCCCTGCCTGGAACTGATCGCCAGCCGCAAGGTCGATCCGGACCTGTACATCAGCCACCGCTTCCCGCTGCAGAAGGCCGAGGATGCGTTGCGGCTGCTCGAGGCGCGCGATGTCGAGGCGCACAAGATCGTGCTGCATCCGCAGGTGGCGGCATGAGTACCGGCCTCTCGACCGGCCGTTCGACCCACCGTCCGGCCGGCCGCGGTGCCGGGCCGTGGCGGGTCCCGCTGGCCGCGCTGCTGCTGGCGGTGGCGCCGTCCTGCCTCGCCGCCACAGCGCCGCCCGCCGCTGCATCCTGGCCGGATCGTCCGCTGCGCATCCTGATCCCGTTCCCGCCCGGCGGAGCGTCGGACACCATCGGGCGCACGACCGGTGACCAGCTCGCACAGCAGCTCGGCCAGCCGGTGGTGATCGACAACCGCCCGGGTGCCGGCGGAAGACTCGCGATCGAGATGCTCGCCGGCGCCCTGCCGGACGGCTACACCACGCTGGTCGGCAGCGTCGGTGGCATCGCGATCAGCCCGTCGCTCTATCGGAAGCTGCCCTACGATCCGGAGCGCGACCTGCTGCCGGTGAGCCGCATCGGCGAGATCATCAACGTGATGGTGGTCAATCCCTCGATCGGTGTCGCCAGCGTGAAGGACTTCATCGAGTGGACCCGCAAGCGCACGGAGCCGGTCCGCTTCGGCAGTTCGGGCACCGGCCAGCCCGACCACCTCGCCGCGGAGTTCTTCCAGCGTGCGGCAGGCGTGACCATGACGCATGTCCCCTACAAGGGAGGCGGACCGGCGCTGGTCGACCTGATGTCTGGCGACCTGCAGCTGATGTTCGCGACCTATGTCGTCGCGCTGCCGCATGTGAAGTCCGGGCGGTTGCGCCTGCTCGGGGTCACCACGCCGGAACGGCAGGCGCTGCTGCCCGACCTGTCGGCCCTGTCGGAGGCGATACCGGGGTTCGGGCTGAGCAACTGGAACGGCCTGTTCCTGCCCGGGCGCACGCCGGTGGCGATCGCCGAGCGCCTGTTCGTCGAAGCGAACAAGGCCATCCTGTCGCCGGAGCTGAAACGGCGGCAGGCGGTGGCCGGCATCGAGCCGGTCGGCAGCCGGTCGCGCGCCGAGTTCGCGCAGTTCGTGCGCGACGACACGGCGCGCTGGGCGCGTATCGTCAAGCAGTCCGGCATCGTCGTCGAATAGCCATGGACGACCGGGCGCGTACGGGAGGTGCCGATGGCAGCCGCTGAACGGATCTGCGGCGTGGTCGGCGCCGGCCTGATGGGCAGTGCCGTCTGTGCGCGCCTGCGCGGGGCGGGCTTCGACGTGTCGGTGTTCGACGTCGATCCTGCGAAGGCGGCCGCACTGGCGGCGATCGGGGCGCGTCCGGTGGATTCGATCGCCGCGCTGGCATCCTGCCCGGCGGTCGTGCTCGCGGTGTTCAACACCGACCAGGTCGAGGCGGTGGTGGAAGGCCCGGGAGGCCTCCTCGACGGCATCGCTGCCGGCGGCGCGTCGCCGGTGGTGATCTGCACCAGCACCTGCGACCCGGACCGGCTGGAGGCGCTCGACCGGCGGCAGGCGCCGCGCGGATTGCGCCTGCTGGAAGTGCCGGTATCGGGAACCAGTCGGCAGGTGGCGGCGGGATCCGGCGTCGGCCTGGTGGGCGGAGACCGGGCGACGATGGCGGCGGTGGCGCCGGTGCTCGACGCGATCTGTCCCGAGCGGCACTACCTGGGTGCGGTGGGCAACGGCTCGCGCGCGAAGCTGGCGGTGAACCTGGTGCTCGGCCTGAACCGCGCCGCGATGGCCGAGGGGCTGGTGTTCGCGGAGCGGCTCGGCCTGGAACGCGAGGCGTTCCTCGCCGTCGCGCGCGGCTCGGCGGCGTACTCCGCCGTGATGGAGACCAAGGGTCCGCTGATGGCGCGCCGGCAGTTCTCCGATCCGCAGAGCCGCGTCGACCAGAGCCTGAAGGACTTCCACCTGATGATCGAACAGGCCGGCGCCCGGGGACAGCCGCTGCCGTTCGCCGAGGTCTACGCATGCATGCTCGAAAGCTGCATGGCCCTCGGCGAGGGCGCGCAGGACAACGCGCTGATCGTCGAGGCGATCGCCCGTTGCAGGCGCACGGGCTGAGCGCTGCACGCACTTCCCGCCACCAGGCGGGACGGAGGGCAACGATGCGATCGAAGGTTCCGGAGTGCACGCGCAAGGCCTTGCGCCGGTGGGCTGCCGCCACCGGCAGCCTGCTCGCCTTCGGTGCCGTGGCCGTGCTGCCGCTGCAGGCCCGGGCCCAGGCGCTGGTTGCCTGGCCGTCCAAGCCGCTGCGCTGGATCGCGCCCTATCCGCCCGGCGGCTCTTCCGACCTGGTCGCGCGTGCGGTCGGCAGTCGGCTCGCCGAGCAGGTCGGCCAGCCGGTGCTGATCGACAACCGGCCCGGTGTCGGTGGTGCACTGGGGAGCGCGATCGCCGCGCGTGCCGCGCCCGACGGCTACACGCTGCTGCTGGCCAACATCGCGCCGCTGGCGATCGCCCCGCACATCCACGCCGGCCTGGGCTACGACGTGGCCCGCGACTTCGATCCGGTGACGTTGCTCGCCACCGGGCCGACCATCCTGGTGGTGGGGCCGTCGCTGCAGGTGAAGACGGTGGGCGAACTGATCGCGCTGGCCCGGGCCCGGCCGGGCGTCCTCAAGTACGGATCGGGCGGCAGCGGCACGCCTGCGCACCTGACCACCGAACTGCTGCGCTCGATGACCGGGACGGACATGGTGCACGTCCCGTACAAGGGGACCGGCCAGTCGGTGACCGACCTGCTCGGCGGCCACATCGATTTCGTGTTCGCTAGCATGCCGGTCACCGCAGCCCATGTGAAGGCCGGCCGGCTGCGCGCGATCGCGGCATCCAGTGCGCGGCGCACCGCGGTCGCGCCCGACCTGCCGACGATGGACGAGAGCGGCGTGCCCGGCTTCGACATGGTGACCTGGTGGGGCGTGGTGGTACCGGTGCGCACCGACGCCCGGATCGTCGACCGCCTGAACGCGGCGCTGCGCAAGGCGCTCGCCCATGCCGACGTCAAGGAACGCTTCATCGCCCTGGGCATCGACGTGCAGGCGAGCACGCCCGCCGAGTTCCGGAAGTTCATGGCTGCGGAGCACGCCCGTTATGCGCGCATGGCGAAGGAGGTCGGCCTGAAGGCCGATTGAAGTCCGACCCGAAGTCCGACCCGAAGTCCGACCCAGGGCCGATCGAACGCCGAACCACGGGTGCAGCCGCCAGCGCGACCTGCACTCGCAGAAGGAGGTCCAGATGATGACGCCGAAGCCGATGGTCCCCAGCCGCGCACCGTGCCGGCCCGTGCCGGGCAGCCATTGGCTGCTTGCCGCCCTGGCCGTCCTGCTGGCGCAGGCAGCGGCGGCACAGACTTTCCCGCAGCGTCCGATGCGGGCGATCGTCCCGTTCCCCGCCGGCGCCTCCTACGACACGATCATGCGCATCGTCGGCAACGCGGTGACGGAGTCGACCGGCCAGCCGATCGTGATCGAGAACCGGCCGGGCGCCAGCGCGATCATCGGTGCCGATGCCCTGGCCAAGGCGACGCCGGACGGCCACACGATAGGGATGCTCGGCAACAACCACACGATCCTGGAGGCTCTGGGGCGCAAGACGTCGTACGACCTCTTCAAGGACTTCGCGCCGCTGATGCGGATCGCCGTACTGGACAACGTGATCGTCGTGCATCCATCCGTCCCGGCGAAGGACATGAAGGAACTCGTGGCGCTGATGCGCGCGAATCCGGACAAGTACCGGTATGCCTCCGGCGGACAGGGCGGCAGCACCCACCTCGCGGGTGCGCTGATCGCCAACGTGGCCAAGGTGCGCATGCTGCACGTCCCCTACAAGGGCGGTGGCTTCGCGGTCAACGGTCTGGTCGGGGGGGAGGTCCACCTGATGGCGGTGAACATGATCTCCGCCAAGCAGCACGTACCTTCCGGCCGCCTGCGTGCGCTGGCGGTGGCCGCACCGAAGCGCTCGCAGCACATGCCGGACGTGCCGACCACGGCCGAGGCAGGGTTCCCCGGCGCGGAGGCGTCCCAGTGGTACGGCGTGTTCGCGCCGGCAGGCGTGCCGGCCGCGATCCTCAAGCGCCTCGAGTACGAGCTGCGCAAGGCGACCGCGCGTGCCGACGTGCGCGCCCTGCTCGCCGCGCAGGGTGCCGATGCCTACTCGGAGACGCCGGCGGAACTGGCCGCCTTCGTGCGCGAGGACGTGCGCATCAACCGCGAGACGGCGCGCGAGGCGGGCATCAAGTCGGTCGAATGAACAGGGAAGGAGCAGCCATGGCACGGGGACTCACGCCCTCGCAGGCGAGGGACTACAGGGCGGACGGATGCCTGCATCCGCTCGATGCGCTGGGCGGCGCAGAAGTGGCGCGTTACCGCGCCGCACTGGACGCCACCGAGGCCCGCCTGGGCGGATCGCTGATGGCGATAGACCGCAAGTACCGGGGCAACCTGCACATCATGTGCCGGTGGATGGACGAACTGGCGCGCACCCCGGCCATCCTCGACGCGGTGGAGTCGCTGCTGGGCCCGAACCTGCTGCTCTACACCACCCGCTTCTTCATCAAGGAGCCGCGCAGCGACGGCATCGCCGCCTGGCACCAGGACTGCACCTACTTCGGCCTGCGGCCGTTCGACCACGTGACGGCATGGGTGGCGCTGTCCGACGTGACCGAGCAGGCGGGCCCGGTCGAGTTCGCGGTCGGCAGCCATATCCGGGGTGCCTTGCAGCAGAAGAGTGGCCTGATCAAGAACAGCGTGAACACCGCCGGCCAGATCATCGTCGAGCATTTCGATCGATCCGAGATCGCGCGCGCGATCCTCAAGCCCGGCCAGTTCTCGCTGCACCACACCTGCGTGGTGCACCAGTCGCGCCCGAACGAATCGGATACACGACGAATCGGCATCGCGCTCAGCTACATCCCGACGCACACCCGGTACATCGGGCGCCGGCGAATGCCGGCGGCGCTGGTGCGCGGCGAGGACCGCCACGGCCATTTCGACCTGCAGCCACGGCCGGTGGAGGACTTCGGCACGGACGAGATGGCGCGCCACGACACCACGTTCCGCGCCTACATCGATTCCTTCTACGAGCAGCTCGGCGAGGCCGAGAAGGACCTGCCGGAGGAAGCCGCTGCCGGGCTCGTCTACTGACGGTCACCGCGGTGCCTGACGGACGACACGGGGAGAAGACGATGGACGAACCACGCACGCCAGCCGCCAACGATGCCGCGCGGATCCATGCCACGCCGTCGGCCGCCCCGATCGGCGCGCAGGTCCACGGCGTCGACCTGGCGCTGCCGCTGGGCGACGCCGCGTTCGAGCGCATCCTGGACCTGTTCCACCGGCATGCGGTGATCGTGCTGCGTGGGCAGCGACTCACGCCGGCGCAACTGGTCGCCTTCAGCGCCCGCTTCGGGCCACTCGACGTGCACCACATGACGGAACATGTGTTCCCGGAGCTGCCACAGGTGCGGGTACTGTCCAATGCGAAACAGAAGGACGGCAGTACCGCCGGCATCACCCGCGGCGGCATGCACTGGCATTCGGATCTTTCGTACAAGCCGGTGACCGCGCTGGCGACGCTGCTGTACGGCCTCGAGTGCCCGGCCGAAGGCGCGGACACGGAGTTCGCCAGCACGACGGCGGCCTGGGCCGCGCTGCCGGAGGAGGCGAAGGCGCGCCTGGCCGGCCTCACTGCGGTGCACGACCGGAACTTCCGCTATTCGGCGCTCTATCCGAACCGGGCGCCCCTGACCCCGGAACAGGTGGCCGGCGTGCCGCCGGCGGTGCACCCGCTGGTCGTCGAGCATCCGGCCACGCGACAGCCTGCGCTGTTCGTCGCCAAGGACGTCGTGTCGCACGTGGTCGGCATGGATGCCGCGCCATCGCGCGTGCTGATCGATGAACTGGAGGCGTTCATCACGCGCCCGGAATTCGTGCATGTGCATCGCTGGCAGGCCGGAGACCTGGTCGTGTGGGACAACCGCTGCCTGCTGCACCGTGCGACGCCCTACGCATTCGACCGCGATGTCCGGACGCTCTGGCGCACGCAGGTGAAGGGCAGCGCACCGCGCGCACCGGCGATCGCAAGCGCGTGACGTGCATGGCACGGCAGGGTCGGCGACACATAGGCATCGCCTATGGATCTCATTGCCGCTGCCATATTGATCGCGGAGAGACCGCCGCGCTAGCCTCGGTTTCGATAAGGGAAGCGAGACGCTTGTGAGTCAGATCGAGAACCTACAGCAACACGAACAGGGCGAGCATCCCGAGGCACATCGTCCGCATGCCGCCCACGTCCATGTCCATGACGAATCCTGCGCGCACGCGGGCGTCGGCAAGCTGGTGCAGGCGCAGCGGGACGGCCCGGTACCGGTCTGGGTGATCACCGGCTTCCTGGGCAGCGGCAAGACCACGCTGGTCAACCGCCTGCTGAAGGATGCGGCGCTATCCCAGGCGGCGGTCGTGGTCGGCGAATACGGCGAGGTCGGCGTCGACCATGTCCTGATCGAGGCGCCGTCCGGGCGCGTTCGCCTGGTCGACAGCGGCTGCATCTGCGGGCACGTGCACGACGAGATCGCCGCCCGCCTGCTCGACCTCGACGCGAGCCGCGACGACGGTCCGGAACACCAGTTCGACTGCGTGCTGATCGAGACCTCGGGCCTTGCGGACCCGGTGCCGGTCGTGCAGTTGCTGCTGACCGACGAGGCCATCGCCGGCCGCTTCGCGCTGCGTTCGGTGATCACCGTCGTGGATGGCCTGATGGGCGAGGAATCGCTCGCGCGCCATCCGGAGTCGATGAAGCAGCTGGCCGTCGCCGACACGGTGGTGATCAGCAAGACCGACCTGGCCGGCGAAGACGAGATCGATGCGCTGCGCGCCCGCGTCGCTGCGCTCAACCCGGGCGCACGGCTGTTCACGGCCGCGCATGGCCGGGTGGCGGCCGAGGCACTGCTCGCAGCCAGCGCATGGTCGGACCAGGCAGGCCCGCGCGATGCCCGCGCCTGGCTGGCCGAGCTGCAGCAGTCGGCCGCGGTGCCCGGCGGGCCGACCGATCCGGGGATCCGGACACTGTCGCTCGTGCACGAGGGCGAGGTCACGCAGCCCGGGCTGGTGCTCTGGTTGAACCTGCTGGCCGGTTTCCGCGGCGCCGGGCTGCTGCGCGTGAAGGGCATCGTGAACGTCGAGGGGCGCCCGGTGGCAATCCACGCGGTGCAGCGCGTGATCAGCGAACCGGTCGAACTCGAAGCCTGGCCGGACGACGACCGGCGCACCCGGCTGGTCGTGATCGCCCGCGGCATGCGCGAGGCCGACATCACCGCCACCTTCGACGCGTTCCGTATCGAGGCCGGGCGCGACCGCAGGAATATGGTGCTCAGGCCGGAACGGTACGAGGCGTTCCGGCGCGTGATGGAGGCCTTCCGCTGACGCGGGGCCTGGAACATCCGGCCGCATGTCCGGGCCATGCAGCACGGACGTCGGCATTCCACAGGAGGCAGCACCCATGAGCAGGAACGAACCCCCGCCCGGGGACACCGGCGCAGACGCGACCCCGTTGTTCGTGACGGGCGCGCGCCTGATCGATTGCACCGGGGCGGAGCCGATCCGCGATGCGGTGGTGGAGATCCGCGGCAAGCGGATCTTCGCCGTCGGCAACCGGCAGTCGATCCACATCCCGCAGGGCGCGCAGGTGCTCGACTGCGGTGGCGCCACGCTGATGCCCGGCATGATCGACTGCCACATCCACACGATGATGTTCAACTGCCTGACCTTCCACAACTTCCGGGTTGCGCAGTGGGAGATCACCCCCGAGCTGCAGCAGATGTACGGCGTGTTCCATGCCCAGCTCTGCTTCGACATGGGCTTCACCACGCTGCGCGACATGGGGCTGGCGGCGAGCCGCGGCCTGCTGGTCAACGAGGCCTGCGCGATCCGCGACGCGTTCGACGCCGGCATCCTCGAGGGGCCGCGCATGCTGGTGGCCGCGTTCACCTCGATCACCGGTTCCCACCTCGACCTGATCCAGCCGCGTGCCGCGCTGCGCGTGGGCTTCCAGACGGCCGACGGCCCGTGGGAACTGCGCAAGCTGGCGCGCACGAATATGCTTGCAGGCTGCGATATCATCAAGACCTGCGCGTCGGGCGGCGGTGGCACCGACAAGGAAGAGCCGGACATCCGCAACATGACGCAGGAAGAG
>JAJTHE010000092.1 GCA_021298815.1 Betaproteobacteria bacterium | reverse complement strand
GCCCTCTCTTTCCCGAGGGTTTCTTCAATGAAGTCCAGGTCGTCGCGACCGTGATGTCGTCGAACAGTGAAGTCGACTCCGACATCCTGTCGATGATCGGCACCTCGGCGGCGCTGGCGATCTCCGGCATCCCGTTCGAAGGCCCGATCGGCGCCGCGCGCGTCGGCTATGCCAACGGCGAATACCTGCTGAACCCGACGCTGACCGAACTGAAGACCTCGCAACTCAACCTGGTGGTCGCCGGCACCGCGCAGGCCGTGCTGATGGTCGAGTCGGAAGCGCTGGAACTGAGCGAAGACGTGATGCTCGGCGCGGTGGTCTACGGCCACCAGCAGATGCAGCAGGTCATCGATGCGATCAACGAACTGGCCGACGAAGCCGGCAAGCCGCTGTGGGACTGGACCCCGCCGGCCAAGGACGAGGCGCTGGTCGCCCGCATGCGCGGCATGGTCGAAGGCGACCTGCGCGCAGCCTATGCGATCCGCGAGAAGCAGACGCGCTCCAAGCTCGTGTATTCGATCCGCGACAAGACCATCGCGGCGCTGTCGGAAGGCCCGGATGCACCGTCCTCGCAGATGCTCAAGGGCATCTTCGGCGACATCGAGTCGGGCATCGTGCGCAACCAGGTGCTGTCGGGCGAGCCGCGCATCGACGGCCGCGACACCCGCACCGTGCGCCCGATCAACATCCGCACCGGGCTGCTGCCGCGCGCCCACGGCTCGGCGCTGTTCACCCGCGGCGAGACCCAGGCCCTGGTGGTCGCCACCCTCGGCACCTCGCGCGACGAGCAGATCATCGACGCGCTGCAGGGCGAGTACCACGACCGCTTCATGATGAACTACAACATGCCGCCCTATGCGACCGGCGAGACCGGCCGCGTGGGTTCGCCGAAGCGGCGCGAGATCGGCCACGGCCGGCTGGCCAAGCGGGCGCTGCTCGCCGTGCTGCCGACGCCGGAAGAGTTCGCGTACTCGTTCCGCGTGGTGTCCGAGATCACCGAGTCGAACGGCTCCAGCTCGATGGCGTCCGTGTGCGGCGGCTGCCTCGCGCTGATGGATGCCGGCGTGCCGGTCAAGTCGCATGTCGCGGGCATCGCGATGGGCCTGATCAAGGAAGGCAACCGCTTCGCGGTGCTGACCGACATCCTGGGCGACGAGGACCACCTCGGCGACATGGACTTCAAGGTGGCTGGCACCACGGGCGGCGTGACGGCCCTGCAGATGGACATCAAGATCCAGGGCATCACCAAGGAGATCATGAACGTCGCGCTGCACCAGGCGCGCGAGGCGCGGATGCACATCCTGGCCGCCATGCGCGACTCGATGTCGACCGCGCGCGAAGAGATCTCCAACTTCGCCCCGCGCATGATCACGATGAAGATCAAGCCGGAGAAGATCCGCGACGTGATCGGCAAGGGCGGCGCGGTGATCCGTGCGCTGACCGAAGAGACCGGTACCTCGATCGACATCGGCGAAGACGGCACCGTGACCATCGCCAGCGTCTCGGCAGAGGGCAGCGCCCTGGCCAAGAAGCGCATCGAGGAAATCACGGCGGACGTCGAGGTGGGCCGCATCTACGAGGGCACGGTCCTCAAGCTCCTCGACTTCGGTGCGATCGTCAGCGTGCTTCCGGGCAAGGACGGCCTGCTGCACATCTCGCAGATCGCCAACGAGCGCGTCGCCAACGTCTCCGACCACCTGAAGGAAGGGCAGTCGGTGCGCGTGAAGGTGCTCGAGGCCGACGAGAAGGGGCGCCTGCGGCTGAGCATGAAGGCAGCTGCGGCGGACGCACCGGCGGCCTGACCGCCGGCGCCGCAATGAAGAAAGCCGGGCGATCGCCCGGCTTTTTTTTCGTCCATCCGCCCCTGCTGCCGCGGCGTTCTCGCGCCACGGCACGCGGGCGATCGCGCCCCGTTACTTCGCGATCTGGCGCTCGCGCATCTCGTCCAGCGTCTTGCAGTCGATGCAGAGGGTGGCCGTGGGTCGTGCCTCGAGCCGCTTGAGGCCGATCTCGATGCCGCAGCTCTCGCAGTAGCCGTAGTCGCCGGCGTCGATGCGGGCGATGGTCTCGTCGATCTTCTTGATCAGCTTGCGCTCGCGGTCCCGGTTGCGCAGCTCCAGCGCCATGTCGGATTCCTGGCTGGCCCGGTCGTTCGGGTCGGCGAAGATCGTCGCTTCGTCCTGCATCATCTGGACGGTCCGGTCGATGTCGTGCGACAGCTCGCTCTTCACGCCCGCGAGGATCTTGCGGAAGTGGTCGAGCTGCTTCGGGTTCATGTACTCCTCGTCCTTCTTCGGCTTGTAAGGAGCAACCTTGTTCTGGAAATCGACCGCCATGATCCCTCCGGGAGTCACGAGGGCGTTGCCGGGGCCGTTTCTCGCCTGACAACGCCAACCAGTAGAAAAGCAAACGGGCTTGATAGCATGAAGTGAATTCGCCCGCAACCGGGGCAGGAGCAAGGACTGCGCCCGATCCGACGAGCGGGGGCAGGGCGCCGGGCGGCCAGTCGCGTAGAATCGGCAGCTTCGGGTGCCCGTAGCTCAACCGGATAGAGCACCGGCCTTCTAAGCCGGCGGTTGCGCGTTCGAGTCGCGCCGGGCACGCCAGCATGCACGCCGGTGGTGCCGTCCCGGCCCGGGGCGTCGTCCGTGCAGCCGGCATAAACCGTCGCCCGATGGTCGCATCGAAGCCGAACGGTCGTTATACTCGGCGACTTGGCAGGTCAGTGGTGGCTGTAGCTCAGCTGGTAGAGTCCCGGATTGTGATTCCGGTTGTCGTGGGTTCGAGTCCCATCAGCCACCCCACCCCCGCACGTATCCCCTGCACGAAAGCGACGCCCGATGCCTGACCCGGAACGTGCCGCGGATTGCCACGCGCACATCTTCTGCAAGGGACGGCCGTCGATCGCGGATGCCGTCTACCAGCCTCATCCGAGCCAGGAGGGGACCGCTGCCCAGTTCCTCGCGGTCCTCGATGCCCACGGGTTCAGCCACGGGCTGCTGGTCGGCGCCGGGCCCTATGGGCCGGACAACCGTTGCATGCTCGAGGCGATCGCCGCCTCCCGCGGGCGCCTGAAGGGCATCGGCATCGCCGATGCGCGCATCACCGACCGCGAACTCGACGCGCTCGCCGAGGCCGGGGTGGTGGGCATCCGGTTCAACCTGTTCAACCACGGGCTGCGACCGTTGACCGAACCCGGCGCTGCGCACCTGCTGGCGGCGATGAAGGCGCGCAACCTGTTCGTCCAGGTGCAGGTGCAGAAGGACGAACTGGTGGCGGCCGCGCCGATCCTGCGTGCCGCAGGCGTGCGCCTGATGTTCGATCATTTCGGAAGGCCATCGGTCGCTGCAGGGGTGGCGCAGCCGGGATTCCAGGCGCTGCTCGACATGGGCCGCGAAGGCCATGTGATCAAGCTCTCGGGGCCGTTCAGGTCCTCGGTCCAGGGCTGCTTTCCCTGGGACGATGTCGATCCGTTCATCGCCGCGGCGATCGACGCCTTCACGCTCGACCGCTGTGTCTGGGGTTCCGACTGGCCGTTCGTGCGCATGGACGAGCGCATGGACTACGGGCCTGCGCTGGCCTGCCTGAAGCGCTGGGTGCCGGATGCCGCGGATCGCGCGAAGGTACTCTGGCACAACCCCGCGCGGCTGTTCGGCTTCGCCTGACGGTCGCGCGCGGCGGCAGTGCGCGCTACTCGGGCCGGATGTTCGCCGCGCGTACGATCTGCTCGTATTTCGCGACTTCCCGGCGCAGGAAGGCGGCCAGTTCGGACGGCCCCGCGCCCGACGGCTCGATGCCCTGCTCGGCCAGCCGCTTCACCAGCTCAGGCGTCTTCAGCGCGCGCGCGGTCGCCTCGTGCAGCGTGCCGACGATCTCCACCGGGGTACGGGCCGGCGCCAGCGTCGCGAACCAGCCGACCAGTTCGTAACCGGGGATGGACTCGGCGATCGCCGGGATGTCCGGCGCCCCTGGGTACCGTTTCGGACTGGTGACGCCGAGCGCGCGCAGCTTGCCGCTGCGCACCAGCGGGAACGCGGTCGGCGTGGCGGCGAAGTACAGGGTGACCCGGCCGCCGAGCAGGTCGGTCACGGCCTGGCTGCCGCCCTTGTACGGCACGTGGACCATGTCGGTGCCGGTCATCGAGCGGAAGAGTTCCGGCGACACATGCGTCGGACTGCCGATGCCGGCGGAGGCATAGGTGAGCTCCCCGGGCCGCGCCTTCGCCAGCGCGACCAGTTCCTTCACGCTGCGCACCGGCAGCGACGGGTGCACCACCAGCACGATCGGCGTGATGCCGAGCAGGGTGACCGGCGACAGGTCCTTCATCAGGTCGTAGGGCATCTTCGGATAGATGCTCACGTTGGCCACCTGGGAGGAGTTTGCGAGGAGCAGCGTGTATCCATCGGGCTTCGCGCGTGCGACCGCTTCGGAGCCGATGTTCGTCGCCGCACCGGGCCGGTTGTCGACCAGCACCGGCTGGCCCAGCAGTTCCCCCAGGCGCTGGCCGACCAGGCGCGCGGCCGCATCGACGCCGCCCCCCGCGAGGTAGGGCACGATGATGCGGATCGGACGCTCGGGGAAGGCCTGTGCCGCCGCGGTCGATGGCGCAAGCGAGGGCGCGAGGAACGGAAGGGCGAGCAGGGCGTCCCGGCATCCGCGCGCGGTGCCTCGCGGGTGGGCCATCGCTTCCAGGCGAATGTGCATCGCGGATCTCCTCCAGCCGCCGGGTGGCCTTGTTTTTTCGTTATTCTCCCCCCTGGATTACAACAAGACAAGGCAACCCGATGGCCACCCTGCTCAAGGAAGCGCATGTGCGCGAACTGCTCACCATGGCCGACGCGCTGCCCGCGGTCGAGCAGTGCTTCCGCGACGTATCGATCGGCGAGGCAGTCAACGTGCCGCGCAACCGCGGCGCGCTGAAGGGCGTGACGGTCAACGCGATGGGCGCGATCTCGAGCGCGCTCGACCTGATGGCGATGAAGGTCTACCCGATCGTGCGCCAGGACATCACCGTCGGCTCCAGCTTCCAGGTGCTGTGCTGGCGCATCTCGACCGGCGCGCTGGTGGGGGTGCTCGAAGCCGAGCTGCTCGCGCAGATCCGGACCGGCGCGGCGAGCGGCGTCGCGACCCGCTTCATGGCACGCCCCGACAGCCGGGTGATGACGCTGTTCGGGGCGGGCTGGCAGGCGCGTGCGCAGCTCGAGGCGATCCGGCTGGTGCTGCCGTCGCTCGAGCGGGTGAACGTGATCAGCCGATCCGAGGCGCGGGTCGCCTCGTTCATCGCCGAGATGGGCCAGGTGCTCGGCGCCGGCGCGCCCCGGCTGCTCCCGGTGACCGACGTCGAAGCGGCGGTGCGCGAGTCCGACGTGGTGACCACGATCACGGGTTCGAAGCTGCCGCTGTTCGACGGTGCGTGGCTGCCGGCGGGGGTGCACGTGAATGCCGCCGGGTCGAACTTCGCCGAGAAGCGGGAACTCGATGCGCTGGCCGTCGATCGTGCGGCGCGCATCGTCGCCGACGACGTGGATGTCGCCCGGCTGGAGAGCGGGGACCTGATCGCCATCCCCGGCTTCGACTGGAGCCGCGTGGTGCCGCTGTCCGACGTGGTCGGCGGACGCGCGCCGGGGCGCGGCAGCCCGGACGAGATCACGCTGTTCGAGTCGCACGGGCTCGGGCTGGAAGACCTGGCCGTCGCCGCGGTCCTGCTCGACCAGGCTGCCCGGCGCGGCATCGGCATCGACATTCCCGTGCAGTGACGCGGCGCTACACTCGCCACTCCTCCCCACAGCCTCCGGAGCCTCCACCCATGTCCAGCCACACCCCGATCGGCTCGATGCCCGCGGCCCCCGGTGCCACCCCGCGCAAGGGCCTGTCGGCCGCGCGCCTGCCGCTGCTCGCGACGGCTCTCGCATCCGGGCTCGCATCCGTGCTCACCGCCGGCAGCGGCGCCGCGCTCGCGGCGGAATCCGCGAAGTTCCCGGTGCAGCCGATGCGCCTGCTGGTCGGCTTCGCGCCGGGCAGCTTGACCGACATCCTGGCACGCACCGTCGGGCAGAAGATGACCGAGACCTGGGGCCAGCAGGTGGTGGTCGACAACCGCCCGAGCGGCGGTGGCGTGGTGGCGTCGCAGACCATGATCAACGCGAACCCGGATGGCCACACGATGCTGATGGTGTCCGCCCAGCATGCGATCAGCGCGACGCTGTTCTCCAAGCTGCCGTACGACACCATGCGCGACTTCGCCGGCATCTCGCAGGTCGTCACCGGGGCGCACGTGCTCGCCGCCAGCAAGGAACTCGGCGTGAAGTCGGTGAAGGAGCTGATCGCGGCCGCGAAGGCGAAGCCCGGGCAGATCAGCTACGGCTCGGCCGGCGTCGGCAGCGGCGCGCACATCAACGGCGAGATGTTCAACCTGGAAGCCGGCATCAACGCACCGTACATCCCGTACAAGGGGCCGCTGGAGGCGATGAACGACGTGATGAGCGGCCGCATCGGCTTCACCTGGCTTTCGCTGGGGGTCGCGGCGCCGTTCATCCGCGATGGCCGGGTCATCGCGCTGGGCGTCAGCACGCCGAAGCGTTCGCCGATGTTCCCGAACCTGCCGACGGTGGGCGAGGGGTTGCCCGGCCACGAATTCGACCAGTGGTTCGGCCTGCTCGGCAATGCGAAGGCACCGCGGCCGGTGATCAACCAGGTGTCGAAGGAGGTGGCGCGCATCGTCCAGCTGCCCGACGTGCGCGAGCGCCTGCAGAACCTCGGCACCGATCCGAAGTCGAGCACGCCGGAGGAGTTCGACCGTTTCATCCGCTCGCAGATCGATCGGCTGGGCAAGGTGATCAAGGCCGCCGGGATCAAGAGCGAGTAGGGTGCGGCATACGACAACGACAAGGAGACAGACGCGATGCTCGACCTGGTGATCCGGGGAAACAAGGTGGTCACGCCGATGGGTACCGGTGCCTTCGACGTGGCGATCCAGGGCGAGCAGATCGTCGCCGTGGCCAGCGCGGGCACCTACGGCGCCGGCACCACGCAGCGCCTGATCGATGCCGGCGACCGCATCGTCATGCCGGGCGGCGTCGACCCGCACGTGCACTGCCTGTGGCACGTGCCCAACCCCGACGGCACCGCGGGCTTCTCCGACCCGCCGGAGACGGTGAGCCGCGCGGCCCTGCACGGCGGCACCACGACGCTCATCGACTTCGTGCGCTGGACCCACGGCAACACGCTGCCGCAGGCGATCGCCCGGCGCGACCAGGACTGGGTCGGCAAGTGCTTCTGCGACTACAGCTACCACCTGATGGTCGAGGGCCAGCTTCCGCCCGAGCTGTTCGGACAGATCGCCGAGGCGATCCGGGACGGCTATCCGACGATCAAGATCTTCACCACCGACATCACGCCCAGCCGCAAGGGGCGCATGGTCGACTTCGGCGACATCTGGGAGGTGTTCCAGGTGGTGGCGAAGGAAGGCGGCATGTGCGTGATGCATGGCGAGGACAACGACATCGTCATGCACATGTACGAGAAGCTGATCCGCGAGGGCCGCACCCACTTCCGCTACCTGCCGGA
Organism: Betaproteobacteria bacterium; assembly: GCA_021298815.1. Lineage (GTDB taxonomy): Bacteria > Pseudomonadota > Gammaproteobacteria > Burkholderiales > CAIKXV01 > CAIKXV01. The sequence goes on along the minus strand of JAJTHE010000092.1, from coordinate 26,679 downwards.
GGTGCACAACACGCTGTCCGAGGACCTTTCGTTCCGGCGCGTGATACGGCTCGCCGAGAGCGTGCCGGGCAAGGCGGCGATCTACTTCATGCATGTCAGCGCGGCCACCGGGGTCGAGGCGATCCGCGAGGCGCGCACGAGGGGCAGCCCGGTCTATGGCGAGACGCTGCACCAGTACATGATGTTCAACGCCGACGACTACCTGCGACCGAACGGACAGATGTACCACACGTATCCGTCGCTGAAGTCGCAGGCCGACCAGCAGGCGCTGTGGAACGGCGCGACGGACGGCTCGCTGCAGACGGTGGCCACCGACGAGCTCTGCTGTTCGCTGGCGACCAAGGTCCAGGGCAGCCGCTTCGACGATACCACCGGCGGCAACTCCGGCGTCGAGCCGAGGCTCGCGGTGATGTACACCGAGATGGTGGGCAAGCGCGGCTGGTCGCTCGAGAAGTTCGTCGACCTCACATCGACCAACGCGGCGCGGCTGATGGGCCTGTATCCGCGCAAGGGTGCGCTCGCGCCCGGCAGCGATGCGGACATCACGGTGCTCGACCCGGCGCTGCGGCGCACGGTGCGCAACGAGTTCCTGCATGAATCCGACTACACGCCGTGGGAAGGCCACGAGGTCCATGCCTGGCCCGTGCTCACCGTCGCGCGCGGCAAGGTGGTGGTGGAAGAAGGCCGTTTCACCGCGGAAATGGGCGACGGGAAGTTCCTGAAGCGCAGGCTGGACCCGGCGCTGCTGGCCGGGGCGGGCCTGCCGGCCCGACGCTGAACCAGCCACAGCCACGGCCACGAAGGGCTCCATGACCGCCGAACAGCTCGACTGCCTGCTGCGCACCAGCCTTGAACTGTGGCAGTCCGAGGCGACGCTGCAGGCCGTGTCCGAAGCGCCGTTGCAGGCGAGGCTCGCGCTGCCTGGCAACCTGCACCTGACGGTACGCGAGGCAGGGCCGGACGAAGGGCCGTTCCGCTGGTGGCTGGTGTGGAGCGCGTCCGACGCCGACCACGCACCGGCCGGCGGGCAGGCGATCAGGCACAAGCCGTGCGCGTCGACGCTCGGGCTGCTGCGCAGCCTGCGCGAGTCGCTCGGCGTGTCGGCGGTGTCCCGGGTCCGCATCGGCACCGGTGCCGGCAGGAGCATGCAGTGATGAGCGCGCCGACGCCGGTCTCGGTGATCACCGGGTTCCTGGGCAGCGGCAAGACGACCCTGCTCAGGCACCTGCTGCGCGACCCGGCGATGGGCCGCACGGCGGTGATCATCAACGAGTTCGGCGAGATCGGGATCGACCATGACCTCGTGGAATCGAGCGACGAGAACTTCATCGAGCTGACCACCGGTTGCCTGTGCTGCAAGGTGCGCAGCGACCTTGTGATGACCCTGCGCGACATGGCGCGGCGGCGCGCCGACGGCCTGCTGCCGCCGTTCGAGCGGGTCCTGATCGAGACCTCGGGCCTGGCCGACCCGGCAGCCATCCTGCAGGCGCTGATGATCGACCGGGACCTGGCCGGCCTTTACGCGCTGGGCGAGGTGGTCACCACCGTCGATGCACTCCTCGGCGCGGCGACGCTCGACCGGCATCGCCAGTCGGTACGGCAGGTCGCGGTCGCCGATCGCCTCCTGCTGACCAAGGGCGACCTGGTTGCCGGTACCGACGCGCTCGATGCCCGGCTGCAACGGCTCAACCCCGGCGCGACTCGGCAGCGCGTTGCGCACGGCGCGATCGGCGCGGCGGAACTGTTCGGTGTCGGCAACGACCGACGCGCGGCGGCCGCCCGCGGGTACTTCCGGCTGGACGAAGTGCGGGCGCCCGCGATCGCCGGTCCCGGTGCCGATGCGCACGCCGGGTTGCACGATCCGGGTATCGTGTCATGGTGCCTCGTGCGCGACCGACCGGTGCATGCGCTGACCCTGCCGCTGTTCCTGGAAGGCCTGATGGAGCACTGCGGCGACCGCCTGCTGCGGGTCAAGGGCATCGTCGACGTCGTGGAAAGGCCCGGGCGGCCGGCGGTGCTGCACGGTGTCCAGCATGTATTCCATCCGCCCGAGTGGCTCGACCGATGGCCGTCCGACGATCGGCGCACGCGGCTCGTCTTCATCGGCGAGGCACTGCCATCGCGCTGGATATCGACGTTGCTCGACGTCCTCGACGACGATGTCGATCGCGAGCAGGCGCGCCATGCGCGCGCGCAGGCAGGTCAGCCGGCGCCGTAGGTCCGGATCACGCCGAACATCTCGTCGGTGTCGCGCCACTCGTGTGCGCGGTCGACGGCAGCCTCCAGCTTCGACACGCCGTCGCTCGACAGCACGAGGCCGGCGAGTTCCCGGAACTTGGCGCGCAGCGCCGACTCCGGATGCGGGTTCTGGAAGTCCCCGCGCGCACTTTCGACCACGTGCGTGCTGCTGCGCCCGTCGACGAGGGTCAGGGTGACGCGGGCCGGCTTCAGGCGCGGCACTGCGGCGCTGAACGCCGGATCCTCGCGGATCGACACCTTCTGCCGCAGCGCCGCGAACGCCGGGTTGGCGACCTTGTCGGCGGTGAACGCCTGGTATCCAGCGTGTCCGAGCAGCACCAGTGCCGCAGCCGCGTGCGGCAGCGAGTACTTCGACGCGAAGTAGTTCGCCGGCGACGGGTCGTTCATGACGGATGCGAACGCATAGGTCTCGACATCGATGCGCGCCACCTCGGCGGGCTTCGGCGAGAGGTCGGCGAGGGCGGCTTCAAGCGCATCGAGCGCGGAATAGATCGGATTGCAGCAGGCGCGCAGCCGGAAGTGGTTGCGCGTGATCTCCCAGCGGGTCCCGAGTTCCTCGGTCACGGGGGCGGGATCGAAGCCGTCGCCGACGAGTTCGGCGAGCGCCTCCTCGACGGCACCGTCGCGGCCGGTGAAGCCGGCGGCGACGAGCTCGGCCGCGAGCGTGCCGTTGAAGCCGCTCATGCCGCCGGCAACGTTCAGCGCGGTCGCGCCCGCCACGGTATGCGAGTAGGACGGCACGAGCACGAGCGGGGCGCCGATGCGCATCGCGCGCCCGATGCCGGCGGCATCCAGCCCGCGCAGCCGTGCGCCGGCGGCGATCGCACCGAGCATCGCGGTCTGCCCGTTCTGGTGCGCACGCGGCCGCGCCACCAGGCCGGCGCCCAGGCGCACGCCGACGTCGTAGCCGACCACCAGTGCGGTCAGCAGTTCGGCCCCGGAACTGCGCATCCGCTCCCCGACCGAGAGCACTGCGGGCAGCACCTGCACCCCGGCCTGGCAGGACACGAAGCGATGTCCCTCGCACAGCTCGACCGATCGCCCGGCGATGCCGTTGAGCAGCGCGGCGGTGCGCACGTCGGTGCGCACCGGCGGCGAGCAGACCAGCGTCGCCTCGCCATCGACCGTGCCGCGCGCGAGCAGCGCCCGGCGAAGCTGCACGACTTCCGGCTGCAGCGAGCCGGCGAGCATCACCCCGATCGTGTCGAGCAGCACCAGCCGTGCATGGTGCTGCACCGCCGGCGGCAGGTCGCCCCAGCGGGTGCGCGAGGCGTGGGCGGCGAGGGCGTCGACGGTCCTGCTCATCAGTCGACCTTGATCCGTGCTTCCTTCACCAGCCGCGACCACATGGCGATCTCGCTGCGCACCAGCTTGTCGAGCTGGGCCGGCGTGCCGCCGACCGGCACCGCGCCTTCGTTCAGGAAGCGCTCGCGGAATTCCGGTACCTTCATCGCTCGCGCGATCTCAGACTGGATCCGGTTGACGATGTCGGGCGAGGTGCCGGCCGGGGCGAACAGCGCGAACCAGCCCTGCGCCTCGTAGCCCTTGAGGCCCTGCTCGCCGACGGTGGGCACGTTCGGCAACGCCGGCGAACGCTCCGCCGTGGTCATCGCCACGGCACGCAACTTCCCGGCCCGGATCTGCGCCATCACGGTCTCGATGGTGGCGAACATCACCTGTGTCTCGCCGGTCAGCACCCCCGTCATCGCCTGACCGCCGCCCTTGTACGGCACCTGGGTGAGGCGGGTCTGCGTGGCCGACATGAACGATTCGCCGGCCAGGTGGATCAGGCTGCCCGGGCCGGCGGTCGAGTAGAGCAGTTCACCGGGCTTGGCCTTCGCGAGGCGGACCAGGTCGAGCACGGTCTTTACCGGCAGGGCGGGGTGGGTGACCACCACCAGCGGCACCGTGGTGACCACCGAGATCGGCGCGAAGTCCTTGACCGGATCGTAGCCCAGCTTCGGATACAGGGCCGCTGCCGCGCTGAACGCCGCGGAGGACAGCAGCAGGGTGTAGCCGTCCGCTGGGGCCTTCGCCACGAATTCGATGCCGACCGTGCTGCCGGCGCCCGGCCGGTTCTCGACCACCATGGTGCCGAGCGTCTCGGTCAGGCGCTGTGCCACCAGCCGGCCGAAGATGTCCGCGCCGCCACCGGGGGCGAACGGTACGACGAGGCGGATCGGCTTCTCCGGGTACTTCTGGGCCTGCGCTGTCGACGGCCAGGCGCTGGCGATCGACAGGGCGCAGATCGCGAGCAGGGACGTCCGCGTCGGGTGATGGCGTGCCAGGGTGGATCTCTGCAAGTTGGGCCTCCTGATTGTGCGGCGCACGATGATTGTATCCGCTCGCGACGATATCACTACGCGTCCGGGGGCGATTCCGCAGGCCGATGCGCGAGGCGAATAGTCCGATCGGACCATCCGGAGCCGATTCCGGCACTCGCCAATGTCATCTCCAGCCGCCGTTCGTGGCGGTGGCACGGTGCATGGCCCGGCTTGTGGCCGGCGCTGTCATCACATGCACATCTGGCTGTAATCCCGGGAACGTAGTGTCGCCCTGCGTCGGTGCGGGCTTCCCCGGACCCCGGCGCCGCCCCGCCCCGGGGCGTACCTGTCCACCCGCCAGCATGGAGCGCCAGCGATGCCTCTGCATCCCGAGAACGAAACCACCCTCAATCCGACGACGAACGAAAGCATCCTCGATGTAATCGATCAGGTCGCGCCCGGACGGCGCCGGTTCCTGAAGTTCACCGCCGGCGGCGCAGCGATGTCGATGTCCGCGCTGCCGTTGTCGATGAAGGCAGCCCATGCGGCGCCGCCGCCGGTCGGCGGCATCGGCTTCACCCAGCTCGCCGCAGACACGGCACCGGTGACCGATGCGGTCACGGTTCCGCCGGGCTACACGGCGAAGACGTTCTACGCCTGGGGCGACCCGATCAGCAGCGGTTCCGCGTTCGTGCCGAACGCGCCGATGACCGAAGCCGAGCAGCTGCGTCGTGCGGGCATGCACCATGACGGCATGCACTTCTTCCCGTTCCCGACCAGTGGCGCGGGCGGCTTCTCGAACGAGCGCGGCCTGCTGGCGATCAACCACGAGTACACGGACGAGGGCATCCTCCACAACTCGACCAGCATCGGCACGGTCACCCAGACCGCCGCCATGACCCGTACGTCGCAGGCCGCCCACGGCGTGTCGGTGATCGAAGTGCGCAAGGTCGGCGGCACCTGGGGCGTCGTGCGGCCGTCTCCGTTCGCCCGCCGCATCACCGCGAACACGCCGATGAAGATCTCCGGTCCCGCCAAGGGCCACCCGCGCATGGTCACCGCTGCGGATCCGGCCGGCGAGAACGTGCTCGGCACCGCCAACAACTGTGCCCACGGCTACACGCCCTGGGGCACCTACCTGACCTGCGAGGAGAACTTCAACGGCTACTTCGGCACGACCACGCCGCTGACCGGCGGCGCCGCGCTGACCGACCTCGAGCGCCGCTACGGCATCTCCGCGGGTGGCTTCGGCTATCGCTGGCACCTGACCGATCCGCGCTTCGACATCCGGGCCACCCCGAACGAGCCGAACCGCTTCGGCTGGGTCGTCGAGATCGATCCGTTCAACCCGGCGAGCGTGCCGGTCAAGCGCACTGCGCTGGGCCGGTTCAAGCACGAGAGCGCAGCCGTGGTCGTCGGCGCGGACAACAAGGTCGTCGTCTACTCCGGCGACGACGAGCGCAACGACTACATCTACAAGTTCGTCTGCAGCGGTCTGTTCAACCCGACCAATCGCGGCGCGAACCGCAACCTGCTCGACGCCGGCACGCTCTACGTCGCCAAGTTCAACTCGGACGGCACGGGCAACTGGCTGCCGCTGGTGTACGACCCCACGAACGCCAATGGCCTCGGCCCGGCGAACGGCTGGGCCGACCAGGGCGACGTGGTGATCCGTGCCCGCCAGGCGGCCGATCGCGTCGGTGCGACGATGATGGACCGTCCGGAGTGGATCGCCGTGCATCCGACCACCCGCGAGGTGTACTGCACGCTGACCAACAACACCCGCCGCGGCACCAACCCGCCGAGCAGCAACAGCCCGGCTGGCACCACTGGCGGCGGCAGTGCCCGTCCCCCGGTCGATGCGGCGAACCCGCGTCCGGACAACCGCTACGGCCACATCATCCGCTGGCGCGAGACCAGCAACGACGTCGCCGCGACCACGTTCGAGTGGGACATCTTCGTCCTCGCCGGCGACTCGCTGAGCGCAGCGCCGAACCTGCAGGGCAACATCAACGATTCGGGCATCCCGGGTTCCTCGGACTACGGTGCGCCCGACGGACTCTGGTTCGACGCGAACGGCCGCCTGTGGGTGCAGACCGACCAGCAGGGCGACGCGCTGGGCGACTGGGTCAACATCGGCGCCAACACGATGAGCGCGATCGACCCGTCCAACGGCAAGACCTATCGCTTCCTCAGCAGCCCGCCCAACTGCGAAGTCACCGGTGTCATCACCACGCCGGACGGCAAGGCGATGTGGATCAACATCCAGCATCCGGGCGAGGACTGGAGCGGCACCTTCACCTCGAAGAGCGCATGGCCCGACAACGCCGCCAACGGAGCCACTGGCGTGGCGCTGGCCAAGCCGCGCTCCTCGACCGTCCTGATCACCAAGGACGACGGTGGCGTGATCGGTACCTGACCCCCGGAAGTGGCGGCAACCGGCGGGCAGATCGGCCGCCCGGTTGCCACCGGATGCACAACCTACACACAAGGAATCGTTCGATGAAAAGCAATACCCTCGTTGCAGCGCTCGCCGGCTTCGGCCTGATGGCCGGCGCCGGCAGCTCCCACGCACTGCTCTGGACCGCACCGGTCCCGACGCCGTCCACGATCGTCACCTTCGACGGCTACGATGGCTTCGTCACCACCGGCCCGGAAGTGGTCGCGCCGGGCGTCACCTTCTCCGGCAGCTCCTCGACGCTCGGTGCGTTCATCGCCGACGTCGGCGGCAACGGCATCTGGGGCGCCGGAAAGGTGTTCGCCGGCCTGGGTTCGTTCTTCGAGCCGGTTTCGGCCGGCACGATGCTGTTCAACTTCGGCGCGGTGGCCACCGCCGGTGCCTTCGTCAACGTGTTCTCCCCGAATGGCAAGGTCACGATCTCCGCGTTCGGCGCTGGCGGGGTCCTCCTCGAGTCCCACGAAGTGACGATCGACACGCCGAACGGCGAGAACGCAGGCATGTACCTCGCGATCGGGCGTGGCTTCGGCGAGATCGAGGGGCTATCCTTCAGCGGCACCGGCGTGGTGCTCGACGATCTCTCCCTGTCCACCGCGGTCGTCCCGCTGCCGCCGGCGGCGCTGCTGCTGGCGGGTGGGCTGGCTGGCATGGCCTGGCTCAGCCGTCGCCGCAAGGTGGGCTGATGCACCCGGCGGTCCTGCGACTCGCCACGGGCGCGCTGCTTGGCGCGTGCTGCATGGCGGCGCAGGCCGCCACCACCGTGGTACTGCCGGCAACATCCGACAACAGCCTGTTCAGCGAATCGGGCAGCCTGTCGGATGGAGCCGGCCCTCACCTGTGGGTAGGACAGACGAACGGTGGCGTCAACCGGCGCGCACTGCTGCGCTTCGACCTGTCGCAGGTTCCTGCGGGACATGTGGTGGTAGGCGCACGCCTGCGCCTGTTCATGTCGATGACCAAGTTCGGCATAGGCCGTCCCGTCGACATGTACCGTGTCACCGCCTCCTGGGGCGAGGGAACTTCGAGTGCCGGTATCGGCGGCACAGGCTTCAAGGCATCAGCCGAGGACGCCACCTGGCAGTTCCGGTTCTTCGGAAGCGGGACGCCGTGGGGGACGCCAGGAGGGGATTTCGTCGCCGGCCCGGCCAGTGCCTCATCGGTCGTCGGCGTCTCCAACTCGACGCAGGTATGGTCGGGCCCGGGCATGGTCGCCGACGTGAACCTCTGGCTGTCGGCTCCCTCCCAGAACCTGGGCTGGATCCTGATCGGGGATGAGACCACCAGCAGCGCGGCCCGCTACAACAGCCGCACTTCGCCGGGCGCTCCGGTGCTGGAACTGGACCTGATTCCTGCCTCCGCGAACGTACCGATCCCCATGGCCTGGCTCCTTGTCGGTGGCTGCGCATTGCTCGGCGTCATCCTGAAGCGAAGGGGCTGACCCAGCTTGCGCGCTGCGGCGGGTGAAGCCCGTCCGCTACGCAAGGGGTACCTGCGTGCGCAGCCTTCAGCCGAACCGGTCGTCCTCGACCGAGAACTCGCGCATGTCCGCGATCTCCTCGCTGTCGTATTCCGACAGGTCCTGGTCGCCGTCGTCTTCCGCGACCGACGCGAGGCCGTGGATCTCGATCTCGTCGAGCAGGTCCTCGTCGCTCAGCGCGGCGTAGCCGCGAAACCCGTTGCGCAGCATGTCTACAAGACGTGACAACCCTCGGCCCTCGGTCGCTCGCAGCAGCGCGTCGTCGACCAGCAGTTCGATCATGACCAGGCGATCCATCGTTCATCTCCGTCCGTGACCCTGAATGAAGGATGGACCCGAACGATGACGGCTGATCGTGCGCCGCGCCCATCGCGGCCGATCCGGCAGCGGGTCCGCCATTGGCATGGTGCACCTGCGAGACAGCATCGACAGTATCGCGCACGCCCGGGACTCTCCCGCCTGACAGGCGTGACGCAACGATCGCGCCCGCCGACACCGCTGCTGGACGACCGGAAAAGGGCGGGGCGATGCGGCGATCGCCGGGCACCTGCAGGCGGCCGGCCGGAACACCCGGGCGCCGCGGCGACGGGTAGACTGGGTGCGCCTGCCCGAAGACGGAAGGCCCGCCCTAAAGCTCGCCGGGCCCCGACCCGCTAATAGTGCGTCGTAGGATATCCGCGCGAGGACTGCAGACGCGCCTGGTACCGGTTTCCGGAGGGGTATCGAGCGAAATCGTCGCCGTCCGGCCCGTGAGATTAACAACCCGGTCATATGCCGGGGCGATAACCTAATTCCCCCGGCGGCAGGCAAAGGCGCGCCACGCCGCCGATTCAGCCGTCAAGTGAACATCGCCACAGAGTCCACCAGATCCAGATGAGCTTCCGCATTCCCCCGACGTCGCCGGGCCGCACCCGGTCGATCATGCACGCCCGGCCCCGCGATCGCGGTTTCACGCTGCTGGAACTGCTGGTCGTGATGGTCATCCTCGGGCTGCTCGCCGGTTACGTCGGTCCGAAGTACTTCAGCCAGATCGGCAAGTCCGAGGTCAAGACCGCACGTACCCAGATCGAGGCGATCGCCAAGGCGCTGGACCAGTATCGTCTGGACGTCGGCCGCTATCCGACCACGGAGCAGGGGCTGGCGGCGCTGAACGCCCGGCCCGGCAGCGAACCCAAGTGGGATGGTCCCTATCTCTCCAAGGCGCTGCCGAACGACCCGTGGGGCCGTCCGTACCAGTACCGGAGCCCGGGCGAGCATGGCGAGTACGACCTGTTCTCGTTCGGCCGCGATGGACAGCCGGGTGGTACGGACGACGGCGCGGACATCACCAACTGGTGAGCGCGGACAGCGACGATGCAGGTTGAGATCAAGGCAGTGAGCCGCGCGGGACAGCTCGAGACGTTCTCGTCCGAGCATGCCGACATCGTGACGGCAGTGCTGCAGGCAGAGGAACGCGGCTTCCGCGTGCTCGACGCACGCGAGCGCCGCGCTGGCCGGTTCATGCCCGGATCCGCGCGAGGTTCGTTCCCGCTGCTGCCGTTCAGCCGTGAACTGCTGTCGCTGCTGGAAGCGGGCCTGTCGCTGACCGAATCGCTCGACGCACTGGTCGAGAAGGAGCCGCGCGCTGCGGTGCGCGGCGTGCTCACGCGCCTGGTGCACGACCTGCGCGAAGGACGCAGCCTGTCGCAGGCCCTCGAGCGCCAGCCGGATGCGTTTCCCGCGCTGTATGTCGCGACCATCCGGGCGAGCGAACAGACCGGCGACCTGCCGGAGGCGCTGGGGCGCTTCGTGTCCTACCAGGCACAGGCGGACCTGCTCAAGCGCACCGTGGTCAGCGCCTCGATCTATCCGCTGCTGCTGATCGGGGTAGGGACCCTGGTGGCGCTGTTCCTGCTTGTCTACCTGGTGCCGCGTTTCAGCACGATCTACGGCGACATGGGCAAGGACCTGCCCTGGGCTTCGCGCCTGCTGCTCGGCTGGGGATCGTTCATCGACGGCAGGCAGGGTCTTGTCGCCGCGGGAGCCGCCGGCGCCGCTTTGCTGGCCTGGTTCGGCCTGTCGTCGACCGCGATGCGGGGCATGCTGGTACGTCCGCTGTGGCGCATCGGTCCGGTCCGCGATCGGGTGCAGGTCTACTTCCTCGGGCGGTTCTACCGCACGGTGGGCATGCTCCTGCGCAGCGGCATCCCGGCGCTCACCGCGCTCGAGATGGCGCGCGGGATGCTCCCCTCGGTGCTTGCCGATGGCGTCGACCTGGCGCGCGCGCAGGTGCGCGATGGCGAACCCCTTTCCGCGGCGCTGGCCGACAACGGCCTCACCACGCCGATCGCCGCGCGCATGCTGCGGGTCGGGGAGCGCACCGGGCAGATGGCCGAGATGTTCGAGCGTACCGGCCGCATCTACGAAGACGAAGTGACGCGCTGGCTCGACTGGTTCATCAAGCTGCTCGAGCCGCTGCTGATGGTGTTCATCGGCGCCATCATCGGTACCGTCGTCCTGCTGATGTACATGCCGATCTTCGAGCTGGCGGGGACGATCCAGTGAGTCCGCCCGACATCGTCACCGTGCGGCACAAGCTCTCGGCGGCCGACTTCCGGGCCGCACGCGCGCGGGCCGGCACGACCGGCCGCCGTCCGCTGGTGGAACTCGAGGAACGCCTGGGCGCGACGCCCGATGCGTTCGTCATCGCACTGGCCGGCGCGCTGCGCTACGACCCGATGCCGATGGCGGAACTCAACGAACATGCGCCCGCGTTCGACCTGATTCCGTACGCCGATGCAGTGCGCCGCGAATGCGTGGCGCTGCGCGCGGCGGACGGGGCGGTCGTGGTGGCGTTCGCCGATCCGTTCTCGGACACGGTGCGCGGCTGGCTGGCGCAGAAGGCCGGCGCCTCGGCGCGGACCTGCATCGCGCACCATGCCGACCTCGCGGCATTCCTGTCGCGCCACGAAACCTCGATCCGCGCGATGGAAGGCATCGTCTCCGACGATGCGGCGCTCGATGCATCCGGCATCGTCGTCGAAGACGTCTCGCTGGAGGCGATCAGCGACGGCGCGAGCCCGGTCGTGAAGCTGGTCCATTCGACGCTGCACGACGCGCTTAAGAGCGGCGTCAGCGACGTGCACCTCGAGACCTCGGCGGAAGGACTGGCGATCAAGTACCGGATCGACGGCGTGCTGAACGAGGTTGCACGGATTCCCGGCATCGCCTTCGCCGAGCAGGCCATCTCGCGGCTCAAGGTGATGTCGGAACTGGACATCGCGGAACGCCGGGTGCCCCAGGACGGGCGGTTCCGGGTATCGATACGCGCGCGCGAAGTCGACTTCCGGGTGTCGATCATGCCCAGCGTGTTCGGCGAGGATGCGGTGCTGCGTATCCTCGACAAGCAGTCGCTTGGCGACAAGGGAAAGGGGCTTCGCCTCGACTACCTGGGGTTCGACGACGCGTCGCTGGTCGAACTGCGACGGCTGTCCACCGAGCCGTACGGCATGGTGCTGGTCACCGGCCCGACCGGCAGCGGCAAGACGACCACGCTCTATGCCGCCCTGTCCGAGATCAACTCGGGGCGCGACAAGATCATCACCATCGAGGATCCGGTCGAGTACCAGTTGCCCGGCATCCTGCAGATCCCGGTGAACGAGCGCAAGGGCCTGACCTTCGCGCGCGGCCTGCGCTCGATCCTGCGCCACGACCCGGACAAGATCATGGTCGGCGAGATCCGCGACCCGGAGACCGCGCAGATCGCGATCCAGTCTGCGCTCACCGGCCACCTGGTGTTCACCACGGTGCATGCGAACAGCGTGTTCGACGTGCTGGGACGCTTCCTGCACATGGGCGTGGACGCCTACAGCTTCGTGTCTGCGCTCAACGGCGTGATGGCGCAGCGGCTCGTGCGGGTGATCTGCGACCACTGCGCATCCGACTACACCCCGTCCGCGGAGCTGCTCGAACGCTCGCGCCTGCAGGCGATGGACATCGAGGCCTTCCGTTTCCGCCATGGCAGTGGCTGCGGGATCTGTCGTGGCACCGGCTATCGCGGCCGCAAGGGCATCGCCGAGCTGCTCACGCTGAACGACGAGTTGCGGGAACTGATCGTCGAACGCGCATCGCTGCGGACCATCAAGGAGGCGGCGCGGCGCAGCGGCACGCGCTTCCTGCGCGACTCGGCGCTGCAGCTGGTCGCCAGCGGACACACCACGCTCGAGGAGATCAACCGTGTCACGCTGGTCCAGTAAGCCGGTGGCGATACATGTCGGGCATGGCTCGGTGCAGGTACGGGACCCGGCCACGCCGCTGCCGGCCGCGCCCGCCGCACCCTTCGACCCGGACGCGGCGCGCGGCGACGCACGGGGACTCGAGGCAGTGCTGCAGGCCGTCCTCGGCGGCTCTGGCGCGGTGACGCGCGGAGCCGACTTCGAGATCGCCACCGCGTGCTGCCGCTTCGAGGTGGTCGGCTGGGTGGACGGCGTCACCTCGCGCGAGCACCGCGCCGCCCTCGCACGCGGTCGGTTCGAAGCGGTGTACGGATCGGCCGCCCGTGACTGGCGGATCGAGGTCGCCGAAGGCGGGTATCGCCGCGGCGCGCTCGCGGTAGCATTGCCCACGCCGATGCTGCCTGCCATCCTGGGGGCATGCCGGCGCGCCGGGGTGCGGCCGGCCTCGATCCGGCCGGCCGCCGGCGCCTGCATCGACCGCCTGCTGCGCAAGGCCGCGGGCGGCGCAGCGTGGCTCGTCGTCCCCGACCGCTCCGACACCTTCATCGGCCTGGTCGACCGGGGCAGCTGGCTCGCAGCGCTCTGCATGCCCATCGGGGCCGACCGGATGCTCGCCGGGCTGGCCGACGTGCTGGCAAGGGAGAGCGCCCTCGTCGCGGAGGAGCTTGCAGGCGCGCGCGTCCTCGTGTGCCCGTCATCGAGCGGCGCGGCCGGTGGCCGCTCGATCGGCCAGGCAAGGCCTGACAACCGTGTCCTCGAGGGCGGCGACCAGCGCTGGCCCCTCGAATGGCTGGACCACTGAACGATGGCACGCTTCGACATCGATTTCGCGGGATCCACCGCACAGGTGCGCCAGCGCGCGCTCGTGCTGTTGGCGACCGGCCTCGCGGTCGCGTCCGCGGCCGTCTGGTCGATCGACACCCTGCGCGAGGAACGGGCGGCGATACGCGAACAGGTTGCGTCGATGCGCAGCGGCCCCGCGCCGCGCAGCAGGGTCGCCACTGCGGAGGCCGCCATGCCGCCCGAGCGCCAGCGGGAAGTCGCGCAGGCCAACCGGATCGCCGACAGCCTCAACCTGCCGTGGTCTGGACTGCTCGACGCCATCGAACACGCCGCGGGCGCACCGGTCGCGTTGCTGGCGCTGCAGCCCGATCCCCAGGACGGCACGGTCAGGCTGTCCGGGGAAGCGCGGTCGCTCCCGGCGGTGCTGGGCTACCTGGAACTGCTGCAGCAGCAGCCGGTGCTTTCGCAGGTGCGGCTCGAGTCGCACGAGACGATGGTGCAGGAGCCGCAACGCCCCGTGCGATTCGTCGCGGTCACCCGATGGCGACTGCAGCCATGAACGCCCCTCGCATGGCCTCGCTCCGCGACGCGCTCTCCAGCGTGGTTCCGCGGGCATCGTGGATGCTCGGTGGCCTCGCGCATCGCGTCGGCTGGGCGGGCGTGGCCGGCCTGTGCCTGCTGGTCGCCGGCTGCGCGGGACTGCTGTATTCGGCCGTCTGGCTGGAATCCGCGGTCGATCTGGAACGCGCCGCGCTTGTCGATGCATCCCGGCAGGCGAAGGCGCGTCCGGCGGCACCGACGGAGGTACGCCAGCCACCGACCGTCCGCCTCGATCAGTTCTACGCCGAGTTCCCGGCGATGCAGGAGATTCCCGCGTCGATCCGCAAGGTGCTGGAGATCGCCACCGCCCAGGGCATGTCTCTGGAGCAGGGCCAGTACCGCCTGGCCGGAGACCCTGGCAGTCCCCTGATGCGATACCACCTGACCCTGCCGGTTCGCGGCAGCTACCGGAACCTGCGCGCCTTCATCGAGCAGTCGCTCGCCGAGTTGCCGCCGCTCGCGCTCGACAGCGTCGAGTTTCGGCGCGACGCGGTCGGCACCACGGAACTGGAGTCGGTGGTCGAATTCTCACTCTACGTGCATTCCCGATGAGCGAAGCATCGACAGCCCCGCGCTGGAAGATCCTGCTGCCGCTGCTGCTGGGCACGCTGGCGCTCGTCGCGTGGCTCGAGGTGGCGGGGGAAGGCGAGGAGGAAGAGGTCGCGGCCGCGGTGGTCCGGCCGCGGCAGCCCGGTGGCGCGACCGACAGGCCGCCCGCAACTGCACCGGTCGCCCAGGATGCAGCGCCTGCGCGCGAACTGAAGATCGACCGGGCAGCCCGGACGCCGGGCGCGGTCGACGGCAAGGGCGGGGATCCCTTCGCCCGCATCGACTGGAACCCGCCTGCGCCGAAGCCGGCGGCGCCGCCGCCGGTGGTGGCCGCCGCGCCGCCGCGCCCCGTCGCGCCGCCCATCCCCTATTCCTACTTCGGCATGTCCATCCAGGACGGACGCACGGTGGTGTTCGTCACCCGCCAGGACCGGACGTTCGTCCTCGCGGCCGGAGAGGTGATCGAGAACACCTACCGCGTCGAAGAGATCCGCGCGACGGAAGTCGTGCTGACCTACATTCCATTGAACGAACGCCAAGTCATGACGATCGGGACGGCAAAGCCATGAAACCCTCCGAGACACGACGCAACTGCACGCGGCCGCTGGCGGCCGCGTTCCTGGTCATGGTCGCGCTGCTCGTCGCCGGCTGCGACGCTGCACGGTCCATGATGCCTTCCGGGGCCGCCGCGATGTTCGCCCGCGGCAAGGAACTGATCGAGAAGGGCAACGCCGAGGCCGGCCTGGTGGAACTGGAACGCGCGATCAAGACCGAACCGCGCAACACCGAGTACCGGATCTACCTCACCACCACGCGCGGCGCGCTGATCAATGGCTGGACGACGCAAGGCGACGAGGCACGCGAACGAAACGACTTCGATGCCGCCAGCGGCCTGTATGCGCGCGTGCTTCGCCTGGAGCCGACCCATGACCGCGCACTCGCCGGCATGGAAGAGATCCGCCGTGCGGTGCGGCACGAGGCGCTGGTGCGCGAGGCGTCGAGTGCGGCGATGGCCAACCGGCTGGAGGAAGCGGCAGCGCGCCTGCGCATCGTGCTGGCCGAGAACCCCGGCCATGTCGAGGCACAGCGGCTGCGGCGCCAGGTCGCCGAGCGCATCGAGAAGACCACGCTGGCCGCGGGCGACGGACTCGGTCCCGCGTTCCGCCGCCCGCTGACGCTGGAGTTCCGAGATGCCAACCTGCGTGCGATCTTCGACGTGCTCGCGCGCACCAGCGGCATCAACTTCGTGTTCGACCGCGACGTGCGTCCGGACCTGCGGGCGACGGTGTTCCTGCGCAACACGACGATCGAGGATGCGATGAACATCCTGATCCGCACCAACCAGCTCGACCGGCTGGTGATGAACGAGAACACGGTGCTCATCTACCCGAACACGCCGGGCAAGCAGAAGGAGTACCAGTCGCTGGTGGTGCGCACCTTCTACCTCGCGAACGCGGACGCGAAGACCACGGCGAACCTGCTGCGTAACATCGTGCGCACGCGCGACATCTTCATCGACGAGAAGCTGAACATGGTCACCATCCGCGACACGGCCGATGCGATACGCGTGGCCGAGAAGCTGGTGGCATCGCAGGACCTTCCGGAACCGGAGGTGGTGCTGGAGCTGGAGGTGCTCGAGGTGAACACGTCCAGGCTGCGCGACCTGGGCATCGTCTTCCCGAGCCAGTTCACGGTGCTCAACATCGTGCCCAATCCGACGACCATCACCACGCTCCCCGGGGGGCAGACGGTGACCTCGCCGAACCTGACCACCACCACCACGCAGCTCACGCTCGACCGCCTGCGCGGCATCAACAGCGCCCAGATCGGCATCAACAATCCCCAGCTCAACGCGCGCGCGGAACTGGGCGACAGCAACATCCTCGCCAACCCGCGCATCCGGGTGAAGAACCGGGAGAAGGCGAGGGTGCACATCGGCGACCGGGTGCCGGTGATCACCACCACGTCCACGGCCAACGTCGGGGTGTCCGAGGCGGTAAACTACCTCGATGTCGGCATCAAGCTCGACGTCGAGCCGACGATCTTCCTCGACTCGGATGTCTCGATCCGGGTGTCGCTCGAAGTGAGCAGCATCGTGCGCGAGGTGACCAGCCGCACCGGCACGCTGACCTACCAGCTGGGCACCCGGAACGCGTCGACCGTGCTGCGCCTGCGCAACAACGAGACGCAGGTGCTCGCCGGGCTGATCAGCGACGAGGACCGGCGCAGCGCGGTGCGCATACCGCTGATCGGCGAACTGCCGATGGTCGGTCGCCTGTTCGGCACCAACCGCAGCGACGTGCGCAAGAGCGAGGTGGTGCTGCTGATGACGCCGCGCGTGGTCCGCAACATCCCGGCAGTCGAGTCGAGCGTGCAGGAATTCAGCGCGGGCACCGAGTCGGCAGTCGGCTCGCGTGCATTGAGCGTGCGGCCGGGCGCGTCGATCAAGGTGCCGATGACCACCGGACCCGGAACGCCGGCTGGCACCCAGCCGGCGCAACCGAACTTCGGCGACTTCAACGCGCCGTCGCTGCAACCCGAGCTGCTGCCGATGCCGGTGCTGCCGACGGAGTTGCCGCCGTTGCCGACGGTACCGCCTGCGCCCGGCGCGCCCCAGGTGCCCGGGACAGTCCCCGGTGCGCCGCCGCTGCCGGGTGCCAGGCCCGCCGCGGGCGCAGCGGTCGATCCTGCTCGCACGCCGCTGCGATTCACAGACCTGCGCCGGCGCCCGTGAACGCCACAGGGGCCTCGATCATCGCCGACGAAATCGTGCGCACCACCATGCCGCGCGTGGCAGTGGTGCGTGGGTTCACGCTGATCGAAGTGCTGGTCACGGTGGCCATCCTGTCGATACTGGCGGCGGTGACGCTGCCGCTGGCCGAGCGAGCGGTGACGCGTACTAAGGAACAAGAGCTTCGGGTCGCGTTGCGGCAGATCCGCGAGGGCATCGACGCATACAAGCGAGCCCATGACGAGGGACGCATTCCGCGCAAGGCGGGGGAGAGCGGTTATCCGCCGAGCCTCGACCTGCTGGTCGAAGGCGTGGTGGATCCGAAGAGCCCGAATCGCGCGGTGATCTACTTCATGCGGCGCATTCCGCGCAATCCGTTGTGGACCGATGCATCGACGCCAGCAGCCCGCACCTGGGGACGGCGCAGCTATGCGAGTCCACCGGACAATCCGCGCGAGGGCGACGACGTGTTCGACGTGTTCGTGCCGTCGGAGGCGAGAGGCCTGAACGGGGTACCCTACCGTGAGTGGTGAACGTGTCGCGCCGCAGCGCACTGCCGCCGCGCGGTGGCGCGCGGCAGTGGCCGGTCGGTGCCTGGGCTTCACCCTGATCGAGTTGCTCGTGGTTTTCGCGATCATCGCCCTTTTGTTGTCGCTGGCACTGCCACGCTATCAGACCAGTGTGCAGCGATCGAAGGAAGCCACGCTGAAGCAGAACCTCGCCACGACCCGCGAGGCGATCGACCGGTTCCATGCGGACAGGGGACGCTACCCCGATGCACTTGATGACCTGGTGCGCGAAGGCTACATTCGTGCGCTTCCGCAGGATCCGGTCACGGAGAGCACCGCGACATGGATGATCGTTCCACCGCGTGACCTTGCCGCGGCCGGGGGGAGGGTGTTCGACATCCGCAGCGGGGCCACCGGTAATTCCCGGGACGGCACGCGTTACGAAGACTGGTGATTCGCACCGGACCGATGAGGATTGGCTCGACGACGTCCGGACGCATTCATCCCTGCCGCGCATGCATGGGTGGGTTCACCTATCTGGCTGTCCTGTTCCTACTTTCGCTCGCCGGAATCACCGCGACCGCGACGGCTATCGTCTGGCGGATCGAACACCAGCGTGAACAGGAAGTCGAGTTGCTGTTCATCGGTGGCGAGTTCACGCGCGCCATCGAGTCGTATCGTTCGGTGGCACCCAACGTGCCGCAACCCTGGCCGCGCACGCTCGACGACCTGGTGCGCGATCCAAGGACGCCAGCCGTGCGCAGGCACTTGCGCAGGATCTATCTGGACCCGCTCCGACGCAACTCCGATTGGGGCCTGATACGCACGCCTGAGGGTGGGATCGTCGGCGTACACAGCCTGTCCTCGCGCGTCCCTGTCCGCAGGACGCCTGCGGGCGGACTCGTGGTGCGGGACCCCGAGAGATACACGGGCTGGCTGTTCGTCGCATCCGGTGCGCCAGCGATCGTGCGTGATGCGCGATCGGGCCTGTGGATGGCCACCGGCCCGGCAGCCCCGGTGGCGGCGCCGGGAACGAACACGGCGATTGCGCCAGGGGCGGCGCAGGAAGGTGCCCCGGGCGGTTCTCCAGTTCAGACACCAGCGGTGAAGGTCGATCCATAAGCCGCACAACGATCCGACGCGATGATCTTGCGAGAAGCTCCATTTACGCCGATCCGGCGCTCGGGTGCGAATGCGGGTGCGCACCCGGCCTTCAAACCTCGGCGGCCACCTTCATCGAGGTCGCCTGCGCCCGAGCTGCAGCACCAGGTAGCCGCCCAGCATGCCGCCCAGGTGCGCGAAGTGCGCGACGCCGGCCTGGGTGCCGGTCACACCGAGCACCAGCTCGAGCAGCGCATAGAGCGACACGAACAGCCAGGCCGGCATCGGGATCGGCGGGAACAGCAGCAGCAGCCGGCGGTGCGGGAAGAACAGCCCGTAGGCGAGCAACACGCCGAACACTCCGCCGGAGGCACCGACGGTCGGGTAGGGTGTCGCACTCGAGACGGCGACGATCAGCTGCAGCAGCGCGGCGGACACCACGCAGGCGAGGTAGTAATAGAGGAAGCGTCGGCTACCGAGTACACGTTCCACGTCGCGGCCGAACATCCAGAGGGCGAGCATGTTCACGGCCAGGTGCAGGATGCCGCCGTGCATGAAGCTGTAGGTCAATACCTGCCAGGCCATGAACTGCGGATAGCCCTCCGTTCCCGGAGGCCACAGCGCAAACCAGGTGAGCAGGAAATCGCCGTAGAACAGCTGGCACCAGAATCCGGCGATGTTCAGGAAGAAGAGTGTGCGGACCATTGCCCGGTACCATACCTCAGTGGGATGTCAGGCGTGGACGATGGAGGACTGATGAGCGGCGCAGCGGGGTGCACGATGCCTTCGGACAGCCATGCGCAACGGAAGGCAGGTTCGCTGCGTGCCGTCCTGGTCGCGCTGCTCGTCCTCGGGGCACAGGCCGGCGCGGTGCCTGCGGCCGCGGCCGCCGATGCCGACCTGCCTGCCGCGTCGAGGGTGGACACGGCACCGACGGCCGTCACCGCATCCGCGGTCTCGTTCGACAGTGCCGACCGCCGGACGCGCCTGGTCGGCTACCTGTTCCGTCCGGCCGGCGAGGGCCCGTTTCCGGCGATCGTGCTGATGCACGGCCGCGCGGGCCTGTACTCGTCGCTGCCCGGATCGACCGTCTCGCTCGCCTCGCTGTCCGCACGGCATCGATACTGGGCCCGGTACTGGGCGGGACAGGGCTATGTCGCGCTGCTGGTGGACGGCTTCGCGCCGCGCGGCAACCCCGCCGGCTTCGGACGCGCGACCTACGCCGATCGTCCGCCGGAGGTGAGCGAGCAGACGGTGCGTCCGCTCGACGCCGACGGCGCTGCAGCATTCCTGCGCGCGCGAACTGATGTCATCAGTGACCGCATCGGTCTGCTCGGCTGGTCCAACGGTGCGATGGCGGCGCTGGCCCGGGTCACGCGGCCGGGCGATGCCGGGCCGTTCCGCGCAGCCGTCGCCCTGTATCCGGGTTGCGCGATACCGGAGCGCGACCGGGCACGTCCGCAGGTGCCGCTGCTGCTGCTGATCGCGGGCGAGGACGAGGAGGTGTCGCCGCAGCGCTGCGTGCGCTGGGCAGGCGCGGTCGCGGCCACGCCGGGCTTCGCCTGGCATCTTCACGAGGGTGCTGCGCACAATTTCGACGGCCTCGCGCTGGGAACCCGGGCCACGGAGGCGGATCGCAAGGCTGCCGCCGAGGCCGAACGGCTGGCGAGCCGGTTCCTCGCGCAGCATCTCGCGGGCCGGCCGCCGCCCTGATCCGAGCCAGCCCCGGACCGGACCCGCGTCAGACCCGCATCAGCCGCTGCTTCTGCCGCTCCCATTCGCGGTCCTTCTCGCTGGCCCGCTTGTCGTGCTGCTTCTTGCCCTTGGCCAGGCCGATCGTCAGCTTCACCCGGCCCCGGGTCAGGTGCAGGTCCAGCGGCACGAGGGTGTAGCCGGCCCGCTCGACCTTGCCGATCAGCGCGGAGATTTCCTCGGCATGCAGCAGCAGCTTGCGCGTGCGGGTAGGGTCGGGCAGCACATGCGTCGACGCGGAGGTCAGCGGGCTGATGTGGCAGCCGATCAGGAACACCTCGCCGCTGCGGACCACGACATAGGCTTCCTTCAGCTGCGACCGCCCGGCGCGGATCGCCTTCACTTCCCACCCCATCAGGGCGAGGCCCGCCTCGAACCGCTCCTCGATGAAGTAGTCGTGGGTGGCTTTTCGGTTTTCTGCAAGGCGCATGTCAGCTCCGGAGGTCTTTCTTCGCAGGGATGGGTGCCGGAAGCGGCCCGGGCACTACCCCAGGCACCGGAATGGCGCCCCCCGGATATGCGGGGCACTGCAAAAGGGGGTGAGAAAATCGTGGAAACCCGTTATTCTACGAGCTTTTGCGCGGCGTACTCCGCGAGCGCCTCGATGTTGCAGCACGACATTCCTGGTCGCACCAGTACAGTGCGGCCTGCGTCGCACTCTGCATCCCGGGCGCGCCGTTCGCGGTGCGGTGGCATCCGCGGCGGCCGGCGTCGGACGGACTTCTCTCCGTCTGCCTCGTGACATGGAATCCTCAGGCTTGGATCGGCTCGATGGCATTGGTGGAAAAGTCGGTCCTGGTTCAGTACACACCGGAACAGATGTTCAGGCTGGTCGACCAGGTGGAAGACTACCCGGCATTCCTGCCGTGGTGCGGTGGCAGTTCGGTATCCGACCGCAGTGCAGCAACCCTGCGTGCGACGGTGCAGATCGACTACCACGGCGTGCGGCAGAGTTTCACAACCGAGAACATCCGGCGCGAGCCGGAGTCCATAGACGTGAAGTTGGTCGACGGGCCGTTCCGGCAGTTGGACGGCTCCTGGCGGTTCAAGGCCCTGGGGCAGCAGGCTTGCAAGATAGAGTTCCGGCTCCACTATGAATTCACGGGCCGGATCCTTGAGAAGTTGCTTTCACCGGTGTTCAATCACATTGCGAACACCTTCGTCGATGCGTTCGTGAAGCGGGCCGAACAGGTCTACGGCAAACAATGAGTGATTTTCGAGTAGAAGTGGTTTATGCACTGCCGCAGCGGCAGACCCTGATCGCCCTGACGGTGGATGAGGGAACGACGGTCGCCCAGGCGATCCGCCGGTCCGGCCTGCTCGAGCAGCATCCTGACCTCGATCCGAAGACGGCCCAGGTGGGCGTCTGGGGCAGGGCGGTCGAACTCGACCATCGCCTGCGCGACCGGGACCGCGTCGAGATCCATCGGCCGATCACGGCAGACGCCAAGGAAGTGCGCCGCGAGCGCGTGCAGGCGGGCCGGACCTCGGCGGTCGCCGGCAAGCGGACCGCGGCACCACGTCGCCGGGCGAAGGCCTGAAGGGCTTTACGGCCGACGCCCGACCGCGCCGGTGCATTCCCGGCATGACCGGCCGCGGGTTGCCTCCCTCGTCGCGTGCCCTGGCGCCTACTTCGTTGGAGCCTGCGTTGCGCCGGGGGGCGGTGCCGCCGGCGGCTTGCACCACGAATCGGCGGAGCGCCGCGCCTCGACCAGTTCGCGTTCGCGCTCCTTGTCGTCCAGGAACAGACGCTCGCCGGTCTTCGGATCGATGCGGGTCGCGCGTCCGCCCGCCTGCAGGTTGCGCAGATAGCCCTGCGCCTGCTCGCAGCGTTGCGCCCGCTCGCGCGCCTCGGCCTCGGCCTTCTCCTGCTTCACGCGGTTTTCCTCGCGCTCGAGCTGGCGCTTGTTGAAGTCGAGCGCCTTCTCGTTGAGCGTCTGCGCCTTGCGCTCGTCGCCCTTGGCTACTGGCGCGCTGGTGCTGGTGCTGGACGGTCCGGGGCCGGGTGCACGGCCACCCTTGACCTTGAGGTCCTTGACGTTGCCCTCGGGGGGGCGGTCCGAGATCTGTCGTCGGCCCTGCTCGTCGGTCCAGCTGTAGATCTGGGAGAGCACGGGGCCGGACGCGCCGAGCAGCAGCGCGAGCGAAAAGGTGGCGGCCGAGACGGCCTTGATCGGTGACATGCCTGCTCCTGGGGGGGCGGTCATCCGGCAAGGATGGCCGCAGGGGCAATTGTGATGCAATGGTACGGACTTGACGATTCCCGTGCGCGAATGCTCGCCCGCGGGCCGCCAACCTCGTCCGAAGCCGCAACACATCCGACAGTAAAGCTCTGGGCAAGCCGGGTCAAACCACTGCATCACGGTCGATCCGTGGCGGATTGCAGCAATTGTCCCGATCTGCGGGCCCGCCGTATAATCGCGGCTTTGGAAGGGGTCATCGCCATGCTCGTCGTGCAACGCGCGCTAACCTTCGACGACGTCTCGCTGCTGCCCGCCCACTCCACCGTCCTGCCCCGCGAGGTAAGCCTCTCGACGCAGTTGACCCGCCGCATACGCCTCAATGCGCCGGTGGTATCAGCGGCCATGGATACCGTCACCGAGGCCCGCCTCGCGATCGCGCTGGCCCAGGCCGGCGGCATCGGCATCCTGCACAAGAACATGTCGGCCCGCGACCAGGCGCTGCAGGTCACCAAGGTGAAGCGGTTCGAGTCGGGCGTGGTGAAAGATCCGATCACGATCCCGCCGGACATGACGGTCGGCGAAGTGATGGCACTCACCCGCCTGCACAAGATCTCCGGCCTGCCGGTGGTCGAAGGCAGCCGGGTGGTCGGCATCGTCACCAACCGCGACCTGCGCTTCGAGACCCGCCTCGACCAGCCGGTGCGCAACATCATGACCCCGCGCGACCGCCTGGTCACGGTGCGCGAGGGCGCCGGCCGTGAAGAGGCGAAGGCCCTGATGCACCAGCACCGGCTCGAGCGCGTGCTGGTGGTCGACGACAAGTTCAACCTGCGCGGCCTGATCACGGTGAAGGACATCACCAAGTCGGTCGAGCATCCGCTGGCCAGCAAGGACGGCCAGGACCGCCTGCAGGTCGGTGCTGCCATCGGCGGCGGCGACGGCACCCGCGAGCGGGCGGCGATGCTGGTCGAGGCCGGGGTCGACGTGATCGTCGTCGATACCGCGCATGGCCATGCACAGGGCGTGCTCGACACCGTGAAATGGGTCAAGGCCACGTTCCCGGCGGTCGAAGTGGTCGGCGGCAACGTCGCCACCGCCTCCGGCGCGCTGGCGCTGGTCAATGCGGGCGCCGATGCGGTGAAGGTCGGCATCGGCCCCGGTTCCATCTGCACCACGCGCATCGTGGCCGGTGTCGGCGTGCCGCAGATCACCGCGATCATGAACGTGTCCGAGGCGCTGCGGCCACTGGGCGTGCCGCTGATCGGCGACGGCGGCATCCGCGACTCCGGCGACATCGCCAAGGCGCTCGCTGCCGGCGCCAACGCCGTGATGCTCGGCGGGTTGTTCGCCGGCACCGACGAGGCGCCGGGCGAGATCGAGCTTTACCAGGGCCGGTCCTACAAGTCGTACCGCGGCATGGGATCGCTCGGCGCGATGCAGCAGGGCTCCAGCGACCGCTACTTCCAGGACGTGGAAGACGGCATCGAGAAGCTGGTCCCCGAAGGCGTCGAGGGCCGGGTACCGTACAAGGGCAGCGCGCTGGTGGTGATCCACCAGCTGATGGGCGGCCTGCGCGCGAGCATGGGCTACCTGGGCTGCGAGAGCATCGACGAGATCCACCGCAAGGCGCAGTTCGTCGAGATCACCGCGGCCGGCGTGCGCGAATCGCATGTCCATGACGTCACCATCACCAAGGAAGCGCCGAACTACCGTGTCGAATGACGTGTCGTACGAACCCGGAACGGCCGCGTCACGATGAGCGCCGCCAGCCACGCTTCGCAGCATGACTGCATCCTGATCCTCGACTTCGGGTCGCAGGTGACCCAGCTGATCGCACGGCGGGTGCGCGAGGCGAACGTCTACTGCGAGGTGCATCCCTGCGACCTGCCCGAGGCCGAGATCCGCCGGATCGCGCCCAAGGGCGTGATCCTGTCCGGCAGCCACATGTCGGCCTACGAGGAATCGACCGACCGCGCCCCGCAGGCGGTGTTCGACCTCGGCGTGCCGGTGCTCGGCATCTGCTACGGCATGCAGACCATGGCGCAGCAGCTGGGCGGAAAGGTCGAGAGCGGCGCCAACCGCGAGTTCGGGTTCGCCGAAGTACGCGCGCGCGGCCACACCTGGCTGCTCGACGGCATCGAGGATGCACGCAACGCCGAGGGCCACGGCCTGCTGAAGGTGTGGATGAGCCACGGCGACAAGGTCACCGAGCTGCCGCCCGGCTTCAAGCTGATGGCCTCGACCGAGAGCTGCCCGATCGCCGGCATGGCCGACGAGGCGCGCAACTTCTACGGCGTGCAGTTCCATCCGGAAGTGACCCACACGGTGCAGGGCGCGCGCATCCTGGCGCGCTTCGTGATCGACATCTGCGAATGCGCGCCCGACTGGGTGATGAGCGACTACGTCGCCGAGGCGAGCGAGAAGGTCAAGGCACAGGTCGGCAGCGAGGAGGTGATCCTCGGGCTGTCCGGCGGCGTCGATTCGGCGGTGGCCGCCGCCCTGATCCACAAGGCGATCGGCGACCGGCTCACCTGCATCTTCGTCGACACCGGCCTGCTGCGACTGGGGGAGGGCGACCAGGTGATGGAGACCCTGAACCGCCACCTCGGCGTGAAGGTGATCCGCATCGATGCCGGCCCGCGCTTCCTCGGCGCGCTGGAAGGCTGCGCCGACCCGGAAGCCAAGCGCAAGATCATCGGCCGCGAGTTCGTGCACGTATTCCAGGAAGAAGCTGCGAAGCTGCCGAACGCGAAGTGGCTGGCGCAGGGCACGATCTATCCGGACGTGATCGAGTCGGCCGGGGCCAAGACGAAGAAGGCCACGACGATCAAGAGCCACCACAACGTCGGTGGCCTGCCGGACACGCTGCATCTGAAGCTGCTCGAGCCGCTGCGCGAGCTGTTCAAGGACGAGGTGCGCGAGCTGGGGCTCGCGCTCGGCCTGCCGCGCGAAATGGTGTTCCGGCATCCGTTCCCGGGACCGGGCCTTGGCGTTCGCATCCTCGGTGAGGTGAAACCCGAGTACGCCGAGCTGCTGCGTCGTGCCGATGCGATCTTCATCGACGAGCTGCGCAAGACCTCGCATGAAGGGAAGACCTGGTACGACCTGACCAGCCAGGCCTTCGCGGTGTTCCTGCCGGTGAAGGCGGTCGGCGTGATGGGAGACGGGCGGACCTACGAGTACGTGGTCGCGCTGCGCGCGGTGCAGACGCAGGACTTCATGACGGCGCACTGGGCGCACCTGCCGCACGAACTGCTGGGGCGGGTTTCGAACCGCATCATCAACGAGGTGCGGGGCATCAACCGCGTGGTGTACGACATCTCGGGGAAGCCGCCGGCGACGATCGAGTGGGAATGATTCGGCGTCTTTCGGGGACTATCGAAGGCGATCGAAGGATCTACCTAAGTGGTTGTCGTGTATAGATAAATGTCTTTCGAGGTCTATCGAGGACTATCGAGGGGATGCGGTTCGGTTTGACGGTATTCCTGACGGTAGATCGGTGTCCCTCAAGCCCGCGCAATTTTTTACCGTCAGCCAGAATCCGGCGATGACGGTATAGAAAACAGGCAGAAAACGTTCAATATCAACGACTTACGAACGGTGTAGCCGTGCTTTTGGGCTGACGGTAAAATTCCTCTCCAAGGAGGGATCGCCGATGCTGTCAGATGGCACGCTACGAGGGCTGAAGCCGCAGGCTGCGCCCTACAAGGTCGCCGACCGGGACGGGCTCTACGTTGTCGTCTCGCCGCGCGGGACCATCAGCTTCCGACTGGACTACCGCCTCAACGGGCGGCGCGAG
>JAJTHE010000070.1 GCA_021298815.1 Betaproteobacteria bacterium | reverse complement strand
GACACGCCCGCGTGCAGCGAGAACCCGCCCGCCTGCGCCGCAGCGCTGCGCCCTTCCCCCTCGTCCTGCGCGGCCACCGTCTACAGCGTGAACACCTTCTGCCCCGCGCACGGACCCACCGCGATCCGCCACGTGATGCAACGGCCGATCAGCTCATCGAGCGATCCGGCCTGTAACGGCTCCCCGCTCAGCCGCGCCGACGCTTCATCGCGCTCGATCAGGGCCTGTTCCAGGATTCGCCTGTTCACCTCGCCAGCCGGGGGAGGTGAAGGCTTAGCCGCGGACCGACGAACGGCGTGATCGATACGGATGAGCGGCGGTCTCTCGATCGTCCGGCTCTATAGACTAGAGTATGAGGCGGAAACGTTCTTGATTTGATGCTACCGCTTCGAGAATCCACAACGGGGACAGGGCCCGTATACCCGGTCCGTCGCTCCGTCGCGGGGTCGTGCCGTTGCGCCGGGGAGGGTCTAGGGGCATGGCATGGGAGTCCGTTCGGGGCAGCGTTCTCATGGGGAGAGGGTCGGCCTGGCAACGCGCCGGTGTCCTTGCGCTAGCGTTGTTCGTCGGGGCATGGTCCGGGACGGCGCTTACCGATGGCATGAAGACGCCGCATCGCTCCGCTGCATCTGCGGGGACCCTGCGCGCGATCGGCGCGTATCTTGAGCACGGCCGCAAGGCATCGACGGTGACTGTGCTGCAGGACGGTACTGTCCTGCTCTTCGGTGATGACCTCGTCTACGGGAATGAAGGCGGGCGGCCAATGCGATCGCTGCACGAGCGCTTCGGGGCCGGCACGGAGACGTACCGCTTCCCGCACGCCGAACCGCTGGCATGGCGGGGAGACCGACCGGGCTGGCAGCGCCTGCCGCGGCCGCCGGGGTGCAAGGGCAACCTCTTCATGCCCAGCGCCACGCCGCTCGGCGACGGGCGCGTGCTGCTGGCCGGTGGCCTGTGCGACCTGCCGCGCATGCTCAACGACACCACGCCCCGCGCGCCGCATGTCGCCACGTCGATCTGGAACGTCACGCGCGGGGAGTGGGAGGCCGGCCCCGACCTTGGCCAGTCGCGCCTGCGGCACACCGCGACGCAGCTCACCGATGGCAGCGTGCTGCTGGTGGGGGGCATCACCGATCCGGCGCTCGCCGCCGATCCCGTTGCGGACGCGCGCGGCAGCGGCGGGGCAGACGCGAGCCGGAGGTCGGACCCGAATCCGGTCGTCGAACCGGTGCTGGCGAGCGTCGAGCGCTTACAGGGCGACCGGGTGCAGGTCCTCCCGCCGTTGTCGGTCGCGCGCGCGGGGCATACGGCCACGCTGCTCGCGGATGGTTCCGTGCTGGTGGTCGGCGGGCGCGATGCCAGCGGCATGGCGCTCGATTCGGTCGAGCGATGGAATCCCTCGACGGGGCAGTGGCAGCGCATGCCGGCGATGGCAGTGGCGCGCCATGGCCACAGCGCGACGCGCCTGGCCGACGGGCGGGTGCTGGTCACCGGGGGCCACAGCGCGGACGCGCGCTTCGACGTGCGCGTGTACGCGAGCACCGAGATCTTCGACCCGGCGAGCGGGCTATGGAGCGAATCCGCCCGCCTGCCGCGAGCGTTGCGCCACCATGCGACAACGCTGCTGGGCGACGGGTCCGTGCTGCTGGTGGGTGGCCGGCTGGGCAGCCCCAGTCCGTATCACGAGCCGTGGGTCTGGCTTCTCGACGCGCGACAGCAGCAATGGCTGCCGGCGGGCAGCGCGATCGTGGCGACCGACGTGGAGTGGGAGGTCACGCCGGACCTGCAGCGCCTGCCCGATGATCGCGTGCGCATCTTCACCGGGACCCGCGTGCTGCTGTGGACACGTCGGCCCTCCGGGCCCGAGACGTTGCCGCCCGCGTGGTTTCACCCGCCGGCTGCGAAGCGGCTGGGCACCGGACGTGTGCTGGTGGTCGGCTCGACCGTGCCGCCGGATGGCCGACCGGAGAGCCATGCCTACGAGTGGGACCCGGCGCAGCGGCGATGGCGCGAGTCAGGGCGACCGGCGCAGCGCCGCAGTCGTCACCACGCGGTTGCGCAACTGCCCTCGGGGCGTGTCATGCATGTCGGTGTCGGGCCGGGCAGTGCCGGTGGCGACAGCTTGCTCGCCCAGTGCCGGCAACTCCCCGAGGCGATCTGGCGACCCTGCGGCGAACTCGCCCTGTCCCGCTGGACGGATGCCTCGCTCACCACCGGGCTGCTGCCCGACGGGCGGCTCGTGGTCGTCACCGGCAACGATCATGCGGCGGTCTACGATGAAGATCGAGAGGCGTTCATCGCCGGCAGCCTGCGCTGGCAGCTCGAGGGTCTCAGTTACGGCGCGCCGGTGCTGCCGTCGCGGCCGATGGTGGAATTGAGCCTGCCGAATTCGGATGCGCCGCTGGATGTGAGCGCGGTCGCCGCGCAGTACTGGGAGTCCCTGTTCAAGGGGTGGCGATCGGCGTCGGGCGTGAAGCCGAGTGGCTCCATCGACGTGGACTGGGCCTCCGACGCCGGGCCGCGCATGCTGTGGGATGCTTCGAGGAAGCGCTGGACCTACATCCTTCAGCACCAGAGCATGGGGCGTCGGGCGGTGCTGCTGTCCGACGGGTGCGCGCTCTCGCCCGATCCGCTCACGCTGTTCGATCCGAACACGAGCACCGCGCGCGGGCTGCCCGACCCCGGCATGGGTCTCGAGCCGGGGTCGGCGCAGGTGCTGCGGCTCTCGGGCGACGAGATCGTGGTGGTGGGAGTGCCGGTCGGTGGCGTGGGGACCGGCCTCTACCAGACGCGCGCCACCTGCGCGGGCCTGGCCCCCGATCCGGACGCAGCGCTGGTGCTCCATCCGTGGCGGGACGACGATCCGCGCTACCGGATCGCGGCCGCCGCGCAGTCTCCGGTGGCGACACAGGCTCAGGCTCAGGACTCCGCGCAGTCCCCTGGCGGGTGGGAACGACTGTCGGCGTGGTGGCCGCGCCAGCCGTTGTGGGTCGCCGCGGCGCTGCTGCTGCCGCTGCTGGCCTACCTGCTCATCCGGCGTGTGGTGATCCCCAGGGTCCGGGTCGCGGCGCGAAAGACCTTGCCCGAGAAGACCACGGGCCTGCTGGGTAGGCGCCTGCCCACCTGGGTCGCGGTGCTGGTGCGCGTGGTGATCTACGTACCGGTCGGGCTGCTGGTCGCGGTCTGGGGCGCGCAGATACTGCTGGTGAGCCGATTCGAACAGGCCCGGGACGAATCCGATCTCTGCAGGACCGATCCGCGCGCCTGCGTCGATCGGCGCACGGGATTGATCGCGAGCGTTCCCGAACTGGAGGCTACCGGTCCGACCCGTACGCCGCCGCAGATCCCGTGCCGCTTCGTCGGCGTGTGGTCGACGGTGCAGGGCGGCATGATGTTCCGCATAACGCTGATGGATGACGGGCGCTTTCGCAAGGACCGCAACGTTACGGAACCGTCGGGCTACGGCCACTCCGAGGGTTTCTGGATGGTGCAAAGCGGCCACTTCGTCTGGCGCTACCCCAGAGCCCCGCAGGAGCCGCCGGTGGTCAACCGGTTGGCAAGCGAGACGGCCACGTCATTCGCACTGTTGGAGCAGGACGGCCAGGTGTCGAAGTTCGAACTGCTCGACCGCCGGCAGTCGTCGCGCTGTGTCCCCTGAGCGCGCGGTCATGTTCCGGCGCGGCCTTGCGGAATATCTCCACGGAACCGTGGTGCGCCTCCAGATGGCAGAAACCCGCGCGCCGAAGGCAATGGAAGGGGCTGCGATGATCTCTGGCTGATGCGGCCCCGGATCGACCGGCCGATGCGCTGGCTCAGCGCCTCCGGCGCGCTGCCCTCCATGCCAACAGCGGCAACGCTGCCGCCATCAGCAATGCAGAACCGGGAAGCGGTATGGGCTGGAGGGTGACCGACGCCGTGTAGTTGGTGGAGTCGTACAGGTTGAAGCGGGTGAGCGGGACACAGCCGGGACACATGCGGGCGCCATTGTGGTCG
This sequence comes from Betaproteobacteria bacterium, assembly GCA_021298815.1. Classification (GTDB taxonomy): domain Bacteria; phylum Pseudomonadota; class Gammaproteobacteria; order Burkholderiales; family CAIKXV01; genus CAIKXV01. Next base: position 12,323 of record JAJTHE010000070.1, on the reverse strand, counting down.
ACCGAGAAGTCGATGGACTGCCCCGCAGCCAGCGTGAAAGCCTCGCTCAGCGTCATGGCCGCGAAAGAAGCGGCCACAGCATCCGCGCCCTGCCATGTCGACAAGTCCTTGAAGTAGCTCCCGAGCCACATCCGCACGCCGTCCCGGCGGTAATCGGCACGCGCGGGCTGGTCGCATCCGCGATACTCAGGGTTGATCGGGTTGTTCAGTGGATCGGACAGCCTGACCTGGAAGGTCGCTGTGTAGATGCCGTCGGTCGGAGCCGTGAAGCGAAGGTCGGCGAAAGCCATTTCGCCCACGCAAGTCGCGCCATCTCCGGCGCCCTCGCAGCCCGGATGCATGCAGCCGGCACCGACGCAGGGATAGCCCCCGGCGCCCGGACCGCGAAAGCTCGCGCCGTCGTAGAAGGCCGCCGCCGTGAACGTTGACCCATCCCGTCGCCCGTAACTCCAGACGCCAGAGGCGGCGAATGGTGCTTTCAAACGCCCCTGCGGCCGCGGCCTCGAAGCGCGCGCTCTGGCTGCGTCCTGCCCGATGACCGATCCCGATGCGCAAGGATGCGCGCAATCACCCCGGGCTCCTCGATGCTCGCCACGATCTTCAGCCGCGACCGGCAACGCGCGCACGCTTCGATCTCGATGCCGAATACCGGTTTCAGACGCTGCGCCCGGCGCAGCGCCACATGGCGAGGCAGGCCTGCGCGATCAGCGCACGCGGGCTGCTGTGCAGGGCGAACACTCCGTGATAGCGCGTCAGATGCCGGCGCGGGGGCGGCACCAGCGCCGCGAGCCGCGCGATGAAGTCCAGCGGATCGAGCACCACATGCGTGGAGCCGTCGCGCCAAGGCGCGGCGCGGCACTTGCCGATATCGCCCGGCCCGGCGCATGATCGATGCATGGACGAAATGACAGGCGCGCTTGCCGGCAGCGGCGCGATCACGATCTGGCAGGACGCCCGTGCCGAGACGCGCGCCGACTTCTTCGCCTGGCACAACGGCGAGCATCTCGCCGAGCGGGTGGGCATCCCCGGTTTCCTGCGCGGCCGGCGCTACGCCGCGCTCGAGGGCGCGCCGGAGTTCTTCACGCTCTACGAGACGGCCGATCCCGCGGTGCACACCGGCGCGGACTATCTCGCGCGGCTCAACGCGCCCACGCCCACCACTCGGCGCATAGCGCCGAACATGGTCAACAACGTGCGCTCGCTGTGCCGGGTGCGGTGGAGTCGCGGCGCGCTCGCCGGGGGGCTCCTGTTCACGCTGCGCTTCGACGCGGAGCTCCATGCCGAGGGGCCGCTGGCCGAGTGGCTCTGCGGGCGGGCGCTGCCCGCGCTGCTCGAGGCGCCGGGCGTGTGCGCAGCGCACCTGTGCCTGGCCGACACCGCCGCCTCGAGCGTAAAGACCGAAGAGAAGAAGGACCGACCGGTGGCAGCGAAGGTGCCGGGCTGGGTGGTGCTGGTCGAAGGCGCGGCCGATCGCGTCGACCTCGAGGCCGCGGTCGCGCAGCGGCTGGAAGAGGCCGCTCTCGCGGCCCGGGGCGCACGCGAGAGCGTGCGCGGTCTGTATCAGCTGCAGGCCTGGCTCGCACGCTGAGCCGGCTCACCGAGGGGCTTACGATGCCACGATTCCGTCGTTCACTGATCGCGATCGTCGTCGGCGCGGCAGTCGCGGGCCTGCTGGCCGCCGCCGGGGCCGGCGCCCAGGCCTGGCCGGCCAAGCCGTTGCGGGTGGTGGTGCCCTATCCGCCCGGCGGGGCGAACGACATCGTCGCGCGCGCGCTGCAGCCCGCGCTGGCCGCAGCACTCGGCCAGCCGGTCACCGTCGAGAACCGTGGCGGTGGCGCCACGCAGATCGGCACCGAGGCGGTCACGCGCGCCGCGCCCGACGGCTACACGCTGCTCCTCACCAACATCGCGCTGGGCGCCAACCCCGCCCTGTTCGCGAAGCTGCCCTACGACACCATGCGCGACCTCGCGCCCATCACCCTGATCAGCACCGTGCCGCTGGTGCTGATCGCGCATCCTTCGCTGGGCACGCGCAGCATCGCCGAGTTCGTCGCGCGCGCGCGCGCGAAGCCGGGCGCAATCAACTACGCGTCGGCGGGCAACGGCAGCGCGAATCACCTGGTGATGGAGATGTTCCGGGCCTCCGCGGGCATCGACGTGGTCCACGTGCCCTACAAGGGCTTCGGCCCGGCGATGAGCGACCTGGTCGCGGGCCATGTCACCGCAGCCTTCGGCACCACGCTCGCGAGCCTGCCGCAGGTGCGTGCGGGCAAGCTTCGCGCGCTGGGCCTCTCCAGCGCGAGGCGCTCACCGGTGGCGCCCGAGGTACCTACCATCGCCGAGTCGGGCATCGCCGGCTTCGACGTGAACGAGTGGCAGATGCTGCTGGCCCCGGCCGGCACGCCCGCCTCGGTGGTCGAGCGGATGCAGCGCGAGGTCGCCGCCGCGCTGCAGGTGTCCGAGGTGCGCGCGCGCTTCACCGAACTGGGCGCAACGCCGGTGGGCTCGTCGACCGTCGATGCGCAGGGCTTCCTGCGCGGCGAGCTCGCGCGCTGGGCCGAGCTCGCGAAGAAGATCGGCATCAAGCCGCAGGACTGACCGCGGCGTGCATGGCGGTCCGCCAGCCGGTGGGTGGGGGCGCGCACGGTCGGTGCGACAGGGTCACGGGCTACGCGGCCAGTGCCACGCGGTCGCTCCCAGTTGACAGGGCGAATAGTACTTTCAAACGCCCCTTCGGCCGCGGCTTCGAGCACGCGAGCGTCGCGCCGACGCGCTGCACGAGCCGCCATGGCCCCTGGACCAGGCGGTCAACTCGGCCGGGCGGCACCCGTTGATCCTCGAATCCCTCGTCCTCACCCGCGCCCCGATCGTCGAACGCAACACGCCCCGCCCCGCACCTGTAGCGCCCGTGCACGGTTTGCGCTCGACCTGCCGATACCCTCCAGGCAGCGTCGCTACGCCAAGTCACACTGCTGACTGACCCGACAGAGCGCGAGCCGCATGCAGTGCGCGCTCTGGCTGCGCCCTTCCCCCTAGTCCTGCGCGGCCACCGTCTGCAGCGTGAACACCTTCTGCCCCGCCCGCGCGCGGGCCCGCCGCGATCCGCCACGTGATGCAGTGGCCGATCAGCTCATCGAGCGATCCGGTGCGTAACCCAGCCTGTACCGGCTCCCCGCTCAGCCACGCCGACTGCGCATCGCGCTCGATCAGGCCGCGCTTCTCCAGCAGCCGGCCAATGCGCTCGGCCATCTGTTGCACCAGCGCCTGCAGCTCGCCTGCGCCCGGTGAGCGCACCGCCCGGAACACCGGCGCGCCGCGCCCATCGGTCACGTACACGCCATCGACGAAGAGCATGTGAAAGTGCACGTTCAGATTCAACGCCGAACCGAAGCGCTGGATCAGCGTGACCGCACCCGTGTGGCCCGCGGCGCGCCTGACTCCCGCACGGGCCAGCAGATGACCCGAGATCGTGCGGTACACCACGCCGAGCTCTTCGGACAGCACTGCAGGGCGGGTGGCGAGCAGGAATCGCAGCGCCATCGGCAGTGACAGCACCCACTGGCGCAACGGCCGCTCGGGCAGCACCTCGTCGGCCAGCAGCGCTGCCCGCGGGCCTTCGTCGATACGCGCGCCGAAAACCACCGGTTACGGCAGAAACGTGCCAGCCTCTCAGCGGCGAACTCCGCCACCGGCCGACTACGCGGCGTTCATCCGACGCGCTGCGGCGAAGCTCGTCGCGCAGGCGAAGATCAGGGTCGAGTAGGGGCGCGCGAGGGGTGTTCGCGGCGGTGGCGCACGGGACGCCGAGCGGTGTGACATGCCGATACGCGCTGAGTCATCCGTGACTTCCGCTCGCGAAGCGCGCGATCGCGGCCTCGGCCCTGTCGGGCGACGCGACGTGGAAGACGATGCAGGAGGACGACTGGCCGGGGCCGCCCTCCTGGCGCTGGGATGCCGATGTAGCGAGCGCACGCAACCGTCCCGACTTCACGTGCGGCATGGTCGCGGCGACAGTAATCAGCGCAAAGTCGATTTCGCCGTTGACGACCGCCATCACGGAAGCTCCGGCGCCTCTTGGGCAGCAGCGCCGAGGAGCTCAGCGCGTTCCACAAGGCGCAGATCGTCAAGTGGGGCAAGGCGATGCGGGATGCGGGGATCCGGCAATAGCCTTCACGGCTGGCCGATCGCAGTGAGCGGGTCGACGGTGGCCATGCCCAGCGCATGTGCCACCCCGGGATGCGTGACCTGTCCACGATGCACGTTGAGGCCCGCGCGCAGGTGTGGGTCGTGGTGCAGCGCAGCCGTGGCGCCTCGCTCGGCGAGTGCGAGCACGAAGGGCGCAGTGGCATGGTTGAGCGCGTAGGTGGAGGTGCGCGGCACGGCGCCCGGCATGTTGGCCACGCAGTAGTGCACGATGCCGTCGACAACGAAGGTCGGCGCCCGGTGCGTGGTCGGGCGCGAGGTCTCGCAGCATCCGCCCTGGTCGATCGCGATGTCGACGATCACCGCACCGCGCTGCATCCGGCCGAGCAGTCTGCGATCGATCAGCCTGGGCGCGGCATCGCCCGGCACCAGCACCGCGCCGATGACGAGGTCAGCCTGCACCACGTACCTTGCGATCGCCTCTGCGTCTGCCCGCACCCCGCGTACGGTTCCGCCGGTCAGTGCATCGAGCCGGGCGAGTGCCGCCGCGCTGCGGTCGAGCACAGTCACTTCCGCCCCCATCGCAGCGGCCACACGGGCGGCGTTGCTGCCGGAGACACCGGCGCCAAGAACCACGACCTTCGCCGGGTCGACCCCGGTCGCGCCGGCAAGCAGTACACCGCGCCCGCCCTGGGTCGCCTCGAGGAAATGCGCACCGACCTGGATCGACATGCGCCCGGCCACCTCGGACATCGGCGCCAGCAGCGGTAACCGGCCCTGCACATCGGTCACCGTCTCGTAGGCAATGCAGGTGGCGCCGCTATCTACCAGGTCCTGCGCCTGCGCGGCATCGCTGGCCAGGTGCAGATAAGTGAACAGGATCTGCCCCGCGCGCAATTGTCGCCGCTCGTCTGGCTGCGGCTCCTTCACCTTGACGATCAGGTCGGCGGTTGCCCAGATCGAAGACTCGGTCGCGGCAACAGTCGCGCCGGCGGCCGCGTAGTCGGCGTCACCCGCGCCGATGCCGAGCCCGGCGCCGGTCTCCACCAGCACCCGATGCCCGTGCGATACCAGCGACTTCACGCTCTGCGGCGTGAGCCCGACGCGATACTCCTCACTCTTGATCTCCCGAGGTACGCCGATCAGCACTGTAGCCTCCTTTGCGCAAGGTGCCGGGCAACGTGGCGCGGGGCACCGTAGGTGTGGATCAGCCCGCCCGCTCCCAGAGGGCGACTTCCTGTTCGTGAAGATCGAGTTCCATGCCCTCGAAGTCGCCGCGCGACACGACGCCCAGGATCCGGCCGTGCTCGATGACCGGCAAGTGCCGGCAACCGGCGTCGCGCATCAGGCGCAGCGCGTCGGCTGCAGTCCCGGCAGGCGCCATCGTGTTCGGCTGCGGCGTCATCACATCCACAAGCAGCGTGGTCGCGGGATCCTTGCCCTCGGCCAGCGTCCGTACGGCATCGCGGCCAGTGAAGATCCCCACGAGGCGGTCACTGCCGTCGGTGACCAGCGTCGCGCCGACACGGCGCTTCCACATCTGCTGGCAGGCGCTCTGCACCGAGTCGTTTGAAGTGAGGGTTAGCGGCTGCCTATCCCTGACGATCGCATCGAGCTTTCGATTGGTCATGGCTGTTCCTTCCTGTTGGAGCCTGCGGAGGAACTGCCCGCACGCTCACCCGAAGGATACGGTCGGCCGGCAGCGCTTCCCATTGACATGGATCAAGGGCCGTCACCGATCCGTCCGTATCCATGCCATTCCGTGCAGCACCAGCCGCGAGGAGCTGCTGTCTTCAGGTAACAAGCCTCGCGCCGATGCGGCTCACAGGCCGCTCGCGGAACTGGTAACGTAGCGCGATGGCAAAAGAAAGGGAACGCGCATGACGCACCGTTGCGCCGCTTGCGGGGGCGCGATCCTGACCCTGCTGGCGGGGTGCGCGACGCCGGAACACCCCGCCGAACGCGCGCCCGTCGCGCCGACGGCGAAGCCTGTCGCAGCGCCGTCGCCGGTCGAATATGTCGTCCCTGCGGTGCTCGAGTCGCAGCATACCGCTGCGATTCGGGCGGTGACGCTGATCGTGCGTGCAGCCGCTCCAGGGGAGATCGACAGCCGCAGCTTCGACGAGCTCCAGCGCGCCCTGGGCGTGGCCACGGCGGTCGGAGTGATCGGGGTGACCGAAGCCCTCGTGCTTCCGTTCATGATGTTCAGTCCGGGCGCGCTGCTCGGCGGCATCGTCGTGAGCATCGGCTCCGTGGCCGGGCTCAGTGCAGAGCGGGCCCGTCAGGAGCGTATCGTGCGCGCGGTGCGCGAGGGGGACTTCGCAGCCCGCCTGCGCGCGGCGCTCAGGTCGCGCCTCGAGACTTCGGGTCCGGACGCAGACACGGCGGCCGCGACGCTCGAAGTCGTCACGCTTGCCTACGGAGTCGTCGAGGACCGTCAGCGCGGCACGTTCTGCGTGTTCGCCGACCTGGAGATCGTGCTGCGAGGCAGTGCGGGCGAGCATTACCGGGATCGGGTGCTGATCCTGCCAGCGCGCCGCAGCACGGATGCGCCCGTGCCCGACTGCCGGCTGCGCGACACGCTGGCCGATGCCGATCGCACGGTGATTCAGGACGCGCTCGCGGACTATGCGCGGGCAATGCCGGCGATCCTCGCGCGGCGGCTCCCGGGGCTGCCGTGGCGAAACTGAATCTCATCGTCCTCGCGCTGGCCGCCTGCGTAGCAGCTGGCGGGTGTGCGACGCCGCCGCAGCACTGGATCGCCGCCGCGAGCGGACCCGGCGAGAGCGTTCCGCGAGTGCGTGCCCTCGCCCGTATCGTGCTGCTGCCGCCGATTTACGAGATCGACGGGTGGATCGAGGGCGCGTGGTCGGCCGAGACCGAGAATGCGCGCCTGCGCGACGAGACCGTCCGTTACCTCGCCGAGTGGAAGGGTTACCAGGCCGAGGTGGCCGGCACCACCATGACCGCCACGAGCCTCACGGCGGACGCGTTGCGCGGTGCCCTGCTTGCGCACCATCGCAACTGGCCGGCGCCGGGCACGCCCCTGCCCGACGCCCTCGCCGCGAGCGTGCGTGAGTTCGCCTCGGTCCATCGGGCCGACGGTATCGCAGTGCTGGGGGTGCGATTCTTCGGCCTCGACGCAGAGCGATGGGCTGCAATCTACGGCAGCACGTTCTTCACACTTGGTATCGGGCAATGGTTCTACCTCGCGACGCTTGGCACGCATACCGATGCGGCCATCTACGATGGGGCCACCGGCGCACTGGCATGGTGGGCGCGCAACCAGGCCGGGTTGTGGGGCGATCCTCTGCCCGCGCGGGACGTCGGCCGATTCGCGTTCGACGCGTTGCCGACGGCACTGCCGCAGCCGCTGCTGCACCAGCGCACGCAAGACAGCCCCTGATGCGCCGGGTCGGGCACGATCTGCGTCGCGCGGCAGCGCCGCTGCGTGCTCCTGCACCGTGTCCTTACTTGACCTTCATCCCCGGCTGCGCACCCGTATCCGGCGCGAGCAGACAGATACCCGAGCCTTCGCCGCTGGCCGCAAGCACCCTGCCTTCGGAAAGGCCGATCTTCATCTTGCTGAGGGCGATGTTGGCCACCCTCACGGTCAGCCGGCCGATCGGCAACTCGGGCGCGCAGGCGGACTTGATGCCGGCGAACACGTCGAGGGGCGCGCTGAAGGGCCAGAAAGTCCACCTTGACCTGCATGAGGCATGGAACCACCAAATTCGCGCGCAGAGTCCACATGACCGGCCGGATGGCGCGGTTGTGCCACGTCCCGGCTGGCTCACCCGGATGCGCCAGAGGCTTCGTGACACCCTGGCGTTGCGGCGCCTGCGCACGTTTCCGGGCGAGGTCGTCATCGCAAAGCGTCCCGACGACGCGCCAAATCTGCGCTGATTCGAATGGCCTGCGCTGGTGGAAACAGTTCTTGCAAGCCGCCACGAGCGGCTGCCTTTACGCTGCAAGCCTGGTACCGATGCGCTCCGCACGCCCAATCTGCAGACCTGGTCGGGAGACTTCAGCCAGCAAGCATCGCAGTGCCGTCAATGATCCGTTCGGACCAAGGCTATGCCGCGCAGCGCCCACGCAAGCGCGGACACCTTCACCAGCACATCGGCGAGCGCCGCGCAGTCAGCGGAAGGCCTGCCGCGCTCGCCGTCGAACACCGCAGCGGCTCGCAACTCTGCAATTCTCGACAGCGCTTCGTCACGCCCGATCGGTGCGATGCGGAACACCACGTCCTTCAGCGTTTCTGCAAGCACGCCACCGAGCCCGAGTGCGACCACTGGGCCGAAGGTCTCGTCGTTCACCACACCGACGATCACCTCGATTCCGCCGTCGACCATCGGGCAGGCGAGCAGCCCGCCGATGTCGCTCTGGTGCGCGATGTCGCGCGAGAGCAGCTCCAGTGCGACCGGGAACGCGATCTTGCCGCCCCCCTCGGCAGGTCCGATCGGCCCGTCGTGCAGCAGCTTCGCATCGAGCGGGATGCACACATCGGCCGTCACCGGGATGCCGGCTGCGCGCAGCACCGCCTTGCTCTCGAGTTCATCGAGGGTGACAGCGCCGGCTGGAAACGGATGATGGAACGGCGGCATCTCCTACACCGATGAGGCAGCGGCACCCCGCTGCCGCGCCTGCGCGAAATCGGCCAGTTGGCCCATCACCTGCGCCACGCGGTTGGGCGAGGACAGCAGCGGGATGCCTGCCCGGGCGATGAACGCGTGAGCGACGCTCGACACCGACGCCGGTACGGCGCTCACTGCGAACACCGGCTTGTCATGCTTCACCGCCGCCTCGGCCAGCACGCGTGCGCCGACTGCGAAAGACGGTCCCATGATCGTGCCGAGCAGCACGCAGGGCTGGTGCACCTCCGGGCCCGGCGAGCAGCGTCTCGAACGCCGCGCGGAACGACGCCTCGTGCTCCGGCCGCGGCTAGCCAGCGGTGGTATCCACCGGGTTAATCAGGCCGCGCTTCTCCAGCAGCCGGCCAATGCGCTCGGCCATGCGCTGCACCAGCGCCTGCAACTCGCCTGCGCCCGGGGAGCGCACCGCCCGGAACACCGGCGCTCCGGAGCCGTCGGTCACGTACACGCCATCGACGACGATCATGTAGTACTTCATCGGCCAGCAGCGCTGCCGTTTCGGCCATGCTCATGGCGCCGCGCGAGGGGCAGAAGCCACGCTTCCTGCAACTGAAGGGCACCTAGCGGGCATCCGCTGCAAGCGATTAGTCCGAAAGGACTAATGCGATACCCGCAGCGCTCCTCCGACTGCGGCATTTTGCGCAGCGCGGCGCTGCGTCGACAGCTACGATCCCCAACCGACGTCCTCAATCCGTAATCGATCAAGCGTTTCACAGGCGCGGACCGCGTGCGGCAGGGATAATCCAACCAACGAAGGAGCAACGATGAACAGAACTCTGGCTGGCGTGCTGGCCCTTGCGGCGATACTGCTCGGCTCAGGCGCGGGTATCGGTGGCGCTCATGCTGCACCTGTCTTCTATGCCACCAGTGCGCCGACGGGTAACTGGTTCGTGTCGACCAACGTGAGCAGCGTCGACACGGGCACCATCGCCCCGTTCGAGCTGTCGCCCGCGGACTTTGCGCAGGCTGTCGCCATCACCACTCGTGCGCCGTGGATCGCCAACAACAGCACTGGAACCAACGGGAGCATCGGCAACTGGACTCAGTTCGTGTTTCGCCAGACCTTCGACCTGACGGGCTACGACCCGACCTCGGCAGTGCTTCGGTTCCGGTGGGCGGCGGACGACTCCGGGGAAACCGTTGCCGCTCGGGGCCAGTGGGTGCCGCGCTTTCGGCTCAATGGCGGACCCGATACCTTCTATCCGGGGGCTTCGCTCCAGAACCGCATTCCGACCTACAACCTGAGCCCCGTGCAGACCGTCAGCAGCGGCTTCGTCAGCGGGCTCAACACGATCGATTTCTTCGTGCAGGGCAATGGCGTCACCGACGGGTTTGCGCTGGAGACAGTGAGCTTCACCGCAAACATTCCGCTGCCTGCTCCGATGGTGTTGCTGGGCACCGGTCTCGTCGGATTGCTCATCATCACGCGCCGCAGGAAGCAATACGTGCTTCGCGCCTGACCGCGCAGCGAGCCCGCAGTTACTCATCCTCGCCCGTGCGGGGAATTCCCGCGCGAGTGAGAGAAATGTCGCAGTGTGGTGTCCCCTCGGCGCCCATGCTCCAGAGACTGACCGGGTGTCGGCGCGATCGGACCTGCGGGGCCGAGACGGGGATTCGGGCGCAATTCTGTTTTCAAGATGAAGGGTCCAAGATAAGTGAATAGCACTTTCGGACGCCCCTGCGGCCGCAGCCTCGAGGACGCAAGCGTCGCGCCGGCGCGCTGCACGAGCCGCCATGGCCCCTGGATCCGGCGGTCAACTCGGCCGGGCGGCACCCGATGAACCTCGAATCCCTCGTCCTCACCGGCACTTCGATCGTGGAGCGCAACACGCCCCGCCCCGCACCTGTAGCGCCCGTGCACGGTTTGCGCTCGACCTGCCGATACCCTCCCGACAGCGTCGCTGCGCCAAGTCACACCGCTGACTGACCCGGCGGTGCACGAGCCGCATGCAGCGCGCGCTCTGGCTGCGCCCTGCCCGATGCCCGATCCCGATGCGCAAGGATGCGCACGATCACCCCGGGATCCTCGATGCTCGCCACGATCTTCAGCCGCGCCACGTAACGCGCGCACGCTTCGATCTCGATGCCGAATACCCGCTTCAGACGCTGCGCCCAGTGCAGCGCCACATGGAGCAACGGTGCGAAGCGTCGCAAAAGTTCGGCGTATAGGGCGATGCCTTTTGCAACGCTTGCGCCACAGACAATAACTGCAAGCCCCACTCCTTGGAGCGTTGCTACGGCGAGATTCACCGACATCCGACCAGCCAGCAGTTCGGTCATCAAGAAAGGCATCGTCACGCGCTCCATGTAGCGCATGGGGGTGACGGGCTCAACAATGAGCGAGACGATAGCTCCATCGTTCGCGGCGGCAGGCGTAAACGCGGTCCAGTGACGCTTGACGTCTGAGTCACGCTGCGCCGCGAAGCGGCGTCGGCTTGGACGAATCGTTGAGCGTCAGCTCTGTCCTGTTACGCCATTACATGGAGACATGTACTGGGCCGCCACCGTTGCGATGACGTGTCCAGCCGACTAGAACGCAGACGATTCCTCCCACTAGAAAGCCAACCGGGACAAGCCAAAAGGACGTTTCACCAGGAAGATACACACGACCGGGGTTGGCTGGATCAGTCAATGCCGTCACGAGCGAGCCGACGCGGGCCTCTGCTGAATTGATGGAGCGCGCTCTCAGAATTTCGTGATGCTGCGCCTCGACGATCACGTTGCGACGCCAAACAAGCCCCGGACGGCTAGGTTGAAGATCCGCATCGACTATGCGCACGGCTTGGTCAGGCCAAGTGGCAAACGCAACGAGTGGTTCAAAGCTCGCCCATAGTCCGATGGCGACCCAGGCGACTCCAAGCGCGATCAAGACTCGATTCAGCATTTGATATGCCCTAGGGAAGGTCTGAACAAGTCACGGCCGATGCGCGCTGGCTTCTAATCCCTGCGCGATTCGCGTAACCGGGCGGCCTGAACCGCCGACACCGTTCGATGTAGTTGCCGCTTTCGCTCTTCATGCCGTTTGCGGACGCACCACTCACATCATCGCCAGCAATCGCTTTCGACCCATGTACCAATTGGTCAGAGCGAATTCTCCGGTAGCCGAAGATGCACTTCAATGCCCAGAACGGATGCTCGACCCGCGCCAGCACCTGGGCCTCGCGCTTCTCTTCGAGCATCACCAGTTCGCGAGCGTGTTCCGGCGTGATCTTCTTCACCTGGCTGCGGCGGCGGGCGATCTTCCACTCGATCTTCCGGCGCCCGACGCGCTGCTCGGCACCGGTATATCCCGCGTCGGCATGGACGGTCTTCGCTTTGCCATGAAGCAACTGGTCCACCTGCTCCACATCGGATTCATTGGCGGGCGTCGTGACGACCGTATGCACCAGTCCCGAATCGGTGTCGGCGCGATGTGCGCCTTCATGCCGAAGTGCCAGTTGTTACCCTTCTTTGTCTGGTGCATCTCCGGGGCGCGCTCGCCGCTGCTGTTCTTCGTCGAACTGGGCGCAGCGATGATCGTCGCAT
>JAJTHE010000134.1 GCA_021298815.1 Betaproteobacteria bacterium | reverse complement strand
GTGGTGCCGGCACCGGCCCGGTTCTCGACCAGCACCGACTGGCCGAGCGATTCGCCCATGTCCGCGGCCAGCCCGCGCGCGACCACGTCGGTGAACGACCCGGGCACCACCGGCACCACGATGCGCATCGGCTTCACCGGCCACTGCGCCTGGGCAGCGGCCTGCGGCATGAGGACCACTGCCACGGCAGCAAGGCCTGCGGCAGCCACCAGGGCGCGCAGGCCGCTGCGAGGGACGATCGACGGCGCGCCGCCGGCATACAATCGGGCCAAGGTCTTCCCTGCCTCTCGAACTGTGATCACGATGACATCCTACTACGAAGACTTTGCCGTCGGCGCCCGCTACCCCACCTACAGCCGCACGGTGACCGAAGGCGACCACTCCCTGTTCTGCGCGCTGGTCGGCTACCACGTGCCGCTGTTCATCGACGAGGAGTTCGCGAAGAAGACGCCCTATGGCGGCCGCATCTGCCCGAGCCACCTCATCATGTCGTTCTCCACCGGCATGACCGAGAGCCTGTTCCGCACCTCGGTGGTCGGCCTGCTGGCGCTCGATGCCGGCCGGTTCTTCGCGCCGGTGCGCATCGGCGACACCATCCGCACCGAGGTCGAGGTGATCTCCAAGCGCGAGACCTCGAAGCCGGACCGCGGCGTGGTGGTGTTCCGCGACCTGGTCTACAACCAGCGCGACGAGCTGGTTTTCCAGATGGACAAGACCGTGCTGATGCGTACCCGCGCCAGCCTGCCGCCCGTCCCCTGACCCGGAGAAGCCGCATGACGACCCAGCACGGCGGAACGATCGACGCCTTCGGCGACCCGCTAGCCTTCCGCACACGGCAGGGCAGCGTGCGGCCGGCGGTGGCGCGTAACGTCGTCGGATGTGACGTGTTCACCGTCGAGGCGCGCCAGCTGGCGCACCACCAGAAGGAAGCGGTGGTCACAGAGGGCGATGCCGGCAGCGCCTGGCGCATCACCAGCGACGAGGGACGACACCTGTCCGGCACCGACCTGGCCCCGTTCCCGCTCGGCGTGTTCAACGCGGGCCTGCATGGCGACCTGTACAACCGGCTCATCGCCTCGGCGCCGGTCGCCGGCATCGACATCGACGACCTGCGCATCCACCTCGATAACCGCTACAGCCTGACCGGCTCGTTCGTGCGCGGCGACGCGGTTGGCCAGGCGGAACCGACGCGGGTCACCGTCAAGGTGAAGTCGCCCGCCGCGACCGCTGCCGTGCGTGCCTGGGTCGAAGCTGCGGTCGTGGCCTCGCCGGCGATGGCCGCACTGAGCACCGCGCTCGAGAACACCTTCGCGATCTACGTGAACGGGCGCCGGCGCAGCGTCACTGCACTGCCCGCCTCGGCTGCGCCGGATGCAGCGGATCCCTACCGGGTGCATGCCAGCCCGCCACGGCCGGTGCCCGGTCCGGATCCGCTGCAGCCGCTGATCCTGCGCACCGGTGAGCAGCGTCCCGGCGTGTCGCAACCGGCGCAGGCCTCGCCGACCGGGCGCGTGCTGCGCCTGATCGTGGGCGACAGCCACCTGCTCGACCCCGCCGGCGTCACCAGCACCGACACCTGGCTCGAGCTTCCCGCGGCCAGCCACTTTGCGCTGCGCACCGACGAGCGGCCCGGCACCGGTAATGCCGGCGACCAGGGGCCGTGCGGACTGTCGCTGCTGTCGGCCGGCATCGTGTTCTGCTACATGACGCAGCTTTCGCGCTACATCGAGAACATGAAGCTCGACATCGGCGGTGTGCGCATCGTGCAGTACACGCCGTTCTCGCTCGAAGGCAGCCTCGCGGCCGGGACGCTTGCCGGCCGGGCACTGCCGGTCGACACGCACCTGTTCCTCAACGGCGGTGCGGCGGACGAAGTGTTCGAGCGGCTGCAGAAGATCGCCGCCATCACCTGCTACCTGCATGCGACGCTCGCTGCGACGCTGCCGCCGGAAGTGGCCGTCGAGCACGACTGCACGGCACGCTGATCCACCCTCGCTCCAACCCCCTGCCCGGGAGACCGCCATGCCCCATGTGATAGCCGACGACGGCATCAAGCTCGCCTACCAGGTCGACGACTTCAGCGATCCTTGGCTGCCGGACGATCCCCTGCTGCTGCTGCATGCAGCCATCGGCAGCTCCAGGCGCTGGTACTCGATGGTGCCGGCCCTGTCGCGCCACCATCGGATCATCCGCATGGACCTGCGCGGCCATGGGGCCTCCGACGTGCCGGACCCGTCCTCGCCGTTCTCGCTGGCGCGGCTGGCGAAGGACACGCTCACCCTGATGGACGAACTCGGGCTGGGCAAGGTGCACATCCTCGGCAACTCGGCCGGCGGCTACGTGGGCCAGCGGCTCGCGATCGACAACCCGGAGCGGGTGAAGAGCCTGGTGCTCTACGGCTCGACGCCCGGCCTGACCCGCAGCCAGGTCAGCACCTGGGTGCCTCACATGGGCGCGATCGGCATCCGCCCGTTCCTGGCCGAGACGATCTCGGACCGCTTCCCGGTGGACGCGGTCGATCCGCGCTTCGTCGAGTGGTTCCTGGACGAAGCGGCGAACAACGACCTGCCGTTCATCCAGCGCTTCGTCGGCCACATGTCGACGGTGGACATGATGGAAGAGATCCGCGCGATCCGCTGCCCGGTGATGATGATCGCGCCCGGCGCCGAGCCGGTCGGCCATGCCTCGACCTACGAGGACATGAAGGTGCGCATCCCCGACAACGAACTCGTGTACTACGACGGCGCCCGCCACAACATCTGCGACTACCTGCCGGACCGCTGTGCGGCGGACACGCTCGCCTTCCTGCAGCGCCGGTTCTCGCGCGGCTGAGCACTCAGACCCGCGCGCGCAGCGTCGCGGGCAACCGCAGGTCAGGCCGCGTGCTTCAGCAGGAAGCGCTTCAGCTCTTCCGCGCAGCGATCGGGCACGGCATCGGTGATGTTGTGCGGAAGCCCCTCGTAGACGACGAACTCGCAGCCTGGCACCCGCTCGGCGATCGGGCGGTATTCCTCCGCCGGATGCAGCGGGTCGGCGCCCGGCACCACCACCAGCATCGGGCAGGCGATCTTCGGCAGGTCGTCCTGCAGGTCGACCGTGGCCATCATCGGCACGAAACGCGCGAGCACCTCGACCGGGGTGCGCGCCGACTCGGCGATGAACCAGTCGACGAAGCCCGGCTTCGCGGTCGACAGGTCGACCCGGTCGGCGATCGTCTCGCGCAGGAAGGTCGCGACCCCCTTCGCGCCGATGCGTGCGACCCAGCCGGCATAGTCGGTGGCGACCTTCTTCATGCCCGGCACCGAAGCGAAGCTCGCCAGCGTGCGAACCCGCGACGGGTGGTGGATCGCCAGGCCCTGCGACACGATGCCGCCCGCCGAGGAGCCGGCCACGTGCGCCTTGTCGACGCCGAGATGGTCGAGCAGTTCCACCGCATCCTGCATCAGCCGCCGGAACGACAGCTGGTCAGGGCCGGGCACGCCGGATTCGCCATGGCCGCGCTGGTCGAGCCGCACCACGCGGAAATGGCGCGCGAGGTGCGGCACCCAGGCATAGAAGCGGCGCGAGCTGCCCATCGCCGCATGGATCAGCAGCAGGGTGTCGGCCTTGCGCCACGGGTCGGTGTAGTCGTCGACGACATAGCGCAGTTCGAGTCCATCGCTCGCGACCAGGGTTTCCATGCGTGTTCCCTCAGTAGGCTGATCGGCCGCCGTCGGCCGGAATCGTTGCACCGGTGATCATCCGCGACTCGTCGCTCGCCAGGAACAGCGCGATGTTCGCGATGTCCTCCGGACGGCCGACCCAGAACGGATAGTCGCGCACCCGGCCGGCGGCGTCCTGCCGGTCGGCGACCGGGCCCGGCGCCTCGGCGGTGCCGTAGTTGTTCAGGATGCGCTCGGTGAGGATGCGGCCCGCACAGATCGCATTGGCCCGGACGTTGTCCTTCGCATAGCTGCCGGCCAGCGCGCGGGTGAAGGACAGGATCGCACCCTTGGCCGCGGTGTACACATGCTTCGGGCTGCTGCCGCGCAAGGCGGCACCGGAGGACATGTTGACCACCGAGCCGCCACCGGCCTTCACCAGTTCGGGGATGCCGTGGCGGCAGACCAGCATCGCACCGCGCACGTCGAGCGCCATCGTGCGGTCCCAGACCGCGAGGTCGACATCGGTGACCTGGCTGTCCGCATTGAGCGAGCCGCCAGCGCAGTTGAACAGGATGTCGAGCCGGCCGCGGCGGGCGACCGCGGCTGCGATCGCCGCCTGCACGCTCGCTTCGTCGGTGACGTCGGTGTGGACCGCGATCGCGTCGCCGCCTTCGGCACGCACCGCATCGGCCGTCACCGCACCCAGCGCCGCGTCAATCTCGGCGACCACCACCTTCGCGCCTTCGCGGGCGAACACCAGCGCGGCCGCCCGTGCGATGCCGGAGCCACCGCCGGTGATGAACGCGACCTTGCCGGCGAGCCGGTTCATGCCGCCGCGGCGTTCACGCGCGCAGCTCGGGGAAGTGCTGGCGCAGGAAGCGCAGCACCTCGGCCACGCAGCGGTCGGGCTGGTAGTCGTACAGGTTGTGCCGGCCGTTCGCGTAGACCACGCGCTCGCTGTTCGGGATCAGGCGCGCCATCTCGGCAAACGCCGAGCCGGTGCCGATCGGGTGCGCACCCGGTTCGACGATCAGCGTCGGGCAGCCGATGCGATGCACCTGGTCCATGAAGTCGGTGTCGGTCCAGTGGCCGATGAACCGCTTCAGGAACTCGAGGTCGTTCTTGCAGATCTCGTCCAGCACCCAGGCCACCAGGCGCGGATCCGCCTCGCCGACCGGCAGCCGCTCGTCGATGGTCTCGCCGAACACCGCACGCATGCCGCGCACCGAGGCCTCGGCCAGCCAGCGCTTGCCCTGGTCGCCCTTGAAGCCGGGCGTCGAGCTGAACAGCGACAGGCTCTTCACCCGCGCCGGATGGTGGATCGCCAGCAGCTGGCCGGTATAGCCACCCGCCGAGCCGCCGAGGATGTGCACGCTGTCGAGCTTCAGCACGTCGAGCAGTTCCAGCACGTCCTGGCTCAGGCGTTCCTTGTCGTGCGGCACGCTGGCCGGGGGCACCTGCGACTGGCCGTGGCCGCGCGAATCCATGCGCACCACGCGCAGGTGGCGCGCCAGGCCGGGCACCATCGAGAAGAACCGCTTCGCGCTGCTCATCGCGGAATGCAGCATCAACAGCGTCGGCGCATTGCGCCACGGATCGGTGAAGTCGTCGACGTAGTAGGCGATGCGCACGCCGTCGCTGGTAGTGAAGTTCTCCATGCTCATGAGCCGACCTTTTCGAGGAACTGCAGGTAGGCGAGCGCGCAGGCATCCGGGATCTCGGCGGTCATGCCATGGCTCGCACCGGGGAAGGTGACGAAGGTGCAGTCACGGATGTAGCCGAGCATGCGCTCGTACTCGCTGCGCTCGACCATCGGATCGGGATCGGGCACCGCGACCATCACCGGGAAGTCGAAGCCGGCGAGGCGTTCTGTCCAGTCTTCGCTCGCCATCAGCGGCACGAAGCGGGCGAGGTATTCGACGGTCAGCCCATCGGCGGAATCGAGGTACCACTTCACCTGTTCCGGTGAGGCATCGCCGATCCGGTCACGCACCGTCTGCTCGAGGAAGCCGCGCACGCCGGCCTTGCCCACGCGCGCGATCCAGTCGCCCTTCTGCGGACGGCTCGGCGGGATGCCGGCGGTGGCGGCGTACAGCGCCAGCGTACGGAACACCTCCGGACGCCGGATCGCCGCCTGGCCGGCGATCATGCCGCCGGCGGACGAACCCATCACATGCGCCGAGGCGATGCCCAGATGGTCGAACAGTTCGAACAGGTCGAGCGACAGCCGGTCATGGCTCAGGCCGTCGAGCGGCCCCGGCGCGGAGCGGCCATGCCCGCGGGTGTCGGGCCGGATCACGCGGAAGCGCCGCGCCAGGTGCGGCACCCACCCGAACAGGCGCAGCGAGCTGCCCATGCCGGGATGCAGCAGCACCACCGTCTGCGCATCGCTCCACGGATCGGTGAAGTCGTCGACGCGATAGAACAGGCGCGTGCCGTCGCTCGCGGTCCAGTGGTGTTCGGCGGTCATCTGCGCAGGCTTCAGTGAGGGAATCGCATGGATGCGCCCGCATCGATGCGTGGTCCCAGGCAGATTATCACAAGGCGTCTGCTACCATTTTGCATCCCGGCATCCTAGGAAGGCCTCGACATCGTGAACATCCGCGCCGCACTGCCGTCCCTACTCGTCGGCCTCCTGCTGCCGGCGGCCGCCACCGCCGCCGCCGCTGAATTCCCGGTGAAGCCGATCCGCTGGATCGTCCCGTTCGCCCCCGGCGGCAGCGCCGACGCACTCGCACGCACCGTGCAGCCGGCCTTCACCGAGACCTTCGGCCAGCAGCTGCTGATCGACAACCGCGGCGGCGCCAGCGGCACCATCGGCTCCGAGATGATGGTTAAGTCGCCGCCCGACGGCTACACCCTGCTGCTGATCACCACCACCCACACCATCAACCCCAGCCTGATGAAGCTGCCGTTCGATCCGGTGAAGGATTTCGCGCCGGTGTCGCTGATCCTGTCGCAGCCGAACATCCTCGTCGTGCATCCGTCGGTGCCGGTGAAGTCGGTGAAGGAACTGGTCGCGCTCGCGCGCGCGAAGCCGGGCTCGCTCAGCTACGCCTCCGGCGGCAACGGCAGCTCGCCGCACCTGTCGGGCGAACTGTTCAAGCTGGTGGCCGGCATCGACATCGTGCACATCCCGTACAAGAGCTCCGGGCCCGGGGTGAACGACCTGCTCGGTGGCCATGTGCCGATGATGTTCGTCGGGCCGCTGGCGGTGGACGGGTTCGTGAAGTCCGGACGCCTGCGGGCGCTGGCGGTGGCCGACGTGCGCCGCAACGCGGTGGTGCCGAACGTGCCGACCATGAAGGAAGCCGGCTTCGGCGGCGTCGAGACCGGCACCTGGTTCGGCATCACCGCACCGCCCGCGACCCCGCGCGCGATCATCAACACCGCCAATGCGGCGATGGTGAAGGCGCTCGCCAGCCGCGATCTCAAGGCCAAGCTCGACGCGATCGGCGTCGACATCGTCGCCAGCACCCCGGAGGCCTTCGGCGCGCACATCAGCGCCGAGATCGCCAAGTGGGCGGTCGTGGTGCGCAAGGCCAACGTGAAGATGGACTGAGAGGACTGCCGATGAAGCGCCTGCCACCGCCCCCTGCCCCGCCCGGCAGCGACACCGCCGAGGTGTTCGGCGAGATCCTCGCCACCCGCGGATTCGTCTCGAACGTGCTGTCGTCGATGGGCCATGCGCCTGGCGGACTGCGCCAACTCGCCCGCCTCGGCGCCTACTGCAAGTACGACACCGACCTGCCGGAGCGGCAGCGCGAGCTCTCGATCCTGTGCGCGGCACGCGGCGTGCCCTATGCCTGGGACCATCATTCGGCGCTGGCGATCCAGGCCGGCATACCGGCATCGGCGGTGGACGCGATCGGCGCGGGACGCACCCCCGCCGAACTGCCCGCGTCGGAGCAGGCACTCGCCGCCTACCTGTCGGTGCTGTTCTCGCCGGCGCCGATGGATGACGCCGTGTTCGCCGAACTGTCGCGCCATTTCAGTCCGCGCCAGATCACCGACATCACGCTCTCGGCGACGTACTACGGCGTGCTGGCGACGATGGTGAAGGCGTTCGGCGTCGAACTCGAGGGCGAGGCGGTGCTCAAGGTGGAGCAGGACTGGCAGAAAGCGAAGGCGGGGCTGTAGGCGGGGGGCGGGCTGGAACCGGGGATGCGACGTTGGACGGTCGATCTGCGGATCTCCGAAGCAGTGGATACCATGTTTTCGGCACTCTTTTTGCATCTACATTCTGATTGACCACCCTGCAAACTGCATATACAGTAAGCCCATGATCACGTGGGACGAGTCGAAGCGACAAGACAATCTCGGCAAGCACAAGATTGATCTTGCTCACCTCGAGCCCGTATTCGACAAGCCGATGGTCACTGTGGAAGATGCTCGCGAAAGCTACGGCGAACTCAGGCTTCAAAGCCTGGGCATGTGGCGGGGTCGGGTCGTCTTTCTTGTGTGGACTCCGCGCGGTGACGACACCGCGCATCTGATCTCATGCCGCTATGCCAATCGCAAAGAAACAGATGAATTCTTCAGCGCGTTTTAGTCCTGCCGAGATTGCCACCGCGAAGGCGGCCGCTTCTGCCCGCACGTCTGGCGAGGAGAAGATCGACTGGAGAGCGGGTACCGTGACGCACGGTGGGGGTGTGGCGGCCACCCTGGCCACGCTGCGGAGAACCCGGGGGCCCAGCAAGAAACCCCCAAAGGAACAGGTTGCCATACGCCTCGACCAGGACGTCGTCGGCGCACTGCGCGCCAGCGGTCCCGGCTGGCAGACGCGTGTCAACGCTGCACTGAAAGATTGGCTCGCCAAGCAACCTGTAAAGCGCAAGCAGCGCGGGCAGGATGCGGCCTGAGGGGTAGCGCATCTCGAACAGGCGGACCTGCACATCGTGCAGCTACCTAAGGCCTGAACAGCGCTCGGTTCACCCACACGCCAATACCGACGCCAGACCATACCGCCCGATCGCCGGATCGCAATCCCTGAGATAGTTGTAGTGAAGCCCCGTCTCGCGATCGAGGACCTGTCCCGGAAACCGCAGATCGAAGCGCACGAGGTTGCCGTCCCCGTCCGGGTCTTCATTGGGCACGAACGCCCCGTACGGATCCCGATCCCAGCGCCAGACCTGCACCGCGGCCGCATTCATGATCGACACCACCGTATCGAGGTGATCAGCCTGCAGGATGCTGATCGCCGGGGTTGCCGCCGCCCCGGTGAGCATCGCCACCGGGGTGTTGCCCAGGTAGAGGATGTCCGTCCAGTTGTCCTGTCCCGCAACGGACGTGGCGATCAGCTTGCCGGTCGGATCGTAGTAGAACACGTTCGTCCCGCCCGGGGTCAGCGGGCCGAACTTGGTGATGCGCTCGCCCAGCGCGTTGATCGTGAAGCTGGTCGTGCCCCCTGTGGCGGTCACCTGCGACAGCCTCCCGCGCGCATCGTGCACGAGGGTGCGCAGCCCGTCGGCGGTGGTGCGCCCGCTGGCGTCGAAGGTGAAGCTGCGCGGCGGGGTGGTGTTCGATACCGACTGCAGCCGATTGCTCGCCCCGGCGGTGGGCGGATTGATGAAGGTCGAGGCCTGCACGGTGCCGCCGACCGTTTGCGTTCGCCGGTTGCCGTTGAGGTCGAAGCTCCAGGCGTAGCTGGTGGTGCCAGAGGTCCAGCTGGTGAGCCGGTCGGAGGTGTCGTAGCCGAAGGTGTGGTTCGCCCAGGGCGCAGGCTGGGTGAGCGAGGTGATGCGGCTGGCGAGGTCGTAGCCGAGCACGTGGATCGTGGCGTTGCCGGTGCGGTAGCTCTGCACGCGCCCGTCGGTGTCCAGCGGACGCGACCAGGCCACGCCGTTCCAGTAGGTTCCGGCGACGGCCGGGCCGAACGGGTGGTAGGCGATGGCCTGCAGGATCGGCTGGCCGGCCAGATCGATCCGATTCACCCGGCCCTGCAGGTCGTAGCCGTAGCGCACCTGGCGTCCGGAGGGGTAGCGCATCTCGGACAGCCGGCCCTGGGCATCGCGGGTGAAGCGAAGCTCGGTGGTGACCCCGGCAACGGTCTGCCGGCGCACGCTCAACCGGCCGCGGGCGTCGTACTCGAGCACCGTGCTGCCGGAAGGGTCAGTGAAGCCGGTCAGTCAGGCGCCCCAGGCCGTTCGTACCCTGGTCGTAGGTGAAGCCGAGCGACAGGGTCGGGCGGCCGGCCTGGACATGCACTTCGGTGAGCATGCGGTTCAGTGCATCCCAGGTACGGGTGGTGGTGCGCCCGGCTGCATCGGTCTCGGTGAGCACGTTG
>JAJTHE010000001.1 GCA_021298815.1 Betaproteobacteria bacterium | reverse complement strand
GTCCTTGCCCGGATCGGCCTGCCGCTTGCCCACGACGGTGACCAGCACCACCGTGTCGTCCATGTTCACCATCACGGCGCCATCGGCCTGGCGGGCGATCTCGCCCGTCTCGATGGTGAGGGTATGCTTGCCCCATTGCAGGGTCTTGCGCACTGGATTCAAGGTCGACCTTTCGAACTCAGGTAGGGCTCATCGTCGATGAGCAGGGAGTTGGGGGATCCGGGAAGAGGTCATCCACGCCCTGACTGCAGTTCGTACCAGGCGACCTCCGGCGTGGCGTCCGTTTCCGGCCGTGCCCATGGCACGATGGCCATGGGTGGACGGCGCTGGCGCGGACTTCCACGCCCCGACAGGGCCGCAGGCATCGCGTGCGGCCATCAGGGTCTTTACTTGCGCAGCCCGAGGCGTTCGATCAGGCCACGGTAGCGGGCGAGATCGCGGTCTTTCAGGTAATCGAGCAGCTTGCGCCGCTTGCTGACCATCTTCAGCAGGCCGCGGCGCGAGTGGTGGTCCTTCATGTTCTTCTGGAAGTGGGAAGTCAGGTCGTTGATGCGCG
Source organism: Betaproteobacteria bacterium (assembly GCA_021298815.1). Lineage (GTDB taxonomy): Bacteria > Pseudomonadota > Gammaproteobacteria > Burkholderiales > CAIKXV01 > CAIKXV01. The sequence goes on along the minus strand of JAJTHE010000001.1, from coordinate 76,453 downwards.
CGGTGAGCAGCGCAACCTGCACTTCCGACGAACCGGTGTCGGCGGTACCACGCTGGTACTCCTTGACGACAGCGGCCTTCTGTTCTGCGGTTTGAGCCATGGAAATGAAAAGCCCCAGATGTGATGAGTTGTGTTGAGTCGAATAGAAAAGCCCCGGATTTTACTTTGAAATCAGGGGGACACTCAAGCAGTTTCGGCCGGCGGCGTCGACATCGCGCCATTCTTCGCCGCCGAGGGTGGCGCCGCATGGGCAATCAGGCGCACGGGACGCAGCCGGCGCGGGCCGCCCTCGACGGCTTCCAGCACGCCCAGCCCGAGGAAGGATGCCCCCTGCCCCTCCCCCTGGGTCAGTGCCCGGACGCCGGGCAGGCCTGCCGGGCCATAGAGCCGGACTGGGTCTCCCGCGGGCAGGTCGAGCGCCGCCCGGCAGCGGTCGAGGGTGCGGCCCTGCAGCACCGCGAGCGCGTCCTCCCATTCGAGCGTCAGTCCCGGGAGCTGGCGCACGAGCGTGTCAGCCGGATGCAGGTGGACGGCCCGCTGCGCCGGGGCGGCGGCTTCCAGGTCGGCCAGCGTGACGGCCGCATCCAGGCTGAACGGGCCGACGGCGGTGCGGCGCAGCGCGACCAGGTGCGCCACCGTGCCGACCCGCTCGGCGATCTGTTCCGCCAGGGTACGTACATAGGTGCCCTTGCTGCAGGACACCTCGAAGGTAAGGCGCGGACTGTCCCAGTCGAGCAGCGCCAGGCGATGGATCCGCACCGTGCGGGCGGTACGGGCCACCTCGCCGCCCGCGCGCGCGATCGCATACAGCGGCTGGCCCTGGTGCTTCAGGGCGCTGTACATCGGCGGTACCTGGTCGAGCGTTCCGGTCAGCGCTTCCAGCGCGGCCTCGACCTGTGCACGCGTGGCCGTGACCGGTCGTTCGGCGACGACCTGCCCCTCCCGGTCGCCGGTATCGGTGGCGATGCCCAGCAGCGCGGTGGCCCGGTAGGCCTTGTCGGCGTCGAGCAGGCCCTGCGAGAACTTGGTCGCATCGCCCAGGCAGACCGGCAGCAGACCGGTGGCCATCGGATCGAGCGTGCCAGTGTGTCCGGCCTTGGCCGCGTCGAAGCAGCGCCGGGCGCGCTGCAGCGCGGCGTTCGAACTCACGCCTTCCGGCTTGTCGAGCAGCACGACACCATCGATGTCGATGGTCGGCGGCCGTCGCCGCTGCCCGCCTGTCGCGCCCTTGTCGGCACCCATGGTCAGCGGGTCCCGGTCAGGATCGCGAACCGCCGTCGTTAGCCTGGTCGATCAGCCGCGACAGGCGAACGCCGCGTTCGACCGATTCGTCGTAGGTGAAGTGCAGTTGCGGCACGCTGCGCAGGAGCAGCCTGTGGCCGAGCTGGGCGCGCAGGAAGCCGGCGGCGCGCTGCAATCCGGCAAGCGTCTCGGACTTCGCGTTCGGTGCCGGGTCCGGTGCCGGGTCCGTTGCCGGGTCGGGTGCCGGCCCTTGCGTGCCCGGCGTGGAAGCACGGGTGCCGGGCCCCGCCGCCGCGGCACCCTCGCCGCTCCCCGGCGCGTCGAGCACCGTGAAGAACACCTTGGCGTGGGCCAGGTCGCCGGTCACCTCTACGTCGGTGATCGTGACCAGCCCGACCCGCGGGTCGTCCAGGTCGAGGCGGATCAGGCCGGACAGTTCACGCTGGATCTGTTCGGCCACCCGCCGGGCCCTGGGGTTCGAACGCGGCACTACAGCGTACGCTCGACTTCGACCACTTCGAAGGCCTCGAGCTGGTCACCGACCGCGATGTCGTTGTAGTTCTTCAGCGACAGGCCGCATTCGAAGCCGGCCTTGACCTCGCGCACGTCGTCCTTGAAGCGCTTCAGCGAATCGAGCTCGCCGGTGTAGACCACCACGTTGTCGCGCAGCAGCCGGATCTGCGCGCCGCGCTTGATCAGGCCCTCGGTCACGTAGCAGCCTGCGACCACGCCGACCTTGGAGATGCGGAACACCTGGCGGATCTCGACCAGCCCGAGGATCGACTCCTTGCGGTCGGGCGTGAGCATGCCCGACAGCGCGGCCTTCACCTCGTCGACCACGTCGTAGATGATGTCGTGGTAGCGCACGTCGACGCCGGAACTCTCGATCAGCTTGCGCGCGGTCGCGTCGGCACGGGTGTTGAAGCCGATCACCACTGCACGCGAGGCGAGCGCGAGGTTCACGTCCGACTCGGTGATCGCGCCGACCGCGCTGTGCACGATCGTCACCTTCACTTCCTCGGTGGACAGCTTCAGCAGCGACTGCACCAGCGCCTCGGCCGAGCCCTGCACGTCCGCCTTGATGACCAGCGCGAGGGACTTGGCCGCGCCTTCGCCCACGTTGTCGAACAGATTCTCGAGCTTGGCGGACTGCTGCTTCGCCAGCCGCACGTCGCGGAACTTACCCTGCCGGAACAGGGCGATCTCGCGGGCGCGGCGCTCGTCGGACAGCGCGACCACCTCTTCGCCGGCGCTCGGGATGTCCGACAGGCCCTGGATCTCCACCGGGATCGACGGGCCGGCTTCGTTCACCGGCTTGCCGTTCTCGTCGAGCATTGCGCGCACCTTGCCGAACGACGTGCCGGCCAGGATCACGTCGCCACGCTTGAGCGTGCCCGACTGCACCAGCACGGTCGCCACCGGGCCACGACCCTTGTCGAGTCGCGCCTCGATGACCAGCCCGCGCGCTGGCGCGACGCGCGGCGCCTTCAGTTCGAGGATCTCGACCTGCAGCAACAGGCCCTCGAGCAGCTTGTCGATGCCCTGCCCGGTCTTAGCCGACACTTCGATGAACTGCGTGTCGCCGCCCCAGTCTTCCGGCACCACTTCCTGCGCGGCGAGTTCCTGCTTGATGCGCTCGACATTCGACTCCGGCTTGTCGATCTTGTTGACTGCGACCAGCAGCGGCACCTGCGCCGCCTTGGCATGGCGCACCGCCTCGATCGTCTGCGGCATGACGCCGTCGTCGGCCGCGACCACCAGCACCACGACGTCGGTAGCCTTGGCGCCGCGGGCGCGCATCGCCGTGAAGGCCTCATGGCCCGGGGTGTCGAGGAAAGTGATGATGCCCTGCGGCGTCTCGACATGGTAGGCGCCGATATGCTGGGTGATGCCGCCGGCTTCGCCGCTGGCCACCCGCGTGCGGCGGATGTAGTCGAGCAGCGAGGTCTTGCCATGGTCGACGTGGCCCATCACGGTCACCACCGGCGCGCGCGGCTCGAGTACGAGTTCGGCGTGCGGCTGCGCCTCGACCAGGAAGGCTTCCGGGTCGTCCAGCTTGGCCGGCTTGGCGACATGGCCGAGTTCGCCTACCAGGATCATCGCGGTTTCCTGGTCGAGCACCTGGTTGATGGTCGCCATCGTGCCGAGCTTCATCAGGTGCTTGATGACCTCCGCGGCCTTGATCGACATCTTCTGCGCCAGCGCGCCGACGGTGATCGTCTCCGGCACCAGAACCTCGTGCACGACCGGTTCCGGCGCACTGAAGCCGCTGCCCGACTCGTCGTCGCCACGGCCCCGTCCACCCGGACCGCGGCCGCCGCGCCAGCCGTGGGCGCCCATCACGTCGCCCCGGGTCTTGATCGAGCGCCGCTTCAGGTTCGGATCCTGCCAGGGCGTGACTTCCTTCTTCTTGGCCGTCTTCTTCTCGGCCTTGGCCGCACGGTCTTCCGGCTTGACGATCGGCTTGTGCAGCGTGCCCGGCTGGGTCGGTGCGAGCTGCTCTGCGGCCGGCTTCGCGGCGGCTGCCAGCGTCGCGGGCGCGGGCGCGGGCTGGGCAGCAGCCGTTGCGGCCGCCGCCGCCGCCTGCTTGCGGCGGGCCTCGGCTTCCTGCTTGGCCTTGATCTCGGCGATCTGGCGAGCCGCCAGGGCTTCGGCGCGCTTCGCTTCAGCCTCGCGCAGCGCGAGTTCGGCGGCATCGAGCACCGGACCGGCGCGCCGGACCACGGTGCGGGTGGCGGGCACGGGCGTGGCTGCCGGCGCGGCCGGCACCGCCGCCTGGGGCGCCGCTTCGGGCTCCGGGGGTGCTTCGTGGACCGGTTCGGGCTCCGGCTCGGGCGCGGCCGCGACGACCGGCTCCGGCTCGGGTTCCGGCACGGGATCGGGCGTGGGCACGATGGCAGAGGTCGCTTCCTCGACCGGCTCGGGCGCGGCTGCAGCCGCCGGAGCCGTCGGCGCGCCGGGAGCGGCGGCCGCAGCAGCGGCGGCTTCGGACAACGGCACCGCCTCGTTCGCATCGCGCTTCACGAACACGCGTTTCTTGCGCACTTCCACCTGTATGGTGCGCGGGCGGCCGGTGGCGTCGGCCTTCTTGATCTCGGTCGTCTGCTTGCGGGTCAGCGTGATCTTGCCCTTGCTGTCGTTCGCGCCATGCACGCGACGCAGGTAATCGAGCAGCTGGGTCTTGTCCTGTTCGGTCAGCGGGGCGTTCTCCGCGAGCGGCCGGCTGACGCCGGCGGCCTGCAACTGCTCGAGCAGCAGTGCCGGCTGCACGCCCAGCTCTTTCGCGAATTGGGAAACGTTCATTTCTGCCATCTGATGCTCCGGTCGGCGGGATCTTCCCGCCTGGTTTTGCGCACGGCTGCCGTGTCCGGGCTGTTCGCCCGCAGGTGTTGCGTCTCGGTACCGCTAGTTCGACTGCTCCGCGAACCACGGCGCGCGGGCGGTCATGATCAGCTGCTTAGCGCGCTCCGCGTCCATCTGGGTGATCTCGACCAGGTCGTCCACCGCCAGGTCGGCGAGGTCGTCTTTGGTCTTCACGCCGCTGCGCGCGAGCTGGCGCGCGGTCGGGTTGTCCATGCCTTCCAGCGTCAGCAGGTCTTCCACGTCGTGGCCGACCTGCTCCTCGCTGGCGATCGCCTCGGTGAGCAGCGCGTTGCGCGCGCGCGTGCGCAGCTCGTTCACCGTGTCCTCGTCGAAGGATTCGATCTCGAGCATCTCGGTGATCGGAACGTAGGCGATCTCTTCCAGCGTGCTGAAGCCTTCGTCGACCAGGATGTCGGCGACCTCCTGGTCGACGTCCAGCCGCTCCATGAACAGCGCGCGCACCGAAGCGGTCTCCTGCTCCTTCTTCCGCTGCGATTCGTCGAGCGTCATGATGTTCAGCTGCCAGCCGGTGAGCTCGCTCGCCAGGCGGACGTTCTGGCCACCGCGGCCAATCGCCTGGGGCAGGTTCTCGCCGTCGACCACGATGTCCATCGTGTGCTTCTCCTCGTCGACGACGATGCTGCTGACGTCGGCCGGGGCGAGTGCGTTGATCACGAACTGCGCCGGATCGGCCGACCACAGGATGATGTCGACGCGCTCGCCGGCGAGTTCGCCGGTGACCGCCTGGACGCGCGAGCCGCGCATGCCGACGCAGGTGCCAATCGGATCGATGCGCTGGTCGTTGGACTTCACCGCGATCTTCGCGCGCACGCCAGGGTCGCGCGCGGCCGACTTGATCTCGAGCAGGCCTTCCTCGATCTCGGGCACTTCGAGCTGGAACAGCCGGATCAGGAACTCCGGCGAAACGCGCGACAGGATCAACTGCGGGCCACGCACGCCGCGATCGATGCGCAGCAGGCACGCGCGCACGCGGTCGCCGACGCGCAGGTTCTCCTTGGGGATCATCTGATCGCGCGGCAGCACGGCTTCCAGCCGGCCGGTCTCGATGATCGCGTTGCCGCGCTCGAGCCGCTTGATCGCGCCGGAAACGAGGTGCTCCTTGCGTGCGAGGAAGTCGCTCAGGATCTGCTCGCGCTCGGCGTCGCGGATCTTCTGCAGGATGACCTGCTTGGCGGCCTGTGCACCGATGCGGCCGAAGTCGACCGGCTCGAGCGGTTCCTCGATGTAGCCGCCTACCTCCATGTCCGGCTGCACTTCCTTCGCCTCGGACAGCAGGTACTGCTGGTCCATGATGACTTCCTCGGTCTCGTCGGGAACGACGAGCCAGCGGCGGAAGGCACTGTAGTCGCCGGTCTCGCGGTCGATCGAGACGCGAACGTCGACGTCTTCCTTGAAGCGCTTCTTGGTGGCCGAGGCGAGTGCCATCTCGAGCGCGGTGAACACGATCTCGCGCTCGACATTCTTCTCGCGCGCCAGCGCGTCGACCATCAGCAGGATGTCGCGACTCATATCAAACCCTCCACTACAGCTTCGGAACGAGCCGGGCGCGATCGAGATTCGCGAACTCCAGCCTGACCGGTTGACCTTCGACGTCGAGCTCAACCGCGAGCTCGTCTGCCGCGCGAATCGCGCCGGTGAAATTGCGCCGGCCAGAGACCGGCGCGCGCATCGTGACCTTCGCCTGTTCACCGACGAAGCGAATGAAATCGGCGACCTTCCTGAGCGGCCGGTCCAGCCCCGGGGACGAGATCTCGAGCCGGTCGTAGTCGATAGCCTCCACCGCGAACAGCTGGGTGAGATGCCGGCTCACCCGCTCGCAGTCCTCGAGGCCGATGCCTTCGGGCTTGTCGATGAACACGCGCAGCAGCCGCGAGCGCCCTTGGCCGAACTCTAGGTCGACCAGTTCGTAGCCGAGCCCGCCGAGGGCGGTTTCGAGCACATGGGAAACGGACGCGGTGGCAGTCATCGGGAAGGCAGCAGGACCAATGGGAATGAAGGGAACAGGCCGTTCGACGGGGTCGGATGGCCGGACGCCACGCAGCCACGAGCGGGCGCAGAACGACCGCCGCGGCGCGAGAAACCGGCGCACAAATGAAAAATGGGCCGGAGCCCACTTAACACCCTGAATCGTAGCAGAAATCGCAGCCCATTGAAATGCCCGTGCGCCCCGGCAGCGACTTCGGGTCGCTGCCGGGGCGCCGGGGTCAGTTGTTGGCCTCGATGCGTAACGGGATATAGATCGAGTTTTCGCCGCGGCGCACAAGCAATGCGACATTGCGTCCGCGCTCGAACTGCCCCATCAGCGCGCCGAACTGTTCGGCGGTCTTGATCTCGACATTGTTGATCGCGACGATCACGTCGCCCCGGCGGATGCCGGCGCGCGCCGCATTGCCCTGGGCTTCCTCGACCAGCACGCCGGACGGAAGCCGCAACTGGGCCCGCTGCTCTTGCGTCAGGTCGGTGACCGACAGGCCCTGGCGTGCATTCGGGCGCGGCGACACGTTCGGCGCAACCCCGGGCGCCTGCCCCTGCTGCGGCCCCTGCGGTCCCTGCGGACCGGGTTGCCCGCGCTGCGGGCCGCGCGGACCGCCCTTCTCGTCCGGGGTGTCGGCGACGACCACCGTCACTTCGCGCGTCTGCCCCTTGCGCCAGACCTCCACCGGGACCCGGCTGCCGGGGCGGGTCGCGGCGACGATGCGCGGCAGGTCCCCCGACGCGTTCACCGCCTTGCCGTCGAAGCGCAGGATGATGTCGCTGGGCTCGATGCCGCCGGTCTGCGCCGGGCCGCCTTTCTCGAGCGAATTCACCAGCGCCCCCATCGGCTTCTTCAGGCCGAAGGATTCCGCCAGTTCCTTGGTGACTTCCTGGATGACCACGCCGATGCGTCCGCGCGCGACACGCCCGGTGCTGCGCAACTGGGACACGATGTCCATCGCCACGTCGATCGGGATCGCGAACGACAGGCCCATGAAGCCGCCGGTGCGGCTGTAGATCTGCGAGTTGATGCCGATCACCTCGCCGCGCAGGTTGAACAGGGGCCCGCCCGAGTTGCCGGGATTGATCGCCACGTCGGTCTGGATGAACGGGACGAAATTCTCCTGCGGCAGGGCCCTGCCCTTCGCGCTGACGATGCCGGCGGTCACGCTGTTGTCGAAGCCGAACGGGGAGCCGATGGCCACCACCCATTCGCCGACGCGCAGCCGGTTCGGATCGCCCAGGTTGACGCGCGGCAGGCCGGTCGCCTCGATCTTCAGCAGGGCGATGTCGGTGCGCCGGTCGGAACCGATCAGCTTCGCCTTGAAGTCGCGCTTGTCGGTGAGGCGCACGGTGATGTCGTCCGCGCCCTCCACCACGTGGGCATTGGTCAGGATGAATCCGTCTGCGCTGATGATGAAGCCGGAACCGAGGGAGCGGGTCTCCAGGTCGCGCGGACCGGGCGCCCCGGGATTGGGCGGCAGGAACCGGCGGAAGAACTCGAAGAACGGATCGTCTTCCGGGATGTTCGGGAACTGCGGCAGCCCGCGCCCGCCGCCGCGCACGGTCTGGGTCGTCGAGATGTTCACGACCGCCCCGCCCTGCCGGTCGACAAGGTCGGCGAAGTCGGGCAGGACCACCTGTGCACCGGCCGGCGCCGCCGGCAGGAGAAAGGTGAGCGCCAGCAGCATGGCGACGAAGCCGCTGAACGGACCGGATAATGGCCATGCGGATGGCCGGAAAGGCGAGCTACGGATCATTTGGCAACCATGGTAACGAGAGGGACCGATCGGGTGCGGCGCGCAGGCAACACGGGCTGGCAGCGCGGCCACGCACCGCGACGCTTCGGAACATAGGCGCCGCACCCGGCAAAAACAAGCCTCCGGCCGCTGCCCGCCGCTTGCAGGCGCGCCAGCCGGGTCAACGCGCCAAGGGCGGCCCGACCGACTCGGCCACCTTGCGCAGCGTTGCGGCCGGCAATTCCCCGACGGCGATCACCGCGCGATCGCCGAGCGAACGGGTGATGACAGACAGCGCACCCCGCTGGCTCGAGCCTTCGTGCCCGACCACGCGCGCGGCGTCGGGATCGACGAACAGCGAAAGCGTCGCCATGCCGTCGGAGTAGACCGCCTGCATCACCGGACGGTCGTGGCCGGGCAGCGTGCGGGAGACCTGCGCCACCTTCTGGAATCCCGGCGGCAGGCTGCGCGGCTCCGGGAAGCGGATCGCCTTCGACTCGAGCGGGCGCCCGGCCGCGCCGGGACCGGCACCGGCGACGGAAGGCAAGCTCTCCTCGACCGAAGTGTTCTCCACCTTCCAGCCGGCATAGCCGCTGCGCCGGCTGGGCGCCGCCTGGCGCGGGTTGATCCGCTCGCCGACCGTCAACTCGGTGAACACGAACTGTTCGACGATCTCGCCACGCTCGTCGATCACGCGGCGCTTCACCGGCAGCCCGCTCTGCAGGTCGGCCCAGACCTCGTGCGTGTAGCGGCTGCCGTCCTTCGCGCGCAGCCGGATCACCTGCACCGGGCGGCCGGCCACGCGGTCGACCGCGCCGACCTCGGCCGTGTAGTGGGCTGCCAGCACCGAGGGATCCTGGGGCAGGAAATCGGGGAAGCTCCGCCCGGACACCCTGCGGTCGACCCGTACCGTTCGGGAATCGACGAAGAAGTAGTGGATTTCGTCGCCCCGCCGCACAACCTCGCGCCGGACGCCGTCCAGCGACTCGATGCGTTCGGCGTCACCGCTTGCGTTGCGGATGCGGGTGACGCGGGCGGTCTCGGTGATCCCGGCACAGGTGTAGACGTACACGCCGCTGTAGCTCGCCGTTCGCGCCGCGGTCGCCGCCCTGAGCAGCCAACCGTTCGCATCCAGGGGCGTGGCGGCCGCCGCCGCCAGCACCGGCACCGGGCCCAGCAGGAATACTGCCAGCAAGCCGAGGACTGCCGCGCGGATCGCCATCATCGTGCCACGCCCGCCGGACGGACCCGATCGGCAGGCTCGGCGGCCGGTGCCGACACGAAGGCCGGGACCAGCTGCCGGTGCGCCATCGCGAACTCGATCGCCACCGGATCGTTCAGGCCACCGTCGACGAAAGGCACCGACGCCGGCGCGGCGCTACCGGGCGCCTGCAGGCCGCCCCGCGCTGCGAGCCAGGCTACTGCCGCCAGCACCAGCACGCCCGACAGCCCGGCCACCACCATCGTGCGCATGCGCGGCAGCCGCGCGCGCCACCGCGGCACCACCGGCACCGGCTCCTGTTCGAGCCGCTCGTGGAACTTCTCGGTGAACCGGGACGGACCGATCACATTGCCCTGCAGGGTATCGCGGATCACGTGGAACGTGGCCCATGCGTCGCGCAGCTCGTCCTGGTCCTCGAGACGGGTGATGGTCGAGCGCACCCGCTTGCGTTCCAGTTCACCGTCCATCAGGGCGGAGACATCCTTCATCTCACCACCTCCGGTCCTTCTGCGTGCCCAGCAGGGGACGCAACTGCTCGGCGATCGCCTCGCGCGCGCGGAAGATCCGCGAGCGCACGGTGCCGATCGGACAATTCATGATCGCTGCAATCTCGTCGTAGCTCATGCCTTCGATCTCGCGCAGCATGATCGCCGAGCGCAATTCCTCCGGCAGCGCATCCATCGCTGCGTTCACCGTTTCGGCGACCTGCCGGCTCATCATCTCCTGCTCCGGCGTGTTCGTGTCGCGGGCAAGGTCGCTTTCGCTCGCCGCCTCGGCGTCCTCCGGGTCGATGTCCACCGTGGCCGGTGCCTTGCGGCCCTGCGCGGTCAGGTAGTTCTTCGCCGTATTGATGCCGATCCGGTAGAGCCATGTGTAGAAAGCACTTTCCCCACGGAAGGTCGGAAGCGCGCGGTAGGCCTTGATGAACGCCTCCTGAGTGACGTCCTCGACTTCTGCCGGATCGCGCACCAGCCTCGACAGCAGGCGCTGCAACTTTCGCTCGTACTTGTTCACCAGCAGCTCGAACGCGAGCTTGTCGCCGCGCTGGGCGCGCAGCACGAGTTGGTGATCGATCTCGCGGTCGCTCATTCCCGCACGCTCGCGCCTGCGGGAACGGGTCGCCACCGGACTTGAGCGGCAACACCGACTACACGACTAGAGACAACGGACGGAGCCAATTAGTTCAATCCGTCCACTGTCAGATGGCCGGGCCCGGCCTGCCAGGCCAGCCCCACGCGCAGGCGCCGGAAAGCCGCTGCCTCGCAGTTGTCGCCAAGAAGCGCCACGCTGCGCGGTGCTCGCTCGCCGGGGAGGCGCAGCCTGACGATGGTCAGTCGCCAGGCGACGACCGTCGAGTCGAGTACGGTCGCGGATGCCTCCCGTCCGTTGCGGAATCGCACCACCGCCGCACCCCTACCCTCGATACGCAGGCTGACGATGGATCCGGGAAGCCGCAACAGCGCACAGCGCGCAAGATGAAACGCGCCGCTGGCAGCGAGCGCCACCGACAGTGCGATTGCCAGCGGCCACGGCAACCCGGCCAGCGCCACCGCGGCGCCCGCGGACAGGTGCCCCCCCGCGATCGCCACGACGAGCGTGCGCGACGGCCCGACCTGTACCGTCCAGGGCGCGCGCAGGCCGCCGTGCATGCCGGTGCGCGCCTCGGTGGCTGCGGGCGGCGCGACGGGAGTGGGAGGCACGGCGGATTGGGGCGCGTTCGGACGCATGGGTCGAACGCCGCGCGGCGGCGGGCGCATGGTCGTGGGTGAAGTGATCGCTTCAGGGTGTCAGAGTCTATACGTCATCGGCACCCGATCACAGCCACCGCAGCGGCCGCTGACAGGCGATCGGGCAGCCTGCCGTCAAGCTCAAGACTTCAGCCCCGCCGCCGATATCCAAATATGGTCCCGCACTGCCGCCGATGTCCCTTCGCGACGACCGGCGCCGGTGCCGTGGCCGGCTTCACCCTGGTCGAACTGATCGTCGTGCTGGTGGTGATCGGCATCCTCGCGGCGGTCGCCTTCCCGCGTTTCGTCGGGATCGCCTCGGATGCGCGGCATGCGAAGATGACGCACCTCTACGGAACCTTCCAGAGCGGCACGCAGCTCGCGCACGCCTTCTGGACCGCGCGCGCACAACCGCCCAACGGCATGATGACGGTCCAGGGCTTTCCGGTGCCCATCGTCAACGGCTGGCCTTCGCCGGCCGGGGCGCTGGGCATGCTGAATGCCGGCAACCCGCCGCCGTTCGTGCCGGTGCTGTCGCCCGAGGCGCTCGAGATCCAGGAGAGCGCGGAGCGGCCGCAGTGCCGCTTCATCTATCGGCCGCCGGCTACGTGGGGCACGCCGCCCGAGTTCGTGAACGAGGTGAACCGGGCCAACTGCGCGGGCTGAGGGGCCCCGGAACGGTCGATCCGGCGCCCGGCACGGGTATCATCCGCGCTCTTTACGCCGGGACGAGGTGACGATCATGCGCCGATCGACAGGGACAACGCGATGACCGGCACCCCGATCCGTGCCGCCGACCGCGTGCTGCGCAACGGACGGCTGCTGACCCAGGACCCCGCCCGTCCGCTGGCCGAAGCGCTGGCGATCGAGGGGGAACGGCTGGTCTCGGTCGGCTCCGACGAGGAAATCTCACAGCGCATCGGTGCGCATACCGAGGTGATCGAGCTCGCGGGACGCACCGTGCTGCCTGGCCTGGTCGATGGCCATGCCCACATGGACAGGGAAGGCCTCAAGCAGGTGTTCCCTGCGCTGGGTCCGGTCCGCTGCATCGCCGACATCCAGCAGCGGATCGCCGAACTTGCCCGCAGCCGCCGGCCCGGCGAGTGGATCGTCACGATGCCGATCGGCACCCCGCCAGCGTACTTCGATGCACCCGGCTGCCTGCGCGAGAACCGATGGCCGACGCGCCACGAGCTCGACGAAGCCGCGCCCGACAACCCGGTATTCATCCGGCCGATCTGGGGCTACTGGCGGCATACCGCGCCGCTGGTCTCGATCGCCAACTCGCGCGCGCTTGCCTGCGCCGGCATCGACCGGCGCACCGCTTCGCCGACGCCCACGATCACCATCGGGCGCGATGCGCGGGGCGAACCGGACGGCGTGTTCTCGGAACAGACGATGATGCCGATCGTCGAGCATTCGCTGATGCGCTGCGTGCCGGGCTTCACCGATGCCGACCGGGCGCGGACCCTTCCGGCGGCGATGGCCGCCTACCATGCGCATGGCACCACCAGCATCTTCGAGGAACACGGCGCGGCGGCGGAACTCATCCGCGCGTACAAGCAGGTGTATCGACGCGGGGAACTGACGATGCGCACGACGCTGATCGCCAGCCCCGACTGGAGCACGCTGCCGGGCGGCACCCATCCCGACCAGTACGGGCGGCTGCTCGATGCCTGGTGCGCCGGGCTCACCGAGCCCGCCTGCGGCGATCCGATGCTGCGCATCACCGGGCTGTTCGTCGACATCGACGTGCTCGCCGACAACCGGGTGCGCGCCTGGTCGATGCCTTACACCGGATGGGCCGGCTTCAACTACGACACCGCCCTGGCGCGGGAGAAAGCGCGGGCACTGCTGGTTGCGTGCGCCGAGCGGCGCATCCGGGTCGTCGCGATCTGGCCGAACATGCTCGACCTGTTCGAGGAGGTCGATCGCATCGTGCCGATCCGCGACCAGCGCTGGGTGCTCGGACACCTGTCCTCGCTGTCGCCCGCGGACGTCGGCCGCGTGCGCGACCTCGGACTGGTCACCACCAGCCATACCAACCGCTACGTGTACAAGGAAGGACACCTGCTGGCGGCGAAGCTCGGCCCCGGCCGCGAGGACGAAGTCTCGCCACTGCGTTCGCTGGTCGATGCCGGCGTGCCGCTGTCGCTGGCCACCGACAACGTCCCGGTATCCATGTTCTGGCCGGTCTGGCAGTCGGTGTCGCGGATGAACCGGTACACCGGCCTTCCGGTCGCGCCCGGCCAGGCCCTGACCCGAAGCGAAGCGCTGAAGGCAGCGACCGTCGGGGGCGCGATGCTGACCTTCGAGGAAAACGAGAAGGGCCGGCTCGCGCCGGGATTGCTGGCCGACCTCGCCGTACTCGATGCCGATCCGCTGGCGGTCGCCGAGGATGCGCTGATGGAAGTGCGCGCCGAGCTCACGATCGTCGGTGGTCGGACCGTCTGGCCACCGCCCGCGACGCCCAACTCCGGCACAATCGCATAGTTGGTGTTTCGATGTCCGTGCTTCCTTACACACGCCCTACTCCATCAGACAGGTCCCCATGATTTCCGTTCGTCCAGTTTCTGCATTCACGTCCCCCGCCTTCCGCGCCATCGCCCTGCTGGCGCTGGCCACGACTGCCCTGCCGGGCGCCGCGCTTGCCCAATCCTTCCCGACGCGGCCGATCACGATGATCGTGCCGTTCGCGCCGGGCGGGTCGGCCGAGGTCCTGGGCCGCGAGTTCGGCATCGAGATGAGCAAGCTCCTCGGACAGAACGTGGTGGTCGAACTGCGTCCCGGCGCCGGCGGCAACATCGGTGCGGAGTACGTCGCCAAGCAGACCCGCGCCGACGGGCACACCATCCTGCTCGGATCACTGTCCGTGTCGACCAACGTCAGCCTGATGCGGCTGGGCTGGGACCCGCGCAAGGACCTGGTGCCGGTCGCGGGCATCGCGACCGTGCCCAACCTGCTGGTGATCGCCACCGACAGTCCGATCAAGAGCGTGACCGAACTGATCGGTGCGGCCAAGGCCAAGTCGGGTGCGCTGTTCTTCGGCTCGTCCGGACCCGGCACCAGCAGCCACCTCGCCGGCGAACTGTTCCAGGATCGCGCGGGCGTCACCCTGACCCATGTGCCTTACAAGGGCAGTGGTGCCGTCTACCCCGACCTGATCGCCGGGCGGGTCAACATGCTGTTCGACCTCGCGGGCTCCGCGGTCGGGCAGATCAGCGGCGGCAAGGTACGCGCACTGGCCACCACCGCACGCAAGCGCTCGCCGTCGATGCCCGACGTCCCGTCCATCTCGGAGACCTTCCCCGGCTTCGAGTTCGGCAGCTGGTTCGCGTTCTTCGCACCCGCAGCCACGCCGAAGGACGTGCTTGCCATCCTCGAGCAGTCGGTGATCAAGTCGATGCAGACCGAGCGGCTGAAGACCCGGTTGACGCAGATCGCCGCCGAGCCCGTTCCGCACCCCGGCGCGGAGTTCGCCAAGTTCCTGGCGAACGACATCGAGCGCTATGCGCGCCTGGTACGGGAAGGCAAGCTCGCGCCGCTGCAGTGAACCTCTAGTGCGGTGCCCCGGCCGACGGCTCCTGCAGCGCGCCCCGGCCGAAGGCGAACGGGATGCTGGCGCGGGGTTCGGCGCCGGCCTCAGCGCCGGCTGCTGCGCGGCCGGCCATCCGCGCGTGGTTATACTGTCGCCATGGAGATCGCATCGCCCCAGAGCGTAGCCTACGCCGCGATCGCCGCGCTGCGGCCACCGGCGCCTCCCTCGGCGGTCACCGTCGCCGGCGCCGCCGGTCCGCTCGTCGCGCAGGCCCCGACCGGCGCGGGCGCTGCGAGCGCGCGCGTGCAGTTGTCGCCCCTGGGCCAGGTCGCCGGCGCGGTCGGTGGCCTGCTGTCCTCCGCCTCGGTCGCGGGCATCGCCGGTGCGACCCAGGCGGCCACCCGCATCGCACAGGCGATCGCGGTGCTCGACCAGTCGATTGCCAGCCTCGCCCAGGTCAGCGACGGGAATGCCGATGAACTCGACTTCCTGTCCGGGGCGGAATTCAGCCAGCGACTGCTGGCCTCCGGACTCACCGATTCGGTGAACGGCCGTGCGACGGCCGCATCGCTCGAAGCGCTGGGGCTGCGGCCGCAGCCCGGTGGTGCGTTCGAGGTCGATCGTGCCGCCCTGGAACAGTCGTTCCGCACCGACCCTGCGGGCGTGCTCGCACTGATCACCGACTACGCACGCAACCTCGACGGGTTCTTCGCCCAGCGCGCCGGCGCGCTGCTCGATCGCTCGACGCTCGCCGGTGCAAGCCTCGGCGACCCGGGTCGCAGCGGCCTGCCCGCCTCGCTCGGCGACTTCGCCACGCGGCAGGCGCTGGCGGCGTTCCGCGCGAACTCGCTGCTGTAGCGGTCAGTAAGAGCGCGGAAGGCCGAGCACCTTCTCGGCGATGAAGCAGCACACCAGTTCGCGGCTCACCGGCGCGATGCGCGGGATCATCGACTCGCGCAGGTAGCGCTCGACATGGTACTCGCGGGCATAACCCATCCCGCCGTGCACCAGCACCGCGGTCTCGCAGGCCTGGTAGCCCGCCTCCGCGCCGAGGTACTTGGCCGCGTTGGCCTCGGCGCCGCACGACCGGCCGGCGTCGAACAGCGAGGCGGCCTTCCACATCATCAGCTCGGCGGCCTCCAGTTCCATCCAGCGCTGCGCGAGCGGATGCTGGATCGCCTGGTTGCTGCCGATCGGCCGGTCGAACACCACGCGCTCCTTCGCGTAGGCGACCGCGCGCGAAAGCGCGGCCCTGCCCAGCCCGATCGCCTCCGCAGCCATCAGGATGCGTTCCGGATTGAAGCCGTCGATGATCGCACGGAAGCCCTGCCCTTCCTCGCCGATGCGATCCTCGACCGGCACCTGCAGGCCATCGAAGAACACCTGGTTGGAATCCACCGCCTTGCGGCCCATCTTCTCGATCTCGCGCACCTCGATGTGGCGGCGATCGAACGCGGTGTAGAAAAGTGTTAACCCGTCTGCCGGGTTGGCGCAGTCCTCGATGGCGGTGGTGCGCGCGAGCAGCAGCATCCGGGTGGCGACCTGCGCGGTCGAGATCCAGACCTTCTGTCCATCGATCCGGTAGTGGCCGCCTTCGCGCACGGCGCGGGTACGGATGCGCGTGGTGTCCAGGCCGACGTTCGGCTCGGTCACCGCGAAGCAGGCGCGATCGGTGCCGTCGATGATCGGTGGCAGCATGCGCGCTTTCTGTTCCGGCGTCCCGTACTTCGCCACCGGCGACAGTCCGAACAGGTTCATGTGCACCGCTGACGCACCGGAGAAGCCGGCGCCCGACTGCGCGATCGCCTGCATCATCAGCGCCGCGTCGGTCAGGCCCAGCCCCGATCCACCGTACGCGGCAGGCATGCAGATGCCGAGCCAGCCGTCGGCGGCCAGCGCCGCGTGGAACTCGTGCGGGAAGCCGCCCCCGCGGTCCCGCTCGAGCCAGTAGGCATCCGGGAAACGCGCGCAGATCCGTTCGACTGCCGCGCGCATCTGCAACTGGGACTCGGTGAACTGGAAATCCATCGCGCTGCTCCGTTCAGGCAGGGGGGGCGCCTGCGACGCCGTCGGCGAACAGTGCGTCGATCTCGGTCTGGTCGTAGCCGAGTTCGCGCAGCACCGCCGCGCCGTGCTCGCCAAGGCGCGGCGCCAGGCGAGCGGGCACCGCCGGCGTGCGGCCGAACTCCGCCGGCACGCGCATCATGCGCAGGCGGCCTTCGCTCGGGTGGTCGACGTCCTCGAAGAAGCCGGTGGCCGCATGGTGCGGATCGTCCAGCAGGTCTTCCAGCGAGTTCATCCGGGTGACCGGGATGTCCGCCCTCTCCAGCGCGGCGATCCATTCGTCGGTGGTGCGCGTCGCCATGTGGGCTGCGACGAAACCCTGGACTTCGTCCACGTGGCGGGTCCGCGCATCGGCATCGCAGAAGCGCGGATCGTCGGTGAAGCGACCGGGTTCGCCGATCAGCGCGAGGAAGCTGCGCCACTGCCGGTCGCTGTAGATCAGCACGCACACATGCCCGTCCAGCGTGCGGAACGGCCGGCGCTCGGGCGAGACCAGGCGGACATAGCCGGTGCCGGCCGTCGGCGGCACGTGCGTGTAGCCCCACATGTGGTCGCCCAGCACGAACTGGGTCAGCGTCTCGAACATCGGGATGTGCAGTTCCTGTCCCAGCCCGGACTTCGCACGTTCGAACAGCGCCGCATTGATCGCCAGCGCCGCATAAAGGCCGACGCTGCGGTCGGCCAGGTTGAGCGGCGGATAGCGCGGTTCGGCGCCGGTGGCGCGCTGCGAAAGCGACGGCAGTGCGCACGCACCCTGGATCAGGTCGTCGTACGCCGGCCTGGCGGCGCGCGGCCCGCGCTGCCCGTAGCCGAAGCAGCCGGCATGGATGATCGAAGGATTGAACGCCGATACCTGGGCATAAGACAGGCCCAGGCGCGCGACAGTCTGCGGACGCAGGCTGTACAGGAAGACGTCGGCGCCGGCCAGCAGGCGACGCATCACGTCGAGTCCGCGCGGCTGCTTGAGGTCGAGTGCGATGCTGCGCTTGCTGCGGTTGAGGTGAAGGAAGTTCGGACCCATCCCGGCATTGCGCTTGGGTCCGACATGGCGCATGGCATCGCCTTCGAGCGCCTCGACCTTGACCACGTCCGCGCCGAGGTCCCCGAGCATCTGGGACGCGTACGGCCCCATCACGATGGTCGTGAAGTCGACGACCTTGACGCCAGCCAGCGGGCCGCTCATTGCGCACTGTCCGACGGCTCGCGCGAGAAGGTCCGGCGCGCGGATGCCGCGGCAGCGCCCAGGCGGTTCGCCACCGCCATGCCCGCCAGCATCGCCGCGGTGAACACGGCTGCATCGATGGACAGGCCGGCCGTGGCCACCAGTGCAGGCCCGGGACAGAAGCCGCCGATCCCCCAGCCGATGCCGAACAGGGCCGCCCCGGCGAGCAGCCGCCGATCGACCGGCCAGCGCGGCGGCATCGCGAGGTCGCCGCCCAGCATGGGCCGTCCGCGGCGTTCTACCCAGGCGAAGCCCGCGAACGCGACCAGCAGTGCGCTGCCCATCACGACCGCGAGGCTGGGATCCCAGCGCCCGGCGACATCGAGGAAGGCGACCACCTTGGCCGGGTTGGTCATCTGCGACACGATCAGGCCGACGCCCAGCGTCAGCCCGCACAGGAACGCCGCGATCGCCTTCACGAGGGCACCTGCAGCATGTGCTCGAGCACGAACACGGTGGCGATGCCGAAGGCCATGAAGGTGATCGTGGCGACCAGCCCGCGCAGCGACCCGCGCGCGATGCCGCAGACGCCGTGGCCGCTGGTGCAGCCGCTGCCGATGCGCGTCCCCACCCCGACCAGCAGTCCCGCAGCCACCAGCCAGGGCCAGTCGACCAGCGTCTCCACCGGCGGCATCGGGACCGCCGACACGGCTGCCAGCCCCGGCGCCGCGGCCAGTCCGAGGAGGAAGGCGATGCGCCAGCCACGTTCGCCGCCGCTGCCGGGCCGGCCCGCGGGCGCTCCGGGCAGCACGTTGCCCAGGATGCCGCTGATGCCGGCGATGCGGCCGATGGTGAGCGCGAGGAAGGCGGCGGCGAAGCCGATCATCAGCCCGCCGATCAGCGCGGAACCCGGCGTGAAGGCCGGCCAGTCGATCGTCATGAGAGGGTCGCAGATATCCGTTATACGTGGGCCAATGATACCTTTGCCGCCGTTCTCCGCCGTGCCCCGCGCGCATCCGATCGGGCACACTACACGCAACCACACGCTGCGAAACCTGCCCGGGACCCGCATGCCATCCAGAGCCGACATCGAATCGCTTGCGCGCAGGCGCTGCCTGATCGCCCTGTCCGCCATACTGTCCAGCACCGTCACTGCCGCCAGCGCGGTCGAGTGGAAGGCACAGGATGATCCGTTCACCCTGGGCGTCGCCTCCGGCGAGCCGATCCCGGACGGGTTCGTGATCTGGACGCGCCTCGCGCCGCGTCCCACCGAAGGCGGCGGCATGCCGGATGCGGCGGTGGCGGTCGAATGGAGCGTGTCCACCGACGAGGCGCACGGCAACGTCGTTCGCCGCGGGCGGGCCACCGCCGACCCACGCCTGGGCCATTCGGTCCATGTCGAGGTCGAGGGGCTGGAACCGGGCCGCTGGTACTGGTACCGCTTCATCGCCGGCGGTGCCGCCAGCCCGACGGGCAGGACGCGCACCGCACCGGCGGCGGGCGCCGCGCTGGCCCGGCTGCGCTTTGCCTTCGCCTCGTGCCAGCACTATGAGCACGGCCTGTACGGCGCGTACCGCCACCTGGCCGAGGACGACCTCGACCTGGTGCTGCACCTCGGCGACTACATCTACGAAGGCTCGAGCACCGGCAAGACCCCGCGCCGGCACGAGACGACCGAGGAGGCGATCACCCTGGCCCAGTACCGCAACCGCTACGGCCGCTACAAGTCCGACCCGCACCTGCGTGCCGCGCACCAACGGTTCCCCTGGGCCGTCACCTGGGACGACCACGAGGTCGAGAACGACTACGCGGCCGACCAGTCCGAGAATCGCGACGATCCGAAATGGTTCCTCGAGCGGCGCGCCGCTGCCTACCAGGCGTACTACGAACACATGCCGCTGCGGCGGACGAGCCTGCCACGCGGTCCCGACCTGCAGTTGTACCGCCGGCTGGCCTTCGGCGACCTCGCCACCTTCCATGTGGTCGACAACCGGCAGTATCGCTCCGACCAGCCGTGCGGCGAAGGACGGCGCGGCGGCGGCAACATGGTGGCCAACTGTGCTGCACGGTTCGATCCTGCGGCGACGATGTGGGGCGCGGCACAGGAGCGCTGGCTGGAAGATGGACTGTCATCGAGCCGGACCCGCTGGAACGTGCTCGCGCAGCCGCTGATGATGGCCCAGCTCAACAACACGGATGCCAGCGGGCAGACAGTCAACTGGACCGACGGCTGGGACGGCTATGCCGCGCCGCGCGCGCGCTTCCTGGCGCGCCTGGCCGCGGCAAAGGTCGTGAACCCGGTTTCGATCGGCGGCGACATCCACTCGTTCTGGGCCAATGAACTGCGGCCCGACTTCGGCGACGAGCGCTCGCCGGTGGTGATGCCGGAGTTCGTCGGCACCTCGATCAGTTCCCGGGGAATCCCGTATGCGTCGACGCTCAAGGCACTGCCCGCGAACCCGCACATCCGCTACTTCGACAGCCGGCAGCGCGGCTATGCCCGCGTGGAACTGACGCCGGCACGCTGCCAGGTTGCCTTCCGCGCGATCCTCGATGCGGAAGACGCGGCGTCCGCGATCCGCATCCAGGCTTCGTTCGTGGTGGAGGCCGGGCGGCCGAACCTGCAGAGGGACTGACGCGCAGGCACCGACCGGCGGCCCGGCACCGCCTGCATGGCATAATCCGCGCCTTTCCAGCAACGGAGCCTTTCGTTGGATCTTGCGCGACTCGAGCGGATCTACGACGCGTACGCGAAGATCTACGACCGGTTGTTCGGACGCGTGTTCGACGCGCCGCGCCGCGCGGCGGTGCAGTGGCTGGATGCGCAGCCCGGCGAGCGCGTCCTCGAGGTCGGGGTCGGCACCGGCATCGCGCTGCCGATGTACGGCCCGCATCCGTTCGTGGTCGGCGTCGATTTCTCGCTGGGCATGCTGCGCGAGGCCAGCGCCTGCATCGACGCGCACGGCATCGGCAATGCCTGCATCCTGCGCATGGACGCCATGCGCATGGCCTTCCCCGACTCCTGCTTCGACGGCCTGATGGCCGCGTACGTGGTGACCGCGGTGCCCGACCATCGCCGCCTGCTGGCCGAGATGGTCCGCGTGTGCAGACCGGGCGGACGGATCGTGATCGTCAACCACCTGCATCATCGCAACCGCCTGGTGGCTTTCGGGCAACGCATGCTGTCGCCGATCACGCAGCGGCTCGGCTGGCGCACCGACCTCTCCCTGGACGACGTGCTGGCCGGCACACCCCTGGAAGTGACCCGCGTGACCACCGTTCCGCCGTTCGGACTCTGGTACCTCGTCGAGTGCCGTAACGCGAAGGCTTCATGAACCGCCGGGCCGGCCTGCTGGCCCTGTTCGCAGGCGCCTTCTGCATAGCCTCCTCCGCGATCTGGGTCAGGCTTTCGGAACTGGGCCCGGTGGCCACCGCATTCTGGCGCGTGGCCCTCGCGCTGCCGCTGCTCTGGGCCTGGGCATCGGCGATGTCGCTGGCGGCCCATGCGCAGGCTGGTCGCCGCTTCCGCTGGCCACTGGCCGCCGCCGGTGCCTGCTTCGCAGGGGATCTTGCGCTGTGGCACGGCTCGATCGTGCTCACCTCGGTTGCCAACGCGACGCTGCTCGCGAACTTCGCACCGATCTTCGTCACGCTCGCGGTCTGGCTGGTCTACAGCAGGCGACCGAGCACCCGCTTCGTCGTGGCGCTGGCCGTCGCGCTCGCCGGCACCGTGGTGCTGGTCGGCGCCTCCATGGGCAGCGCCGCCGGCGCGCCTTCGTCCGGCCGCATGCCGGCCGCGGACGGCTCGATGCGACTGGTCGGGGATGCGCTGGGCATCGGGACGGCGATGTTCTACGCCGCCTACCAGCTCTTCGTGTCGCGGGTGCGCGGTTCGGTGTCCACCGCCAGCGTGATGGCATGGAGCAGCCTCGCCTGCGCCGCCATCCTGCTGCCGATCGCCGTGGCCAGCGGCGAGGCGCTGCTGCCGTCGACCCTTCATGGCTGGGCGATCCTCGCCGGGCTGGCCCTGACCTCGCACGTGGCCGGGCAGAGCCTGATCGCGTACGCGATCGCGCACCTGACACCGACCCTGGCTTCGGTCGGATTGCTGCTGCAGCCGGTGGTCGCCGCCGCGTTCGCCTGGCTGGTCCTTGGCGAGCGAGTCGGGGCCCTGCAGGTCGCAGGAGGTACGATAGTATTGATGGGCATCTGGCTGGCCACGCGCGCGGACAGGCCTGTCCGCGATTGACGAGGCCGTCCACCGGTACGACGCACCCACGGGAGACCATGTGCGATTCGACAGGCTGCACTCCGAGCGCCACCGGACCGGGAGCGCGGCATGGTTGCGCGCGGCCGTGCTTGGCGCCAACGACGGTATCGTCTCTACCGCCTGCCTCCTGCTGGGCGTGGCTGCGGCGTCGGCCACGCCGACGGTGCTGGTCACCACCGGCGTCGCAGGACTCGTCGCCGGCGCCATGTCGATGGCTGCCGGAGAGTACGTGTCCGTGAGTTCGCAGGCCGACTCCGAGCAGGCCGACCTCGCCCGGGAGCGGGCGGAACTGTCCGCCGACCCGGCCCTGGAGCACGAAGAACTCGCGCGGATCTACGTCGGCCGCGGACTGGAACCCGAACTGGCGCGGACCGTCGCCGTGCAACTGATGCAGAAGGATGCACTGGGCGCGCATGCCCTCGAGGAACTTGGCATCTCGGACCTCACCGCCGCACGGCCGCTGCAGGCAGCCGTCGCCTCCGCAGCCACCTTCACCGTCGGCGCAGCGCTGCCGCTGCTGGTGGCGCTGCTCGCGCCAGCGGCCTCCGTGATGCCTGCGATCGCCATCGGCTCGCTCGGCGCGCTCGCCCTGCTGGGTGCGGTCGCGGCGCGCGTCGGCGGCGCACCGGTCGCCCGTGCAACCGGGCGGGTGGCCTTCTGGGGCTCGCTGGCCATGGCCATCACCGCATCGGTCGGTGCACTGGTCGGCGCCGCCCTCTGACCCGATTGACGAAAGGTGTCAGGAAAGCCCGCGAGCCCGCAGGTCGTGCAGTCCGACGGCCGTCCTGCCCGATGCCGCGACACACGTCGATTTCAGTTTCCCGATGCGCGCCCAGTCGGTATCATTCGGCGGTTTCGCATCTTCGCCCCGGCACTCGGGGCCGTGACACTCCCGGAAGCGGCGCTCCCGGTCGAACGACAAGTCACTGGAACTCTCGAATCTGATGCATGCCCTCGGCCGCGTCGTGGAAACGATCATCCTGTCGGTCCTCTGGCTCGGCCTGCCGCTGTCGCCGATCGTCGTCAGCCTGTTGGCCGGCGACCTCGCGTCCCTGCGCAACTACCGGCAGACGATGCGCCAGGCCGCGCTGCAGCTCCAGGCGATGGCCCGGGCAGAGGTGATCGCCCGACGCTTCTACAACGAAAAGCGCGCGGCCGAGCAGAGCGTGTCGTGGAAGATCGAGGGCGAATGCAGCCACTGCGGCGAGTGCTGCCTGTTCCAGACCTGCGTGTTCCTCGACCACGACGCGGAAGGCCGTTCGCAGTGCCGCATCTACGGCAACTGGTTCTTCCGCCGCCTGACCTGCGCCGAGTATCCGATGACCAAGGACGACATCGAGCTGTACGCCTGTCCGTCCTTCCGCGCCGAACCGGTCCAGCAGGTGGCGCAGGTACGCCTCGGGCGCCACGTGATCCCGGTGGTGGTGCGAAACGCGGTGCCCGACCGCACCGTCGAGGGTGGCGCATCGACCCGTTCCTGATCCGGTGAGCACGCCGGTGCCGGTGCGTCCCGACTACGGTGGATGCAGCCTGGTGAACCTGATGGCGTCGATCGAGGCCGGGATGTGCACGCGCAACGGGCATCGTGCGCCCGGCCATCCGTTGCTGGCGCTGCTGCCACCGGCACAGGTCTCTGCGGCACGGCGGGTGCTGCTGATGGTGGTAGACGGGCTCGGCGACGACTACCTGTGCGCGCATGGCCGCGACACCGCCTTCGCCGCGCACCGGGTCGGACGCATCAACTCGGTGTTCCCCTCGACCACCGCGACCGCGATAACCACCTTCCTGACCGGCTGCGCGCCGCGTGAACACGGACTGACCGGCTGGAACATCTGGCTGGACGAGATCCGCGCGGTGGCGACCATCCTGCCGTTCCGCACGCGCGGCGACCGGCGCTTCCTGCGCGAGATCGGCGTCAATCCGCTGCACTTCTTCGAGCAGCCGGTACCCTTCGCATCGCGCCTGGGCACGTCCGCCTCGACCGTGTCGCCGCGCTGGATCATCGACTCCGACTACAACCTCGCGCACAACGGCCCGGCGATGCGCTTTCCGTATCAGACGCGCGACCAGTTCTTCGAGCAGGTGGTGCGGGCGGTGGAGGCGACGCACGAGCGCCAGTTCATCTACGCGTACTACCCGGAGATCGACGCCAACAGCCACGACCACGGCACGCACAGCCTGGAGGTGGCCTCGGAGCTGTGGCGTCTCGACCAGGGATTCCGACGAATGCTCGAACGCCTGTCGGGCAGCGGCACGCTGGTGTTGGTGACGGCGGACCATGGCTTCATCGATTCCCCGGAACCGCAGGGCATCGAGATCGAGCGCCACCCCGGCATCGCCGCGATGCTCGCGCATCCCCTGTGCGGCGAGCGGCGGCTGTCGTATGCCTACGTGAAGCCCGGCATGGCCGATGCCTTCGAGCGCGCGGTGGCCAGCGAACTCGGCTACGCCCTCGACCTGCTGCCGTCCGGCCAGGCGGTGGCCGACGGCTGGTTCGGGGTGCCCCGCGGCACCGACCATCCCGCGTTCCACCGGCGCATCGGAGACTACCTGCTGATGATGCGCCCTGGCTGGACGATCAAGGACTGGCTGCCGGGCGAGAACCGGCACCGGCTGGTGGGCGTACACGGCGGCACGACGCCGGCCGAGATGTGGGTGCCGCTGGTCGTGCGCGAGTGCTGAGCGACTGCGAACCGCCGTTCAGCGCCGCGGCGGCAGCATCTGGCTGAGCCGGACCGCGTTGCAGTAGTCGAGCATCAGCAGGTCCTCGATCAGGTCCACCGGGAAACCCTGGCGCGCCTCGCCGCGATCCATCAACACCAGCGACTGCAGGTACTCCGCGCACATCGTCGTGCCCCAGAGTCCGGTGATCCGGTCGGCGACGTGCGGGAAGCGCCGCTCGAGCGGATGGCGCGGATCCGGGTCAACCGGCGGCTGCACGGCGATCGGCAGGTCGATCGTCGGATCGCGGGGAATGGCACGCTCGATTTCGTCCAGGCCGAACAACTGCGGAAACGGAGATTCGCTCATCCGAGAAGCTGCGCTTGCGGAGGACAGGTCGGTTCGGGAGTCCAAGTTGATGCGATTTACTCTGCCATCCGGACCTGCAGATGTACAGGAACTGCAACGCGTCGTTCGGGTGACAAGTGCACTCGCTGCACGGCGAGGCCGACCAACGGCACCTGCGGCTGAACGAACGGCGCCGGACGCCGGGATGCCTACGAACCGGTCAGCGCTGGCCGGTGCGCCGCCGGACCGGTGCGCCGTAGCCGCCACCGCCCGCGGTTTCCATCACGACATGGTCGCCCTTCTTCAGCACCCAGTGGTCGGAGGGATCGATCACGCAGCCGTTCAGCTCCAGCCTGCCCAGCGCGCCCGGACCGCCGCCGGCCAGCCCGGGCGGCGCCGACTTCAGGCGGGTCATGATGAAGGAGGTGACGACCGGGACATCGGCGATGACCACGAACTCGAATCGCAGGCCGTCGCCACCACGGTGCCGGCCTGCGCCGCCCGTGCCGCGCCGGATCGAGCGGCAGACCACCTGCATCGGTGCCAGCGACTCGATCACTTCGATCGGGGTATTCCCGAGGTTCGACGGGAACGAGAGCACGGAATAGCCGTCGCGACTGGCGGTTGCGCCCTGCCCTGCATTGAGGAAGTTGATCACCGCGAAGCGATGTCCACGATGCTCGCCGGACATGGTCACCGAGGAATTCGCCGATCCCGATGCCCATACCCGGTCCGGCAGCACGTCGGCCAGGGCGGTGAAGATCGCCGGCGGCAGCAGGTGGCCGATCATGCCGCGTCCGCCACTGGCGGCCGGATACTCCGGGTTCAGGATGCTGCCGGCCGGTGCCCGGGTGGAGACCGGCGCGAAGCTTCCCTCGTTGTTGGGTACGTCCGGACACAGAAGCGCCTTCACCGGATAGGCCGAGTAGGCGAAGGTGTAGATCGGCACCACGTTGACCGCGCGTGGCAGCTGCGGGCTGGAGCCCGCGTAGTCGATCGCCAGGCGATCGCCCTTCACGGTGATCCTGCATGCGATCACGATGCGCTGCTCGAAGCCGTCGTGCTCGACCCGCGAGGTGTACTCGCCATCGGGGAGCCTGCGTATCGCCGCGCGCATCGCCGCCTCGGAGCGCCTGCGGATCTCGTGGCCAAGGTCGTCGAGCAACCGGCCGGTAAGCAGGGGCTGCAGCCGCTCTTCCAGCATGCGGCAGGCAGAGACCTGCGCCCAGATGTCGCCCATCCCCTGCTCGGGCACGCGGATGTTCTGGCTGATGAAAGCCACCACCGCGGGATCGGCGCTGCCGGCATGCATCAGCTTGAGGCGCGGGATCTGCAGGCCCTCTTCGTAGATCTCGCGGATGCCCGAGTTGCGCAGCCGACCGCCGATGTCCGGCATGTGCGAGACCACGGCGGCGAACGCGACCAGCCTGCCCTCGTGGAACAGGGGCATCGCCGTGTTCACGTCATGGATGTGGCCGGTGCCCATCCAGGGGTCGTTGGTGATCATGACGTCGCCCGGCTTCAGCGTATGCGCCGGGAACCGGTCGAGGAAATGGCGTACCGTCGCCGGCAGGCTGCCGATGAACGAAGGGATGCTCATGGTCGACTGCGCGAGGGAACGCCCCTGTGCATCGGTCAGCACCACGGCGAAGTCGTTGGCATCGCGCACCAGGGTGGAGAACGACGTGCGCACGAAGGTCGCCGCCGCCTCGTCGACGATGCTCACCAGGCGCTTCCAGAGGATCTCGAGTTCGATCGGGTCGAACGCGCCGGCCGCCTTCTTCCTTCCGGCAGCGGCGCTCATTCGAACTCCCGGATCGTCACCGAGATCGTGTAGTCGGGCAGGACGGCCACCTCGGCGGCCATCGGCACCACCAGCGTCGATTCGCGCTCCTCCAGGACGAGCGGGCCGGCGAGCATGGTTCCTGGCGCCAGCGCATAGCGCTCGAACACCGGAACCTCGGCGAAGCGGCCGCGCACCGGCAGGAACACCCGGCGCCGGCCGCGCGCGGCATCGGCGCCGCCGGCGCGGGCGTCGCCCCAGCGGAACCGGTGGCGCTTCATCGTCGCGCGCCCGGTCAGCCGCCAGGTGATCACCTGCGGCAGCGCGCCGGGCACCAGCGCACCATAGAGCTTGCGGTAGCAGGCCTCGAACGCGCGCTGCACCGCCGCCGCGGCCGAGGCATCCAGCCTCCGGTAGGGAATGCTGACCGGCACGCTGTGGCCCTGGCCGAGGTAGCGCATCTGCGCGCCGATCGACCAGACGATGCTGCCCGCGGGCACGCCGGCGGAATCGAGTTCCGCCTGTGCATCGTCGCGCAGCTGCTGCATCACGCGCGCGGCTGCCGACCAGTCGGTCTCCGCCAGCAGCGCCGGGTTCGACCATGCGCGGTCCACCCGCGCCGGCGCGGCGAGCAGCCCCAGGCAGGATCCCGCACCGGCGGCGATGGTGGCCAGCACGCGCGGAATGCGCAGCAACCGCGCTACCTCCAACGCATGCAGGGGCCCGGCGCCGCCGGTGGCCACCAGGGTGAAGGCGCGCGGGTCGTGTCCCTTCTCGGCGATGTGGATGCGTGCGGCCGAGGCCATGTTCTCATTGACGATGCCGACGATGCCCCGCGCCACCTGGTCGACCGTGAGGCGCAGCGACCTGGCCAGCCGGCCCAGCGCGGCGGTCGCCTCCGCCAGCGAGAGCTTCATTTCGCCGCCGAGGAAATTGTCCGGGTTGAGGTAGCCGAGCAGCAGGTCGGCATCGGTCACCGTCGCCTCGCGTCCGCCGCGCTGGTAGCACGCCGGGCCGGGCACGGCGCCGGCGCTCTCGGGCCCGACGTTGAGCAGTCCCATCGCATTGACATGGGCGATCGAGCCGCCGCCTGCCCCGATCTCGATCAGGTCGATGCTCGGGATGAGGATCGGAAGCCCCGATCCGCGCTTGAACCGGTGCACTCTCGCGCACTCGAAGCTGTGCGCCACCAGCGGTTCGCCGCCGACCGCCACGCAGGCCTTGGCGGTGGTGCCGCCCATGTCGAAGGCGAGGATGGCGTCGAGGCCGTTCGCCCGCGCGGTGTTCAGCGCCGACAGCACCCCGGCCGCAGGACCCGACTCGAGCAGCGTTATCGGCGTCTCGGCCGCCGCGGCGCCCGAGGTGAAGCCGCCGCTCGACACCATGATCTTCAGCGAGGCCGCCGGGGCCAGCGCGCCGATGCGGCCCTGCAACTGGTCGAGGTATCGTGCCACCAGGGGCTGCACGTAGGCATTGGCGACCGTGGTCGACATCCGTTCGTACTCGCCGATCTCGCGTGCGACCGCAGAGGATATCGACACCGCGAGCCCCGGAAGGCGCGTCTGGAGCCCAGCCTTCAGGCGGCGTTCATGGGCATCGTTCAGGTAGCCATGCAGCAGGCATACGGCGACGGCTTCCACGTCCAGCGCGGCGAGCGCGCGCACGGCACGGGCTACCGCCGCATCGGCCATCGGCGCCACCTCGGTGCCCAGCGCGTCCATGCGCCCGGCCACCTCGATTCGCCGGTCGCGCGGCACCAGCGGCTCCGGCAACTGCAGGTCGAGGTCGTAGAGGTCGTAGCGCAACTCGCGCCCGATGTCGAGCGCATCGCCGATGCCCGTGGTAGTCAGCAGCGCGGTGCGTGCCCCCTTGCGCTCGATCAGCGTGTTGGTCACGAGGGTCGTGCCGTGCACGACCTCGCCCACGCGCGGCGCGCTGCCGCCGGCCTGCGCGACCTGCCGCAGCAGGTCGGCGATCACCGTGCTCACCGCTTCGCCGGGATCGTCGGGCGTGGTCAGGCACTTGCCGACCCAGATGCGCCCGCCGGGCAGCAGCACGGCCAGTCCGTCGGTGAACGTGCCGCCGATGTCGACCGCGATGCGCAGGCTGCGTCCGGCCGGGTGCCGCGTCGTCGATGCATTCAAGGTCATTCCGATCGGGAGAGCGCGCGGACCTTCTCGCGCCGCTTCAGCCACCACGCATAGTCGGCCGGCAGCGCATCGAGGTAGTCGGGTTCGCCGAGCGCATGCGCGGCATGCACCGGCCAGTTCGGGTTGTAGAGCAGTTCGCGTGCAAGGGCGATGAGGTCGGCATCCCCGGCCTGCAGCACGGCCTCGGCCTGCGCGGGCTCGGTGATCAGACCGACCGCGCAACTCATCACGCCGGCCTCGTGCCTGACCTTCGCCGCATAGGGCACCTGGTAGCCGGGCACGCGCGGCACGATGGCCATGTTGAGCGGACCGTTGATGCCTCCGGAGGAACAGGTCACCACGTCGATCCCGTGCGCCCGCAGCGCACGTGCAAGCGTGACCGTGTCGTCGAGGTTCCAGACCCCGCCGTCACCGTCGACCGCGGATACCCGGAAGAACAGCGGCCGGTCCGCAGGCCATGCCGCGCGCACGGTGTCGACGATCTCCAGCGGGAAGCGCATCCGGTTCTCGAGCGAGCCGCCGTACTCATCCTGCCGGTGGTTGGCCAGCGGCGACAGGAACTGGTGGATCAGGTAGCCGTGCGCGCCATGGACCTCGACGATGTCGAAGCCGCAATCGAGCGCACGCAGCGTCGCATCGCGCCACGCGGCGAGCACTGCATCCATGCCGGCGCGATCGAGTGCCAGCGGCACCTGGGCATCGTCGCGATGCGGGATCGGACTGGGTGCCACCGGCTGCCAGGGCGCGAGCCCGCGCGCCGCATCGGCCTCCACCAGCGGCTGGAACATCGTCCAGGGCGGGCCGCTCGCCGCCTTGCGTCCGGAATGTCCCAGCTGGATCGCGGGCACGGACCCGTGGCGCCGCAGGAAATCGGTGATCCGTCGGTATGCCGGATGGTGGGCGTCGGAGTAGATGCCCGCGCAGCCGTGGGTCTTGCGCGCGCGGGCCTCGACCGCCGTCTCTTCCGTGAACACGATGCCGGCCCCGCCCAGCGCGAACTTGCCCAGGTGCACCAGGTGCCAGTCGTCCGGGCCGCCCGCGGTCGATGCGTACTGGCACATCGGCGATACCACCGTGCGGTTGCGCACGGCGATGCCGCGCAGGGCCAGCGGCGAGAACAGAAGGCTCCGCGGCGCGGGGAGCTGGCCGGGCAGCATCGCCGCGCGCGCTACAGCGCCCCGGACGTGCCGCCGTCCAGGTTCACGCTGGTGCCGGTGACATAGCTCGCGGCATCCGAGGCGAGGAAGGCGATCACGTTCGCCGCTTCCGCCGCTTCGCCGAACCGTCCGAGCGGGATGCCGGCGGCCTTCGCCTTGTCGGCGTAGTACACCTCGCGCGGCGTGCCGGCCTTGTCGGCACGCTTCTCGTGCTGTCCGCTCTTGATCAGGCCGATGCAGACCGTGTTCACCAGGATGTTGTCCTTCGCATAGTCCTTCGACAACGCCTTGGTCAGCGCCAGGCCGGCGGCGCGCGTGACCGAGGTCGGCGTCGAACTGGGCCGCGGCTGCTTGCCGCCGATGGTGGTGATGTTCACGATGCGCCCGCCACCCTGCTTCTGCATGTACGGGATCGCCGCGCGGCAGCCGCGGATCGCGCCCATCAGCTTGAGTTCCAGGTCGAGGTGCCAGGTCGCATCGTCGATCTCGCCGAAGTGCTTCGAGATCGAGGTGCCGGCGTTGTTGACCAGGATGTCGATGCGGCCGTACTTCGTGGCCACGCCGTCGATGAAGGCCTTCAGGGCCTCGGCCGACATCACGTCCACGCTGACCGCGGTGACCTCGCCGCCCGCCGCACGGATCGTCGCGGCCACCTCGTCGAGCGGTCCCTGCCGGCGCGCGCAGATGGCGACCTTCGCCCCCTCCGCGGCCAGCCGGATAGCGGTCGCGCGTCCGATGCCCTCGCTGCCGCCGGTGACGATGGCGACCTTGCCCTTCAGTCCGAGATCCATTGCCGTTCTCCTGTGGTGTCGGTGGTGCGTGCGTGTCGTGCGGAATCCGTTCAGAACGTGCCCAGGCCCGCGAGCCCGCTGGCGAGGTCCATGTCGTCGACCAGCTTGCGCGCGACCAGGTTGCGCAGCGTCTCGGTGGTGCCGCCGCCGAGGCTGCCGTAGCGCACGCCGCGGAAGAAGCGCGACACCGCGAACTCGTCGGTGAAGCCG
The DNA here is from genome assembly GCA_021298815.1 of Betaproteobacteria bacterium. Taxonomy (GTDB): domain Bacteria; phylum Pseudomonadota; class Gammaproteobacteria; order Burkholderiales; family CAIKXV01; genus CAIKXV01. The sequence goes on along the minus strand of JAJTHE010000001.1, from coordinate 45,031 downwards.
TAGCCGCCATGCACCTGGACCGCCTCGCTGGTGACCCGGATGCCCATCTCGTTGCAGTAGATCTTCGCCGCCGCGGCAAGCGTGGGATCCGGGAACTGGTCACCGGAATGCGCGGCGCGCCAGAGCAGGCTGCGTGCCGCCTCGATGTCGACGAACATGTCGGCAGCCTTCCAGCGCATGCCCTGGAACTCGCCGATCGGCTTGCCGAACGCCGAGCGGTCGCGCAAGTAGCGCACCGACGCCTCCAGCGCGCCTTCGGCCAGCCCGAGACAGATCGCCGGGTTCAGGATGCGCTGGGTGTTGAACGCGCTCATCAGCCGCTTGATGCCGTTGTCGGTGATGACCAGATGCTCGCGCGGCTGCACGCAATTGTCGAACACCACCTCGCACAGGTATTCGCCGCCCATGGTGTGGTACTTCGCCGTGGCGGTGACGCCGGGCGCGCCCTTCTCGACCAGCACGCAGCCGATGCCCGCGCCGCCGGGGACGCCGTCGACGCGGGTGAACACCACCATCATGTCGGCGATGTCGGCGCGGCTGATCAGCGTCTTCACGCCGTTGATCACCACCTTCTCGCCATCGACGCGGGTGTTCGTGCGGTAGTTGGCCACGTCGGTGCCGGCATCCGGCTCGGTCATGCAGATCGACAGGATGCCCTCGCCGCTGGCAACCTTCGGCAGGATGGCACGCTTCACGTGTTCCGGCGCATAGGTCGAGATGATCCGCGTCTGGGTGCCGACCTCGCCGAGCACCGCCATCGCGGTCACATAGCAGGCCTTGCCGATCTCCTCCAGCGCGAGCGCGGTCTCGAAGATGCCCATGCCGGACCCGCCGTATTCCTCCGGCACCGCCATGCCCATCACGCCGATCTCCGCCAGCGCCCTCAGGTTCTCGGCGGGCCAGGTGCCGTCGAGCCACTTCATCGCATTCGGTTCGAGCACGTCGCGGCGCACCTGCGCCACCGCATCCACCAGCGCCCGCTGTTCAGCGGTCAGACGAAAATCCAAGATCCCTCTCCCCTTCGATATACCGTTGCCGGCGGATGCCCGGCGTCCCTGGCCGGCGATGTCGGCCCTTCCCCCCGGGCCTACGCCGGCGTCTTTCCCAGCGCGCGCGCCAGCGCATGCACCGCCTCGTCGATGGTGGCGCAGACCTGCACCCCTGCCGCGGCCAGCGCAGCCTGCTTCGCTTCCCAGGTGCCGAAGCTGCCCCAGGTCAATGCACCGGCATGGCCCATGCTCACCCCGTCCGGGGCCGTGCGCCCGGCGATCAGCGCAACCACCGGCTTGTCGAGCCGGCTTGCCGTGATCGCCTGTGCGAACTCTTCTTCCTCGTTGCCGCCGATCTCGCCGACCAGCAGCACCGCCTCGGTGCGGCCGTGCCGCGCCAGCCACGGCGCGAGGTCAGCGAAGCGCGTGCCCTTCACCAGGTCGCCGCCGACGCCGATCCAGGCCGACTGGCCCAGCCCGGCCTGCACCAGCCGGAAACCGGCTTCGTAGGACAGCGTTCCGCTCTTCGATGCCATCGCAACCGGCCCGGGCGCAAGCGAGACGTCGGGCAGGAAGCCGAGCTTGGCCTCGCCCGGGATCGCCATCCCCGGCGTCGAGGCACCGATCCAGGTCGCGCCTTCGGCATCGACCCGCCTGCGGATCTCGACCGCATCGTGCACCGGCACGCCCTCGGTCGGCGTCACCAGCAGGCGGATGCCGGCCACGAGGGCCTCGGTCACCGCCGGCAGAACCTGCATCGCACCCACCAGCAGTACGCTGGCCACGGCACCGGTCGCGGCCACCGCTGAGGCGCAGTCGGCGAACACCGGGATTCCGTCGACAGGCCCGCTTGCCGCACGCGCGCTGACGCCGGCGACTATCGCGGTGCCGGCGTCGCGCATCATGCAGGCATGCCGCTGGCCCGCGCGCCCGGTGATGCCCTGCACAAGCACCGGCGTGTGGCGGTCCACCGACAGCGAGAGCGCAGGCCTGGGGCTCACGTCGCACCTCCGGGCGCCGCGGACGCGCGAGCCAGTTCCATACGCACCGACGCGATCGCATGCCCGAGGTCGGTCTCCACCTTCACGCCGCGCGCCCCCAGCACCGCGACGGCCTCGTCGAAACCTGGCCCGGCCAGGCGGGCGACCACCGGCACCCGCAGCGCGGGGACCGCATCGAGCGCCTGCAGCAGCAGGCGCGAGAATTCGCCCAGGTGCGTGATGCCGGCGAAGATGTTGACCAGCAGCACGCGCACCTGCGTGCCTTCTCTCATCCAGCCGAGCACGTCGACCAGCCGCTGCGGATCGCCGCGCAGGCCGCCGGTGCGCACGTCGAGGAAGTTGTACGGACGCAGGTCCTGCGCGCGCAGTTCGTCGATCAGCATCATGCTCAGTCCGGCACCCGTGGTGAGCAGCGCGATCTCGCCCGCCGGATCGACCACCACGTAGTCGCAGCCGTGCTGCCACTTGCGCGCGGCTTCGGGATAGCGGTCGGCCGCGCGCTCGACCAGTGCCGACATTGCCGGTTGCCGGTAAAGCGCGTTGTCGTCGGTGATCAGCTTGGCGTCGGCGGCCACCCAGCGCGGCGCGGCATCGTCCGTCCCGGGCAGCACGAACAGCGGATTGATCTCGATCAGTTGCGCATCCAGGGCGACGAAGGCTGCGGCGAGGCATTCGCCCGCCGCCATGACCGCCTCGCGGTTGCCGGGCGACAGGCGCCCTGCCGCCCGCCGCACGGCCTCGGCGATGGATGTGGCATCCAGCGGCGCGGGCTCGCGCACCAGCGCCGCGGCGTTGGCACACTCGATGTCGACGCCCCCCTGGTCGGACGCCAGCACCTGCACCTGCGCGTTCGATGCATCCAGCGTGATCGACAGATACACCTCGCGCGCGCCATCGAGCGCCTGTTCGACGCGACAGCCCGCGACGACGAGGCCGCCCAGCGGCGAGGCCTGCAGCGCCCGGGCGATATCCATGGCCCGGGCGGCATCGGCCGCGCGCCGGACGCCACCGGCCTTGCCGCGCCCGCCCCCGGCCACCTGCGCCTTGACGATCAGCGGGCCCGCCGGCAGCACTCCGTCCACGAGGCCAGCCGCGTCGACCCAGCAGCCGGCCGGGATGCGCACGCCGAACGGCTCGAGCAGCGCCTTCGCATCGTGTTCGAACAGGAACATGCGCGCGTGCCGCGCCCTAGTAGCCACCGCCCGACGGACCGCCCACCGGCTTCATCGGCGACCACCCGGTCAGCCGTGCAGCCTCGGCCTTGACATAGTTGGACATCGCGCCGCGGTCGGGCACCAGCATCACCATGCCGAAGCCCTGGTCGATGTAGCGCTGCGTGAACTTCGAGCTGTTGGTGTGGATGCCCGCGACCACCCCATGCCGCTTGCACGAGGCGAGGATCGCGTTGACCGTCTCGATGTGCCGGGGCTCGTCGTTGTCCATCACCGGCGGCAGGCCGAGCGCCAGGGCGAGGTCGGTGGGCCCGATGTAGGCGGCGTCCACGCCGGGCGTCGAGATGATCTCGTCCATCTTCTCGATGCCCTCTGGCGTCTCGATCATCACCACGCAGATGACTTCCTCGTCGGCATGCTTCTGGTAGTCGGCCCCGGCGTAGTACAGCACGCGGTTCGGGCCGTTGCTGCGCATGCCGCGCGGCGGATAGCGGCAGGCGGCCACGGCACGCTCGGCCTCGGCGCGGTTGCTGACCATCGGCACGATCACCCCGTAGGCACCGGCGTCGAGCACCTTCATGATCATCGACGGCTCGTTCCAGGGCACGCGCACCAGCGGCGTCACGTCGGTGGTGGAGATGGCGGTGAGCATCGGCACGGCATCGGAATAGTCGATGCAGCCGTGCTGCATGTCCACGCACAGCCAGTCGAGCCCCGTATGGGCCATCACCTCGGCGGCGAAACAGTGCGGGATGGACAGCCATCCGCCTATCGCCGGCTTGCCTTCGCGCCACAGCTGCTTGATCCGGTTCCTGCGCATCGCCGCTCCCCCGTTCAATGTATGTCGACGTCGCGGTCGTTCCGCGCTCGGGCGAGAGTATACGTCCGCCCTGCCCGGGGCCCGCTGCCGGGACCCGGGCAGGGCGACATGCGCACGGCGATCCCCGCGATGGACTAAAATCGGCGGCTGTTCCAGCAAACCGATCCGAGGAGGTCACATGGCCCAGGCACAACGCATCCGCTTCTTCACCAAGCCCGGCTGAACGAGCTGCCTCCGGACGAAAGAGTTTCTTTCGCGACTCGATATCGAATTCGACATCATCGATATCTTCAACGACCCGCAAGGGCTTGCCGAACTGACTGCGCTCGGCGCCAAGACCACCCCGGTGGTGGCACGCGGCGACCAGTGGGTGCTCGGCCAGGTGATCCCCGAAGTGGCGAAGTTCCTCGGCCTGAAGTTCGACGGCGGGCCCGCGCTCACCCCGGCGCAACTGGTGGAGCGGGCGCAGGTGGTGCTGGCCGGTGCGCAGCGGTTCGTGCCGCAGCTGCCGCAGGAGAAGTTCAACGAGCTGCTGCCGATGTCCGGCCGCAAGCGCACCTACCGGGAGCTTGCGCACCATCTCGTGCGCATCCAGGAGGCGATGCTCGAGGCCGTGCAGGGCGTCGAGTTCACCATCGAGCAGCCGGTCCGGCCGCCCGAGGACTCGATCACCCGGCCGCAGCAGGTCGCCGACTATGCCGGCGAGGTGAAGCAGCGGTTGCACGACTGGTGGGCGCAGCACGAGAAGACCGACCCCGCCGCGAAACAGGTCGTGAAGACCTATTTCGGCGACCAGCCGCTGTCGGTCCTGCTCGAGCGCTGCGCCTGGCATTCCGCCCAGCACACCCGGCAGCTCCAGTTCCTGCTGTCGCGGATGGGCATCGAGCCCGACCGGCCGCTGACGGCAGAAGACCTGAAGGGGCTCCCCCTGCCCGAGAAGGTCTGGGAAGACTAGCCCCATGCCGTGAACGATCCTTCCGCTGCAGCCCTCCACCCGCCCTCGGTCGACCGCCTTCTGCGATCGCCCGAGGGGCAGCGGTTGAGCGAACGGCACGGCCGGTCGCTTGCGCTGGACGCGATACGTGCCGGGCTCGACCGGTTGCGCACGGCGGGCACCGGCTTCGAGCCGGAGACTTTCTTCGGCGAGTGTGCCGGGGCGCTGGAACGGGAGAGCCGTCCGGGGCTGCAGGCGGTGCTCAACCTGACCGGCACGGTGCTGCACACCAACCTCGGACGCGCCTGGGCGGCGCCGGAGGCGATCGAGGCGGTGATGGCCGTGATGGGCCAGCCGTCCAGCCTGGAGTTCGACCTGGCGACCGGCCGGCGCGGCGAGCGCGACAGCCATGTCGAGAAGCTGCTGTGCCGGATCACCGGCGCGGAAGCCGCGACGCTGGTCAACAACAACGCGGCCGCGGTCCTCCTTACGCTCACCGCGCTGGCCGCGCGGCGCGAGGTGATCGTCTCGCGCGGCGAACTGATCGAGATCGGCGGCGCGTTCCGCATGCCCGACATCATGAGCCGTGCAGGCTGCAAGCTGCGCGAGGTGGGCACCACCAACCGTACCCATGGCCGCGACTATGAAGAGGCGATCGGCCGCTCGACTGCGGCGCTGATGCGCGTGCATCCGAGCAACTACCAGGTGGAGGGGTTCACCTCGATCGTCGACACCCGTGCGCTGGCCGCGATCGCCCATGCGCACGACCTGCCGATGCTCGAAGACCTGGGCAGCGGCTCGCTGGTCGACCTCGCGCCCTACGGCCTGCCGCACGAACCCACGCCACAGGAGTCGCTCGCCGATGGTGCCGACGTGGTCACGTTCAGCGGCGACAAGCTGCTCGGCGGCCCGCAGGCCGGCCTGATCGTCGGCCGCAAGGCGTTGATCGACCGCATCCGCAAGTGTCCGCTGAAGCGGGCGCTGCGGCTGGACAAGATGACCATCGCCGCGCTGGAGGCGACGCTGCGGCTGTACCTCGACCCCGACCGGCTGCGCCAGCGGCTACCTGCCTTGCGGCTGCTCACCCGTCCCCGCGACGAGATACATGCCTGCGCCGTCCGCCTGCAGCCGGCGTTCGCGGCGGTACTGGGCGAGCGTGCGACCGTCGACGTGGTCGAGTGCGCCAGCCAGATCGGCAGCGGCTCGCTGCCCGTGGACCGGCTGCCCAGCGCGGCTCTGTCGATCCGCATGGCCGGCCGCGGTGGCGGGCTCGACCGCCTCGCTGCCCGGCTGCGCGCCCTGCCCCGTCCGGTGATCGGGCGCATCCACGACAACGCGCTCCTGCTCGACCTGCGCTGCCTCGAGGCCGATGGCGAGGCGGTGCTGCGCGCGCAGCTGCCGCTGCTGGCGGCCTGACCCGATGTCCACCGGCACGGGGACTGCGCGATGATCGTCGCCACCGCGGGGCACATCGACCATGGCAAGACGCTGCTGGTGCATCGCCTCACCGGTATCGACACCGACCGGCTGCCCGAGGAGAAGCGGCGCGGCATCTCGATCGACATCGGCTTCGCGCACCTGCGCCTGCCTGGCGGCGACAGCATCGGCTTCATCGACGTCCCTGGCCACGAGCGGTTCGTTCGCAACATGCTGGCTGGCGTGTCGGGCATCGACTTCGTCCTGCTGGTGGTGGCGGCGGACGACGGCGTGATGCCGCAGACGCGCGAGCACCTGGCGATCCTCGACCTGCTCGGCGTGAGCGACGGACTGCTGGTGATCACCAAGTGCGACCGGGTTCCAGCCGCGCGCGTCGCAGCCGTCAGTGCCGAGGTGCGCGCACTGGTCGAGGGCACCGTGCTGCAGGACGCACCCACGATCGCGGTCTCGGCGATCACCGACGACGGCATCGACGAGCTGCGCACGCGGCTGGTGGCTGCGCTCTCGGCACGGCACCGAGAGGCCGCCGAAGGCCGGCATTTCCGACTGGCGATCGACCGCTGCTTCACCGTGGCGGGCAGCGGCACGGTGGTCACCGGCACCATCTTCGCGGGCCGCGTGAAGGTCGGCGATGCCCTGTGCCTGTCACCCTCGGGCACCGCGGTGCGGGTGCGCGGCCTGCAGGTGCAGGGACGCACGGTCGACCAGGCGCAGGCCGGCGCGCGCTGCGCGGTCAACCTCACCGGCGCCGAACTGCAGAAGGATGCGATCGGCCGCGGCGAGTGGCTGCTCGATCCGGCGATCCATGCACCGACCCAGCGCATCGACGTGCGCCTGCGCGCACTCGCGACCGAGCCGCATGCACTGCGTCACTGGACCCCGGTGCACCTGCACCTGGGCACGGTCGACGTGACAGGCAGGATCTCGACCCGGCGCGACCTGTCGATCGCACCGGGGGCGGCGGAAGGGGCGCAGGTGGTGCTCGATCAGCCGATCGCTGCGATCGCCGGGGACCGCTTCATCGTGCGCGACTTCTCGGCGCAGCGCACGATCGGCGGCGGCCACGTGATCGATCCGTTCCCGCCGCCGCGCCGGCGACGCATCGCCGAGCGCCAGCTGGAACTCGCCGCACTCGACAGCGGCACGCCGGCGGCGGTGCTGGGCGCACTGCTGCCCGAGGCGGCCGCCGGCATCGACCTCGCCCTGTTCGAACGCCGCTTCAACCTGACCGCCGCAGCCGCCCAGGCGCTCTATCGCGGCGCCGGGCTGCAGGTGCTCGGGCGCGAACTGCGCCGCGGCTTCGACCCGGCGCGCCTGGCTGCGATGCGGGCGGCGCTGGTGGCGGAGGTACGCGACTTCCACGCGAAGTCGCCACAGGCCACCGGCATCGAGCTCGCGGTGCTGCAGAAGAACGCAGGGCTGGCCTTGCCGGAAGAGATCCTGCAGGCCGTGCTGCGCGACGCCGTCCAGGCGCGCACGCTGGAACTGTCCGGTGGACTCGCGCGCGTACCCGGCTTCGATGCCGCGGCCAACAGCGCCGACGAAGCGCTCTGGAAGCGAGTGCGCCCGCTGCTGTCGAAGACCCCGAGCGCGCCGCCGCAGGTGCGCGAGATCGCGGCGACGCTCAAGCTCGACGAGAAGGCGCTGCAGGCGATGCTGCAGCGGCGGATCAAGCGTGGCGAACTGGTGCGCCTCGATCCGCAGCGCGTCTACCTGCGCTCGGCGATCGTCGCGCTCGCCCTGGTCGTCGAGCAGACTGCGCGGGCGGCACCGGGCGGCCAGTTCAACGCAGCCCAGTATCGCGACCAGGCCGGCATCGGCCGCAGCCTGGCGATCCAGGTGCTCGAGCATTTCGACAGCGCCGGGCTGACGCTTCGGGTCGGCGACGCGCGCAAGCTCCGGCGCAAGGTCGCGGATGTGTACCCCGAGGCCGGCCGGCTGGACGCATGAGATAATCGACCCGCAGCAGAGGAAGGGAAACGTCCCCGGTGGGACGGCCGGACTTCAAACCCGGTGAGGGCTGTGATCCAGTCCTCCGTGCGTTCGACTCGCACTCTCTTCCGCCACCACGGGTCGCCAGGGTCTAGCATGCTGGACGCTTGCAGGCCGCTTGCAGCTCTCCCTCCGGTCGCCATGCGCATGCGGCTTGACATCGGCGCCCATCGTTCCTAATGTTCGGGCACCATGACTGTCTACGGTAGCCGCTCCCGAGGTGAACCGCTGATCCTGGAGGTCGATCCGGCAGGCACGCCACGCCGCTGGCTCCTGGTCGAAGAGGCGATCACCTACCATGCGAAGCACCAGGTCGCGTGGTCGATCGGGAGCATCGTGCGCACCTTCCACGGAGGGCTGTCGCGCACCACCGGCGAGCGCTCCGAACTGTCGACCGCGAGCATCATCGCGATCAAGGGTTCGGGCGTCTTCTCTAAGGCCTTCGAGCGCGAACCTGCGCTGATCAATCCGGCGCTGTTCGTGCGCGACCGTCAGGTCTGCGCCTACTGCGGCAGCCGCATGCGCGAGCGCGAACTGTCGCGCGACCATATCGTTCCGCTGTCGCGCGGCGGCGAAGACCGATGGATGAACGTGGTCACCGCGTGTCGCTCCTGCAACAGCCGCAAGGACAACCGGACGCCGGAGGCGGCACGCATGCCGCTGCTCTACCTGCCCTACGTTCCCAACCGCCACGAGCACATGATCCTGCAGAACCGCCGGATCCTCGCCGACCAGATGGAATACCTGATGGCGCGGGTACCCAGCCACAGCCGGCTGCACGGCTGAGGCACAGCGGTGCCGCCGGCAGGCGCGCTTCAGGTACCGTAGCGGACGTTGCTCCTTGCCTCTCGGATCGCGCACAGGGCGCTGTAGCAGGCCAGCCAGGCTGTCTTCGGATTGTCCGGGTCCGCGACGTTGGCAAGCCGGATCGAGATGTCGCTCGCCTTGCCGCGGATCTCGATGAAGTGCGTGTTCCGGGTCAACGCAGGATCGGCCACCACCTTGAGCCGGGTGCGGTCGAAGCCGATGCCGGCCAATGCGAGGCCAGCCGCGATGTTCACGTTCGCCGGGAAGTATCCGGCGCCTTCGCGCACCGGGCCGTCGTACAGCACGGTTGCCTCGCGCAGCCCGGCGAGGTCGATGCCGAGCTTCTCGACGTAGGCGATGCCCTTCCATGCGATCGGCGGCTTTGTGACGGCGATCGACACCTCGTCGACGCCGGCCAGCGCCATTGTCTTGAGCCCGTCCAGCCCGCAGATGCCGCCGGAGGGGACGTAGAGCAACCCGCCGGCCGCACGGGCAGTCGATTCGAGCCGCCCGCGCAGCGCATCGTCGGCCAGCGCGCCACAGGAAAGGACGACCAGCGCGAGCCCGCGCGCAAGCACGGCCTCGGCATGCAGGCGTACCGCCTCATGGCCGGCCGCCTCGACCACGACATCCGGCGCGGTGGCGAGCAGCGAATCGAGGTCCGCCACGAACGCGCAGCGGTTCGCCTCCGCCAGCGCCCTGCCACGCGAATTCATGCTGCGTCCCATCAGCGCCACGACCTCGACATCGCCCAGCGTGCCTCGCTGCGTATGCTCGAGCGCGATGCGCGCGATGCTGCCTGCCCCGATGATCGCCACCCGCATGTGCTGCCCCTTTCCGGCCCGGCCTGCACCCGTGCAACGATCGTCCGCGGGTTCGCCGAAGAGCGCCAAGTGTGCCATGCTCCGCGCCGCACGACGCGCATGGCATCCCGCCGTGCCCTACCCCGCGGCGTGCAGCGACAACCCCAGGGAGCAGCAACATGGCCGCAGGCAGCCGAGTCACCCGATCCACGAACGCATCGGTCGCGCGCCGCCCTCCGCCGCGCAGGCGCCGGTCCGCGCTCGCGGGTGCAGGGCTGGCCGCTGCACTGTTCGTCTGCGCGACAGCCGCACACGCGCAGGCGGCAGCCGAATCGCGCTATCCCGATCGTCCGATCCGCCTGGTCGTGCCGTTCCCGCCCGGGGGCATCAACGACCTGGTCGCCCGGATCATCGGCCAGAGCCTGTCCGAGCAGATGAAGCAGAGCGTGGTCATCGACAACCGTGCCGGCGCTGGCGGCACGCTCGGCCTGGGCATCGCGGCAAGGGCAAACCCGGACGGCTACACGCTCGCCTTCGGTGCCACCAGTACCGTAGCGGTCAGCCCAGCACTCTATCGCAACCTGCCCTACGACCCGGTGAAGGCGTTCGCGCCGATCGCGCCGCTGGCGGAGGTGCCTAGCGTGGCACTGGTGACGCCCTCGCTGCCGGCGAACTCGATGAAGGAACTGGTCGCGCTGGCGCGAAGCAAGCCGGGCTCGCTCAACTACGCGTCTGCCGGCGCTGGCACGTCGCAGCACATGGGTACCGAACTGCTGAAGACCATGGCCAGGATCGACATGGTGCATGTACCCTACAAGGGCGGGGCCGCGGCCATCGCCGACCTGATCGGTGGACAGGTGCAACTTCTGATCGAACCGCTGCCCACCGCGATGCCGCACATCAAGTCGGGCAAGGTGCGCGCACTGGCGGTGACCTCGGCCAGTCGCCTGCCGATCCTGCCGGAACTGCCGACCGTGGCGGAGGCGGCCAGCCTGGCCGGTTACGAACTGATGATCTGGTTCGGCCTGCTCGCGCCTGCGGACACCCCGCGGCCGGTCGTGCAGCACCTCAACCGCGAGGTACTCAAGGCGATCGGCTCGCCCGAGGTGCGCGAACGGTTCGCGCAGCAGGGTGCGACGGCCTCGGCCGCCCGGACCCCGGAACAGTTCGGCGCATTCATCCGCAAGGAAATCGCCCGCTGGGCCGAGGTCGCGCGCATCTCGGGCGCGAAGGTGGACTGACCCGGATCCGCTGACCCGGATCTGCAGCCCGGCCCCGGCCCGCGCGTCCCGCCCGAGCCTCAGCCCTCGCGTGCGGGCCGCGATCGCTCGCGCTGAGTATCGGCGACCGCGCGCCAGCGGGCATGCCCTGTCCAGTCCTCGACCGCCACCGGCAGCCGGCGCGACCAGTTCGGATGTTCGAGCGTCGTCCCGGGCAGGTTGGTGGCCTCGACCAGGTCGAACACGTCCTCCGGGTTGACCATCGTCCACATCGATCCGGTGCGCGCCAGGAAGGCATGCACCGCATCCACCAGCGCGACGGACAGCCGCGGGTAGCGCTCAGGATCGGTCGATTCGCCATCGGGCAGCAGGGACGCTTCGGCCAGCGCCTCCAGCAACGCCCGGCGTGCCTCGCCGCGATCCCAGGAAAAGCGCTCGTGCTGGAGCGGGTCGAGCAGGCCCAGCTGGAGGCGGCATGCCAGGTCGTCGCCCAGCCACCAGCCCTGCAGTGGGGACAGATCGTGGCTGCCGACCGATGCCAGCGCGAGCCGCGGATAGTCCGCGGGCCTGCGGAAATGCGCGGGCGCATCGCGCTCGAACACGAGCAGGCGATACGACAGCACGTCAGCCGCCTGCAGGCCCTCGCGCACCGCGGGCGGCACCGTGCCGAGGTCTTCGCCGATCACCATGCAGCGATGGCGGTTGCTCTCGATGCGCAGCGTCGCGAGCATCTCGTCGAACGGATAGTCGACATAGGCACCGGCGACGGCCCCCGGGCCGGGCGGAATCCAGAACAGTCGCATCAGGCTCATCACATGGTCGAGGCGCAGCGCATCGAAGCGTGCCATGTTCGCCGCCAGCACCGACCGGAACGCGGCGCAGCCGGTCGCCCGCAGGCGGTCTGGGCGTAGCGGCGGCAGGCCCCAGTCCTGGCCCTGGAGGTTGAAGTCGTCCGGCGGGCAGCCGGCGCTCATCGACAGCGCGTGTGCCTGCTGGGCCGCCCAGACCTCCGACCCGCCGCGATCGGCGCCGAGGGCGATGTCGCCGTAGAGCTGAACCCCGGCCGCCGCGGCCCGGGTGCGCACCGCCTGCCACTGGCGCGTTGCCTGCCATTCCAGGAAGGCATGGAAGCCCAGTTCATGTGCATGCTCGTGCCGCCAGGCGGCCACCGCACCGCCCGCCGGGTCGCGCAGTGGCTCTGGCCAGCACGGCCAGCCCCAGACCGACGGATCGGCCGCATGCAGGGCAGACTGGATCGACTGGAACGTCGCATGCAGGCGCAGCCCGGGCGTCTCGGCCGCGAACGCATCGAAGGCCCGGCCCCAGGCGCTGCGTGCCTCACTGCCGCCGCCAGCCGCGGAACCACCGCATTCCTCGCGCACGAAGGCTTCGTAGATCGCACGCAGCACCGGCAGCTTGAGCTGCGCGACCCCGGGGTAGTCGACCCGTCCGGCCTCGCGTAGCGCGCTGCGCGAGGCCTCCGGCGCCAGCGTGCGGCAGAGCGACGACACCACGGTCGCGTCTGCAAACACGTCGATGCGTTCGGGGTCGATGTACATCGGATTGAGGAACAGCCGGCTCACGGCCGAATAGGGGCTTGCCTGGTCCGGGCGATCCAGCGCCAGCGCATGCAGCGGGTTCAGACCGAGCACCGACGCACCCAGGCCAGCCGCGGCATCGACCAGGGCGAGCAGGTCGGTGAAATCGCCGATCCCCCAGTTGCGCCGTGAGCGCAGGCCGTAAAGCTGGATCGCGATGCCCCACTCGCGCGCGCCCGCGTGCAGGCGTGGCGGCAGGTAGCAGCGTGCCGGTGCACAAAGCAGCACAGCGTCCGAGAGGCATTCGTGGCTGCGCCGGCTGTCGCCTGCGGCCGCCGCGCACGGCTCGGACTCTGCCTCGCCGGCGGCCGTGCGCGTTGCGTGCAGCGACAGCCGATGGCGTCCGGCAGGGCATGCAGGAAGCGCCAGTCCGGCGGCCTCTGGCTCGGGATTCCAGCGGCCCTCGATGCATCCGCCCGATTCGAGCAGCACCGTCCAGCGGATGCAGGCTGCCGCACCGGGATCGAGCGCTGCCAGCGCTGGCGGCGAGAGGCTCACCATCGCAGGCGCCCCGGCTTCGACCACGATCGTCTCCGGCAGCGGCCGGCGGGTGCGCGCCTCGACGCGGGCGCCGACCGCGCGCGCCAGTGCCTCTGCCTGCGGCGCCCCCGGATCCGCCGATGACGCGCCGTATCCGAGCGCCTGCAGCACGGCGACCAGGGTGGACGCCGGCGCTTCCTGCCAGTTACCCCAGATGTCGTGGTAGCCGGCGGAGATCCCGGCCGCCCACGCGGCGTCGATCAGCTGCATGCGGGGTCCACCGCAAGGCAGGCGCAAGAGCGCTGGATCGGGCGGAGGCTGGCAGGGAAGCGGAATGTCGATGGATGGTCGGGCATGGCAGCGGGCGGCGCGATGGCTGTTCGTCGGCAGGACGGGCGGCGGTTGCCGGGACGGGGCGCCTTCCGCTTTCCCTTGGCGAGTGTAGCGCCGGCCCGGGCGCGGGACGATTTCGACCGGACTGCGCCGCCCTGTTCTACACTCGACCGGAGCTCGTGTCCCGAACTTCTCACCCGACGGCTGAACCCATGTCTTCGACCCTGTCTGAACTGTCCGAACTGAACCCCCTGCCCCGGCTGCTGATGGGCCCCGGGCCGATCAATGCCGATCCGCGGGTGCTGCGTGCGATGTCGGCACAGCTGCTCGGCCAGTTCGATCCCCAGTTCCGTCAATACATGCGCGATACGCAGGCGCTCTACCGAGGCGTGTTCGAGACCACCAACACGCAGACCCTGTGCATCGACGGCACTGCCCGCTCCGCGATCGAGACGGTGATGGTTTCGCTGGTCGAACCCGGCGACCGGGTGCTGGTCGCGAGCTTCGGGCGTTTCGGCCAGCTCAAGGCCGAGATCGCGCGCCGTGTCGGCGCCGAAGTGCGCGTGATCGAGGCCGAATGGGGCACCGTGTTCGACCTGGCGCTGATCGAATCCGAGATCCGCGCATTCTCGCCGAAGCTGCTCGCCTGCTGCCAGGGCGATACCTCGACCACCATGCTGCAGCCGCTGGCCGAACTCGGCGCGCTGTGCCGAAGGCACGGCGTGATGCTGCAGGTGGACGCCACCGCCTCCCTGTGCGGGACGCCCCTGCCGGTGGATGCCTGGCAGATCGACTGCGTGACCGGCGCCCTGCAGAAATGCCTTGCCGGCCCCTCCGGCATCGCGCCGATCACCCTGTCGGACGCACTGTGCGAGAAGATCATGCGCCGCCGCCATGTCGAGGAAGGACTGCGTCCGGCCGACTACCGGCCGGGTGCCGGACGCATCATCGCGTCGAACTACTTCGACCTCGCGATGATCATCGACTACTGGAGCGAGCGAGCGCTCAACCACCATACCGAAGCCACCACAATGCTGTACGCGGCACGCGAGTGCGCGCGTATCTTCCTGCAGGAAGGCCATGCACAGGTGTATGCACGCCACGCGCTGGCCAGCCGTGCGATCGTCGGCGCTCTCGAGGCGATGAACCTGAAGGTGTTCGGCGACAAGGCGAACAAGATGCCGAACGTCACCGGCGTGTGGATCCCGGAGGGCGTCAGCGGCGACCGCGTGCGCACGGCGATGCTCGACGAGTTCAACATCGAGATCGGCACCTCGTTCGGACCGCTGCACGGCCGCATCTGGCGCATCGGCGCGATGGGCTACAACGCTCGCCGAGATGCGGTTCTGACCACCCTGTCGGCGCTCGAGGCGGTGCTGGCCGGCGAAAGCCACCGCTTCACGCGTGGCGCTGGGGTCGACGTGGCGCGCGCGATCTACCACGCAGGCTGAGCAGTCCACGCTCGCGCGCCTGCGCGCCTGCCGGCATCGCGCGCCGGCGCGGAGGCCCGCCGCGGATCAGAGCCCGCGGTCGCGGTAGGGAAATTCGGCGGGACGCGCGAGCGTGCCGTCGAACCATGAGCGCAGCGAGATGTCGCAGATGGCGTAGCCCCAGTTGATGAGCCGCTCCTGCAGGTCTTCGTTCATCGCCGCGAACCGCGTCGGCAACGCCGCCAGTTCCGCCGCGCGCGAGGGCGGACAGACCAGGCAGGTGTCGGCCGGATAGTCGGACGTGTTCGCGCGCAGCGACCAGTAGGCCCCCGCGTGGCGACCGTCCTGGAAGCCGGACAGCAATGCATGCTTCGGCGACAGCCGCAAGGCGTCCTGGAGGATCTCGATGGCACGGGCGGCCTGGTCGACCTTGCCGTCGATCGAGGGTTCCTCGACCAGTGCGCCGCCGCCGTCGCTGACCCAGAGCGTGCGACAATCCTGCGCATCGGCGAGCGCGAGCGGATCGCAGAGCATGCCGTCCGCGAGCTGCATGCCGCGCGCTTCCCCGTCGAGGTCGCTCTCGCTCACCCGCAGCGCCGGGAAGGCCGGCGGCATCGCGATCGATGCGCAGACAGCATCGGTCACCGGATAGCTGGGATCGCCGATCGAGATCGCGCCGACACGGCTGCGTGCCTCGTTGCTGAACACCACGCGCGTGCCGCCATTGAGCTGGCTCGCGCCGATGGAAAGCCGTGGCAGCGAGGGCAGGTCCCCGAACTGGACGCCGTGGTAGAGATCGCGGTCGAAGTTGTGGGAGATCCATTCGGTCAGCGACCGGGGAAATAGCAGCCCCCCGACCACGGAACGCCCGTCCAGCGTGCGGCTGGTCAGGGTACGCAACGGCGCGAGGATCTCCCGGCGCACGGCTGCCGCGGAAAAACCGTCCGACGCCAGGCGCGACCAGTGCACCGCCACCAACCCGGCGACGATCGCCCCGCCGGAGACGCCGCAGATCCGCGTGGCAGTGCCGAGCAGGCCCGCCTCGGCCAGTCGCAGCACGGCACCGGCGTTGAACAGCACGGCGCGATAGCCGCCGCCGGACAGGCAGAGCGCCGTGCCGGGGCTTGCCGGTTCAGGGCTGGACATCGCAGCAGTACGCGGGACGGGAAGGCATTCGGACGACGGGGGCGGAACACCGGGGGACGGGAGCTTACCCTGCCGGCGGGCAGTCCGCTACCGCAGGCGCGTAGCCGCGCCGGGCAACGGCCGACGGCGCGTTCGTGGGGGCAGGACGGGCCGCGTGCAACGGAACCGCACTATCATTATGGCCCGGGCATGGCCGTCCCCCTCGGCCTGCCGCTTCCCCTGCAACCGCGACTGCTCTCCGATGCTCTCTCTCGCCCACGGGCTGCGTTTCGAACAACTCTACCAACGCGACGGCCTGGCTGCGCTGGACGCAGCCTTCCTGCAATCGCTCGATGCCGCCGACGCCAACCTCGGCGCACGGCTGCGTTGCGCCCGGGCGGCACCCGAGACGCTCGATGCCGCCACCGAAGCGGCGCTGCTGATCGAGCTGTCGCCCTGGGTCGACGACTTCGTCGGCGCGCTCTTCGGCATCGGGGACGCGGTGCGCGCGCTGTCGGAGCGCCACAACGCGCTGGCACCGCTGTACGAATGCAAGCGCCAGTTCGTGCAGCGGCAGGCGGCGACCAAGGTCAAGCCCGATGCCCTGGCCGGGTTCGATCCGGCCGCGGCGGCCACCACGCTGCAGGAATGGTTCGGCGAACCGTTCGCCGAGGTGGCGTTCGCGCGCCATGTCACCGCCTGGCAGGGCGATCCGGCCCTGGCCGGACGCGTCGCGCTGGCACTGCACTACGCCGCCTGGGCACTGACGACGCCGGAAGGCCGCCAGCGGCATGCGGCCGGCGTCCTGTTCAAGGCGCCGCACCGCACCGATCCCCAGCACCTGGTGCCGGTGGAGACCGACACCTCCGCCGGCTATGCCGCGTTCACCCTGGGCGAGGCGCACCAGCGCCATCGCGAAGGCTTCGCGCTCACCGATCCGGGCACCGACCTGGTCGGTGCGCTCGACCAGGCGCACTATTGCATCTGGTGCCACCATCAGGGCAAGGACTCCTGCTCGAAGGGGCTGATGGAGAAGCTCAAGGGCGATGCGGCGGAGGTCGACGCCCTGCCCGCGGCCGCGCGCTACAAGAAGTCCCCGTTCGCGGTCACGCTGGCCGGCTGCCCGCTCGAGGAACGCATCTCCGAGTTCCACGAAGTCAAGGCGATGGGGCATGCGATCGGCGCTCTCGCCATGATCGCAATCGACAACCCGATGCTGCCGGCGACCGGCCACCGCATCTGCAACGACTGCATGAAGGCCTGCATCTACCAGAAGACCGAACCGGTGAACATCCCGGAGTCGGAGACCCGCACGCTGAAGGACGTCCTCGAACTGCCCTGGGGCTTCGAGATCTATTCGCTGCTGACGCGCTGGAACCCGCTCGACCTGCGGCGCCCGCTGCCGCGCACGCCCACCGGGCGCCGCGTGCTGGTCGTCGGGCTCGGCCCGGCCGGCTTCACGCTGGCGCATCACCTGATGAACGACGGGCACCTGGTGGCCGGCGTCGACGGCCTCAAGATCGAACCCCTGCCGCCAAGGCTGTCCGGCGTCGATGGCGACGGCCGGCGTGTGCCGTTCGAACCGGTGCAGGACGTGCGCGGACTCTACGAGTCGCTGGACGACCGCGTGATGGCAGGCTTCGGCGGCGTCGCCGAGTACGGCATCACGGTGCGCTGGAACAAGAATTTCCTGAAAGTGATCCGGCTGGTGCTCGAGCGGCGCGGCGAGTTCGCGATGTTCGGCGGGGTGCGCTTCGGCGGCACCCTCACCGCCCAGGATGCCTTCGACATCGGCTTCGACCATGTCGCACTGGCCGCAGGCGCCGGCCGGCCGACCATCCTCGACATGCCCAACGGGCTGGCGCGCGGCGTGCGTACCGCGTCCGACTTCCTGATGGCGCTGCAGCTCACCGGCGCGGCCAAGGCCGACTCGATCGCCAACATGCAGCTGCGGCTGCCGGTGGTCGTGATCGGCGGCGGGCTTACCGCGGTCGACACCGCGACCGAATCGCTTGCCTACTACCCGGTACAGGTGGAGAAGTTCCTGTCCCGCTACGAGACGCTGGTGGCCGAGCAGGGCGAGGCGAGCGTGCAGTCGCGCTGGAACGACGAAGAGCGCGCGATCGCCGCCGAGTTCATCGACCATGCCCGTGCGATCCGCGCCGAGCGGCGTGCCGCGGCCGCAGAAGGCCGCCCGCCCCGCCTCGCCCGGATGATCGCCGGCTGGGGTGGCGTGACCCTCGCCTACCGCAAGCGGATGATCGACTCGCCTTCGTACACGCTCAACCATGAAGAGGTGCACAAGGCGCTCGAGGAAGGCATCGTGTTCGCCGAGGGCCTGTCGCCGCGGCGTATCGACGTCGACCCGATGCAGCACGTGGCATCGATCACCATGGCCCGGCAGGCGCTGGGCGAAGACGGGCGCTGGAGCGACGCGGGCGACGTGGTGCTACCGGCGCGCACCGTGCTGATCGCCGCCGGCACCAACCCGAACACGGTGCTGGCGCGCGAGGATGCCGACACCTTCGTGCTCGACGGCCGCTACTTCCGCGCCTGCGACGAGCAGGGGAACCCGGTGCGTCCCGAGCGGTCGATCTCCAAGCCGAAGCGGCCGGACGTATTCCTGTCGCGGCGCGAAGACGGGCGCTTCATCAGCTTCTTCGGCGATCTGCATCCCTCCTTCTTCGGCAACGTGGTGAAGGCGATGGGATCCGCCAAGCAGGGGTACCCAGCGGTATCCCGCGTGCTGGCCGGCCTGCCTGCCCCGGTCGCGGAGGACGCGGGCGCGTTCCTCGCACGCCTGAACGACGAACTGCGCGCGACCGTGCATGAGGTGAACCGGCTGACGCCGAACATCGTCGAGGTGGTGGTGAAGGCCCCGCGCGCCGCCGCGCGCTTCAGGCCCGGCCAGTTCTACCGCCTGCAGAACTACGAGATGAACGCGGCACGGATCGACGACACCCGGCTCGCGATGGAAGGACTGGCGATGACCGGTGCCTGGGTCGATGCGAAGCGCGGCCTGGTGTCGACCATCGTCCTCGAGATGGGCGGGTCGTCGGACCTCTGCAGGACGCTGCGCGCAGGCGAACCCATCGTGCTGATGGGGCCGACCGGCGAACCCACCGAGATCGCTGGCGGCGAGACGGTGATGCTGGTCGGCGGCGGCCTCGGCAACGCGGTGCTTTTCTCCATCGGGCAGTCCCTGCGCGCGGCGGGCTCGAAGGTACTCTACTTCGCCGGCTACAAGAAGCGGATCGACCGCTACAAGGTCGAGGAGATCGAAGCGGCAGCCGACACGGTCATCTGGTGCTGCGACGAAGCGCCGGGTTTCGAACCCGGGCGCCCCCAGGACCGCACGATCAGCGCCAACATCGTCGAGGCGATCGCCGCCTATGCGGACGGGCGACTGGGCGAACCGTCGATCCCGGTCGCGGAGGTCGATCGCATCATCGCGATCGGCTCGGACCGCATGATGGCTGCGGTGGGCGCTGCACGGCATGGTGTGCTGGCCCGGCACCTGAAGCCGGCACATCGCGCGATCGGTTCCATCAACTCGCCGATGCAGTGCATGATGAAGGAGATCTGCGCCCAGTGCCTGCAGCCGCACCGCGACCGGACGACCGGGCAGATCACCTACGTGTTCTCATGCTTCAACCAGGACCAGTCGCTCGACCAGGTCGACTTCCCGGCCCTGAACGAACGCCTGCGGCAGAACTCGGTACAGGAGAAGCTGACTGCGCAGTGGATCAGCCGCTGCATGGCCCGGCTGGGAAACCAGCACGCATCGGCGCCCGTCTGATCGCCTGATCGTCCGATCGCCCGGCCCGGCGGCGCGCCGCCGACTACGCGGCTGCAGCTTCGATGGTGTTGACCACCAGCATCGCCACCGTCATCGGCCCTACGCCGCCCGGCACCGGGGTCACGTGGCCGGCGACCTGCTCGACCGAATCGAAGTCGATGTCGCCGACCAGCCGCCCGTCGGACGTACGGTTGATCCCCACGTCGAGCACGATCGCCCCCGGCTTCACCATGTCGCCGGTGACGATGCCGGGACGGCCGACCGCGACCACCAGCACGTCGGCACGCCGGGTGTGCGCCGCGAGGTCGACGGTCTTCGAGGTGCAAAGCGTGACGGTCGCGTCGCGTCCGAGCAGCAGCAGTCCCATCGGCTTGCCGACCGTGTTGCTGCGCCCGACCACCACGGCATCCTTGCCGGTGAGCTTCGCCCCGATGGAGTCAAGCATGCGCATCATGCCCGCGGGCGTGCACGGCGGGAACCGGGTGTGGCCACTCAGCAGGTCACCACGGTTCAGCGTGTGGAACCCGTCGACGTCCTTGCCGGCCATCACCTCGGCGAGGATCACCGCCTCGTCCAGTCCCGGAGGCAGCGGCAACTGCACGAGGATCCCGTGGATCGAGCGATCGTCATTGAGCCGGCGTACCACGTCCAGCACTTCGGCCTGGGACGCGGTGGCGGGCATCTCGATCACCTCGGAATGCACGCCGACGGTCGCGCACGCCTTCACCTTGTTGCGCACGTATGCGCGCGAGGCAGGATTGTCTCCCACCAGCACCACCGCGAGCCCTGGACGTATGCCGCGGGCCGCCAGTGCCTCGACCTTCACCCTGCATTCCTCGAGCACCTGCGCCGCAAGTGCCTTGCCATCGATACGCCGTGCGGCCATGTCTGCCCGTTCCATCGCGCTGTTCCAGAGGCGCGCACTTTAGTCAAAACGGCCGGGGCCGGCAACCATGCACGGCAGGCGCAGCGGCGATGCCCGCAGGACCGGAGCGCCCGCGCCGTGGTCGTTCAGACCGGACGCGACAAGGCGATCACCGCCACGACCCGCCGGCCGTCCTGGTCGAAGCGCAGCGTGTCGCAGACCGAGCGCACGAGTTCCAGCCCGCGCCCGCGGCGTACCGCCCCCCTCCCCTTGAGCCGGGACAGCCGCGCTTCCACGCTTTCGATGTCGAAGCCGCCGCCGGAATCCTCGATCTCCACCTGCAGGAACTCGCCACCGCCGGAAGGCTCCACCACCGCCTTGAACCAGAGGCTGCCGGATACCAGGGCCGCCAGCCGCTGCGCTCGGTCCTCGCGGAAACGCTCGCGTCCGTTTTCCTGCTCCAGGATGACCGGGTCCATGCCGAGCACCCCGTAGTCGAGTGCGTTGGCGAGCAGCTCCGACAGCATGCAGAATACGTTGCTGCGCAGCCTGCGCGGAATGCCCAGCTGCTCCACCAGGCCGCTGACGAAGGGTGCCAGCGTGATCTTGCGAAGCTGCGCCGGGCCGAGGCGCATCTCGAGCGCCCAGTGCGAACCGCGGCCCCTTGCCTGCGCATGCGCTGGCGTTTCCGGCTCGACGACCAGCTCGGACAGGGGTTCCAGCAGGCAGTCGACCAGCAGGATCGACGCATCGTCCTCCAGCGGCCGGCCGCCGGTGAAGTCGTGCAGGCCGTGGACGACGCGCTCCAGCCGCTGGTCCGCCGGGCCGCGTACCGCCTCCAGCAGTTCGCGGTCGCCGAAGCGGTGCTTGCCGTCTGCGCCGAGCGCTTCGGACAGGCCGTCGGACACCACCATAAGCTGCGACTCCTCGCGGTACGCGCAGCGCTCGACCGAACTGTCGAAGTCCTTGCCGTCGAGGATGCCCAGCGCCATGTGGCGCGAACGCCAGACCCGCTCCAGGCTGCCGTCGGCACCGAGCAGCATCACCGGCGGGCAGCCGCCGTTCCACAGCTCTATCACGCGCTCCCGCATGTCGATCGAGGCGGCCGTGCAGGCGACGAAGCGGTCGGCCGGCATGCAACTGCGCAGCTTGCGGTTCATCTCGGTGACGATGCTCGCGATGTCGAAGCCGCGATCGGTCATCCGGTGGAATACTTCGCTCACCGGCAGCACGGAAATGGCGGCCGCGAGCCCGTGGCCGGTGCCGTCCGCGAGCAGCACGTTGATGCGGTCGTCCGGCGACCGCGCCACGGCGACCACGTCGCCGCTCAGGTGGTGCGCCGGCGATACCCACGCATGCATCATCCGCTCGGCCAGCGAGTCCCGCCCCTCCAGGCGCGAGATCAGGTAGCTGGCGATCCGCTGTTCCTCCTCGGCCTCGTCCTGGTAGCGCTTCAGTGCCGCGCGCTGCGCCTGCATGCGCGAGACATACGCACCCATGCGCCCGTACAGGCGCAGGCGGGCGCCCAGCCAGCCGGTGCTGATCGGCATCGGCAGGAAATCGTCGGCCAGGTCCTGCAGTTCGTCGAGCAAGGATGGCCCGCCCACCTCCTCCGGGGAGACTGCAACCAGAGCCCAGGGACCGGAGGGCCGGCTCGCCATGCGGCGGGCGGCGATCGTGCGCAGCACCTCGCCGCCGTCCGACACGCCACAGAGAATCAGTTCCACCTCGCCGCGGTCGGCCAGCGCGATCGCCTCGTCGACATCGGCGACTTCCGCGAGGCTCGCCCCGGCCGCCTCCAGCATCGCGCACAGGCGGGCGCGCACGTCGCTACGGCCTTCGATGACGATCGCGCGTGCCAGGGCGGCCCTGCGGGGCGGTACGCCCAAGGCGAGCGGCGGTGGGGGATTCAGGTCCATGCTTTGGTGCCTCGTCTGCGCCGGGCTTCAGGGCGGTACGGCACGGCCGCCGCCACGGCGCGGTGGCTACTGAATCGTGAAAAGCTTCTTGAAGTTCGCGATGTCGAGGATCTGCTGCACCACGCCCCGGCAGTTGGTGAGGATCACCGTCTTGTGGGCACTGCTCGCCTGGTCGCGCAGCAGCAGCAGCATGCCGAGAGCGGCGCTGTCGAGGTACTCGACGTTGCCGAGGTCGATCTCGATCGCCGACACTTCGTTCGACTTGATCTGCCCTTCGTAGGCCGACTTGAAGGTGCGGTGCGCATTGAAGTCGAAGCGGCCGGACAGCGCGATGCGCGCGCGCTCGTTGATGACACTGACCTGAGTCTGCATGATATGGCTCCTGGTGCGGGGGTTGGGCGGGAGAAACTGGACTGCAAGTGAATGGATGATGGCTGGACGTTGGCGCGGATGCTAGACCCGGTTCTGCCGCCCGCCGCGTGCGGTGATCTGGCCGATGACGGCCTGCGATATCGACCTCAGCGGCAGGACCTCGTCGACGCCGCCGCTGTTGATGGCTTCCTTCGGCATCCCGAACACGACACAGCTCTCTTCGTCCTGCGCCACGTTCCAGGCGCCTGCATCGTGCATCTCGCGCATGCCGGCCGCGCCATCCCGACCCATCCCGGTCAGGATCACGCCGATCGCATTGCGGCCGACATGCGCCGCAGCCGAGCGGAATAGCACGTCGACCGAAGGCCGGTGGCGGTTCACTGGCTCCGACTGCGACAGTTCGGTCATGTAGTTCGCGCCACTGCGCCGCACCAGCAGGTGCGAATGCCCTGGTGCGATGTATGCATGGCCCGGCAGGATGCGCTCGCCGTCCCCGGCTTCCTTGACGGTGATCCGGCAGAGGCCGTCCAGCCGGCGAGCGAAGGACCGGGTGAAGGCTTCCGGCATGTGCTGGGTGATCAGGATGCCCGGGATGTCCGGCGGCAGCGGCTCCAGGAACTCGCGGATCGCCTCGGTGCCGCCGGTGGAAGCACCGACGATGATCAGCTTCTCGGTCGACCAGCCGGACGCAGGACGCACGGGCAGCGCGCTGCCCGCCTCCCGTGCGTCGACCGGCTGCGGCGCGAGGCGCCGCACGCGCGCGACCGCGGCCGCGCGGATCTTGTCGGTGATTTCCGCCGCGTACTCCTGCATGCCGTTGGCGATGTCGATCTTCGGCTTGGACACGAAGTCGACCGCACCGAGCTCGAGCGCGCGCAAGGTGGTCTCTGAACCCCGTTCGGTCAAGGTCGACACCATCACCACCGGCGTCGGCTTGAGCCGCATCAGTTTCTCCAGGAAAGCGAGGCCGTCCATCTTCGGCATCTCGACGTCCAGCGTGATCACGTCCGGATTCAGGGTCCGGATCTGCTCGCGGGCGACCAGGGGATCCGGCGCCTGGGCGACGACTTCCATGTCGGGTTCGCTGTTGATGATCTCGGTCAGGATTCGCCGGATCAGGGCCGAGTCGTCGATCACCACCACGCGGGTGCGTGGACGCGAGGCCTGCGCAGTGCGCATCGGGTCAAGGTTCGGTTTCGGGTTCGGGGTCATCAGAACAGCTCCACGGCGCCGCCGGCCGGCTGTGCGACCAGGCGCCGGCTGTACTCGCGTTCGCGCGCGATCAGCCCGGCCTCGTTGGCGCTCTTGAGCTTGCGCACCATCGCACGGCCCGTGCGCGGGAAGAAGTAGACCTTCCTCGGGAAGATGTCCTCCAGGTCGGCTGCCTTGACCGGGATGCCTTCGGTCTCCAGGAAGTCGCGCACGAAGACGGCGTTGCGCGGGCCCACGTTCGCGACCGTGAGGCCTTCGAGCACGTTGCCGCCGCCGAACACCTTGGCCTCGAGGCTGCCTCGGCGCGCGCCCTGCTTCAGGATGGTGTTGATCAGCACTTCCATCGCGTAGGTACCGTAGCGCGCGGATGCATTCGCCACGCCGTCGGAACCACCGCCCTCCGGCAGCATGAAATGGTTCATGCCGCCGACGCCGGTACGCGTGTCGCGGATGCATGCCGCCACGCAGGAGCCCAGCACCGTGACCAGCACCATGTCGCTGCCGGTGACGTAGTACTCGCCCGGCATCAGTTTCGCAGCTTCGGCATCGAAGGTGCGGTCGAAGTACAGGGTCTGCGCGAAGCCGTCGGCGTACTCGACGCTCATGCAGCCCCCGCTGGCGGGTTGGCGAGTTCATAGACCGTCTTCGCGCGCAGCCTGAACAGATCTGCGGCGTGGTAGAAGTTCTCGGAGTGGCCGGCGAACAGGAGCCCGTCCGGACGCAGCAGCGGCGCGAATCGCTGCAGGATCTTGTACTGGGTCGGCTTGTCGAAGTAGATCATCACGTTGCGGCAGAAGATGGCGTCGAACGGGCCTGCCACCGGATAGCGTGCATCGAGCAGGTTCACCTGCTGGAAGCGAATCATCGAGGACAGCTCCGGGCGCACCCGGACCATGCCCTCGTTGGCGCCGGCGCCACGCAGGAAGAACCGGCGCAGCCTTTCGGGGGCGAGGCGATCGACACGGTCCATCGTGTACACCCCGCCTTGGGCCTTGGCGAGGACGGCCGTGTCGACGTCGCTCGCCACGATCTTCACCCGCGGCGCCATGCTGCCGCAGGCTTCTACCGCGGTCATCGCCATAGAGTACGGCTCCTCGCCGGTCGAGGACGCGGAACACCACAGCGAAACCTCGCGCGTCGCGCTCACGCGCCGGATCAGCTTCTCCAGCTCGACGAAGTGATGCGCCTCGCGGAAGAACGCGGTCAGGTTGGTGGTCAGCGCGTTGGTGAACGCCTCCCACTCGGCACCGCGCGGCCCTTCGAGCAGCTTCAGGTAATCGCTGAAGCGGGCGAGGCTGTTGGCGCGAAGGCGGCGGGCAAGCCGGCTGTAGACCATCTCCATCTTGCCCGGGCTGAGCTGGATGCCGGCGTGATCGTAGATCAGCCGGCGAATGCGTTCGAAGTCCTCGCGGGTGAACACGAACTCCTTCGCCCCGACGGGTGCGTCGGACGAAGTTTCGTTCAGGCGTGCTGCAAGAGGCATCGTGCGGTTTCCGTCCCGAAGCAGGATCAGTGGACCGAAGCCGCGTCGTCGACCAGCGCCATTTCGCTGCTGGTCATGAGGCGCTCGATATCGACCAGGATCAGCATGCGTTCACCGGCGGTGCCCAGCCCGATGATGTACTCGGTATCCAGCCCGGCGCCGAACTCCGGCGCGGGCCGGATCTGCGCCGCGTCCAGTTCCAGCACGTCGGACACGCCGTCGACTACGACCCCCATCACCCGGTCGGCGATGTTCAGGATGATCACCACCGTGAACGGGTCGTAGGTCACCTGCCCCAGGTTGAACTTGATGCGCAGGTCCACGATCGGGACGATCACCCCGCGCAGGTTGATTACACCCTTGATGAACTCGGGCGTGTTAGCGATCGCGGTCACCGCGTCGTAGCCGCGGATCTCCTGCACCTTCAGGATCTCCACGCCGTACTCCTCGGCGCCGAGCTTGAAGGTCAGGAACTCGCTGGTGCCCGGCACCGGCGCGGCGATGCTGCCGGCCGCGGCGGACGGCGAAGGCGATCGATTCGAATCACTCATGGCTGGCTCTCCTGCTTCGGTTCTCAGAATTCTTCCCACGACTCGTCGGCGTTGACCGCCCTGGCCGCGCGTGCGGCAGGGGGCCGCTCGACGCTCTTGTCCGCTGCCGGCTGCGGCTTCTCGATCGGCGCAGCTGGCGCGGGCTTGAGCCGCGCGACGTTCGTCGCACGGTTGGGGCCGCGCCGCTCGACGCCGTCGTAGGCCGCGGGCGTAGCCGCCGGCCCGGCCTCGAGCTTGAACACCGACACCGCGTCGGCCAGCAATTCGGCCTGTTCCTGCAGCGATTCGGCCGCGGCGGCTGCCTGCTCCACCAGGGCTGCGTTCTGCTGGGTCACTTCGTCCATCTGGGTCACCGCGGTGTTGACCTGCTCGATGCCGGAGCTCTGCTCCACGGACGCAGCGGAGATCTCCGACATGATGTCGGTCACCCGCTTGACCTGTTGCACCACTTCCTGGATCGTCGAGCCCGCCTCGCCGACCAGCTTCGAGCCGCTCTCCACCTTCTGCACCGAGTCGCCGATCAGGGTCTTGATTTCGCGGGCCGCAGCCGCCGAACGCTGCGCCAGGTTGCGCACCTCGCTCGCCACCACCGCGAAACCCCGCCCCTGCTCGCCGGCGCGCGCCGCTTCCACCGCCGCGTTGAGCGCCAGGATGTTCGTCTGGAACGCGATGCCGTCGATCACGCTGATGATGTCCGAGATCTTCTTCGACGCAGCCGTGATCTCGTCCATCGTGCGCACCACTTCGCCCACCACCGCGCCACCGCGAACCGCCACTTCCGAGGCGCCGATCGCAAGTTGGTTGGCCTGCTTCGCGTTCTCGCTGTTCTGCTTCACCGTCGAGGTCAGCTCTTCCATGCTGGAGGCCGTCTCCTCCAGGCTGGAGGCCTGTTCCTCGGTGCGCTGCGACAGGTCCGTGTTGCCCTGCGCGATTTCCTTCGCCGCCGTGTTGATGGAGTCGGTGGCTTCCTTGATCTGGCCGATGATCGTCATCAGGCTCTGCTGGACGGCGTCCACAGCGGCAGTGACCTCGCCCTTCTTCCCGGGCAGGCGATCCATCTTCACCGTCAGGTCGCCCCTGGCATAGGCACCGATCACCTCGACCACCTTGAACTTCACCGCGATGTGCGCGCCCACCAGTCCGTTCATAGACTCGGCCACCTGCCGGTACGAGCCAAGGAAGTTCTCGGCCTGGATCCTGTGGTCGATCCAGCCCTCGGCATGCTGCCGGGCCATCTCCGCCTGCGCGGAGACCAGAGATTCCAGCGCGTCCGTCATCGCCTTCATCGAGCCCATCAGCTCCGCCGCCTCGTCCCGGCCACGTACCTCGATGCGCGTGCTCAGGTCTCCCGCCGCGATCGCGTTCGCGGCCGACACCGCCTGGCGCAGCGGCGAAGTGATGGAGCGGGTGATCAGCAGCGAGGCACCAGCGCCGATGATCAGGGCGGCTGCGAGAGCGGCGACCAGCAGCGACACCGCACGCGACTGCGTCGCGCTTGCCGCGGCGACTTCGGCGTCCGAGATCTGCACGTTGTACCTGATCAGTTCCCCCAGGGTCCTGGATGCCTCGTTGAACGTGTTGAACGAGTCACCGGTCATCACTGCCTCGGCCTCGGCGCGACTGCGCGCGCCGTTGGCCAGCAGCGGCAGCAGCTGCTGCTCGTCGAGCTTGAAGTACTGGTCAAGGGCCGCTTCGTACGTGACGTAGAGCGGTTCCTCTGGCGTGCCCTTGAGCAGCATTTCCTTCTTGTATGCCACGTTCTCGCGCAGCAGGGCTTCGCGAGCGCTGGTCATTTCCGAGACTGCCTTTGCGCGGGCATCGTCGGTCGCCGTATAGGTCGCGCGCAATGCCCATCGGCGGTACAGGTCCAGCTTGTGCTGCATGTCACCCAGCATCTTTATGCTGGGCAGGATGTTTCCACCGATCGCTTGCAGATGGGCGCCCTGCTTCGCCAGGCTGGAGTAGCTGACCCAGCCGATTGCCAGGCACAACGCGAGCACGAGGCCGAAGCCGAGGCCGAGCCTCGAGCCGATTTTCAGTGACTGCAGATTCATACCTTATTCTCCGATTGTTCTCGTTCATTGCGTTCGTCCGGGCGCGCTCCGGACGAACGTGTCCTTGCAGGCGAACAATTCAGCGCCGAGTCATGCCGCGTTCGCCAGTCCGTTCCCCGTTCGCAGCACGCCCGGGACATCCACGATCAGCGCAACCCGGCCATCGCCCATGATGGTCGCGCCGGATACCCCGTTGACCTTGCGGTAATTGGTCTCCAGGCTCTTGATCACCACCTGGTGCTGGCCCAGCAGTTCGTCCACGCAGAGCGCAGCCTTGTGGCCAGCCGCATCGACGATCACCATCACCGGCATCTCGGCAGAGGGCGCGTCGGCGGCGCTGAAGAAGCGGCGCAGTTCGATCACGTTCAGGTACTCCCCGCGCACCGCGACCGTCCGCGCCCGGCCGCCCACGGTACGGACCTCTTCGCGGCCGGGACGGATCGATTCGACGATCGCGTTCAGCGGGATGATCAGCGTGCTTGCACCGACCTTCACGGACAGGCCGTCCAGGATCGCCATGGTCAGGGGCAGCCGAATGGTCATCCGCGTCCCCCGCCCGGCCGAAGACTCGATCGACACATCGCCGTTCATCTCGCCGATGTTGCGCTTGACCACGTCCATGCCAACGCCGCGGCCGGACACGTCGGTGATCGCTTCGGCGGTGGAGAAGCCCGGCTCGAAGATGAGCTGCCACACCTCGCTGTCGGTCATGGCGTCGTGCGCCGGAAGACCCCGCTCGCGTGCCTTGCCCAGGATGCGCTCGCGGTTCAGGCCTGCGCCGTCGTCGCTCACCTCGATCATGATGCTGCCGCCCTGGTGCATTGCGGTCAGCGTGATCGTGCCGGTGGCCGGCTTGCCGGCCGCGATGCGCGCCTCGGGCGACTCGATGCCATGGTCCAGGCTGTTGCGCACGAGGTGGGTCAGCGGATCGGCGATCTTCTCGATCAGGCCCTTGTCCAGTTCCGCGCTCTCGCCATAGGTCTTGAGTTCGACCTGCTTGCCAAGCTTGCTGGCGAGGTCGCGCACCACCCGCGGGAAGCGGCTGAACACGAACGAGATGGGCAACATGCGAATCGACATCACCGCCTCCTGCAGGTCGCGCGTATTGCGCTCCAGCAGACCGACGCCCGACAGCAGGCGTTCGTTGGACACCGGATCCAGCGTGCTGGCGGACTGCATCAGCATCGACTGGGTGATGACCAGTTCGCTCACCAGGTTCATCAGCATGTCGACCTTCTCCACGCCCACCCTGATCGACGCGCTGTCGCCGGTGCTGGCGACCTGCTTGTCGGTGGCGCGGCGCCCCGCGCGCACCGGCGCATCCGCAGGCTGGTCCGATGCACGGCGGCCAACCGAGGGCACGCGCGCAGCCACGGGCGCAACGGCGTCCGGCGACGCCGGTGGCGCAACGGCGTCCGGCGACGCCGGTGGCGCGACCGCGGAGCCGGCATCGGCGGCAGTTGCGGGCGCCGCCGCAGGTGTTGGCGCATGCGGCGCATCGTCGAAGAAGCCGAATCCGTCTTCAACGGCCGTACGGTCGGACGGACCCGCGGAGGGTGCCCCTGGCGTGCCGGGTGCATCGTCGAAGAAGCCGAAGCCGTCATCGCCGGACGAATGTTCCGAGCCCGTCTTCGCGGGCGCTGCGGCTGCCGCTGCCGCACCGGTCGCGGAGACCAACGTGGTTGAGTCGCCGGTGAAGAAGCCGTAGCTGCCGTCATCCGCGGCGGAAGGGGTGCCCGGGGATGCAGGAACGGTGGCGGAAGCATCGCCACCCGCCGCTGCCATGGCGGCCACGGGCGCCTCGTCGAGCACCACCGAGGCTATCTCGAAGTCGCGCGCAGGCACCACGAACTCGAAGGCCTCGCGCAGCGCGGGCTCGGCGACGGCGGCGGTGAGCACCAGGCGCCAGGTCCGGCGCAGCGCGCGCGACATGCGCGGCTTGCGCGCTTCCGGTTCCGACATCACCTCGAGCTTGCCCAGCGAGCGCAGTTCATCCAGCAATCCGGCGAACGCAGCCTCGTCGACCGAATCGTCATGCACCGAGATGTCGAACCGCGAGCGTGGTGCAGCGGGCGATGCCGGCGGCGGAACGACCTGCATCTGCACCGGGGCTGGGACGACTGCGGCGGGATCGTCCGCCGCAAGCACGTCCAGCCACTTCATCACGACCTCCGCCGCATCCGGGTCGAGGTCGCTGCTGGTCTCGCCCCTGCGCCGGGCGAGCTGGTCGGAGATCACGTCCTTGGCCTGCAGGAAGGCATCGATCATCTCGGGGCGCAGCACCAGCTCTTCCTTGCGCAACCGGTCGAGAAGCGTCTCCAGCGAGTGCGTGGTGCGTGCGATGTCGCTGAAACCGAAGGTTCCAGCACCACCCTTGATCGAGTGCGCGGCCCGGAAGATAGCGTTGAGCTGCTCCGGGTCCGGGGCGGCAGGATCCAGCTCCAGCAGCAGCGTTTCCATGTTGGCCAGGTGCTCGGCGCATTCCTCGAAGAACACCTGGTAGAACTGGCTCATGTCGATCGACATCGGCTTCTTCCTGTCGTCGTGGTTCGGTAGGACCGGTCGCGGCGCCTGCCGCCCCTCAGCCGATCACCTTCTTGACGACCTCGAGCAGCTTGGTCGGGTCGAACGGCTTGACCAGCCAGCCGGTCGCGCCGGCAGCCTTGCCCTGCGCCTTCATCTGGTCGCTCGATTCCGTGGTGAGCATCAGGATCGGCGTGCTCTTGTGCTGGGGCAGCGCCCGCAGCTGCTTCACCAGGGAGATGCCATCCATCCGCGGCATGTTCTGGTCGGTCAGCACGAGGTTCACCGACTTCGCCTTGGCCTTGTCCAGTCCGTCCTGACCGTCGACTGCCTCGACCACGTCGTACCCTGCACTCTTCAGGGTGAACACCACCATCTGCCGTATCGACGCGGAATCGTCCACCGCAAGGATTGTCTTCGCCATGTTGTTCAGCCTGTATGGATGTCTAGCTCAGAAAAGATCGATGTCGCCGCTGGCCATCTGCTTCTGCGCGACCGGGTTGCGGGCTTCGATGGCCGCGCCCCTGGAGACCAGCTCCGCCACCACCTCGTCGACCGGCGCGCGGCCGGGCGCGCCCGAGAATTCGCGCTCGATGGCGCTGAACAGCTGCTCGACCATCTCAACGCGCCCGCGGCAGTTCGCGAGCAGCTGGGTGGTGATGTCCTGAAACTGCAGGGCGGTGATCGCCTCGCTCACCCGCGCCTCCATGCCGCTGCTGAGCATCGCGGTGCGCTCCATCGCCTCGCCCAGTTCCGCGTTGATCTGCGCCACCTGCTGGGTCATGTCGTCCGCCTCCCGCTTCGCATGCAGCGCGAAGGTCATGTCCTGCGAGGCCATCGAGTGGATCGCCTTCTCCGCCTCTCCCAGCGATTCGCATACACGGCCGATCTCCTGCCGGATCTGCTCGCTGAAGTGGTGCGTCCGCCCCGAGAGCTTGCGCACCTCGTCGGCGACCACCGCGAATCCGCGCCCGGCCTCGCCCGCGCGCGCGGCCTCGATCGCCGCGTTCAGCGCCAGCAGGTTGGTCTGTTTCGAGATGCCTTCGACCTCGGACAGGATCGCGAGGGCGCTCTTGATCTGGGTATCCACCGTTTCCATCTGGCTCACCAATGTCATGCCGACCTGGCTGTTGTTGAGGATGTTCTCGACCAGTGCCCGCATCGCCGAGGAAGAGTGCTGGACGAAGCGTTCGAACGTGATGCGTTCCTGGCCTTCCCTCTGGCCACGCTCGCCAGCCGTGATGTCGAGCGTGATCTGCTGCTGTTCCCGGGTGAGTTCATGCATCTGGCGGAAGCTGTCGGACAGGCTGGCCACCGCCTCCTGCAGCAGGTCGCTGGTGCGGCCGATGTCGCCCCCGACGGACTGCATGCCGCGCGCGATCTGCTCGCGATGCGTGCTCAGTGCCTGGCCGAGCGGCGTCGCTGAAAGGCTGACCGACGCGGGCGGGGCCGCGTGCAGCATTCCGCGCCCGTCGGGTCGGCCAGCGCCCGAGCGAAGCAGGAAAGCCGCCCCGGCCAGCGCGGCCAGGGCGACGAACGCGGGAACGGCCTGCAGCTGCAGGTCTGCGAGGCACAGCCAGATGGCCTGTCCCGCCACCGCGAGCGCGGCAACGGCCAGGGATATCCCCAACGGCCACGAGCGCGGCCGGTCAACAAGCGAAGAATGCATCGAGCCTCCAGATCAACTCGACCTTTTAGCGACCATGCACGGGACAACTTGAGCTATCGGAGCCGCGTTCGGCACCGGACGCGCACCATCGGGGTGCCGCCGATGCGGTTAACGGGAACCGGTCGGTGGCGCGAGCACGCCCTTCCCTGGAACAGATCGCGCCGGGGCGGCGGGATCGTTCCCAAGTACCTGAATGAAAAGCTCATCCTGCCGGATCATGCCGAGTTCGGCGCGGGCGCGTTCCTCGATCGCTTCGTACCCGGTCTTGAGGTCGCGCACTTCGGCCTCGAGCGTTTCGTTGCGCTGCGTCAGGCGACCGTTCACCTCCCGCTGCGCGACCAGCTGCCGGTCGACCTCCCAGACGCGCAGCCAGCTCCCCTTGCCGATCCACAGCGGCACCTGCAGCAGCGCGATGAGCACCGCCAGCCCCAGGCTGAGCAGCCTCATGGCCTGTCTCCGGCGCGGGAGACGGCCACCCCGCGACGAACGGGGCGGCGTCCGGGGATCACCGGAGCTGGCGGAACGCCGACCGGCCGCCGTACCCGGCCGAGTCGCCCAGGTCTTCCTGGATGCGCAGCAGCTGGTTGTACTTGGCGATCCGGTCCGACCGGGACAGTGAACCGGTCTTGATCTGAAGCACGTTGGTGGCGACCGAGATGTCGGCGATCGTGGTGTCCTCGGTCTCGCCGGAGCGATGCGAGATCACGGAAGCATAGGCCGAGCGGCGCGCCAGGTCCACGGCCTCGAGCGTCTCGCTGAGCGTGCCGATCTGGTTCACCTTGATCAGGATGGCGTTCGCGACGCCGGCGTCGATGCCCTGCTGGAGAATCCGGCTGTTGGTCACGAACAGGTCATCGCCGACCAGTTGCACCTTGTCGCCCAGGCGGTCGGTAAGCAGCTTCCAGCCGTCCCAGTCGGCCTCGTCCATGCCATCCTCGATGCTGATGATCGGATACTTCGACACCCAGCGTCCAAGGTAGTCGGCGAACTCGCCGGCGCGGAGCACAGCCCGCTCCGAGGCGAGCCGGTACTTGCCGTCCTCGTGGAACTCCGAACTGGCGCAGTCGAGCGCCAGTGCGATGTCTTCTCCCGGACGGTATCCGGCCTTCTCGATCGCCTCGAGGACGAGCTCGATCGCCGACTCGTTGTTCGGCAGGTCGGGGGCAAAGCCGCCTTCGTCGCCGACGCCAGTCGACAGGCCGCGGCCGTCGATCAGCTTCTTCAGGGTCTGGAACACTTCCGCGCCGTACCGCAGCGCTTCCGAGAAACTCGGCGCGCCCAGCGGCACAATCATGAACTCCTGCATGTCCAGGTTGTTGTTGGCGTGGGCCCCGCCGTTGATCACGTTCATCATCGGCACCGGCAGCCGCATCGGGCCGGCGCCGCCGAGGTAGCGGTACAGCGGCAGGCCGGATTCCTCGGCGGCCGCGCGGGCCACCGCCATCGACACCGCGAGCAGCGCATTGGCGCCGAGGCGGCCCTTGTTGTCGGTTCCGTCAAGGTCGATAAGCGCCCGGTCGATGAATGCCTGCTCGACCGCGTCCAGGCCGATGATCGCCTCGCAGATCTCGGTGTTGATGTGCTCGACCGCCTTCAGCACGCCCTTGCCGCCATAGCGCGCCTTGTCGCCGTCGCGAAGTTCGAGGGCTTCCTTGGCGCCGGTGGATGCGCCCGAGGGCACGGCAGCCCGGCCCATCACGCCGGATTCGAGCAGCACGTCGGCCTCGACCGTCGGATTGCCGCGGGAATCCAGGATCTCCCGCGCGACCACGTCTACGATTGCACTCATCGTCGTTCTCTCAGGACAGTTTCGATAGTTCCGGTGTCGGCGAACCGGGAGGTTCGCGTGGCGATCGGGCCAGCGGTTCAGCGCGCGATGCGGCGCTCCGCGAGCGGCCTCGACTTGACCTGTGCATCCAGTGCGACCAGCGTCTCCAGCAGTTCCGGCATCAACCCCAGCGGCCACGCATTGGGTCCGTCGGACAGGGCCTGCTCCGGCCGCGGATGCGTCTCCATGAACACGCCGGAGATGCCGGCCGCGACCGCCGCGCGCGCCAGCACCGGCACGAACTCGCGCTGGCCACCGCTTGAGGTACCCTGACCGCCCGGCAACTGTACCGAATGCGTGGCGTCGAACACCACCGGGCAGCCGGTGTCGCGCATGATCGCCAGCGAGCGCATGTCGGACACCAGGTTCTGGTAGCCGAACGAGAAGCCGCGCTCGCAGACCATGATGTTGTCGGTGCCGCTGGCCGCACGCGCCTTGTCGACGACGTTGCCCATCTCCTGCGGCGACAGGAACTGCCCCTTCTTGATGTTGACCACCCGCCCGGCGCTGGCCACGGCATGGATGAAGTCGGTCTGGCGGCAGAGGAAGGCCGGGGTCTGCAGCACGTCGACCGCTGCGGCGACGTCTGCGACATCCTCGGCCGCGTGCACGTCGGTGAGCACCGGCAGGCCGAATGTCGTGCGCACCCCGGCCAGGATCTCGAGACCCTTCTCCATGCCGGGACCGCGGAAGGACTTGCCGGAGCTGCGATTGGCCTTGTCGTAGGATGCCTTGAAGATCAGAGGCATGCCGAGGGCACCAGCCACTTCCTTGAGGCGGCCCGCGATCTCCTCGACCAGGTCGCGCGACTCGACCACGCAGGGCCCGGCGATCAGGAACAGCGGGCGGTCGAGGCCCGCCTCGAAGCCGCAGAGCTTCATCAGGCCACCGCCGCCGGGGCCGCTGCACCCCTCGCCGCGGCGCGCACGCGCTCGGCGCGCGCGATCGCTGCCTGCACGAAAGCGGTGAACAGGGGATGCCCGGTTCGCGGCGTGGACGTGAACTCGGGGTGGAACTGCACGCCGATGAAGAACGGGTGCGCGGGCAGTTCCATCATCTCGGGGAGGGATTCGCTCGGCGTGCGCGCCGACACGCGGTAGCCCGAGGCTTCGAGCTGTGGCACGTAGACGTTGTTCACCTCGTATCGGTGCCTGTGGCGCTCGTTGACTTCGCTGCCGTAGATGCGCGACGCGAGCGTGCCGGGCAGCACCGGACAGCGCTGTGCGCCCAGGCGCATCGTGCCGCCGAGGTCCGACTTCTCGGTACGCTTCTCGATCTGACCGGTGCGGTCGGTCCACTCGGTGATCAGGGCGACCACCGGATGAGGGGTCTCCGGGTCGAACTCCGTGGAGTTCGCGCCGGCCAGCCCGCAGACGTTGCGCGCGAACTCGATGGTCGCGAGCTGCATGCCGAGACAGATGCCAAGGTAGGGGATGCCCTGCTCGCGTGCGAAGCGGATCGCCTGCATCTTGCCTTCGGTACCGCGTTTGCCGAAGCCGCCCGGCACGAGAATGCCGTCGAGCTGGTCGAGGGTCGACCCGGCGCCGTTCTCGATCTGCTCGGAATCGACGTACTCGATCACCACGCGGGTGCGGGTGCGGATGCCGGCGTGGTTGAGCGCCTCGTTCAGCGACTTGTAGGAATCGGACAGGTCGACGTACTTGCCGACCATGCCGATGCGCACCGTCCGCTCGGGGTGCTCGAGGCCGTGCACCAGCGCATCCCAGTCGGTCAGGTCGGCCGGCTTCGCCTTCAGGCCGAGCACGTCGCAGACGATCTGGTCGAGCCCCTGCTTGTGCAGCATCGACGGGATCTTGTAGATGGAATCGGCGTCCCAGACCGAGATGACCGAATCGAGCTGCACGTTCGAGAACAGCGAGATCTTGGCGCGCTCGTCCTCGGGGATCGGACGGTCGGCGCGGCACAGCAGCACGTCGGGCGAGATGCCGATCTCGCGCAGCTTCTGCACGCTGTGCTGGGTCGGCTTGGTCTTCAGTTCGCCGGCGGACGGAATGAACGGCACCAGCGTCAGGTGGACGAAGCAGCAGGATCCCCGGCCCAGCCGCAGGCTCATCTGGCGCGCGGCCTCGACGAATGGCAGCGACTCGATGTCGCCCACCGTGCCGCCGATCTCGATGATCGCCACGTCGACCTTGCCGTCGCACGCGGCGCGCGCGCCACGCTCGATGAAATCCTGGATCTCGTTGGTGATGTGCGGGATCACCTGGACGGTCTTGCCCAGGTATTCGCCGCGCCGCTCCTTCTTGATCACCGACTCGTAGATCTGGCCGGTGGTGAAGTTGTTGACGCGCTTCATCCGCGTCGACACGAAGCGTTCGTAGTGTCCCAGGTCGAGGTCGGTTTCCGCCCCGTCCTCGGTGACGAAAACTTCCCCGTGCTGGAACGGGCTCATCGTGCCCGGATCGACGTTGATGTACGGGTCAAGCTTGAGCAGCGTGACGGTGAGGCCGCGCGATTCGAGCAGGGTGCCAAGCGACGCGGCGGCGATACCTTTGCCGAGAGAGGAGACGACACCACCAGTGACAAAGATGTACTTGATCATTCCCGACGCAGTAGCTGGTTTTGTCGATCATAGCGCAAAGCGGGCCTGCGGACCAAACGGCACCGAAGGCAGGCCGGGCGCTTCGCGTCGGGAACGCCCTTCGCGTGCGCGCCCGCGTCCGCGTGGAAGGCAGACGCACCGGGTTGTGTCAAACTTCCGCCACAACCCGTCCCGAAACGGGTATTTTCGCGCCCTGATTTTTCGCATCGCAGGCAGCCGGCCTCGCCCGGGCCTGGCGCCCGGCAGCACGGCCCGGCGCGCGCAGCCGCTTTACCTCGAGGAGAGTGAGATGAACCGTCCAGATGCAGCAGCAGAACTGATCAGCCGGTCGGGCAAGCCCGCCTACGTGAAACATGCCCGGCTGGTCGAGTGGGTCCGCGAGATGGCGGCCTTGTGCGAACCCGACTGCATCGTCTGGTGCGATGGTTCGAAGGAAGAGTACGACCGCCTGTGCCAGGAGATGATCGACGCCGGCTCGATGATCCGCCTGAACGAGCAGAAGCGGCCGAACAGCTTCCTGGTGCGCTCCGACCCGGCAGACGTGGCCCGCATGGAAGACCGCACCTTCGTCTGCACCGAGAACCAGGACGACGCAGGCCCGAACAACAATTGGGTCGCGCCGTCCGAGATGCGCGCCACCCTGGGCGGGCTGTTCAAGGGCTGCATGCGCGGCCGTCCCATGTACGTGATTCCGTTCAGCATGGGCCCGCTCGGCTCGCACATCGCACACATCGGCGTCGAGCTGTCGGATTCGCCCTACGTGGTGGTCTCGATGCGCATCATGACCCGCATGGGCGAGAAGGTCTACGACGTGCTGGGCAGCGACGGCGAGTTCGTGCCATGCCTGCACTCGGTCGGCATGCCGCTGGCCGACGGCCAGAAGGACATCGCCTGGCCGAGCAACCGCGAGCACAAGTACATCGTGCACTACCCCGAGACCAAGGAGATATGGTCGTTCGGCAGCGGCTACGGCGGCAACGCCCTGCTCGGCAAGAAGTGCTTCGCGCTGCGCATCGCCTCGATCATGGCGAAGGAACAGGGCTGGCTCGCCGAGCACATGCTGATCCTGGGCATCACCGCGCCCACCGGCGAGAAGCGCTACGTGGCCGCCGCCTTCCCGAGCGCCTGCGGCAAGACCAACCTCGCCATGCTGATCCCGCCCAAGGGCATGGACGACTGGAAGGTCACCACCGTGGGGGAGGACATCGCGTGGATCAAGCCGGGCAAGGATGGCCAGCTCTACGCGATCAACCCCGAGGCCGGCTACTTCGGCGTCGCCCCCGGCACCGGCCCCGACACCAACGCCACCGCGCTCGGCATGCTCGACGCCGACACGATCTTCACCAACGTCGCGCTGACCGCCGATGGCGATGTCTGGTGGGAAGGCATGACCGAGACCCCGCCGAAGCAACTCATCGACTGGCAGGGCAAGCCGTGGACCCCGGACTGCGGCCGCCTGGCCGCGCATCCGAACTCGCGCTTCACCGTCGCCGCCGAGCGCTGCGCCACCCTCGACCCGGAATACGACAACCCGAACGGCGTGCCGATCAGCGCCTTCGTGTTCGGCGGCCGCCGCAACGACACCGTGCCGCTGGTGGCCGAAGGGTTCAACTGGAACTACGGCGTCTACATGGCGGCGACCATGGGTTCCGAGACCACCGCGGCGGCCACCGGCGCGGTGGGCATCGTGCGCCGCGACCCCTTCGCGATGCTGCCGTTCTGCGGCTACCACTTCGGCGACTATTTCAACCACTGGCTGCGCATCGGGCACACGATCACCCAGGCACCGAAGATCTACTGCGTGAACTGGTTCCAGCGCGACGAGAAGGGCCGCTTCATCTGGCCCGGCTTCGGCGAGAACATGCGCGTGCTGAAGTGGATCGTGCAGCGGACCATGGGCACCGTCGGCGCATCCGAGACCGCCCTCGGCTGGATCCCGCGCTACGAGGACATGGACTTCCGCGGCATGGACATCAGCCGCGAGCAGTTCGAGCGCCTGGTCCGGGTCGACGCCGAGCTATGGAAGAAGGAGATCGAGTCGCACGGCGAGCTGTTCGAGCAGCTGAAGTCGCGGCTGCCGAAGGAAATGACGCTCAAGCGCGAGCTGATGAAGCTGGACCTCTGGCGCAGCGCGGCCTGAGTTCGACAGCCCCCCCTGGACCACCGGGGGCGCGAAGCACCGTTCCCCGCCGATCGCAAAGCCCGCCTCGATGGCGGGCTTTTCTTCGACCTTTGCCGGTGCACGGGCCCCGGCGTCAGGCAGCGGCGTCAGGCCTTGCGGTAGGCCGCGATCATGTCCAGCTCGATGCGCGCACCGGGCGTGGACAGCTGGTTCACGCAGACGGTCGTGCTTGCCGGTGTCCAGTCGCCGAAGGTCTGCTTCAGCACGGCGACCATGCCATCCATGTCGCGCATGTCGGTCACGTACTTCGTGACCTTCACCACGTCGGTCCACACCAGCCCCTCCTGGTCGAGGATGGACTTGATTGCGGACAGCGCCCGCCGCGTCTGTTCGCCGATGTCGTTCGGATGGTCGTGCTCGTGCAGTTCATGCGGATGCTTGTGGTAGAGCGGCGACGGCGTGGCACCCGAGATGAACAGCAGGTCGGCACCGCCGGTCACGCGCATGGCGGGCGCATAGGGCATGTCGACCCGGCGCGCGGGTTCGGTCTGGATCTCCTGCACGTCGGGATTGGACGGCGACACCTGGTACGGTTTGGCGTGCGCTGGCAAGTTCTCTCTCCTGGGTGTGTTCCGGGGCTGTCACGGGTGCGTCCCGGTACCGTCGCGGCCGAGGGCCGGATGTCGGGCTGCAGAAAGTATACTAAGGACCACGCATCCTCCGATCAGCGAAAGGTCCGCCATGCCCAGTTCCCCCCGCGCCCCGTCCGCCGCCCCGCAACAGGCCCGCCGCAAGCTGCTCAAGGGTGCCGCTGCCGCCGTCGCGACGCCGATGCTCGCTGGCGCGCCGTTCGTGAACGTGCTGGCCCAGGGTCCGCGGGCGAAGATCCGCATCGGCGTGGTGCCGCTGATCTCCTCCGGTCCGCTGTTCATCGCGCAGGCGCGGGGCTTCTGGGACCGCATGAACATCGACGCGGAATACCGCTACTTCACCGATGGCGCCCTTGCCGTCCCCGCGCTGGTCGCAGGCGAGCTCGACTTCACCGTCGCCACCTGCAACGCCGGCATCTTCAACACCATCGCGCGCGGCGCGCCGTTCAAGTTCATGCTCGACCGCGGGTCGGAGCGGCCCGGCTCCGGCTCGATGACCATCGTGGTCAACAACAAGCTGCATGCAGCCGGACTGACCAGCACCGACCGCCTGTCGATGCTCAAGGGACAGCGCCTCGGCCTGCAGGCCCCGGGCGGCATCGACCAGTTCCTGCTCGGCCGCGGTGCGCAGAAGGCCGGGCTAAACCCGCTCGCCGACGTGAACTGGGTCACCGGCCTCGCCTACCCCGACCTGGTGCGCGCGCTTGGCGCCGGGCAGGTCGATGCGGCGAACATCCCGGTGCCGCTAGCCTTCCTCGCCGAGAAGAACAACACCGGCAAGATCGCGTTCCCGGGCTCGGACATCGAGCCCGGCACGCAGCTCGCCTGCTTCGCCTCCCCGGCCAAGCTGCTCGGCAAGGACCGCTCGCTCGCCGTGCGCTTCGCGATGGTCCACCTGCATGCAGCGCGCATCTTCAACAATGCGGCCGCCGCGAAGGACCCCTCGGTGATCAAGATCATCTCCGAGTTCACCAAGGTCCCGGAAGGCCTGATCTCCGCCGCCGCGCCGCGCTGGACCTGGTTCACCGACAACGGCCTGCCGAACGTCGACTCCGCGATGTTCCAGGCGGATTTCTGGCGCGACACGATGAAGCTGTTCAGCGGCAAGGTGACCCGCGAGCAGGTGTTCGAACTCGGCGCCGCGCGGGAAGCGTACAACCGGCTGAAGGAAAAGAACCCGCTGACGGCCTGAGGCGATGCTGCGCACCGATCCGGCGTCCGTGCGCACGGGCGCCGTGCACCCCGAGATCCGCCTGGAAGGCATCAGCCTCGTCTACGAGGCGGGCGGTTCGACCGTGCTGGCGCTGGAAGACCTGGACTGCCGCTTCGCCGCCGGCAAGGTCACCGCGATCATCGGTCCGAGCGGCTGCGGCAAGAGCACGATGCTGCAGATCACCCGCGGCTTCATGCAGGCCAGCCGCGGCACCCTGTCGTTTATCGGCCCCGACGGCCAGCCGATGCCGCATCCGCCACGGATGGCGACCGTCTGGCAGTCGTTCAACCTGTTCCCCTGGCGCACGGTCGAGGACAACGTGGCGTTCGGGCTCGAGATGGCCGGCGTGGCGGCCGCCGAGCGCCGCGCGCGCGCGCACGAGGCCCTGCGCCTGGTCGACCTCGCCGGCTTCGAGCGCAAGTATCCTGGTCAGCTGTCCGGCGGCATGCGCCAGCGCGTGGGCATGGCGCGCGCGCTGGTGATGGACCCCGACGTGCTGCTCCTGGACGAGCCCTTCGGCGCGCTCGATGCACAGACCCGGCTGGTGCTGCAGGAGCAGCTCGCGGCGATGGTCGATCGCACCGGCAAGACCGTCCTGCTGATCACCCATTCGATCGAGGAGGCGGTGCTGCTGGCCGACACGGTCTACGTCCTCACCGCACGGCCGGGCCGCGTGGCGGCCGAGGTGGTCATCGACCTGCCCAAGCCGCGCTCGGTGGCGAGCACCCATGACCCGCGCTATGCCGGCTACTTCGAACGCATCTACGCATTGCTGAAGTCGGAAGTCCTGCGCTCGATGCACGGCGAACCGGGGGGCGCCTGATGCAGCATCGCGCCCCGGAAGGCGACGTCGCGCTGCGGCCGGTACGCACGGGTGCGGCCCCTGCTGACCGGGTCACCGGCTGGATCGCCGTCGCAGTGGTGCTGCTGGCGTGGGAAGTGCTGTGCCGCGTGTTCCAGGTGTCTTCGCTCTACCTGCCGCGGCCGACGCAGATCGCCGTCGCCCTCTACGAACTGTTCGTCCACAAGCAGGCGTTCGTCGACCTCGCGGTCACGCTCTACCGCATCTTCGGCGGCTTCGCGATAGGCCTGGTGTTCGGCGTCGCACTGGGGCTGGCGATGGCCGTGTCGCGCCGCTTCCAGGCGATCGCGGACGTGTTCATCGCCGCGCTCTATCCGCTGCCGAAGATAACGCTGATCCCGCTGCTGATCATCTGGCTCGGCACCGGCGGTCCGTTCATGCTGACCATCAGCGCGCTGGGCGCGCTGTTCCCGGTGATCATCAATACCCTGCTCGGCGTACGCCAGTGCGACCCGGGCCTGGTGGTCACCGCGCGCGACCTCGGCGCCTCGGAACGGCAGATCGTGCGCCATGTGCTGCTGCCGGCGGCGATTCCGTCGGTGTTCGCCGGCGCACGCCTCGGCCTGGGCGTGTCGATCATCCTGGTGGTGGCGGCCGAGATGGTCGTGGGCAAGCTCGGGCTGGGCGCCCGCCTCTACCTCGCCGGGCAGGTGCTGGAAACCGAGACGGTGTTCGCCGTGCTGGTGGTGCTCGCGGCGCTGGGCATCCTGGTCACCAAGGGCCTGGACGCGATCGACGGGCTGGCCGGCAAGTGGCGCGCCTGAGGCAACCCGGCGCCGCCGGGCGCAGGCGCGGCATGGTCCGACGTGCCGCTCAGTCGTCGGCCTGCGATAGCCGCTGGACGTAGGCGGCGACGAAGTCCCGCTGCAGCAACGCATCCGCGTCGGCTGCCGCCTGCTGCACCAGGGCTGCATGCGCCTCGGCGAACGCCTCCCAGGCGCGGCTGCGGCGATTGAGGCCCAGTGGCCCGGCGGCGCGGGCCGCGGCGGCATCGAAGGCTTCCGGGTCCAGCGCCTGCAGCAGGCCGAGCAGCGCAGCCCGGGTACCCGACAGCAGCGCTGCCTGGTGCACGCGCAGCGCATCGGCCGCCTCGCGCAGCGCCTGCATCGGCTCCATCGCCGGATCGCTGCCGTCGTGCGCCTGCCGCCCAGGGTCGACCAGCAGCGCGAGCACCTTGGACGGACTGACCTGCTGCAGCAGCGGGTTCACCCGCTCCCTGGGTTCGTCGGGCAGCGACAGGCCTCGCCGCAGCTGCGCGCGCGCGGCCAGCATCGCCACCAGCGACTCGGCGACGCACTGCAGCATCACGCCTGCGCGCTCCAGGAAGAACGCCTGCTCGTCCGGCGGGATCCTGAGGTGTCCGAGTCCGAGGCCGCGCAGGAACGCCGCGGTCGCCTGCGCCATTCCGTCGTCGGGGTTGCGTCGCCACGGCGTCGTCGTCTCGGTGATCGGATCCTCGACCTCGGCCGCCGCCGGTCGCGCCTCGGAAGCCGTGGCCATCGGGTCGATCGGCTGCCCGGTCGGTGCGG
This sequence comes from Betaproteobacteria bacterium, assembly GCA_021298815.1. Classification (GTDB taxonomy): domain Bacteria; phylum Pseudomonadota; class Gammaproteobacteria; order Burkholderiales; family CAIKXV01; genus CAIKXV01. The sequence continues at coordinate 1,676 of JAJTHE010000001.1, read as the reverse complement.
CCGTCGGTGCCAGGTCGGGCGCCGGGTCTGGCGCTGCGGCCGGCGCACCCCCGTCGTCGAACCTCACGACCATTTCATAGGGCGACATGGTCACCCGTGCCCCCTCTGCCAGCACAACCGCCTGGCCGGTGCGCATCACGCGGCCATCGACCAGCACCGGGTTCACGCGCGAGTGGACGATCAGGTAGGGCACGCCGTCCCGGCGCTCGATCGCCGCATGCTGCCGCGAGATCAGCTTGTCCGGATCCTCGAGCACGATGGACGCGGAAGCGTCGCGCCCGACCGTGAGCAGGACCTCGTCGGTCCGCATCTCGCGCACCAGCGTACCGCCCTTGAACAACTGGATCGACAACATGCGGCGGATGATAGCCGCAGGTGCAACACATTGTCGTGCACTGGAAAAATTTCGTAGGCGGCCTGCAGGCATTCCCGTAAACTAAGGGTCCTGCAAGCCTGACACGTCTGGTCTTCACGGTGCCCCGATCCTCCGCCGCAGGCCTGTCGCCCGCCCGGCCAGGTCCGGTCGGTGCGGGCGCTGTCCCATTCCCATGAGCGCAGCTCCGCGCAAGTCCCTTGGCCGCTTCGAAATCGTCCGCGTGCTTGGCAAGGGCGCGATGGGCATCGTCTATGAGGGCCGTGACCCGAAGCTGAACCGTCGGGTCGCGATCAAGACCATCCTGCGCAGTGCCATCATGGACGAGGAGGCGGCGCGGGACTATGCCGCGCGCTTCGTCCGCGAGGCGCAGGCCGTCGCACGACTGACGCATCCGAACATCGTCGGTGTCTACGACTTCGGCGACGAGGACGACGTCACGTTCATCGTGATGGAGTTCATCGACGGCAAGGAATTGAAGTCCTACCTCGATGCCGGCCACCGTTTCGACTTCCCGTCGACCGTGCGCATCATGAACGAACTGCTCGACGGGCTGGGCTATGCGCACCGGCAGGGCGTCGTGCACCGGGACATCAAGCCGGCCAACATCATGATCGACAGCGCCGGCCGGGTGAAGCTGACCGATTTCGGCGTCGCGCGCATCACGGAGTCGGCCGAGCGCACCCAGGTCGGCACGATGGTCGGCACGCCGAGCTACATGTCCCCGGAACAGATCCAGGGCACGTCGAGCGACAACCGGACCGACATCTTCGCCTGCGGCGTCATCCTCTACCAGATGGTGACCGGTGAGAAGCCGTTCACCGGGGCAGGCACCTGGACGATCTACAACCAGATACTGCTGGAGGATCCGACGCCGCCCACCGCCCTCAACAGTTCGCTGCCGCCGGGCGTAGACCGGGTGGTGAACAAGGCGCTGGCCAAGAAGAAGGAGGATCGTTACCGGAACGCCGCCGAGATGGCTTCCGCGCTGACCGCCCTGCTGCTGGGCACGCCAGACGGAGAATCCGCCGGCGAGGCCGACGAAGACGCGACCCGCTTCATCCTGCCCTCCGACGCGGCGCGGATGGCCGAGTCGGCGGCCCAGCGCCTGGCCGATGCCGGATCGGCTTCCCGTCCCCAGGCGCCGCCCCCCGCGGCGGCCGCCAGCAGCGCCCAGGAAATCGAACTCGAGTTCTGGCGCTCGATCAAGGACAGCGTCGATCCGGCCGACCACGAGCTCTACCTGCAGAAGTTCCCCGCTGGCGTCTACGCGGAACTCGCGCGCCGCAAGGCCGGTCGCCTG
>JAJTHE010000156.1 GCA_021298815.1 Betaproteobacteria bacterium | reverse complement strand
CGGCATCGACATCATCACGGGGAACACGTTCGGGCGCGCGGCCTGCAAGGTGGCGGGCCCGGCGCCGCTGCGCGACGGGCCCGCCACGCCTGCGCCCGCGGCGGGTTCGTCGACGCCGAGCCGGGTGCAGATCCACACGCCCAGGCTCCAGACCAGCGGCATCACCATCAGCATGTCGTTGAACACCGCGTAGCGCAGCGCGCCCTCGCCATGCAGGAACAGCAGCACCGGCACGCCGATGTTGAAGGTGTTGCCGAACATCGCGCCGATCACCAGCACCGCGCGCGTGCGCCGCGGCAGGCGCGCGCCGAAGCGGGTGCGGTAGAGCAGCGCCCAGGCGCACAGGCCGCCGGCTGCCGCGGCCAGCGCGGTGACCACCGGTACCGCCAGCAGTTCGCGGCTGATCGGCGTGACCATCGCCACCGAGAACAGGATCGCCGGGTAGAACAGGTACATGGTGAGCCGCGACAGCTGGTTGCGCAGCCACTCGACATCGGTGTCGGGGAACCAGCGCGGCCACAGGCCGCCGGCCGCGACCAGCAGCGACAGCGGCAGCATCACCTCGACCGCCAGCGCGCCGATGCGGGCGAGGTCGATCATCGCGCGCGCCCCGGCAGGCCCGGCCGTCGAGGCGGTCGTGGCGGTTGCTGCGGCGGGCATGTCGGCTGGACCATCGTCGCGCCGACTGTAGCCGAAACGGCGGCAACCGGCGCCGCGCGCGGTACCCTCGCGGCATGAAGTCCGCACTCTGGCTGGCCGTCGCCGGCCTGCTCGCCAACGCCACGGTCTGGGGCCTGTCCTGGATCCCGTTCCGCTCGCTGTCCGCTTCGGGCATCCATCCGCTGTGGGCGACCGGCATCATCTGCGCGGTCGCCGCCCTGGCGCTGGCCGCAGCGCGCCCGGGCGCGCTGCGCGAATGCCTGCAGGGTCCCGGCCTGCTCTGGCTGGCGCTGGCCTCCGGCCTCACCAATGCGCTGTTCAACAGCGCGGTGGCGATCGGCGACGTCGTGCGCGTGGTGCTGCTGTTCTACCTGATGCCGATCTGGGCGGTGCTGCTCGCGCGCTGGCTGCTCGGCGAGCCGTTCACCGGACGCGCGTTCGCGCGCATTGCCACCGGCTTCGTCGGTGCGATGCTGGTGCTGTACGACCCCGGGATGGGACTGCCCCTGCCGCGCAGCCTGGCCGACTGGATGGCGATCGCCGGGGGCGCGGCCTTCGCGCTCAACAACGTGGTGCTGCGCAAGCTCTCCGCCAGCGGCGAGGCGGCACGCACGCTGTCCATGCTGTCCGGCGCGGTGCTGCTGCCGGTGGCCGCGGCATCGCTGCTGTCGGCCGGTGGCGCCATCGGCTGGCCGGCCTTCGGGGCGAGCGGCGCACTGGCGACCCTGGTCCTCTGGTCGGCGCTGTTCCTGGTCGCCAACCTCGGGCTGCAGTACGGCGCGGCACGCCTGCCCGCGAACGTGACCGCGGTGATCATGCTCACCGAAGTGCTGGTAGCCACCGGTTCGTCATGGCTCGGCGGTGCGGCGGAACTGCGCGCGCCGGACCTGCTCGGCGGCATGCTGATCCTCGCCGCGCCCTGGGTGTTCGCCGACCGGCGCCCGGCAACGCCGGCCGCGCCCGCGGCGGCGCCGGATGGTCGTGCCTCCCGGGATGCCTGAGGCGGACGGCCGGACGGACGGCACCCGCGTGGTCGCGCACCTCGACATGGATGCGTTCTATGCGTCGGTGGAACTGCTGCGCCACCCCGCGCTGCGCGGTCGACCGGTCGTGGTCGGCGGCCGCCGCCGCATCGTCGCCGCCGCCGACGGCAGTGACCGTGATCCGGTGGATGCCGGCACGATCCCGGTGCTGCGCGACTATGCCGGACGCGGCGTGATCACCACCGCCACCTACGAGGCACGCGCGCTCGGCGTGCACTCCGGCATGGGCCTGATGAAGGCCGCGCAGCTGGCACCGGATGCGCTGCTGCTGCCCGCGGACTTCGACCGCTACCGGCTCTACTCGCGCCGCTTCAAGGATGCGGTGCGCGCGTTCGCGCCGCAGATCGAGGACCGCGGCATCGACGAGATCTACATCGACTTCACGCCGCTGGTCGCGGCGAGCGCGGATCCCTGGGCGGCGGCGCGGGCCCTCGCGATCGAGATCCAGGCAGCGGTGCGCACGGCGACCGGGCTGTCCTGCTCGCTCGGCGTCACGCCGAACAAGCTGCTGTCGAAGATCGCCTCCGACCTCGAGAAGCCGGGCGGCATCACCGTGCTCATGGCCGGCGACATCCCCGCGCGCATCTGGCCGCTCGCGGTGCGCAAGGTGAACGGCATCGGACCCAAGGCGGGTGCGAAGCTCGAGTCGCTGGGCATCCGCACCATCGGTGAACTCGCCGCCGCGCCACCGGACTGGCTGGTCGAACACTTCGGCCGCAGCTTCGGCCAGTGGATGCACGCCGCCGCGCACGGACGCGACGAGCGGCCGGTGGTCACCTTCAGCGAACCGAAATCGATCAGCCGCGAGACCACCTTCGAACACGACCTGCATCCGGTGCGCGATCGCACCACCCTGTCCTCGCTGTTCACCGGCCTGTGCGAGAAGGTCGCCGAAGACCTGCGCCGCAAGGGCTACGCCGGACGCACGATCGGGATCAAGCTGCGCTACGACGACTTCAGCCAGGTGACCCGCGATCGCACGATCGACCACCCGACCCAGGACGCGGGCATGATCCGGCGCGCGGCCGGCGAATGCCTGAAGCGGGTGCCGCTGGCGCGGCGGCTGCGGCTGCTCGGCGTGCGCATCGGCAGCCTGTCTCCGGCCGGATCGGTGGAAACCGGCGAGAAGGTCGAAGCCGGCCGCCTCGGCGTCAACCGCAGCCTGTTCGACTGACGCAGGAACGAACCCGGCGCTGCATCCCGTCGCGAAACATCCCCGGTCGCCAGGCAGGCTGAAGTGAACCGAATCCGTCCGCGGGCGGCCCCGCCTTACGTCGCGGACAAACTCGGCGTATCTTTGCGGGTCGCTTTGTCCGGGAGGTTTCATGCAACCTGCTGTACGCCACACGCTCCATGCCGCGCTGCTGGTCATGGCCGCGCTGCTGCCCGGCTGCGCGGCGATGCACGTCGACGGTCCCAGGCCGGAGACCGTGTTCGCCGCAACCCGTTCCAACCAGTTGATCCGCTTCAATTCGGGGTCTCCCGGCCGGATCGCCGACTTCCGTCCGATCATCGGCATGCAGCAGGGCGAGCAGGTGGTCGGCCTCGACTTCCGCCCGACGAACGGACGGCTGTACGCACTCGGCACTGCCGGGCAGCTCTACGTGATCGATCCGGCAACCGCCATCGCGGAGGCCATCGGGCCCGGCCGGCTGCGCACGCTGGCGATCGAGGATGTCGGCTTCGATTTCGACCCGCAGGCCGACCGCATCCGGCTGGTCACCCCGGGCGGCCACAACCTGCGGCTCGATCCCGACACCGGGCTGCCGGTGGATGGCGATCCGGTCACGCCGGGCCTGCAGGCCGATTCGGAACTGAACTATGCCGCCGGCGAGTTCGAGCGCGGCCGCACGCCGCAACTGGCGGCGGCCGCGATCGTGCACCGGCCGGCCGCCGGCAACCGGCCCGCCACGACCACGCAGTACGCGATCGATCGACGCGCCCGCACGCTGGTCGCCCAGGGTTCGCACCCGCGGGCGTTCCGCCGGCTGCCTGCGGACACCGGGCAACTGCACACGATCGGCCCGCTGGCGCTCGACCTCGGCGACGGCCCGCTGTCGCTCGACGTGAGCCATGGCCAGGTGGCCCTGCTCTGCGTGTCGAAGGACGGCCGCAGCGAACTCTACCGCCTCGACCTCGCCACCGCGGCGCTGGAACGGCTGGGCCGGATCGCCTTCGACGAACCGGTGATGGCGATCGCGATCGCGCCGCCGCCGTCGGCACCCCGGCGCTGACCGGCACGGCGAAGGCGATGGCCGGCGGCGATACAATGCCGCCACCCCCCTTCCCCCACGTGGAACACCGCCTGCCATGCCTTCGTTCGACATCGTCTCGGAAGTGAACCAGGTCGAAGTGAACAACGCGCTCGACCAGGCCAACAAGGAAATCACCAACCGCTTCGACTTCAAGGGCTCCGACGCCCGCGTCGAGTGGAACGAGAAGGACAAGACGCTCACCCTGTTCGCCGACGACGAGTTCAAGGTCGACCAGGTGCGCGACGTGCTGATCGGCAAGCTCACCAAGCGCGGCGTCGACATCCGCTGCCTCGAGAACGGCGACCTGCAGAAGGTCGGCGGCAACAAGGTGAAGCAGGTGGTGACCGTGCGCACCGGGATCGAGGGGCCACGCGCCAAGGACATCGTCAAGCTGCTCAAGGACAGCAAGATGAAGGTGCAGGCCAGCATCCAGGGCGATGCGGTGCGCGTGTCCGGCGCCAAGCGCGACACCCTGCAGGAGGCGATCGCGCTGGTGAAGAAGAGCGTGACCGACTACCCCGTGCAGTTCGAGAACTTCCGCGACTAGCCGGCGCCGCTACTTGAGGCCGCCGATCCAGCGCGTGTAGAGGCCGTCGGCCACCGCGTGCAGCGCGGCCACGCGCGCCTCGAGGTCGGCCAGCATCGCCTCGCCCGACATCACGGACGGCAGCGGGTTGTCGGCGATCTCGCGCCAGCCGCCGCGCGCCCACACGCGCACCATCTGCGCGGTCATCTCGACGTGGCACTGCATGCCCAGGTGCGGGCCGATCGCGTAGGCCTGGTTGTCGCACCACTGGCTGGAGGCGAGGCGGGTCGCGCCGGGCGGGATGGTGAAGGTCTCGCCGTGCCAGTGGAACGAGGTGAACGCGCTGCGGTTGCCGAACCAGTACGCGGCGGCGGGCGTGGGCTCGATCTTCACCTCGCCCCAGCCGATCTCCTTCACCGGGTTGCGGCTGACCACGCCACCGAGCGCGCGCGACATCAGCTGCCCGCCGAGGCAGTGCCCGATCACCGGGACGTCGGCATCGACCGCCCTGCGGATGAGCGCGAGCGACGGCTCGATCCACGGCAACGGATCGTTCACGCTCATCGGCCCGCCCATGAAGGCCAGGCCGGCGAAGGCCGACGGGTCGGAAGGGATCGCCTGCGCCCGGTCGGTCGCGACGATCTCCCAGGGGATCCGGTGCGCATCGAGGAACGTGGCAAAATGCCCTGGCCCTTCGGTCCTGGCATGACGGAATATCGCGACCGGTTTCATCCAGCAATCCTCCTGCAACCACATGTTAGCCGATCGATACCGATGCATCGTGCGCCTGGCCGGTGACAGGGCACGCGCGGCGCCTGCGCTGTTCGCGCTGCTCGCCATGCTGGCGGCCGCACCGGCGGCGCATGCACAGCAGGGCCGGGTCGAGGTGAACGTGATCGGACTGTTCTCCGACAGCGCGGTGCTGGTGATCAATGGCGGCAACCCGCGCACCCTGAAGGCGGGGCAGGCGACGCCGGAAGGCGTGCGGCTGGTATCGGCCAACAGCCAGCAGGCGGTGGTCGAGATCAACGGCCGGCGCGAGACGCTGTCGATGGGCCAGTCGATCGCGGGCCAGCGCTCGACCGCCGGTCGCCAGCAGGCGGTGCTGATGTCGGACGGGCGCGGCCATTTCTGGGCGAACGCGGAGATCAACGGGTCCACGGCGAAGGTGCTGGTCGACACCGGCGCGACCTACCTCTCGATGTCCAACGCCACCGCGCGCAGGCTGGGCATCAACTTCCTGCAGGGCCAGCGCGGCTTCACGTCCACCGCCAACGGCACCGTCCCGGTCTATCGCGTGACGCTGGCCAGCGTCCGCGTCGGCGACATCGCGCTGACCAACGTCGATGCCAGCGTCCACGAGGGCGACAGCCTCCCGGTGATCCTGCTCGGCATGAGTTTCCTGAACCGGGTCGAGATGCAGCGCGACGGCGACCGCATGACGCTCATCCGCCGCTTCTGACCCCGAGGCTGGCGCACGACGACAGAGATCGCCGGCTTTACTTCAATCGAACGTTTGATCTATTCTCTCGCTGCGTCCCCGCACCGGGCGGGGACGACATCCTCGAGAGGTCCCTCCATGGCGGTTCCCGCCGCAGGCAGCCGGTCCGACGGCGCGCAGGCACGCGACAGGCTGCTCCATGCCGCGCTGCGCCTGTTCGCCGCGCGCGGCTTCGAACGCACCAGCATCCGCGAGATCGCCCAGGCGGCCGACGCCAACATCTCCGCGATCGGCTACTACTTCGGCGACAAGGCAGGCCTGTACCGCGCGGCGTTCACCGAGCCGATGGGCGACGCCTGCCCGGCCGCCCGGATGCCGCCCGGTACCCTGCCGCTGCCGGACCTGATGCGACGGTTCTTCGCCGAGTTCCTGCAGCCGCTGAAGCAGGGCGAGGCGGTGCAGCTGGTGATGCGGCTGCATTTCCGCGAGATCGTCGAGCCGACCGGCCTCTGGGCGGAGATGATCGAGCACGAGATCAAGCCGCAGCATGAATGGCTGCTGCACCTGCTCGCCGGCGAGTTCGGGCTGGCGAAGCCGGATGCCGACCTGCAGCGGCTGACCTTCTCCATCGTCGGCATGGCGATCCACTTCTTCGTCGGGCAGGACATCGTGCACGGCATCGCCCCCGAGGTGATGGACGGGCCGGACGCGATCGACCTGCTGGCCGAACGTCTGGCCGGCTATTCGCTCGCGATGATCGAGGCCGAGCGCCAGCGTCGCGCCGCGACGGCGCACGCGGCGCCGCGCAGGTCGACCCGCAGCCGGAGCCGGCGATGACGACGTCCGCCCCGCCGCGGCCGCGCCGCCTCGCCGTGCCCTGCGCAGCGGCACTGCTGCTGGCCGGCTGCGCGGCGCCGTTTCCGGTGGGCCCCGACTACCAGGGACCGCCCGGAGATGCGATGCCGCGTTCCGGCTGGCAGGTACGCGGTCTGCTGCCAGCGACGGCGGCGAAGGACTCGACCTCGGCAGTGCCAGGCACTGCCGTGCCCCCGTCGGGCGAGGTCCGCGCCGCCAGCGCCGAGCTGCTGCGCACCTGGTGGCAGCAGTTCGACGATCCGCTGCTCGCGGGGCTGATCGCATCGGCGCAGGATGCGAGCGGCTCGCTGGCCCAGGCGGCGCTGCGCATCGCGCAGGCGCGCACCGAGCTGACCGCGGCGCAGGCGCGTGCCCTGCCCACGCTCGAGGGCAGCCTGGCCGCGACGCGCAGCGCGGTGACCTTCGCCGGGCCGGTGATCCTGCGTACGCTGGTGCAGGCGCAGACCCAGGCAAGCTGGGAGATCGACCTGTTCGGTGCCATCGCGCGCAGCCGGGAAGGCGCGGTCGCGCGGCTGTTCGCGCGCGAGGCCCAGTGGCAGGACGCGCAGGTGGCGCTGGCCGCCGAGGTCGGCAACGCCTACCTCGGGCTGCGCCATTGCGAGCGGCAGCTCGAACTCACCGAGGCCGACGCCGCCTCGCGCATCGAGACCGCACGGCTCACCGCGATCACCGGCAGCGCCGGCCTGGAGTCCCCGGCCAACGTGGCGCTGGCGCGCGCCAGCGCTGCCGATGCAGCGAACCGCCGGGTGCAGCAGCGCACCGAGTGCGACGTCCTGGTCAAGTCGCTGGTGGTGCTGACCGGGCGCGACGAGGCCGCGCTGCGGCAGCAGCTCGCGGCCTCGACCGCCCGGCTGCCGCAGCCGCAGCACTTCCGTGTCGACCGCATGCCGGCCGAGGTCCTGCGCCAGCGCCCGGACCTCGCCGCCCTGGAGCGCGAACTGGCCGCGGCGAGCGCAGACATCAGCAAGGCGCAGGCCGCCCTCTACCCCAGCCTGTCGCTCGCCGGCAACATCGGACCGCTGCGGTCGCAGAGCGGCGGCATCACCGTGACCGCGTCGTCCTGGTCGATCGGACCGACCCTGAGCATCCCGCTGTTCGACGGTGGCCGGCGCGCATCGAGCGTCGACGCCGCGCGCATTGCCTACCGCGCGGCCGAAGCCGCCTACCGTGAGCGCGCGCGGGTCGCGGTGCGCGAGGTCGAGGAAGCGATGCTGCGCCTGGCCGCCGCGGACGAGCGGGAACGGTTCGCCCTGGAGGCCGCTGCCGGCTATCGGCAGGCGTTCGAGGCGGCGGATGCACGCCATCGCGCCGGGCTGGGTAGCCTGGTCGAACTCGAGGATGCCCGCCGCACCGCGGTGCAGGCCGATACCGCGCTGGCCGAACTGCGCCGCGACCGCCTCGCGGCATGGGTGTCCCTCTACCGCGCGGTCGGCGGCGGCTGGGAGGCTCCCGCCGCCCCTGCCGTCCCTGCAACGCCCGCTGCGCCGACGACCGGAGCCACGCGATGAGCGCCGTGCCGCCTGCCCCGTCTTCCCTGCCTGCCGCTTCCACCGACACTCCAGAGCCGCCCATGCCGACTCCTTCCTCGAACACATCCCCGTCGCCGGTGCCCAGGCCTTCCCGGATGCGGGGACCGCGCCGTCTGCGCTGGCTGGCCGTCGCCGCGGTCGCGGCCGCGCTGGCCGGAACGGGCGCGCTGCTGGTGCCCGCCGGCGAGGCGGCGGACGCGCCTGCGGGCAAGTCCGCCGCGCGGCCCTCGCTCAGCGTCGAGACGGTGCGACCGGAACTGCGCGAACTGCGGGTCCGGGTCAGCGCCAACGGCAACGTCGCGGCCTGGCAGGAGGCCGTGATCAGTGCCGAGACGAGCGGGCTGCGGCTGACCGAGGTGAAGGCGGACGTGGGCGATGTCGTGCGCCGCGGCGCGCTGCTGGCGACCTTCTCCGACGAGACGGTGCAGGCGGACCTCGCGCTCCAGCGCGCGACCCTCGCCGAAGCCGAGGCATCGCTGGGCGAGGCCAGGGCCAATGCCGACCGCGCGCGCCAGGTCCAGGCGAGCGGCGCGCTGTCCGGGCAGCAGGTCGGCCAGTTCCTCACCGCGGAGGCGACCGCGAAGGCGCGGGTCGACGCCGCGCGCGCGCAGCTGCAGGCGCAGGAACTCCGCCTGCGGCACACCCGCGTCGTCGCCCCCGACGACGGCATCGTCTCGGCGCGCGGCGCGACCGTCGGCGCGGTGGCCCAGCCGGGGCAGGAACTGTTCCGGCTGATCCGCAAGGGCCGGCTGGAATGGCGCGGCGAAGTGCCGGCCGCGCAGCTGCACCGGGTGCGCCCGGGCCAGGTGGTGAAGGTCGCAGCGCCGGCCGGCGGCGAGGTCGAGGGCCGGGTGCGCATCGTCGGCCCGACGGTCGACAACAGTTCGCGCAATGCGATCGTGTACGTCGACCTGCGCAGCGCGGGCACGACGCTCAGGCCGGGCATGTTCGTGCGCGGCGAGATCGACATGGGCGCCAGCCGCGCGATGACGCTGCCGCAGTCGGCAGTCCTGCTGCGCGAAGGCTTCACCTACGTCTACCGCGTCGGCGACGACGGGCGCGTGGTGCAGACCCGGGTCGAGACCGGGCGGCGCGAAGGCGACCGGATCGAGGTCACCAGCGGCCTCGCCGAGGGCGTGCGCGTGGTGCGCAGCGGCGTCGCCTTCCTCGCCGACGGCGACCTGGTGCGCATCGTGGATGCGCCGCCGAAGGCCGCGCCGGCGGCTGCACCCGGTGCCGCCCGATGAACGTCTCCGCATGGTCGATCCGCAATCCCATCCCGACGGTGATGCTGTTCGTGCTGCTCACCCTCGCCGGGCTCGCCGGCTTCCAGGCGATGAAGATCCAGAACTTCCCGGACATCGAGCTGCCCACCATCACGGTGAGCGCGGCGCTGCCCGGTGCCGGCCCGGGCCAGCTGGAGACCGAGGTCGCGCGCAAGATCGAGAATTCGGTCGCCAGCGTGCAGGGCGTCAAGCACATCTATTCGACGCTGCAGGATGGCGCGGTGACGATCTCGGTCGAGTTCCGGCTCGAGAAGCCGGTGCAGGAAGCGCTCGACGAGACGCGCGACGCGGTCAACCGCATCCGAGCGGACCTGCCGGCCGACCTGCGCGACCCGGTCATCTCGAAGCTGAACATCTCCGGCATGCCGATCCTCACCTACACGGTGTCCTCGTCGCGCATGGACGAGGAGGCGCTGTCCTGGTTCGTCGAGAACGAAGCCTCGAAGGCGCTGCTTGCGGTGCGTGGCGTGGGCAGCGTGTCGCGCGTCGGCGGCGTGTCGCGCGAGGTGCGGGTGGAACTCGATCCGGCGCGCCTGCTCGCGCTGAACGCGACCGCCGCAGAGGTCTCGCGCGGGCTGCGCCAGCTGCAGCGTGAACTGTCGGGCGGTCGGATCGACCTCGGCGGCGGTGAACAGGCGGTGCGCACGCTCGCCACCGTGCGCTCGGCGCAGGAACTGGCGGCGATCGAGATCGCCTTGTCCGACGGACGCCGGGTCCGCCTGGACCAGCTCGCCCGGGTCAGCGACACCATCGCCGAGCGGCGCAGCGCGGCGTTGTTCGACGGTGCGCCGGTGGTCGGCTTCGAGGTCACGCGCGCGCGCGGCGAAAGCGAGGTGAGCGTCGCCCGCGGCGTGCGCGAACGCATCGAGGAACTGAAGGCACGCCACCCGGACATCACCGTCACCGAGGCGTTCAACTTCGTCGACTTCGTGCAGGAAAGCTACGAAGGCTCGATGGTGCTGCTGCTGGAAGGCGCCCTGCTCGCGGTGATCGTGGTCTGGCTGTTCCTGCGCGACTGGCGTGCGACCTTCGTGTCCGCCGTCGCCCTGCCCATGTCGGCGATACCGACCTTCCTCGGCATGTGGTGGCTGGGCTTCTCGATCAACACGGTCACGCTGCTCAGCCTGTCGCTGGTGGTGGGCGTGCTGGTCGACGATGCGATCGTCGAGATCGAGAACATCATGCGCCACCTGCGCATGGGAAAGACGCCCTACCAGGCCGCGATGGAAGCGGCCGACGAGATCGGCCTGGCGGTGATCGCGACCACCTTCACGCTGATCGCCGTGTTCCTGCCCACCGCGTTCATGAGCGGCATCGCCGGCAAGTTCTTCAAGCAGTTCGGCTGGACCGCCGCGCTCGCGGTGTTCGCCTCGCTGGTGGTGGCGCGGATGCTCACGCCGATGATGGCGGCCTACATGCTGCGCACGCCCGAGAAGGCCGCGCCGGAAGGCCGCCTGATGCGCAGCTACCTGCGCGCGGCCGCCTGGTGCGTCCGCCACCGGCTGCTGACCACCATCGGTGCGGCGCTGTTCTTCGCCGGCTCGCTCGCGCTGATCCCGCTGCTGCCCACCGGGTTCATCCCGCCGGACGACCTGTCGCAGACCCAGGTGCAGATCGAGCTGCCGCCCGGCAGCCGCTTCGAGGACACCCTGGCGGCGGCCGAACGCGCGCGCCAGCTGATATCGGGCAACCCGCACGTGAAGACCGTCTACACCACCGTCGGCGGCGGCAGCGCCGGCGGCGACCCGTTCGCGCCGGGCGGCGTGGCCGAGGCGCGCAAGGCGACGCTCAACATCAACGTCACGCCGCGGCAGGAACGCGGCGGCACCAGCAAGCAGGACATCGAGGCCGACCTGCGCCAGCGCATGTCCGGGCTGCCCGGCGCACGCGTGACGGTCGGGCTCGGCGGCTCGGGCGAGAAATACGTGCTGGTGCTCGCCGGGGACGATGGCGCGGCGCTGGTCGCCGCGGCACGCGCGGTCGAGCGCGACATCCGGACCATCCCCGGCCTCGGCGGGGTCACCTCCAGTTCCAGCCTGATCCGGCCGGAGCTGGTGGTGCGGCCGGACTTCGCCCGCGCCGCGGACGCCGGCGTGGATTCGACGACCATCGCCGACACGCTGCGCATAGCGACCCTGGGCGACTACGACCTCGCGCTGCCCAAGCTCAACCTGGCGCAGCGGCAGGTGCCGATCGTGGTGCGGCTGCCCGACGCCGCGCGGCAGGACCTCGAGCTGGTGTCGCAGCTCACCGTGCCCGGCCGCGGCGGCCCGGTGCGCATCGACGCGATCGCCGACCTGGCGATCGAGAGCGGGCCCGCGGTGATCAACCGCTATGACCGGCTGCGCAACATCAACCTGGCGATCGAGCTGAACAACGTGCCGCTGGGCGACGTGGTGGCCGCGGTGGAGAAGCTGCCCAGCCTGTCGGCGCTGCCACCCGGCGTGACCCGCGCCACCATCGGCGACGCGGAGGTGATGGCGGAACTGTTCGCGAGCTTCGGCCTGGCGATGCTCACCGGCGTGCTCTGCATCTACATCGTGCTGGTACTGCTGTTCAAGGACTTCTTCCAGCCGGTGACCATCCTCGCCGCGCTGCCCCTGTCGATCGGCGGTGCGTTCATCGCACTGCTGGCCGCGAACAGCAGCTTCTCGATGCCCAGCCTGATCGGGCTGATCATGCTGATGGGGATCACGACCAAGAACTCGATCCTGATGATCGACTACGCGATCGTCGCGCGCCGCGAACACGGGCTGGGCCGCTTCGAGGCGCTGATGGATGCCTGCCGCAAGCGAGCGCGCCCGATCGTGATGACCACCATCGCGATGGGTGCCGGCATGCTGCCGATCGCCATCGGCCTCGGCGTCGACCCGAGCTTCCGTTCGCCGATGGCCATCGCCGTGATCGGCGGGCTGGTGACCGGGACGCTGCTCTCGCTGCTGGTGATCCCGGTGGTGTTCACCTATGTCGACGACCTGGTGCAATGGCTCGCCCGGGCCTGGCGCCGGCGGGCGGGTGCGCCGCCCGCGCCGGATGCGGCGGCCCCGGCCGGAGACGTCCGATCCTGACGACGCGGGGCGGCGCACATGCGGCATGCCACCCTTTTCAGCTTTCGCCCCCGTTAGCTTGGTAAGATACGGTTCCTTTATCGAAGAAGGCGCCCCCGCGGGTGCCCTCCATGGAAGTCGCGCTACTTTTCGCATTGATCCTGTTCAACGGCCTGTTCGCGATGTCCGAGATCGCGCTGGTCACCGCCCGCAAGGCACGGCTCCAGAAGCTGGTCGATGCCGGCGATCCGGCGGCGGCAGCGGCGGTCAAGCTGGGCGAGGATCCCACCCGATTCCTGTCGGCGATACAGATCGGCATCACCTCGATCGGCGTGCTCAATGGCATCGTCGGGGAAGCCGTGCTGGCGGAGCCGCTCGGCCTGTGGCTGCAATCCCTGGGCATGCCGGCACCCTATTCCAGCTACGCCGCCACCGGCCTGGTGGTGGTGGTCATCACCTACCTCACGATCGTCATCGGCGAACTGGTGCCGAAGCGGATCGGGCAGACCCACCCCGAGGCGCTGGCCCGCATCGTCGCTTTCCCGATCGAATGGCTGGCGATCGCGGCCAAGCCGTTCGTGCACCTGCTGTCGATCTCGACCCACGCGCTGCTGCGGCTGCTGCGGGTGAAGGACCGGGGCGCGAGCGTGATGACCGAGGAAGAGATCCATGCGGTACTGACCGAGGGCGCCAGCGCGGGCGTGATCGAGATGCAGGAACACGCAATGGTGCGCAACGTGTTCCGGCTCGACGACCGCCAGATCAGCTCGCTGATGGTGCCGCGGGCCGACGTGGTGGTGCTCGACGTAGAGGCGCCGTTTGCCGAGAACCTCGCCTGCATCGAGGCGTCCGACCATGCGCGCTTCCCGGTGGTCAAGGGTGGCCTGGACGAGATCGTCGGCGTGATCAACGCGCGGCAATGGCTGGCGCGCGCGTTCCGCGACGACGTCCAGACGCTGGCCGACCAGCCGATGGAGGCGCCGCTGTTCGTGCCCGAGACGCTCACCGGCATGGAATTGCTCGACAACTTCCGCTCCTCCGCCGGCCACATGGCCTTCGTGATCGACGAGTACGGCGAGGTGCAGGGCATCGTCACCCTGCAGGACCTGATCGAGGCGATCACCGGCGAGTTCAAGCCGCGCGATCCCGAATCGTCATGGGCCGTGCAGCGCCACGACGGCAGCTGGCTGCTCGACGGTCACATCCCGGTGCCCGAACTGAAGGACCGACTGGCGCTGCAGTCGGTGCCCGAGGAGGAACGCGGCCGCTACCACACGCTGAGCGGCATGATGATGCTGCTCACCGGGCGCCTGCCCAAGGTAGCCGACACCGTCACCTGGGAAGGCTGGCGCTTCGAGATCGTCGACATGGACGGCAAGACCATCGACAAGGTGATGGCCACGCGCCTGGAACCGGAGCTGGAGTCCGCCGAGTTCGAAGGCACCGTGCGGGCGAACTGAATCGCTAGGCCCGGGCACCACGCCCCCCGGTGCCTCAGCGCAACCCGCCCGTGTACGCGCCGCGGATGTAGGACTCGAGCTGCTGGATCAGGTAGCGCTGCTGCTTGAGCGTCTCCTTCACCACGTCGCCGATCGACACCATGCCGATCACCTTGCCCTCGTCGATCACCGGCAGGTGCCGGATGTCGCGCTCGGTCATCTGCTGCATGCAGTCCTCGAGCGGCTGCGCGGGTTCCACCGTGATCACGGTGCGCGTCATGATCTCGCTCACGCGCGTCTCTTCCGCACGGCGGCCGGGCAGTGCGACCTTCAGCGCACAGTCTCGCTCGGACAGGATGCCGACCAGCGACGTCCCGTCCATCACCATCAGTGCGCCGATGCGACGCGCCGAGAGGATCGCCAGCGCGGTGGTCACGGTGTCGTCGGCGGAGATGGTGAACAGCTCGGACGACTTCGACGCCAGCAGCTGTTTGATCGTGATCATACCCGCTTCCCTTCGCGCCGACACGGCCGTCGGCATTGTGCGTCCTGCGCGCCCCCGAGCAGGATCTGCAGATCATAGCAGCAGGATCTGCAAATCATAGCAAAAGGTCAGTAGCCAGACGACAAAGCGGGTCGTTGATCAGTCCGGCTTGTGCGGTTCCCCGGCCAGGGAAAGCAGATGCCCGAACTTCGTCTGCTTCGTTTCCATGTAGCGGCGATTGGCTGGCCGCACGGGTACCTCGAGCTGCCGGCGCTCGGTCACGATCAGGCCCTGCTCCTCGGCCGAGCGCACCTTGTCGGGGTTGTTGGTCATCAGCTTCAACCGACGCACGCCGAGGTCGAACAGGATCCGCGCCCCCACCGTGTAGTCGCGCAGGTCGGCCGCGAAGCCGAGCTTGTGATTCGCCTCGACCGTGTCGTAGCCCTGGTCCTGCAGCGCATAGGCGCGGATCTTGTTGGCCAGCCCGATGCCGCGGCCCTCGTCGAACATGTAGACGATGGCACCGCGGCCTTCGCGGTCGATCTCCTGCATCGCCAGTTCGAGCTGTTCGCCGCAGTCGCAGCGGGTGGAGCCGAAGACATCCCCGGTCAGGCACTGGGAATGCAGCCGCACCAGCACCGGCTCCTCGGTCGCCACCTCGCCCTTCTTCATCACGACGTAGAGGCTGGTCTCGAGCTCGTCGGTGTAGACCATCAGCTCGAATTCGCCGAAGTGGCGCGTCGGCAGCACGGTCTGCGACTTGCGGCGGATCTGCCGCTGCGCGCGCCGCCACCCGGCGAGGTCGCTGATGCGCAGGATGGGGATGCCATGCTGCCGCGAAAACGCCTCGAGCTGGGGCAGCCGCGCCATGGTGCCATCCGCGTTCATGATCTCGCAGATCACGCCCGCGGGCGGCAGGCCGGCCAGGCGGGCGAGGTCGACCGCCGCCTCGGTGTGTCCAGCGCGCGCCAGGACACCGCCGGTCTGCGCACGCAGCGTCTGCAGCCGCCCGGGCCGGATCAGGTCGGACGGCTTGCTGGCCGGATCGAGCACGACCTGTATCGTGCGTGCCCGGTCGTGGGCGGACATGCCGGAACCGACGCCTTCACGCGCGTCGATCGGGGTGGCGAACGCGGTGCGGAACTTGGTGGTGTTCGCCTCGTCGGCCGTGATCAGCGCCAGGCCCAGTTCGCGCAGCCGTTCCTCGGTCAGCGCCAGAGACACCAGCCCGCGTGCTTCGCGCGCCATGAAGTTGATTGCCTCAGCGGTCGCATGGCTGGCGGCGACATAGAGGTCGCCCTCGTTCTCGCGGTCCTCGTCGTCGACCAGGATGATCATCCCGCCGTCGCGCACGCCGGGGATGATCTCGTTGACGATGCGCTGGGCAAGCGTGGGTGCGGCCCGTTCGGGTGGGTTCATCGTCGCTCGGTCGGGCCGGTGGTCCGCATCAGCGGGACATCACCAGGCGCAGGAATTCGGCGCGGGTGGTGTCCGGCTCGAACGCACCCGTGAATGCGGAACTGGTGG
>JAJTHE010000057.1 GCA_021298815.1 Betaproteobacteria bacterium | reverse complement strand
TCGAACTTCAGCACCTTGGCCTCGACTTCATCGCCGACCGCCAGCACTTCCGACGGGTGCTTGACCCGGCGCCAGGCCAGGTCGGTGATGTGCAGCAGGCCGTCGATGCCGCCGAGGTCGACGAACGCGCCGTAGTCGGTGATGTTCTTGACGATGCCCTTGACGACCGAGCCTTCCTTCAGCGTCTCGAGCAGCTGCTGGCGCTCGGCGCCCTGGGTCTGTTCGAGCACGGCACGGCGCGACACGACCACGTTGTTGCGCTTGCGGTCGAGCTTGATGACCTTGAAGTCGAGCAGCTTGCCCTGGTAGGCCGAGGTGTCCTTGACCGGACGCAGGTCGACCAGCGAGCCCGGGAGGAACGCACGGATGCCGTCCATCATCACCGTCAGGCCGCCCTTCACCGCGCCGTTGACCACGCCCTGCACCACCGAGCCGGTGTTGTGCGCGTCTTCCAGCGCATGCCAGGCCGCGAGGCGCTTGGCCTTGTCGCGCGACAGGCGCGTCTCGCCGTGTCCGTCTTCGAGAGATTCGATCGCCACGCTGACGAAATCGCCCGCCTGGACTTCGACTTCACCGCGGTCGTTGTGGAACTCCTCGACCGGGATGTAGCTCTCGGACTTGAGTCCGGCGTTGACGACGACATAGTTGGGGTCGACACGGACCACCTCGGCGGTGATCACCTCGCCCTGGCGCATTTCCTTGCGCAACAGGCTTTCTTCGAACAGGGCGGCGAAGCTCTCCGGCGGATGCTGGGAGATGGCGTTGGGGACGGCGGAAGCGGCTGCAGATGCGGTGGCGGTTGACATGCGGTGGGTGACCTGTGTTTTCTGTTCCCGGGTTCGCACCGGGGTGGGTAGGGAAAAGAATCCGGCCATGCTTCCCGCGGCGGCACCCGGTGGCGGCGAACACGCACCGGGCGACAGGGAGTGCTCCGTTGCGCCAGCCGGTCCGACCGGCCGGACCGCCTGCGCGGGCGGCGGGTGGACCCGCCTGCCGCACGCCCTGCGATCAGCCCTGGAGCGTCGAACCACCAGCGCCGGCGGAACGGCCGGACGCCTGAACACGCACGGCGAGGTCGTATCGTTCCAGCACGATCGCGACGACCTGTTCGATCGTCAGACCATCGGAATCGAGGACTGCCTCGGGTGCGCCTGCCTGCAGAGGAGCGACGGCGCGTCCCGAATCCCGGGCGTCACGCATACGCAGATCATGAAGGATTGCCGGGAGGTTAGCAGCTAAACCCTTTTCCATCAACTGCTTATGCCGCCGTTGTGCACGGATTTCCGCACTGGCGGTGAGGAATACCTTCAGGACGGCGTCCGGGAACACCACCGAGCCCATGTCGCGGCCATCGGACACCAGTCCCGGGGCCTTCCGGAAGGCCCGCTGCCGGTCGAGCAGGGCCGCGCGCACCGCCGGATGCGCGGCGACGATCGACGCCGCTTCGGAGATGGATTCGGCGCGGATCGCGTCGCCGACGTCTTCGCCCCCGAGTTCGATGCGCCCGCCGGGAAACGCCACCGGCAATGCAGCCGCGACCGCGGCCACCGCCGCTGCCTCGGTGGTCGCCACGCCCGCGCGCAGCGCCGCGAGCGCGGTGACCCGGTACAGCGCCCCGCTGTCGAGGTAGTGGAATCCGAGTGCATCGGCCACGCGCTGCGCGATGGTGCCCTTGCCGGAGGCCGTCGGCCCGTCGATCGCGATCACGGGCACTGGCGGCGGCATGGGAACCGGTGCCCGGGAACCGCCGCCCGTGCTCATGAGGCGATCGATCCGAACACGTCGAAGTAGTCGGGGAAGGTCTTCGCCACGCAGTCCGGGTCGTTGATGCGCACCGGCACGCCGCCCAGGGCTGCGAGCGAGAAGCACATCGCCACCCGATGGTCGTCGTAGGTGTCGATCACGGCGCCCGGCACCAGCGCGGCGGGTGCCGCCACCCGCAGGTAGTCCGGCCCCGCCTCCACCGTCGCGCCGAGCTTCGCCAGTTCGGTCGCCATCGCATGGATGCGGTCGGTCTCCTTCACCCGCCAGCTGGCGATGTTGCGCAGCGTGGTCGGCCCGTTGGCGAACAGCGCGAGCATGCCCAGCGTCATCGCCGCATCCGGGATCAGGTTGCAGTCGAGGTCGATGCCGCGCAGCCGGCCGGAGGACGGCGCAGCGGCCTCGATCCAGTTCTCGCCCAGTTCGACCCGCGCACCCATCGCGCGCAGCGCATCGGCGAACGCGACATCGCCCTGGATGCTGCCGCGGCCGACGCCGTTCACCCGCACCGGGCCGCCGCCGATCGCACCGGCGGCCAGGAAGTAGGACGCAGCCGACGCATCCCCCTCGACATGGACCGTGCCGGGGGAGCGGTAGCGCGAGCCGGACGGCACCCGGAAGCGCTGCCAGCCCTCGCGCTCGACGACGACGCCGAAGCGCGCCATCAGCGCGAGCGTGATCTCGACATAGGGCTTCGAGATCAGTTCGCCCTCGACCTCGATCACCAGCGGTGCCCCGCGCGCCTGCACCGGCACGCCGATCATCGGCGAGGCCAGCAGCAGCGCGGTGAGGAACTGGCTCGACACGTCGCCGCGCACCCGGATCGGGCGCTGCGCCACCAGCCGGGCCGGATGGATCTCGAGCGGGGGATAGCCTTCGTTGCCCCGGTAGTCGATCCGTGCGCCGAGGCCGCGCAGGCTGTCCACCAGGTCGCCGATCGGGCGCTCGTGCATGCGCGGGACGCCGCGCAGGTGGAAATGCCCGCCGACCGCCGCCAGCGCCGCGGTCAGCGGCCGGAAGGCGGTGCCTGCATTGCCGAGGAACAGGTCGGCCTCGCGCACCGGCAGGTCGCCGCCGCAGCCGTCGACCACGGCGGTCATGCCGGCGGCCTCGGCGCCCCCTTCGGACGATCGTTCGATGTGCACGCCGAGCAGCGCCAGCGCCTCGAGCATGCGCTGGGTGTCGTCCGAGCGCAGCAGGTCGAGCACGCGCGTGCGTCCCTCGCACAGCGCGCACAGCAGCAGCGTCCGGTTGGAGATGCTCTTCGAACCGGGCAGCTGCACGCTCCCCGCCGCACGCGCCAGGGCCGGCAGGTCGAGGTACTCGCGTCGCGTCAGCTGGGCCATCTGCAGTCCTGTGCGGGGCGCCGCCCTTGCTCAGTCACGCGGGCGCGCGCCGGCGTTGAGCGACGCGGTCAGCGCCTCGCGCGCGGTGCGCGCCGACTGGAACTCGCGCTCGAGCGCCGCACCGTCGCCCATCGCGATCCAGTGGCGGAACTGCGACAACCGTGCGCTGAAGGCGTCGATCTCGGTGCACAGCGCGTCGCGGTTGGCGATGCAGACATCGCGCCACATCTCGGGACTGCTAGCAGCGATGCGGGTGAAGTCGCGGAAACCGCCGCCGGTGAGCGACAGCATCGCCTCGGCCTGCGGCCGCTCGGCGATCTCGTTCATCATCGCGAACGCGAGCACATGCGGCAGGTGGCTGGTCGCCGCCAGTGCCATGTCGTGCAGCGCGACGTCCATGCGCACGGTCTTCGCCCCGGTGAGCTGCCAGGTGGCGCGCACCCGCTTGAACGCGAACGGATCGGTTTCCTCGATCGGCGTGATCACCACCGGCTTTCCGGCGAACAGGTTGGGCCGGGCCGCGGCCGCCCCGCTCTTCTCGGCCCCGGCGATCGGATGCGCCGGCACGAAGCGCGGCAGTGCCTTGCCGAAGGCCGCGCGCGCGTAGGCCACCACGTCGCGCTTGGTGCTGCCGGCATCGGTGACCACGGTGTCCTTGCCGATGCGCGCGCCGATCATCGGCATCACCTCGGGCAGCTGCCCCACGGGCACGGCGAGCAGGATCAGGTCGCAGCCGTCGATGTCGTCCCAGCCCTTCGCGATCTGGTCGATCACGCCCATCTTGCGCGCGACATCGAGGTTGGCGCGGCTGCGGCCGAAGCCGACCACGGTATCGGCCGCCTTCACCGTCTTCAGGGCCAGCGCGAACGAGCCGCCGATCAGGCCGACCCCGATGATGCCCACGCGCCTGAAGCGCATCGTCGAGACGCCGCCCGTCTCGATGCTCATGACGCGTTCCGCTTCGCCACGCCGGCCAGGCCGGTGGTGACCAGGCGCAGCGCATCGAGGAAGC
>JAJTHE010000151.1 GCA_021298815.1 Betaproteobacteria bacterium | reverse complement strand
CGTTCATCGCCGGTGCCACGCTGCAGCAGACCGGGCTTGTCTACGAGCCGGTGGTCAACGCCGCGCGCATGATCGGCCAGCCGACGATCCCGGTGATGCTGTTCGTGCTCGGCCTGACCATCCCCTGGCATGCGCTGACCCCGAAGCGCGAGGTGCTGGCGGCCACCGCGATCAAGCTGCTGCTGGTGCCGATCGTGGCCTGGGCGCTCGGGCCGCTGTTCTTCGACGCGCCCGGCGATGCACAGTATTCGGCGACCGTGCTCGCCGCGGTGCCTGGCATGCTCACCCTGCTGATGCTGGCCGACCGCTTCGAGCTCGATGCGCCCGAGGCGGCGCTGTTCATCGGCTGGAGCACGATCGTGTTCTGGCTCACGCTGCCGGTGCTGCTGGGGCTCGGCCTCGTGCGTTGATCACTTCCAGCGCCGCCTTGTGCGCATCGATGCCGCAGGGCAGGCCGGCGTACAGCGTGACCATCAGCAGCACCTCGCGCACCTCCTCCGCGCTGGCGCCGTTGTTCAGTGCACCGTTGACATGCACCTTCAGCTCGTTCGGCTTGTTCAGCGTCGCGGTGATGCCCACCATGGCCAGGCTGCGCGCCTTCATGTCGAGCTGCGGCCGGCTCCAGATGTCGCCGTACGAATAGGCATTGATGATGTGCTGCAGCGGTTCGCCGAAGGTGCCGAGTTCGCCCATCCGGCGCGCGACGGTGTCGGCGCCGAAGAGCTTCTGCCGCAGCGCCAGCCCGCGCTGGTAGAGGTCGTCCAGGGTCATTGCAGGTCTCCTCGTGGTTCTTCCGTCGTGGCATGCCAGTGCCCTGGCCGCGCCTTGCACCCCGCGGCGCGGGCAGCGTAGGATGCAGGAAAAGGGCACATACAACTACAGGCCCGGTTCCCCCAGGAGGAAGTCACATGGTGCGCACGTCCCTGTCCGCCGCGCTTGCGGCCGTCCCGCGCGTGTCCGTCGCGGCCTGTTTCGCCGGCAGCATGATGGCGCTGGCGCTTGCAGTGTCCCCGGGCTGCGCGCTGGCCCAGTCCTTCCCGACGAAGCCGATCCGCGTGGTCGTGCCGTTCCCGCCGGGTGCCGGGCCGGACCAGCTCGCCCGCCTGCTGGCGGCGCCGATGCAGGAGGTGCTCGGCCAGCCGCTGGTGGTCGAGAACCGCGCCGGCGCCCAGGGCACGATCGCCGCCACCGAAGTCGCGCGTGCGAATCCGGACGGCTACACGCTGCTGATGGGCACCAACACCACGCAGGCGGCCAACGTCGGGCTGTTCAAGAAGCTCGCCTACGACCCGCTGAAGGATTTCGCCTACGTCGCCCGGCTGGCGCAGTCGTCGCTGATCCTCGCGGTGCGTTCGGACTTCCCGGCGGCGAGCGCGAAGGAGTTCATCGCGGTGGCCAGGGCGAGGAAGGGCGAGTTGTCCGGGGGCTTCGGTTCCGGTGGGGCGCAGGTGTCGCTCGGCCTGCTGCGCTCGCTCGGCGGCATCCAGTTCGTCGAGGTGCCGTACAAGGGCATCCCGATCGCGGTGGGCGAGGTGGTCGGGGGACAGATCGCGTTCACCTTCACCGACTTCACCGCCGGCATCGGCCAGTGGAAGGCGGGGCGGCTCAAGCTGCTCGGCGTCACCTCGCGCAACCGCTCGCCGCTGGCGCCCGACCTGCCCGCGCTTGCCGAGGACCTGCCCGGGTTCGAGATCACGATCTGGTGGGGGATGATGGCGCCCGCCGGCACGCCGCGCGAGATCGTGCAGCGCCTGTCGGACGCGGCGATCAAGGCACTCAACCGCCCCGAGGTGCAGCAGCGCCTGGCCGGCCTGAGCGTCGACCCGGCCGCGATGGGGCCCGACGAGTTCACGAAGTTCGTCGGGGTCGAGGTGCCGCGCTGGGTGAAGCAGATCCGGGAAGCGGGGATACTGCCGGAGTAGCATGGCCTGCCGCCGCGCCCGCGCACCCCGCCGGGCGCATCCAGGTACCCCGACCCGAGCGCCCATGACCATCATCGATGCCCACCACCACATCTGGCGCCACGCCCATACGCCCTGGCTGAACGGCCCGGCCCTGCCGCGCATCTTCGGCGACTATGAACCGCTGCGCCGAGACTACCTCGCGCAGGACTTCATCGACGACGTGGTGCCGCAGGGCGTCGTCGCTTCGGTCTACATCCAGGTCAACGTCGGGCCGGGCGACGAGGTGGCCGAGATCGAGTGGGTGGCGTCGGTCGCGCGCGAGCACCGCTTTCCGCAGGCGAGCGTGGGTTATGCCGACCTGTCGAGCCCGCAGGTGGCCTCTACGCTCGACCGCCTCCAGGTGGCCGGAAACCTCGGCGGCATCCGCCAGCAGCTCCACTGGCACGAGAACCCGGCCTACCGCTTCGCCGCGCGCCCCGACCTGATGAACGATGCCGCCTGGCGCGCCGGCCTGCGCGAGGTCGAAGCGCGCGGCCTGCTGTTCGAGCTGCAGGTGTTCGCCTCGCAGATGGCCGATGCCGCGGCGCTGGCGCGCGAGTTCCCCGGCGTCACCTTCGTGCTGCTCCATGCCGGGATGCTGGAGGACCGCACGCCGGCCGGCATGGCCGCGTGGCGCGGCGGCATGGCGCAACTGTCCGCCTGCCCGAACGTGCATGTGAAGCTGTCCGGCCTGGGCACCTTCGAGCGTGCCTGCTCCAAGGCTTTGTGGCGGCCGGTGGTGGAGGAGACCGTCGCGCTGTTCGGCGCCGGGCGCTGCATCTACGGCAGCAACTTCCCGATCGAGCGCATGTGGACCACCTATGACCGGCTGGTCGGCGTGATGGACGAATGCCTCGCGCCGCTGGACGCGCTGGAGCGGCAGGCGATCTTCCACGACAATGCGAAGCGGCTCTACCGCCTGTGACCGGAAGACGGAAAGGTCTGTTGAAATGATCGACTCGGCCATCGTGGGCCTGGGCCGCTGGGGACGCGGCCATGTGAAATCCATGCAGATCGCCGGCGACGCGAGGCCCCTGCGCTTCGTGCGCGCGATCGACCCGGTGCTCGATGCGCACCGTGCGTTCGCCGACGAACACGGCATGCAGCTGTCGGCCAGCCTGGACGATGCGCTGGCCGACCCGAAGATCCGCGCGATCGTCCTGTGCACGCCGCACTCGCTGCATCGGCCGCAGGTCGAGGCCTGCGCCCGTGCGGGCAAGGCGGTGTTCTGCGAGAAGCCGCTGGCACTGAACCTCGAGGATGCGCGTGCGATGATCGATGCCTGCCGGCAGGCGAAGGTGCCGATGGGCGTCGGCCACCTGCGCCGGTTCTGGCCGTCGACCGAGGCGCTGAAGCAGGCGATCGTCGCCGGCGAGATCGGCGAGCTGCTGCATGTCGAGGGGCACTTCAGCAACGAACATTCGAACAACGTGGTCGGCGGATGGCGCGAGTCGCCGGCGGAGTCGCCTGCGGCCGGCCTGACCGGTGCCGGGCTGCACATCGTGGATGCGTTCACGCTGCTGGTCGGGCCGGCACTGTCGGTCCATGCGCACGTGGTCGAGCGCAAGCCGCCGCCGGCCCCGCTCGACACCATCGCCGCGCTGTACCGGCTCGATGCCGGCGGCGGCCGGCAGGTCAGCGGCATGTTCGCCAGCGTGCGCGCCTCGCCACTGTACTGGCGCATCCATGCGTTCGGCTCGCGCGGGTCGATCGAGGCGCTCGGCGAACACGAGGTGGTGCGCCATGCGAGCGGCGCAGCGCCGGTGCGCACCACGCTGCCGCCGCGCGAGGCGATGCGCCACCAGCTCGAGATGTTCGCGCGCGCGGTGCGCGGCGAGGCCGAGTATCCGATCCCGTTCTCCGACCTGCTGGCCACGGTTGCCTCGTTCGAGGCGACCGTGAAGTCGGTCGAGACCGCACGCACGGTCGACGTCGCCCGAACCTGAGACGAACCCCAGACGAACCCGAGGAGACAGCATGGTCCCGTTCAGCCGCCAGATGCCCACCGTCATCCGCCCGTCCCAGATCGGCACCGACGTCACCTACGAGCCGCCGCTGCGCATCGGCTTCGGCATCAGCGACAAGACGGTCGAGGGGTCGAACGCGACCATGGGCCGCACGATCCTGCCCGCTGGCGCGAAGCCGAACCCGACCCACTACCACTCGGTGAACGACGTCTGCTGGTACATCCTGCACGGACGCATCCGCGCGTACTTCTCGCGCAGCGACGGCACCGACCGCAAGGAAGTGATCCTGGAAGGCGGCGACTTCGTGTACATCCCGAGCGGTGCGATCCACGTGATCTCGAACGCGTCCGAGACCGAGGATGCCGGGCTGATCTTCTGCTACATCGGCGTCGGCAACACCGACGCGGCGGAGACGGTGTGGATCGAACGGCAGTCGGAGGTGGGGCGGCGGGTGGCGGGGGAGTGACGCAGGCAAAGGGGCGGGCTGGCATGAATCAGACCAGGATGCCCGCCCGCACAGTTCCCGGCGCCAGCACCGCCTTGTAGAACTGACGGTAGGCCGGCGCCGTGGTCTCCCTGCATCCGTCCATCGACCGCGACCGGCGATAGCGGGGCACCAGCGCCAGCAGTTCCGCGCATGCGCGGCGCGCGCCCGCGTCGTCGCCGGAGAGTGCCAGCGCCACCGCGGCGCCGACCCGCGCGCGCGGCAGCCTGGGATTGGCGACCTGTGCCCGTTCGAAGCAGGCAGCCGCCTCCGGCAGCGCCGCAGGAGCAGGTGCACGAATCCGAGGGTGGTCCAGAACGCCCCGACCTGCGGGCCGCGGGGGTCCAGCCGCAGCGCGGCCTTGATCGCGGCCGTCGAGGCTCGCCGCCGTAGTGGACGCGATCACCGTCAGTCCGGAGATGCGCGACAGGTCGGTGGCGCCCGTATGGCTCAGTCCCTGCGCGAATTGCGCCTGCGCCGGGTCGCTGCCGAGGCTGGCGAAGGGCATCCCCACCAGCGACAGCATCGGCACCGACTGTGCAACCTCCGTGGTTGCCGCGGCCCCTGCAGCCGGCGGGCCGGCTGCAGGGGCTCGCCGTGACGTCTGCCGCGCGCACGCACGCGCTGCCGGGCGTGCCCGCGCTCGCCGAGTTCCTGTCGGGTTACGCGGCCTGCACCGCCGCCGGCATCGCCGCGCCGCGCGGTACGCCGGCGGAGGTCATCGCGCTGCTCAACCGGGAGGTGAACGCCGGGCTGCTCGATCCGAAACTCGGCGCGCGCCTTGCCGAACTCGGTGCGACGGTGCGTCCGGGTTCACCCGAGGCGTTCGCCGCCTTCATCGCGCGCGAGACCGAGCGCTGGGGCCGGGTGATCCGCACCACGGGCATCCGGCCGGGCTGAAGACTGGCGGCTCAGGCCACGCAGTCAAGCCCGTGCTTCCGCACCAGATGCAGGAGCTTGAGGGCGGTGCCGGTCGGCCGCTTCTGGCCGATCTCCCACTTCTGGACGGTCGACACGCTGGTGTTCAGCACGCGGGCGAAGACGGCCTGGCTGACGCGGGACGACTCGCGGATCTGCCGGATCTGCGCGGGCGCGAGCGGCTCGACCGGTGGCAGGCAAAGCTGGTCGAACTCGCGCAGCGTGACCTGGTCCATTGCGCCCGCCTTGTACAGGCCCCGTGCGGTTTCATGAACAGCCGACAGTATCGGAGCGTTCTTCCTGGCCATCGCAGTTCACCTCGATCAGTTCACCTGCGTCCGCCGCCCGGCGCAGCGCGTCCGGTGCCATGGACGAAAGGTGCAGCGCCAGCCGCTTCAGTGCGTCCGTTTCGTTCGTTTCGATGTTCGCACGCTGGTTCTTCGAAAAGCCGTAGATGAAGATCCAGCGCCCAGCCCTGTTCGTCGCGACCAGCACGCGGAAGCCCCCGCGCTTTCCCTGTCTGGAACGACCGATCCGCTTCTTGAAGAGGCCACTGCCGAGATCGGCATCGAACAGACCGTTTGCCATTTCATCCACGGCTGCGCAGAGCCCGAATCGGGTCAATCGCTCCTTGCGTGCCCAACGGTCAAACCATCGCGTCTTGTAGATCGGCATGGCTCTGACAAGCGAAGTCTATAGCACCAGGTGCTATGAATACAATCGGCGGCCGGTTGGCTGAACCCGCCGTGAGCATGCCGTTGCAGCATGGGTTGTCCGTCATGCTCCCGATACCGCGTTCGGACAAGGCATGCTGCCGGTGATGTGCCGGCTGTGTCGAACGCCAAAAAGCCCGCGTCACGCGGCGAAACGCGGTGACAGCTTGCGGATTGTGTCCCGCCGCTTGACGGGGCCGGAATGCCCACTGGCCCGCCAGGAGATGCCGCCTACGGCATGATCTCCCCGCCATTCGGATGCAGCAGCTGCCCGCAGTAGTAGCGCGCTTCCTCGCTCGCCAGGAACACGAACGCCGGGGTCATGTCCTCCGGCGTACCCAGCCGCTTCAGCGGCAGGCTGGCGGCATGCGCGGCCTTCACGTCCTCGGACAGCGGGTCGAAGCCGGTGTCCACCAGCCCGGGCGACACGCCGTTGACCAGGATGCCGTGCGGCGCGAGCTCCTTCGCCAGCGCACGGGTGAACGCGATCACGCCGCCCTTCGCGGTGGAGTAGGCGGTGTAGTTCTCGCGGCCGATGTAGCCGAGCTGCGAGCAGACGGTGATGATCCGGCCCTGCTTCGCCGGGATCATGTGGCGCGCCGCCTCGCGCCCGACCAGGAAGCTGCCGCGCAGGTGCACGCCCATCATCCGGCCCCAGTCGTCGAGCGACATCTCGGTGATCGGCTGCGGACGCTGGATGCCGGCGTTGGACACCACGATGTCGATGCCGCCCCATGCGGTGGCGACTGCGGCGAAGGCGGCGACCACGTCCTTTTCGACGGTGACATCACAGCGCAGCGCCAGTGCGCGCCGGCCGAGCGCTTCGACGTCGGCGACCAGGGATCGCGCTTCGGCTTCGCGGTCGATCCACGCGATGGCGACATCGGCGCCCTCGGCGGCGTAGGCCAGTGCCACGGCGCGCCCGATGCCGGTGTTGCCGCCGGTGACCAGCGCGCGCTTTCCCTTCAGTCGTTGCAATCCGGTCTGCATGGTCGGCATCCGCTCAGAGTACGAGGCAGGCGTCCTCGAACTGGAACCGCGGGCTGCGCGGGAACAGTTTCGACGGGTCGCCATGCCCGAGGTTGCACAGGAAGTTCGAGCGCCAGCTGGTGCCGGCGAAGAACTCTTCATCGACCTTCACGTTGTCGAAGCCGGACATCGGCCCGCAGTCGAGCCCGACCGCGCGCGCCGCCAGCATCATGTAGGCGCCCTGCAGCGTGCCGTTTCGGAAGGCGGTCTTGCGGATCAGTTCCTCGTTGCCGACGAACCAGCTTCGCGCATCGGCATGCGGGAACAGCCGCGGCAGCTGCTCGTGGAACGACAGGTCGTAGGCGACGATCACCGTCACCGGGGCGGCCAGCGTCTTTTCGAGGTTGCCCGGCAGCAGGGCGGAGGACAGTCGTATGCGCGACTGCGGCGAGCGCAGGAACAGGAAGCGCGCGGGGCTGCAGTTGGCGCTGGTCGGCGCCATCTTCAGCAGGTCGTACAGCTCGCGCAGCGTGTCGTCGGACACCGGCTGGTCGGTCCAGCCGTTGTGGGTGCGTGCTTCATTGAACAGCAGGTTGCGGCCTGCCGGATCGAGCGTGGTCATCGGGTCGGCATTGTCCATTCGGATAGCCGCCTAGACTAGCAGGAAGCAGGCCGGCGCGGCGCCGATGGCACCGCGTCGTTGTCACAGCATGGAAAGCCGCGCCAGCCCCTGCTCGAGGTCGTCGATCAGGTCCCGAGGGTGCTCCAGCCCGACATGGATGCGCACCATCGGACCTTCCGGATGCCAGGGCGTCGCGGTGCGCGTGATCATCTTCGCGCGGATCGCCAGGCTCTCGTAGCCGCCCCAGCTCGAGCCGATGCCGAACAGTTGCAGCGAGTCGATCATCGCCACCACCGAGGCGTCGGTGGCCGGCTTCAGCACCACGCCGAACAGCGACGCTGCGCCGTCGAAGTCGCGCTTCCACAGCGCATGGCCCGGGTCGCTCTCCAGTGCCGGGAACAGCACGCGCGACACCCGCGGATGTGCCTCCAGGAAGCGCGCGACGGCGAGCGCACTCTCCATCTGGTGGCGCATGCGCACGCCGATGGTGCGCAGCCCGCGCAGCGCGAGCCAGCAGTCGTCCGGGCTCACGCACATGCCGAAGTCGGCGACGCTGCGGCGCACGGTCAGCCATTGGGCCTCGTTGGTGACGATGGCTCCGATCAGGGTGTCCGAGTGGCCGGCGATGTACTTCGTGCCGGCATGGATCGAAACGTCCACGCCATGGTCGAACGCGCGGAAGAAGTAGGGCGTGCCCCAGGTGTTGTCGGCCAGCACCGGCACGCCCTTCGCGTGGGCGGCCGCCGCGATCGCGGGTATGTCCTGCATCTCGAAGGTCATCGAGCCGGGTGCCTCGCAGTAGACCGCGCAGGTCTGCGGCCGGATCAGCGCGCCGATGCCGCTGCCGATCGCCGGGTCGTAGTATTCGATGTCGACGCCCCAGGCGGCGAGCCGCTTGTCGCAGAAGTTGCGCGCCGGCCCGTAGGCGGAGTCGGTGACCAGCAGGTGCGTGCCCTTCTTCGCGTAGGCCGACAGCGCGGCGGTGATCGCGGCGAGCCCCGAAGGCACCGCGACCGCGGCATGCCCGCCTTCGAGTTCCGCCACCGCGGCCTCGAAGGCGAAGGTGGTCGGCGTGCCGTGCACGCCGTAGCGCATCACCTTGTAGTCGTCCGGGTCGCGCCCCTCGTAGGTGGCGGTGTCCTCGAACAGCACGGTCGAGCCGCGGTAGACCGGCGGGTTGACCATGCCGGAGAAGCGCACCGGATCGCGTGCGGCATGGCCGACCAGTGTGTCCTTGTGGCGGCTGCCGCGCCGGTCGCGCGGGTCCGCGTTCGCGCCCGGACCTGCTTCGCTGCGGGTGTCGTCTGTCATTGCGGGGCTCGTCGATGCCGTGGTTCAGGAGCCCCGAGCGTACGCCGCCCCCCCGGTGGCCTCAAGCGCGCCCGTCCGGGGCGTCGACGATCATGCTGTCGGCGATGCTGCCATCGCCCACCGCCACCTCGAGTGCGTCGCTCGCCTCGAACACGCGGCGCGCATGCCGGTCGGCTGCCTCGCCGTCGACTTCCACGGCCACCCGCATGCCTTCGCGGATGCGTGCTTCATCGGCATCGGCCGGGTCCGCGGGCCCGGACACGTTGTGCTGGCCGTCCTCGTCCAGGCCATCCTCCGGGTCGTCCTTCATCCCGCCCAGCGCGCCATACAGCGAGCCGACGTAGGCACCGATGCCGGCGCCGCCAGCGAGTCCGATCGGACCGAGCAGCGGCACCGAAAGCGCGCCGACCGCGCCGCCGATGGCCGCGCCGATGCCCGCGCCCGCCGGGCCGGTGCCGCGCGCGTCTTCGGCGCCGGGCGAGGCGTTCGCCATGTCCACCGGAGGCGTGTCCACCGCGTCGCGGGGAGGCGTGAGATAGAAGACCGCGATCTTCTGCCGGGGGAAGCCGGCCTGCACCAGGGCCTGGGCGCCCCGGTCCGCAGCCGCCTGCGAGCGGAAACCTGCACTGACGATGCGGCCCATGGTGTGCCTCCTTCGGCTGTCGCTGGATGTGGTCGGTTCCCGCAACGGCCATACCCGGTTTGCCGGCGGCAGCCGCTGCGGTTACAGTCGACGCAGGCACCCGTGTCCGATGGCGTGCGAAAGACGGGCCACAGCCCGCATGGGAGGAGACCTTGTTCGACCTGCTTCGGCGGAGGCGCACGCCCGGCGCCGCCGCGACCCGCGCCACCCTGTCTGCCCTGTGTACCGTGTCCATCCTGCCGTTCCTGTGGCCGGCCGCCTGCGGCGCCCAGGCCTGGCCGTCGAAGCCGGTGCGCATGATCGTCGCCTTCCCGCCCGGCGGCGGCACCGACCTGGTCGCGCGCATCGTCGCGCCGCGCCTGTCGGACGCCATCGGCCAGCCGGTGATCGTCGACAACCGCGCGGGTGCGGCAGGGCTGGTCGGCACCGAAGTCGCGGCGAAGGCGGCCCCGGACGGCCACACCCTGTTCCTGGGCACGCTCGGCAACCTGAGCGTGAACCCGCTGCTCTATCCGAAGCTCGCGTTCGACGTCGAGCGCGACCTGCAGCCGGTGACCAACGTGGTCGCCGTCACCTTCATGCTGTATGCCCATCCCTCGATGCCGGTGCGCAGCGTGAAGGACCTGGTCGCGCTGGCGCAGGCGCGCCCGGGCCAGCTGAACTACGCGTCCAGCGGCGCCGGTGGCGCACCGCACCTGGGCGCGGAACTGTTCAACCTGCTCGCCGGCGTGCGCCTGGTGCACGTGCCGTACAAGGGCAGTGCGCAGAGCTTCACCGACGTCATCGCCGGCCATGTCCCGGTGACCTTCGACAGCCTGGTGCAGGGGCTGCAGTACGTGAAGGACGGCCGCCTGCGCGCGCTGGCCACGCTCGGCGCGAAGCGCAGCGCCGTGCTGCCCGAAGTGCCCTCGGTCGGCGAGACCCTGGCCGGCTACGACGTGACCAACTGGTTCGGCCTGGTGACGCAATCGGCGGTGCCGCGCGAGGTCGTCGCGCGGCTCAATGCCGACGTGGTGAAGCTGCTGCGCACGCCGGACGCACGCGACCGCCTGCTCGCGCTGGGCGCCGAGCCGATCGGCGACACGCCCGAGCAGTTCGGCGCCTTCATGAAGGCGGAATCGCGCAAGTGGGCGCGCGTGATCCGCGAGGCGAAGATTCGGGCAGACTAGCGCGCTTTCCTGCCGGCCGCGCGTTCCCGCCGCCGCCTTTATCCATCCAACGCTCGATCCAACGCTCCACCGCACTCACATGACCCGAACCGTCGATTCGAAGACCCTGAAGACCTGGCTGCACGATGGCGCCGAGATCGCCTTCTTCGACGTGCGCGAGCACGGCCAGTATGGCGAAGGCCATCCCTTCTATGCCGTGCCGCTGCCCTGGAGCCGGTTCGAGCTCGACCTCGAGCGCCTCGCGCCGCGTGCCACCGTGCGCATGGTGCT
Source organism: Betaproteobacteria bacterium (assembly GCA_021298815.1). Lineage (GTDB taxonomy): Bacteria > Pseudomonadota > Gammaproteobacteria > Burkholderiales > CAIKXV01 > CAIKXV01. The sequence continues at coordinate 22,273 of JAJTHE010000151.1, read as the reverse complement.
GCTCGACGATGGCGACGGGGTCGCGCCGCGTGCGGCGGCCCGCGCCGAGGCGCTCGGCTATTCGGCGGTGCACGTCCTCGACGGCGGCGCACCGGCCTGGAAGCAGGCCGGCTTCCAGCTGTTCGCCGGCGTCAACGTGCCGAGCAAGACCTTCGGCGAACTGGTCGAGCATGCCTGCGACACGCCGCGCATCACCGCCGAGGACCTGGTCGCGATGAAGCAGCGCGGCGACGATTTCGTGATCGTCGATGGCCGGCCGTGGAGCGAGTACCGCAAGATGAACATCCCGGGCGGCATCTGCTGCCCGAACGGGGAACTGGCGCTGCGCATCGGCCAGCTCGCGCCGGATCCGTCGACCACGGTGGTGGTCAACTGCGCCGGCCGTACCCGTTCGATCATCGGCGCTCAGACCCTGCGCCACTTCGGCATCCCGAACCGGGTAGTCGCGCTGAAGGATGGCACCCAGGGCTGGTTCCTGTCCGGGCTGGAGCTCGAACGCGGTGCCGACCGGCGCTATCCGGCGCCTCCGGCCGACCTCGCGCCGCAGCGCGCGCAGGCCGCGGCGCTGATGCAGCGCTTCGGCGTGCCGGTGATCGATGCCGCCGAGGCCGACCGGCAGTTGATGGACGGCGAGCGCTGCACCTTCCTGCTCGACGTGCGCACCGAGGAAGAGTTCGCGGCGGGCAGCCTGCCCGGCGCGGTGCATGCGCCGGGTGGCCAGCTGATCCAGTCGACCGACCAGTGGGTCGGCGTCAAGGGCGCGCGGGTGATCCTCGCCGACGGCGATGGCGTGCGTGCGCCGGTGGTGGCGATGTGGCTGCGCCAGCTCGGCCACGACGCGCAGGTGCTGCGCGAGGGCGTGGCGGCGAAGCTCGCCGCACGGCCCGCGGCCGGCAGGGCGGTCGCCGCGCTGCCGGCGCTGGCGCCAGTGGCACCGTCGGCGGTCGGCACCGCGCTGCTGGTCGACCTGCGCCCGGGCATGTCGTACCGCAAGGCGCATCCGCGCGGCGCCGTATGGGCGATCCGGCCGCGGCTGGATGCCGTCGTCAAGGCGGCGGCAGGACGGCCGCTGGTGCTGCTCGCCGACGAGGACGCGGTCGCGCGTGCGGCGGCGCTGGACCTCGCCGCGGCCGGGGCCGGCCCGCTGTCGCTGCTCGCCGGCGGGTTCGCGGCCTGGCAGGCGGCCGGCCTGCCGGTGGAATCGACGCCGGAGGTCCCGTCGAACGCCGACTGCATCGACTACCTTTTCTTCGTGCACGACCGCCACGAGGGCAACCGCGAGGCGGCGATGCAGTACCTCGCCTGGGAAACCCACCTGATCGAGCAGCTCGATCCGCAGGAACTCGCCGGGTTCCGGGTCAGCGCGGGCTGAGCACGCGCTGCGCAGGCCGTCCGCGGGCGGCGGTTGCCCGCCGCCCGCGCGCGGCCTTCGCTCAGGCGGCCTTCGCGGTCGCCGTCGAACCGGTGATCGCCGCATTGACGCGCGGCATCACCTCGGTGGCCATCAGCTCGATCGAACGGCGCGCGAGCTTCTCGTCCACCCAGTCCATGTTGGCGTAGACGATCTCGCCGAACGGGCCGGCTTCCTCGCGCAGCGCGAGGATGCGCTCGGCGACGCGATCGGGCGTGCCCCACAGCACCAGCTTGTCCAGCATGTACTCGATGGTGAGCTCGGCGTCGGCCTGGGCCTCGTTCTCCTTGATGATCGCATGCCGCTTCGACAGCATCACCTTCTTCAGCAGCAGGCTCCAGTAGTAGCGGTACGGGCTGTCCGGCGATTCGATCGCATAGCGGCGCGCGGTGGCCTCGTCGTCGGCGACGAAGATCGTGCGCGCGATGCGCCAGTCGGCGATGTCGGCGACCTGCCCGGCGTTGCCCTTGCCCTGCGCGTAGTTCGTCCAGTGGCTCTTCAGGTACTTCGACAGCAGGAAGTTCGCCGACAGCGGATGGAAGTCGCGCTCGCCCATCGCGATCACGCCCTTCGAGAAGGGGGCGACCACGGTGCCGACGATCTCGGGGCGCGGCAACTGGTAGGGCTTGTACATCTCGCCGCGTTCGATCTCGGCCACCGAGGTCTTCGCGGTCGACACCTTGAAGCGGTTGCCCGGCAGGTCGATCTCGTAGGGCGCGTTGCGCTTCCAGATCTCGAGGATCACGTCGATCGACTCGGCGAACAGCTTGTTGCGGTCTTCGGAAAGCATGCCGAGCGCTTCGGCGTCGGACGACAGCGCGCCGGGCGAGATGCCGAAGATGAAACGCCCGCGCGCCATGTGGTCGAACATCGCCGCATGCGAGGCGATCAGCGTCGGATGGCTGTGCGACAGGTTCGAGGTGCCGGTGCCCAGGCGGATCTGCTTCGTGGAATGGATCAGCGTGGCGAGGAAGATGAAGCTGTTGGTGACGTTCTCGCTCTTCTCGGTCAGGTGCTCGCCGACGAACGCATCGTGGAAGCCGAGCCGGTCGGCCAGCATCACCGCCTCGCGGTCTTCCTCGAGCGTGACGGACGGCGCCCGGTGGGCGGGGTGTAGCGGCATCATGAACATGCCGAGGCGCATCGGTTTCGCGGACATCGGGAATCCTTCGGTTCGAGCGGGTGTCGTCTGGCGGCCGGGCTCCTGCGTCCGACGCCGGGCCGCATTTTGCGCGTCCCGCTGCCGCGGCGCCACCGCGGCAGCCTCGTTCAGTCCGTCCGCGGCGCCACCGCGACAGCCCCGGTCAGCGCAGCAGTGCGTCGATCGGCTTCAGGTCGTCGTCCTGCAGGTCGCCCACCGCCGCCTGCAGGCGCAGCCCAGACAGCAGGGTGGTGTAGCGAGCCAGCACGAGGTCGCGCCGCGCGTTGAAGAAGGCCTGCTGCGCGTTGAGCACGTCCACCTGGGTGCGCACGCCGACCTTGAGCCCGAGCAGCGTCGATTCGAGCGAGATGCGCGTGGATTCCAGTGCGGCCTGCAATGCGCTGACCTGGCTGATGCCGCTGGTGACGCCGAGGAAGGACTGCCGCGCCGCCAGCACTGCTGCGCGGCGCGCGCCTTCGACGTCCTGCAGGGCCCGCTCGCGGTTGGCCACCGCCTCGCGCACGCGCGAATCGACGGCACCGCCCTGGTACAGCGGCACGCTGAGCTGCAGCCCGAGCACCAGCTGGGTGATGTCGGTGCCGATCGACGAGGTGGCGCTGCCGCCGGCGCGATTGTTGCCCGCCGATCCCACCGCATCGAGGGTCGGCAGGTGGGCGGCCCGCTGGCGCTCGATCTCGCGGCTGGCGAGTTCCAGCGTCGCCTGCTGCACCCGTACCGCAAGGGCATTCTGCTGCGCCTGTTCGGTCCAGCGCTCGATGTCAGCGGGCAGCGGCGGGGCCAGCGCGGCGCTGTCGCGCAACGGCCGCAGCTGCGCCGGCGGCGGACGGCCGATGATCTGCTGGAGCGCCTGGCGCCGGACCTCGAGGTCGTTGCGGCCGACGATCTCCTGTGCGGTCGCGAGGTCGAAACGCGCGCGCGCCTCGTTGAAGTCGACGATGGTCGAGGTGCCGACCTCGAAGTTGGCCTTGGCCTGCGCCAGCTGTTCGCCGATCGCACGCTTCTGTGCCTCCAGCACCGCCAGCGACTCCTGCGCCGCGAGCACGTCGAAGAATGCCTGCGCGGCGCGCAGCGTGAGGTCCTGTGCCGCGAGCATCAGCTGCAGGTCGGCCTGGCCTGCCTGCAGGCCGGCCTGCTCGAGCTGCACCGCGTTCGCGCGCCGGAACACCGGCTGGATCACCTGCACGGTCAATGCGGTGGTCTCGAAGTTGCGCCGGCCCGGCTGGAAGAACGGATTGGTCGAGCCGCGAAGCGTGGTGTCGGTGTCGTTGCGGTTCGCGCTCGCATTCAGCGTGACCGAGGGCAACTGCAATGCGCGCGCCTGCGGGATGCGTTCGCGCGAGGCCTGCCAGGCCGCGCGGGCCGACGCGAACTGGGGATCGCTCTCGCGCGCGAGGCGCTGGATCTCGCTCAGGTCGGCGGCCGGGGCGGGGGCCGGCGGCAGCATCCCGGCCGCGGCGAGCAGGACCAGCAGGAACCGCAGGAACGGCGGGCGGCCGATCGAACGGCGCGGCTGCGCCACGGGCAGCCGTGGCGGCGAGGGTCGCGGATCGGTTCGGTTCATCGGCAAGGCAGGTCCTGGAAGGCGCCCGTCGGCCCGGACGGGCTGCGGCATGCCGGCGGATTATGCATCGCCGCGGGCGGGATGCTGGCTTCGCCTGCGTGCCATGGCGCCGGCGATCACGCTACCCCGGCACGGCCGGCGACTGACGTAGACTGCCCGCATCGTCCCGACCGACCCCTGCCTTCCGTCCGAGACCGCCCATGACCGCTGCCGCTTCGCCTGCGCCGACCGCTCCGCTGCCCGGCCCCACCGCCGTCCTGTCCGCGTTCACTGCCGGGCTGCGCCCGGCGCACATCCCGCCGCGGGTGCGCGAACGGGTGAAGGACATCCTGCTCGACACGCTGGCCAGTGCGATCGCCGGCCGCGCCGGCGACGAGACGGCGCAGATCGGCGCGCTGGCCGCCGCGCTCGGACGGTCGGACGAGGCGACGGTACTCACCGGCGGCGGCAGCTCACTCGCCGGTGCCGCGCTGTCCAACGCCTACCTGGTCACCGCCGTCACCGTCTGCGACGTGCACCGGCCGACGCTGTTCCACACCACCCCGCAGGTGGTGCCCCCGGCGCTGGCGATCGCCGAGCGCGACGGCTGCAGCGGCGCCGCGCTGCTGGCGGCGATCGCCGCCGGGCTGGAGGTGTCGGTGCGCGTGGCGCGCGCGATGGACTATCCCGAGTTCCGGCGCCGCGGCTGGCATTCCCCCGGCGTGGTGGGCCCGTTCGGCGGGGCGGCAGCGGCGGGCAGCCTGCTCGGGCTGGATGCCGCGCGCCAGTGCCATGCATTCGCGCTCGCCGGCAGCCAGTCGGCCGGCACCTTCGCCCACTGGGGTACGCCGACGATCAAGTTCCACCAGGCACGCGGCAGCCTGTCCGGACTGATGGCGGCCCTGCTCGCCGCCGAGGGCTTCCGCGCGAGCGGCGAGATCCTCGCGCATCCGGACGGCGGGCTGTTCAATGCGTATTCGAACGGCGGCCTGCCGGCGGAGGTCACCGGCGGGCTGGGCGAGGCCTGGAAGCTGGAGGAACTCGCGCTGCGCCGCTGGCCGGCGGGCAGTTCGCTGCAGGCGATGATCACCGCGCTGTTCGCGCTGGTCGAGGCGCACGACGTGCAGGCAGGCGGCGTCGAGCGGGTACGCATCGGGCTGTCGCCCGCGGTGCACGAGATGCATGGCGCGCTTCCCTGGACGGACAAGTTCAAGGCGCTGCTGTCCGCGCCGTACATCGCGTCGATCATCCTGCACGACCGCTGCTGCTGGCTCGAGCAGTTCCTTCCGGGCCGCTATGCCGACCCGTCGGTGGATGCGTTCACCCGCCAGCGGGTGCAGGTCGAGCCCGATGCCTCGCTCGCAGGCAACGCTGCCTCCGTGGAGATCACGATGGCCGACGGTCGGGTGCTGCGCGAGGCACGCAGCGAGGCACTGGGTGACCCGGGCAACCCGCTCGACCGCGCGCAGATCGTCGCCAAGCTGCGCGAGGCTGCCGCCGGGTGGTTCGAGGATGCCACCGTCGAGCGGCTGGCCGCGATGGTCGACCGGCTCGAGGACCTCGCCGACGTGCGCGAGCTGATGGCGATCTTCCGCGCGGGGCAGCGATGAACCGCCGCGCGGCGCTGGGGCTTTCGCTGGCCGTTCCGCTCGCCGCCGCGGGCTGCGCATCGATCGACAGCGAGGCGCTGCGGGTCAGCCTGGCCAGCGTGTCGGTGGCCGAAGCGGCGCTGCTCGAGCAGAAGTACCTGCTGCGGGTGCGCCTGCAGAACCCGGGCGACCGTGCGCTGAAGCTGGACGGCTTCGTCTACGACCTGACCCTGAACGGGCGGGCGTTCGCGCGCGGGGTCAGCGACCAGCAGGTGGTGGTGCCGCGCTTCGGCGAGGTGGTGGTCGACCTGCCTGCCGTGGGCAGCACCGGCGCGGTGATCCGGCAGGTCATCGAACTCGGCGGCGGCCGCCGGCAGGTGGACTACCGGCTCACCGGCCGCGCCAACGAAGGCGGGTCGCGGCTGCGTTTCGACGGGCAGGGCGATATTCCGATCCCGAAACAGCTTCTCGACCTGGCGAAATAGCGGCTGCAGCAATCCGGACGTGGCTGGAACGGTCCGGACTGGTTCATAATTCCCGTCCCAGTCGACTCCGGACGAGCACGCTCATGCCCGATCACGCGCACACGCCCCACGCCCCGTTCCAGCGCAAGGAAGACCGCCGCCTGGTGACCGGCCACGGTCTCTACACCTCCGACCGGACCTTCGCGGGCGAACTGCATGCGGTGTTCCTGCGCAGCGACCGCGCGCATGCCGAGATCGTGTCGATCAGGACCGATGCGGCGAAGGCGATGCCGGGCGTGCACGGCGTGCTCACCGCCGCCGACAGCACGGCCGCCGGCATGGTCAAGGTGATGTGCATGCTCGCGCTCAAGGGCACCGACGGCGAGCCGCCGCGGGTGCCGGCACGCAGCGCCTTCGCCGACGGCCGGGTGCGTTTCGTCGGCGAGACGGTGGCGATGGTGGTGGCCGATTCGGTCGCCGCCGGCCTGGACGCGCTCGAGGCGATCGAGGTCGAGTACCGCGACCTGCCGCACGTGATCGATGGCGGCCGTGCACTCGATGCGGGTGCACCGTTGATCCACGACACCGCACCGGGCAACCTGTGCTGGGTCGGCGAGGCCGGCGATCGCGCCGCGGTCGACGCCGCGATGGCGGCCGCCGCGACCGTGGTCGAACTGTCGGTCGAGAGCACCCGCGTGATCCCCAGCCCGATGGAGCTGCGCTGCTGCGCGGCCACCTACGACGCGGCGAACGACCACTACCATCTGTACTCGGTCACGCAGGGCGTGAACGCGTTGCGCCTGCAGGTCGCGTTCGCCGCCGGCATCCCCGAGAGCAAGCTGACCATCCACGCCCAGGATGTCGGCGGCAGCTTCGGCAACCGCAGCCCGCACTACCCGGAACACTGCGCGGTGATGCTCGCCGCGAAGACGCTCGGCCGCCCGGTGCGCTGGGCCGGCACGCGTTCCGAATGCCTCGCCAGCGACTACCACGGCCGCAGCAACCAGATCGCCGGCAAGCTGGCGATCGACAAGGACGGTCGTTTCACCGCGATCCAGCTCGACTGGGTCGCCGACATGGGCGCGTTCATCACCCCGGCCGGCATCGCCAGCCACACCCGCAACCCGGTCGTCCTGCTGTCGGGCGTCTACCGGATCCCGGCGATGCACGGCCGCTGGCGCGCGGTGTTCACCAACACCTCGCCGATCGCCCCGTACCGCGGCGCGGGCCGGCCCGACGTGAACTACATGATCGAGCGCCTGGTGGACGAGGCCGCGGCGAAGCTGGGCATGGACCCGGCCGACCTGCGCCGGCGCAACGCGATCGGCCTCGACCAGTTCCCGTACAAGACGCCGACCGGCACCACGTATGAAGCGACGGACGTGCCGGGTTCGCTCGAGAAGGCGGTGCTGCTCGCCGACTGGAAGGGCTTCCCCGCCCGCCGTGCAGCGGCGAAGGCGCGCGGCATGCTGCGCGGCATCGGCATGGCGACCTTCATCGAGAACACCGGTGCCGGCGTGTTCCCGAAGGACCAGGTCGACATCGAGGTCGATGCCAACGGCATGGTGCATGCCTACAGCGTCGCCCATGCACAGGGCCAGGGCCACGAGACCACCTTCACCCAGGTGATCGCCGACGCGATGGGCATCGACACCGCGAACGTGCTGCTGCATGAAGGGGCGCCCGACCATGTGCTGATCGGCAACCACACCGGCGGCTCCCGCTCGCTGGTCGGCGCCGGCAGCGTCTGCAAGCTGGCCGGCCTGAAGCTGGTCGAGGTCGCGAAATCGGCGGCCGCGGCGATGTTCGACACCGAGCCGTCGCAGATCGACTATGCGGCCGGCACGCTGACCGACCGGGTCAGCGGCAAGTCGACCACGCTGGCCGAACTGGCGCGGCGTCCGGAAGGCCTGAAGACCCAGGCCGAGGCGACCATCGGTTCCACCTTCCCGACCGGCTGCCATATCGCCGAGGTCGAGATCGACCCGCTGACCGGCACCACCGAGATCGTGTCCTACGTGGCGGTGGACGACTGCGGCCATGCGGTCGACCACACGATCGTCGAGGGGCAGGTGCATGGCGGCGTGCTGCAGGGCGTGGGCCAGGTGTTCTGCGAGAAGGCGATCTATGACGAAGAGACCGGCCAGCTGATGACCGGCAGCTTCATGGACTACACGATGCCGCGCGCGGGCATGCTCAAGCACATCGTGATCGACGAGAACTGCATCCCGAGCAAGATCAACTCGCTCGGCGCCAAGGGCGTCGGCGAGTCGGGCTGCACCGGTTCGATTTCCGCGATGTCCAATGCGATGGCCAACGCGTTGCGACCGCTCGGCGTGCCGCCGATGGACATGCCGTTCACGTCCAGCCGCGTCTGGCATGCGATCGCCGCCGCCGGCGGGCTGAAGTGATCGTCCGTACACCGACCGTCGCACACAAGGAGCACTGAATGTACGAGTTCGAATACGTGCGGCCGAAGTCGGTCGCGGAAGCGGCCGGGTTCCTCGCGGCCAACAGCGACGCGCGGCTGATGTCCGGCGGCATGACCTTGCTGCCGACGATGAAGCAGCGGCTTGCCCAGGCCTCGCACCTGGTGCATGTCGGCCCGCTCGGCGAACTGAAGTCGATCACCCGCGAAGGCGATGCGCTGGTGATCGGCTCGGCCGCCACGCATGACCAGGTGCAGGGCTCCGAAGTCGTGGGCGCTGCCATCCCCGCGCTGGCCAAGCTCGCGCGCGGCATCGGCGATCCGCAGGTGCGCTACATGGGCACCATCGGCGGTTCCATCGCCAACAACGACCCGGCCGCCGACTATCCGGCGGGCGTGCTCGGCCTGGGCGCCACCGTGGTCACGCACCTGCGTCAGATCGCCGCGGACGACTACTTCCAGGGCCTGTTCACCACGGCGTTGGGCGAAGGCGAGATCGTCACCGCGGTCCGCTTCCCGGTGCCGCGCCGCGCCGGCTACGTGAAGTTCGCGCATCCGGCGACCGGCTATGCGATGTCCGGCGTGTTCGTGGCCGAGACCGGCAGCGGCGTGCGGGTCGCGGTGACCGGCGCCGGCAACGGCGTGTTCCGCTGGGCCGAGGCCGAGGCCGCGCTGGCGAAGTCGATGTCGCCGAAGGCGCTCGACGGGCTGGCGCTCGACGCATCGCATTTCTCCGAAGACATCCATGCCACCCGCGAATACCGGGCACAGCTGTGCCGGGTGATGGCGGCGCGCGCGGTCAACGAACTGCTGGGCTGAACGAACATGAGCCGAATCGAACTCACCCTGAACGGCAAGGCCGTCTCCGCCGACGTCGAAGACCGCACGCTGCTTGTCAACTTCCTGCGCGATGCGCAGCAGCTCACCGGTACCCATGTCGGCTGCGACACGACCCAGTGCGGTGCCTGCACCGTGCTGGTGGACGGCCGGGCACTGAAGTCCTGCACACTGCTGGCGGTGCAGGTGAGCGGCGCGAAGATCACCACGATCGAGGGCATGGCCAACGGCGAGGTGCTGCATCCGGTGCAGCAGGCCTTCTCGGAATGCCATGGCCTGCAGTGCGGCTACTGCACGCCCGGGATGGTGATGGCGGTGACCGACCTGCTTCGCCGGCACCCGAAACCGACCGACGAGCAGATCCTGCACGGGCTCGAGGGCAACATCTGCCGGTGCACCGGTTACATCAACATCGTGAAGTCGGTGAAGCGGGCGTCGGAGCTGATGGCTGCCGGTTGATCCGCCGTGGCCGTCCCTTCGCTCGGAGCGTCGCTGGCCGGTCGCAACGCGGCAGTCGCAAGAACCCCGGCGAGCGAGCGATCCGGAGAACCGTTGGCGTAGCGGTCACTCAGTGATAGTCGTCTTCCCTCTGGTGACGAATTGCCGAGACGGCAACCTCGTGTTCGCTGAGGATTTCGAACAGGGCAACGTAGCCCGAGCCACCGAACGGGATCACGAGTTCGCGCTCGAGCGGGTTGCTTCCTGCCCTGCGGCAGGTGTACGGATTGGTCTCGAGGATTCGCATCTCCTGCTGGATCGCGTCGAGCGCTCGCAACGGCAGGTCGAAGTCGCCATGCTGGATTGCGGTCTCGACCAGGAATTCCTCCAGTCGCTGCAGATCCTCCAGCGCCTCGCGCGTGAGGCGAACCGAGAAGCTCACCGACTCGTGCCGGCCGTGCCATCACCCTTGCGCAAAGCCTGCATCCTCGATTGCAAGCGTTCGCGCATGTCTTCAAGTACCTTCTCAGCGGCGTAGAACTCACCGGTCCGCCTGGCCTTGGCCAGAGAGGCTCGTCCCCGCGCCAGGAACGCCTCCTGCGCACTGCGCCGTCGCGCCGCTTCGATGGCAGCCGTCTCAACGAACTCGGAAAGGCTCTCGCCCTCGCGCAGGACGGCTTCGATTTCCTCGCGGACGGACGCTTCGACCCGGACAGGCGGCAACTGGGCGGTCTTCATGGGCTCTATTGTAGTGCAAATGCTATGCATTTTCCATTTCCGCCGCCTTGACCCTTTCAAGGAGCACATCGGCGCTGGGCTGAAACACCCAGTCCTGCCTGACGTTGCCGATGTGGGGCGGCGCCTGAGCGGCGCGACGCGCAACCCGGCACACGACGCAGCGGGTCAGTACACCTCCGGCACGACCATCGTATCCGGGACCGGGTGCCGGATGTAGTCCTCGTGCCGCACCCGCTCGGGCAGCACGATCGGCTCGTGCTCGACCTCTCGGTAGGGCATCTGCGCGAGCAGGTGGGCGATGCAGTTCAACCGTGCCTTCTTCTTGTCCACTGCCTGCACCACCCACCATGGCGCCTCGGGGATGTGGGTGCGCTCGAGCATGATCTCCTTCGCCTTGGTGTAGTCCTCCCAGCGGCGGCGCGACTCGAGGTCCATCGGGCTCAGCTTCCACTGCTTGAGCGGGTCGTGGATGCGGCCGAGGAAGCGCGAGTGCTGCTCTTCGTCGGTGATCGAGAACCAGTACTTGATGAGCTGGATGCCCGAGCGGACGAGCATCTTCTCGAACTCGGGCACCGAACGGAAGAACTCCTCGTACTGCTCGTCGGTGCAGAACCCCATCACCCGCTCGACCCCGGCGCGGTTGTACCAGCTGCGGTCGAACAGCACCATCTCGCCCGCGGCCGGCAGGTGCGAGGCATAGCGCTGGAAGTACCACTGGGTGCGTTCGCGGTCGTTGGGCGCGGGCAGTGCGGCCACCCGGCACACCCGCGGGTTGAGCCGCTGGGTGATCCGCTTGATGACGCCGCCCTTGCCGGCGGCATCGCGGCCCTCGAACAGGATCACCACCTTGTGGCGCGAGGCGACCACCCAGTCCTGCAGCTTGACCAGTTCGCCCTGCAGCCGGAACAGTTCCCTGAAGTAGAGGCGCCGACGCGCCTTCTCTTCTTCCGAGCGCTCCCCGCCGGGCTCGCCGAGGTCGCGGTCATCGACCTCCATCTCGAGTTCCTCGTCGTAGCTGTCGATGATGTCGCGGTGGATCCGCTGCATCATCTCGATCTGGTCTTCCTGGGTGTTGCCGGTCTTGTCGGTCATGTCGCTCGCCTGCATGGATGGCAGATCCCGCCAGCCTGCACGATGCAACAGTTCCATGAAGGTTGCATGACGCCGTTTCGTCCCGGGCCGGCCGCGATCGCCGACTGACGCGAGGCCCGCGTGAATCCGCCCGTGGCCGCTGCCCGTATGCAGGTAGACGATTGCATCGATCGTGACATCCAGGGAGATCGGCATGGCACAACATTGGCGAACCGCAGTGAAGTCGTGTGTCGATCGTCAGGCGCACCCGCATGCTGGCGTGAACGGGGTGCTGCGCGTCATGCACGCGCGCGGGCGGACCGGCTGGCCGACGGTAGTCTTTGCCGCGGCCGCGGCGCTGGCAGCGGCCTTGGGCGGCAGCGCAACCGCGCTGCATGCGGCTTCCACCCCCGGCCGTTGCAGTGCGGAAAGCGGTAGCCAGCGCGTGGCAGTGCTGGAGCTGTACACCTCACAGGGGTGCAGCAGTTGCCCGCCTGCGGATCGCTTTGTCAGTGCGTTGCCGGCGAAGGGCTTCGGCACCGATCGGCTGATCATCCTGGCGATGCATGTCGACTACTGGAACCGGCTCGGCTGGCGCGACCCGTTCTCGCAGAAGGCGTTCACCGAGCGCCAGCGCGAGATCTCCAGCCGTCAGCGCACAGGCTATGTCTACACACCGCAGCTGGTGCTCGACGGGCGGGACTATCGGCCGCGCCAATGGTTCGACGAGTTGACCAGCCGCGTGGGCGAGGTCAATCGCATGCCTGCCCAGGCGCGCATCGCGATCGAGGCGGCACGCGGTGCCGATGGCCTGCAGGTGCGCGCCGACGCGCGGTTGGCGTCGCCCGCTGCCGGCATCGCCGCCGCCGCCAGGTCCGGAGCGTTGCGCCTGGTCGTCGGGGTGTACGAGAACGGCATCATGACCACTGTTCGCAGCGGTGAGAACGCCGGCAGCAGCCTGCGCAATGACTTCATCGTGCGCACGCTCGCCACGCCAGCGGCGCTCGGCGCTGCGGGGGAGTCTGCGCGCGGCGAGTTGACGCTGCCGCTGGCCAGCGGGGCGGCTACCGACCGTCAGGTGGCGTTCGCCTTCGTGCAGAACGCAACGACCGGCGAGGTGCTGCAGGCCGTGGCGCTGCCGGTCTGCAGCGGCTAGCCCTGCATTGCGCGGCCACCGAACGGCTCAGCCGAGTTGCCGGGCGCAGCGGGCGTGTCCGAAGGGGTCAGCGCACCTATTTCGAAAAGCGCGCCGCGAGTGCAGTCCACTGCTCCGGCAACACGCGACCGACCAGCTGATGTTTGCCCGAGCCGTCCGGGCGGAACACCGCAGACTCGCCCTCCCGCAAGTCGAACAAGTCACGGCCAAACGCGTCGAGCACGTTCGGTCGATGCGTGACGATGAACGTATTGGTCCCGGCACTGGGTACCGTCGCCACCAACTTTCGAAATGCGGCGGCGCGCCGATTGTTCTCGGCGGGCGATACGACCAGGCCGCCTTCGGAAACATCAGCCGTGAGCATCGGCTCGCCGAACGCCAGACGGGCTGTCTCATAGGCGCGCTGGAATTGACTGGACACTACGGAGCCGACCGGAATGCCCAACCGCTTGGTCGCGTCGTTCCAGCTCGCAGCGACCTCACGGCCGCGATCATTTAGCTGCCGCTGCCGGGCCTCGTTTCCGGGCTTGCCGACATTGAGCGGATCGGTATCGGCTTGATCGGAGTGGGTGGCACCATGCCGAGACACGATCACCAATCCGCCTGCGCGCAACGCGCTGACCAGTTCGGCGTCCGCGAGCATTTGCGCGGAGGCGATCGGCGCGACCAGTGCCAGGACCGCTGCCACGAGTGCACAACTCAACAAGTTACGCATCAGTGCTCCTCGACAAGGACCGGAAGTAACGAGCATGGCAGGTATCCGTTGCGTGTCGATTACAACGGCTTTGGCCGGTCGCTCGCTGCAGCGAATGGACACGTACCGAGAACCCCTGTCGCCAGGGTGGCTGACACTGCTTCTCGCAGGAGGCCTGGGCCCCTCGAAGCCGAGCATCAGCCGCAGCAGTTCCCGGTGCCGGCCTTCCAGGATCGCCTGAGGCTGCGCTGAAGCGCAGCGTTCAAGCCGCCTCGCCCGGCCTCTTGCGCGCGCCGGGGACCACTTCAAGGACTGCTGGCCGGCGCATGTCGGAAAGCCTTGCCGACGGGCGGGCGAGATAGAAGCCCTGTACCAGGTCGATGTCGAAACCACGCAGCGTGTCGAGGGTGGCTGCGTCTTCGACATGTTCAGCGATGACCAGCTTGCCCAGATTGTGGGCAATCTCGATCGTGGACGCGACGAACAGCCGGTTGCTCGAGTCGGACAGAAGATTGCGGATGTACACGCCGTCGATCTTGATTGCGTCGGCCCCGAGCAGCTTCAGGTGTGCGAACGAGCTGAAGCCGCTTCCGAAGTCGTCGAGATGGACTGCACAGCCCAGGCTCCCGAGCGTGCCGATCAGGCGGCGGGCGGCCACCGGATCGGTGATGGCCGAGGTCTCGGTGAGTTCGATGTGCAACCGGCGCGGGTCGACATCGAGGCGCAGGAAAAGGCGCTGCAGGAAGCCGGGGAAACTCGAATCCTCGAGCGACCGTGCCGACAGGTTGGCTGCGATGCGCACGTCCGGAGGCTCCGACGCCAGCCGGGTCACGCACGCCTCGAACACCCAACGGTCGATCTGCCGGATCTTTCCGCTTCGTTCGGCATAGGGGATGAACTCCGTGGGCGGGATCAGCACATCGGGGTTTCCTTCATCCACCATGCGTACCAGCGCCTCGTGGTGGGACACACGAAGGTCCGAACCATGATGTACCGGCTGGAAGTGCAGGACGAAGCGCTTGTCCTGGAGCGCCCGATGGATGCGGGTGTTCCAGTTCACCCGCGCCGATTCCGCCTGTGAATGAAGCGGGTCGTTGCGGTAGGCGGCCCACCCGTTCTTGCCGCTGCGCTTCGCGTCGTACATGGCCGCATCGGCACAGGCGATCAGGTCATCCTCGGTGGAGGCGTCCGCCGGGCAGGTCGCGACACCGACGCTGCAGCCGACGCGCAGCGACTGCGTCGGCGTGGAGAATGCAAGGCCCGAAACGGCGTCGACGATTCGCGCGGCGATCGCTCCTGCGTCGGCCGCAGCGAGCCCGGGGCACAGCACGGCGAACTCGTCCCCGCCCAGGCGTGCCACCAGTTCGCCCTTGCGCAACTGCGCAGCAAGCGTCCGTGCCACGGAAATCAGTATCTCGTCGCCGAAGCGATGGCCTCCGGCGTCGTTCGCCTGCTTGAAGTCATCCAGGTCGATGAACAGCAGCGCCAGTGCTTCGCCTCTTGCAGTTGCGTGCGCGATCGCCGCATTGAGCGCCTCGTACAGGCCGCGGCGATTGAACAGCGATGTCAGTGGATCATGGACTGCCTGATGGGCACGCTGCTGCGTCCGCCGCTCCTCCGTGACGTCGTCATGAAACCAGATGCTGCCGCCGCCTTCGGTGCCGCGTGCGACAGGCTGCATGCGCTGCACGATGATCCTGCCGTCGAGCGTGTGCAACTCGCATTTGACCGACTGCAGGCTGTCCGAGCTGGGCAGGATCGATTCGAGGTGAATCACATCCGATGCCTCGACCCGACCTGCAAGCATCGGCAGCAGGGTCTCCAGGCCATGGCCGGGCGCGATCTGCGGCAGCGACCACATGCGCGAGAACGCGGCGTTGGCATAGATGACCTGGGCGCGCTCGTCCACGAACAGTATCCCGCTCTGCATCGCACCGAGCAGCGTGGTCAGCCGTGCCTGCTCGTCGCGCGCTTCTGCCAGGTGCAGCTTCTGCTGAGCCTCGCTCTTCTGCAGTGCCGCCACGCGATCCTTCAACGCGATCGCCATCGCATTGAAGCTTGCGCCCAGCCGGCCGATCTCGTCACCGGTGGTCACCGGAACTTGGACATCGAACTGCCCTTCTGCCACGCGCTGGCTGGCGTATGCCAGGCGCGCCAGGTGGCGGGTGATCGCCAGTGCGATCGCCGCCAGGACGAGCACGGAAGTGAGCAGCGCGAGCGCGCCGACCACAAGGCTGCGCCTGAGATGGTCGGCACGTGCCTGCCTGAGCCGGGAGGTGGACAACCCGAGGTCCAGGTGCCCCAGTGTCTGGCCTGAAATGGTCACCGGCACGGCGAGGTGCAGGTTCGTGTCGGCCCGGTCCAGGTCGATGTCGCCGGTGTCCCGCGGGGGCAGGGGGCTGCCTTCCTGCCAGCCGGACATGGCAACCATCCTGTCGCGGTGATCCCAGAGCACGAGGTAGGTGATCGCCCCGTCGCTTCGATCGTCGCCGCGGATCAGATCGAGCGTCTGTTGAAGCGTGGCATAGTCGCGCTGGGCCAGCGGCGCAGCGATCGCCTGGTCAAGCAGCGCGACCACCTGCTGTACCTCGAGCCGTGTCTGGGCGATCAGTGTCCGTTGCAGGTCGCGCGTGCTGCCCAGGATCAGCAACGCCGTTGCGGCCAGCTGCACCAGCACGCAGGCGGCGACCAGCTTGCGGCGCAGAGACCAGTCGACCCAGAGCATCCGTGTCAACCCGGTGCCGCCATCACCTTGCGCGTCGCGCCAAGGTATGCATCCATCGACTCCATCAGGCCGGGCGGAAGCTCGCGCATGCCGGTGAATCCGGAGGCGGCGAAGAACGCCTTGCCTTCCGCAGACCCGGCGCTGAAGGTGAGCAGATGCTCCTTGACCGCCCGCGCTTCCGCCGCAGGCAGCCGCGGACTGGCGAGCACGACGAACCCCGGCACTTCGGCAAAGGTCGTCAGAACCTGGAGGCGTGCCATCACGGCTTCGGGAATCGCCCGGTATTCGCCGCCGCTGAGTATCGCTGCGATCGCGTCTCCGCGGACGACGACGTTGCCGACGCTGTCATCGGTTGGCGTGTTCACCGTGGAGAAGTCGATGTCGCGCTGCAGGCCGTTTTCTGCCAGCCACTGCATGCCGCGAAGCGTGACCAGCGACTGGGGGTTGGACAGGGCAAGTGCCCGTCCCCGCAGTTCGGAGATGGACTTGATCGGCCGTGCGCTCGAGAAGATGACGAGGCCCCGGATTGCCGGGGCATAGGACAGCAGCGGAACGTAGCCCCGGTCGAGTTGTGCCACGCGGGCAAGGTTGGCGGCCGTCACGATCACGTCGTAATCGAGCGCCAGCGTGCGCTGATGGAACGCGTTCCAGCTGGGCGCGGTCGAAACCTGGACCGGCCGCTGCATCTCGCGCGTGAGGTAGTCGCGCATCGGCAGGTATTGACCCATCAGCACCCGCGCGCTGATGTTCGGCAGGACGCCGATCTCCAGCGGCTGGCCGGACTGAGACCAGGCCAACCTCGGCATGGCGCAGGCCGAAAACATCGCCATGCACAGCGACCGTCTGCGAATCGTGTTCTTCATCGTTGTCTTTGTACCGCGCTTTTGCGGGTAGAGGGCCGGACTGCCGGTGGTGGCCTGCAGCGGCAAGCCAGCAAAGCGGCATGACGCAGGAGAACTCGCGCGCAGGAAACCCGGCAATGCGCCGTCCAGCGAAGCCAGCAGCGCAGCTGCAGGTAACGATTTTCGGCAGATTCCGGCGAAACTTCAATCCAGCGGGGCCGCATGGGCCGGTGGTTGCTCGCTGCACGCGGGCCGCCTGGCGCCGCCGCCCGCTTCACTCGAGCAGGCTGAAGCCCAGGCCCGGTGCGTCCGGCACATGCAGCCTGCCCTGGGCAGACTCGGGATGGGTGGCGAAACGCGCACGCAACGCGACATGCGCCCCGTGCACTTCCAGCATGCCGCCATGCGCATGCCCTGCCATCACCGGCAGATTGGCTGCCTCGAAGCCGCCCGCGCCGGTGACCGGCACGCCGTGCGCCTCGGCCAGCGCGAGGATGCGCAGCATGGCCGTGATGCCGCCGCAGAACGCCGCATTCGGCTGCACGATGTCGAGCGCCCCCGCCGCGAGCACGTCGCGGAACCAGGTCATGGACTGGATCATCTGGCCCGAGGCCAGGGGCATCGAGATCGAGCGCCGCAGTTCGAGCAGCGATGGCACGTCGTTGCCACGCAGCGGCTCTTCGAAGAAGGCGATGTCACAGTCGTCGAGCAGCGCGGAAAGCCGCTTTGCTTCGGCGACCGTGAACGCACAGTTGGCATCCAGCATCAGCGGGGCCGATCCGATCGCTGCGCGAACCGCACGCACGCGCCGGGCATCTTCCTCGATGCTGCGGCCACCGGCGCCGACGATGATCTTGGCGCCGGTGAATCCGGCGGCAAGCGCGTCCTGGCAGGCGGCGACCAGCTCGGCTTCGGTGAACGCGGGCAGCCCGGCCGTCGCATAGACCGGCACTGCAGTGCGTGCCCCACCAATGAGGCGTGCGACCGGCATGCCGAGCGCCTTGCCCTTGATGTCCCAGAGCGCCAGGTCGAGGGCCGACAGCGCCGAGACGAACGCCCCGGTCGATGCGCGCGGATTGAACTGCCGGGTCAGCATGACGGCCACCGCTTCATGGTCGAGCGGGTCCGCGCCCGAGAGCGCTGCGCGTACCCCGCCGTTGAGCAGGTGCGCCACCTCCGCGGCCAGGAAACGGCCGGTGACGCCCTGGCCGGAGAGCCCGTCGACCGTGGTCACCCGGCAGCGCAGGAAGGTGAGGCTCTCCTGGCCGGCGTAGGCGTCGCTGGCACGCGATGGCTTGATGTGCTCGACCCGGGCTTCGATGCGTTCTATCTTCATGGCCTGAACCTCAATCGCCCTTGATGCCGGCGTCGCGGATCAACCGCGACCAGTTCTTCAGATCGGCGGCGACCAGATCGCGCAACTGCTCGGGCGTGCTCGACTGCGGCTCCAGCCCGAGTTCGATGAAACGCGTGCGTACCTCGGGGTTGGCGACGATCTTGACGATCTCCGCGTTCAGCCGGTTGACGACCTCGCGTGATGTCGCGCCGGGCACGAACACCGCGAACCAGTTGTTCGCGCTGAAGCCGGGCAACCCGGACTCGGCGATCGTCGGCACTTCCGGCAGGGAGGCGACGCGCTTGTCGGTTGCAATCGCAAGTGCACGCACCTTGCCGGACTTGATGTTGCCCAGCGACGGCGCGACGCTGTCGAACAGCAGCGAGACATGGCCACCGAGCAGGTCGGCATTGGCCGGCGCGCTGCCCTTGAACGGCACATGCACGAAGCCGACCTTCGCCTGCGCCCGGAACAGCTCCTGCGCCAGGTGCGACACCGTCGCGTTGCCATGCGAGGCGAACGACAGCTCGTTGGGGCGCTTGCGCACCAGCGCCAGCAGGTCCTTGACGCTCTTCACCGGCAGGGACGGATGCATCACCAGCACCAGCGGTGAGTTCACCACCAGCGACACCGGCGCGAGATCCTTCTGCAGGTCGAAACCGAGTTTCGGGTTCAGTGCTGCGGCGATCGCGTGGGTGGTGGCCGTACCCATCAGGAGCGTGTGGCCATCGGGTGCCGCTTTCGCCACGAACTCGGCGCCGATGCTGCCGCCGGCGCCGGTACGCGGCTCGATCACCACCGGCTGGCCGAGTTGATCACCCAGCCGCGGCGCAAGCACCCGCGCCGTCGTGTCGAGCGCGCCACCGGGTGGAAACGGCGTCACCAGTCGCAGCGGCTTGGCTGGCCAGGCTTGCGCCCAGGCCGGACTTGCGCTGCCCCCCGCGCCGAATGCGGCGGCTGCAGCGAGCGCCAGGAGCGCGGATGCACGTTGCACTGGGCGCAGGTTCGCGGGCGTGAGGGCGGTCAGGACACGGATCGGAACATGGCGGGGCAAGGCAGACTCCAGCAAGGGTGAGGGCGGGGGACAGGGTAGACAAGGCGCCCGGATCGGGCCCCTCGGGATCGAGACGTGCGCGCATTGTGGCCCAAGGCTGAAGATCATGGCGATCCTGAACTCGGCCCCAGGCCGAGGGTGACCTGCGGTCCGAAGGACAAGGCGCCGTCCATCGCGTGCGCTGTCGCCGTGACGGTCACGCCACCCGAAGAAAAGTCGTTCGATGTCACTATTGCACGGGCTCCGGCACAGGCCAGGCCGGCGCGGCGTCGGCGGCGCGCCGCGGTTCGTCCGGGCGATGACCGTGCGGGAAGCCGCTGGACTGGCAGTCGAAACATGAGGAGGCTTGATCATGAAGGACGTCAAGGCCGTCTTCCGCAATGTGGAAACAATGCTGCGGCAGACCACCTGGTTCGAGCATGGCTGGGAGATATTCAACCGCGGTGCCTACATGCAGCTGTACAAGTCCAACTGGTACAACGCCAGTCAGGGTGGTGTCCATTTCGAAACCTTCATCGAGGATGCTCAGCTTCGACAGAAGGCGTTCCCCATCGCCTTGCACGCCGAGGCGGATTGTCCGTCTCAACAGAGATTCATCGAAGCGCTCGTCGAGTCCGAGCGAGGCCGTATCCAGGGATGGAAAGGCTACAGGCTCGTTGGCAGGGGATACACTGTCTGCGAGCGCATCCTGCCTCTGAACTTCAAGGCCCTGGAGCAGCGGTTGCTGCAGGAGTTCAATCAGCTCAGGGAGCTTGAAGCTGCAGTCGACCAAACCTTGACCCGGTTGGAAGGGAAGACCTGAACCTCCAGGGCATTGCGCCGAGAGTGCTGTTCATGAAGCAGAAAAAGAAGAGTCCATGCGTGGATGTCTGTGATTTCTCGGGCCCGAAGGGATGGTGCCTGGGCTGTGGACGTACCCGCGAGGAGTGCCATGACTGGAAGGCGATGAAGCCTTATGCCAGGAGCGTGATCGAGAGCGAACTGAAGGTGAGGCTGAGCAGGATCGCTCACCTGCGCGCTGACCCGTGAGGGCGTACGCGCATGCGCAGTTGCCGCGCATCCATCGACTCGATCTGCGCCCGGGATATCAGATCCGGTAGCGCTCGACGCGACGCCAGTCGACGATGGGCGCGAGGCCCACTGAATCGTCCAGCCGGACGACGCCCTGGCTGATCTCGGGCGATCGCGTGGCGATCTGGTCCGCGTAAGCCAGGAAGAACGTGGACTCCGCCGGCAGCGATCCGGCGCGTCGGGGGAATGCGGCGGCCACGTTGAGGCTGGCGAAAGCGCCCAGTGCGCTTTCCGCGTGCAACCCGACGTTCACTGCGCACCCTGCCGCATCCGCTGCATGCGCGATATCGAGAGCGATGCTCGCCCCCACGCGTGCCGCCTTCAGGCCGATGAAGCGCGCGCCGCGTTCCAGGAACAGCTCGGCGTCTTCGAGTGAAAGACAGCGCCCGTCCACCACGAATGGAATGGGCAAGGCGCGCTGGGTCTCTTCGAACCATCTGTTGGGGCGCAGGTCGCACGGGTCCTCCGCATGCGTCGCACCCTTGTCTGCGAGCAGCCTCACATAGGCTGCAGTCTGCTCGGGCGCATAGGCGCAATTGGCGTCGACATAGAAGCTGGCGTCGGCGCCTACCGCCGTGCGTATCTCGTCGAGTGCTTGCGCATCGATGTCGAAACCCTGCCCGCCCTTGATCTTCAGGGTCCTGAAACCGTGACGCTCGACCATCGTGGCTGCTTCCCGGGCCATCTCGAGCGGGCGGGCGCGAGTCACGGTCCACGACAAGGGCACTTCGGGCGTCCCCTTCCAGAGCTGCCATAGCGGCATGCGCTTCGCCTGCGCACGCAGGTCCCAGCACGCGCTGTCGATCAGTCCCTTCGCGAGCCGGTTCTCCGGGAAAGGGGCAAGACACTTGCGCACGGCTCGGACATCCGAGAGATCCACGCCCTTCAGTGCCGGCAGCAGCATGTCCTCGAGCACCGCGACGAGCGCCCTGCGCGTCGTCCCGGTCCAGGTCGGCTTGATCGCCCCCTCGGCGACGCCTTCCAGGCCGTCATCCGTGAAAAGCCGCAGCAGCATGAACTCGCAGCCATCCTCCACCGAATCCTTCCAGTGGATCGGCCGGGGATAGGGCAGCCTGAGCGCAGTCAGGGTCGAGCGTTCGAGTTGCATGTGCGAAGTCCTCGTCTCAGGATCCAGAACGTTCAGGACTCATTCAGGCTTGATCCCGGTCTCCTGCGCAACCTTGCGCCAGCGGTTGATCTCGTTGGAGACGAAGCGCTGGAACGCCTCGCCGCCCATCGTCGCCGGTTCCGCGCCCTCGCCGGCGAAGCTCTGTCTGAGGTCGGTTGACTGCAGCGCCCTGGCGAGTTCGCTGCCCAGTCGCGCAGTGATCTCGGCCGGTGTCTTCACTGGAACCACCAGGCCCCACCAGAACTCTGCCATGTAGCCGGGCACGCCGGACTCGGCGATGGTCGGCACCTGCGGCATGAAGTTGGTGCGCGCCTCGCTGGCCACGCCCAGCGCCCTCATGCGCCCGGCCTGGACCTGGGTCATCGCCGAGGGCAGGCTGGTCATCACCAGCTGGATGTGGCCGCCCATCAGGTCGGCCAGCGCCGGTGCCGCCCCCTTGTACGGCACGTGGACGATGTTGATGCCGGCCATGCGCTTGAACAGTTCCGTGGCCATGTGGTTGTGGCTGCCGGTGCCGGTGGAGCCGTAGTTGACCAGCCCGGGCTTGGATTTCGCCAGCGCGAGGAACTCGCGCAGGTTCTTCACCGG
>JAJTHE010000019.1 GCA_021298815.1 Betaproteobacteria bacterium | reverse complement strand
GGCGATCGCGTTGATCGCCTCGACGCAGTCCGAGCCCATCTCGTACAGGCGCTTGGTGGCCATCGCCACCACCTCGTTCTCGCGCACGCCCGGCTTGAGCGCCTCGAAGATGTCCTGATAGACGCCGTCGACCATGGAACTGGCCATGTTGAGCAGCGTGATCTCGTCATGGCTCTTGATCTCGCGCGCCGCGAGCATCATCTGCTGGCCATCGACGATCTTCAGGCCGAGCTTCTGCAGCGCGAACAGGAACGGCGGCTCGACCACATCGATGCCCAGCGGCATGTCGGCCACGCCCTCCTGCTTGAGGATGTCGAAGATCTCCTTCGCCGCTTCCTCGAACAGGCCCACCGACGGATTGATCGCGCCGCGCATGCCGACGTTGCCGGCGAACACATGGTTGGTCGGCAGCCACGGGCAGTAGATCCGGTGGTGGCGCGCGGCGGAGCCGAAGTCCCAGATGTAGGGCTCGCCGTTGCCGGTGACCAGCGACCAGCGGGTCAGCTTGTCGCGCGCCCATTCGCCGATCACCGTGCTGGTGGTGTAGCGCACGTTGTACTGGTCGAAGCAGAGCATCGCGCCCATGCCGCTGCGCGCGAGCGCCGCCTTGGTGCGGGCGAGGCGGTAGGTGTGCAGGCGCTGGAAGTTGACCCGCTCCTCGAAGTCGACCTGCATCCGGCCGGGCGCCTGCAGCGGGCGGTCCCAGCGGTGGTCGGGGTCGGGGTACTCCATCATCGTCTCGGCCAGCGACTTGCCGCGCCGGGCCTTGACCGGGATGTCCGCCGCCTTCACCTGCTGCGGCTCGACCTTCTTCAGCTTCTTCGCCATCGATGCTTCTCCGTCGGTATGTTCGTATGCTTGTCCGGATGCGTGCCGCCCCAGCGCGCGGCGCAGCCTGCCGCGGGCCGTCCCGTCGCCGGCGCCTCAGCGCTTCGCGACCCCGAGCTGCGTGGCCATCCAGTCGGCCGTCTGGTCGCGGTAGGTGTACCAGTAGTTGTTGACCACGTGGTTGCCCCCCTCGACGATGGACAGCGTCACCGGCCCGGACACCGCCTCGGCGAGCTTCCGTGCCTGGTCGACGCCGGTCAACCTGTCCTTCGTGCCGGCCAGGATGTAGATCGGGCAGGTGATGTCCTTCGCGCAGTCGGCGAGGCTCACCCGCGCCGCGACCCGCCCTGCCTCCTCGAGGTCCTTGCTCCCCGAGCGTACACGGAACGCCTCGACGTTGATCACCGGCCGCCCCTCGAAGGTGGTCTTGCGCTGGAAGGCGCCGGACAGCGACACGCAGGCCTTGATCCGCTTCTCGAAGGCGGCCGCGCGCGGCGCATAGTAGCCGCCGAAGGACACGCCCCAGATGCCGATGCGGCTTGCATCGAGGTCGGCGCGCGTCTCGATCCAGTCGACCACCGCCTTCACCGGCTTCTCGAACTCCGGGCAGATCGGGAAGTCGTACTCGGCCTCGCCCTGCCCCGGCCCGTCGAACGGCAGCGTCGCCACGCCGCGCGCGAGGAAGCGGTTCTCGTAGTCGTCCATCTCCTCCTTCGTGGAGTCCAGGCCCATGCACATCACCACCACCGGCGGCCGCTCGACGCCCTTCGGCTTGCGCAGGTTTCCGTAGAGGACCTTGCCTTCGTACGGGATCGCGACGCGTTCGCCCGGCGGATCGATCAGCGGCAGCGCCTTGTTGCGGCACTCGACCGCCCGCATGTTGGCGGCCTTCTGCTGCACGAGGTCGTTGACGAACAGGAACTTGCCGAAGTGGTGGCAGACGGCCGCGCGCGTGAAGTGCGCGCCCGCCGACAGCCGGTAGCCGTCGGCCAGCGCCTGCTCGCCCAGCGCCTCGTGCACCTTCGCCCGTTCGCCCCACGCCGCGCACCAGTCGTCCCAGGTCTCGCAGGCGGCCGTGACTTCCGCGAAGTCCGCCGACGGCACGCCGTTGATGATGAAGCGCGGCGACCAGTGGTCGATCGCGGACTGCACGCGGGGGTCTCTTGCCATTGCCGTCGTCTTCCTAGTCGTTGCGCAGGTTGGCCTGCTTGATGAGCTTCGCGTAGCGCGGATACTCGGCCTTCATCAGCGCGAGGAACTCGGCCGCGTTGCTGGGCGCCGGGTCGCTGCCGCTCTTCAGCATGCGTTCGATGGTGTCCGGCTCGCGCAGGATCTTCCCGAGGTCGGCCACCCAGCGGTCGACGATCGCCACCGGCAGCTTCGCCGGGCCGATGATGCCGAACCAGGTGTCGTACACGAAACCGGGCATGCCGGACTCGGCCATCGTCGGCACATCGGGGAAGCCGCTCGCGCGCTTGCCGGAGGTGACGGCGATCGGGCGCAGCCGTCCTTCGCGCAGCACCGGCGCGATCGCGGCCACCGGGAACACGTAGTAGTGGACGCGGCCGGCAAACATCTCGGACAACGCATCCGAAAGCAGTTTGAACGGCACGTGCACGGTGTCGATGCCGGCCGCCTGGCGGAAGAATTCGCCGGCCATGTGCGAGCCGCTGCCGATGCCGGCCGAGCCCATGTTCAGCTGGCCGGGACGCGACTTCGCATGGGCGAGGAATTCCGGCAGCGTCTTCGCCGGCAGCTGCTGCGCGACGACCAGGATGTTGGCGAGCGAGGCGACCTGCATCACCATGGTGAAGTCTTCGATGGGCCGGAACGGCAGCTCGCGCTGAAGCAGCGGTGCCGCCAGGTGTGGCGTACCGATCAGCGCCATCGTGTAGCCGTCCGGCGCGGCGCTGGCCACCAGCTGGCCGCCGAGGATGCCGCCGCCGCCCGGCCGGTTGTCGACCACCACCTGCTGGCCCCAGGTATCGGCCAGGCGCGCACCCAGCGTGCGGCCGAGGAAGTCGCTCGCAGCACCCGGCGGGAACGGCACCACCAGCCGCACCGGACGCACCGGATACCTGACGTCGGCCGCGAGCGCTGCGCCCGGCGCGGCCGCGGTAGTCGCCACGGTCGCAGCCAGCGCAAACATGACGGTCGCCAGCGTGCCGGCGAACATAGACCGGCGTCGGCCGGTGCCCTGCCTGCTGCCCGAAAGCCATCCGGATACGTGCATCGCTCTTCCTCCTCCAGGGACGACGGAACAGGCTGCAGGGGTCGCCTTTCTGTGCATGGCGTCCTCCATCAGCCGGTGACGAAAAACTGCAGCGGCACCGAATGCAGGTTCTCTGCGCCGGTGTCCGTGATGCGCACGAGGTTGCCGAGCTGCACGCCGGCGCGCTCGTCCTCGGTGACGATGTTCGGCTGCAGCACCATGCACATGTTCTTCTCGAACACGAACGGCGCGATCGACCGGCCCTTCGCGGTGCGCCTCGTGGCGAGGTTGGGCGGCAGCAGGCCGACGCCGAAGCCGTGCAGGAAGGAATCGTTGACGGTGTAGCCGCGCGCGTGGATCACCTCGGCGGCGTCGAGCACGTCGTCGCTGGTGGCACCGGCACGCAGCACCTCGAGCCCGCGCCGGTAGGACTCGAGCGCGACCTCGCACAGCGACGCATAGCGCGGCCCGGGCGCCTCGCCGATGAAGATCGGCCGCTGGATCTGGCCGGAGTAGCCCCAGTGGCTGATGCTGATCTCGTTGTTGACCACGTCGCCCCTGCGCAGCACGCGCTGGGTGAGGTTCTGCCGCGGCACGCAGGCGGAGGCTTCATCCTGGCCACCGGTGGACAGGTAGCAAAGGTGCGGCAGTCCGCCGGCTGCGAACCCGGCCGACTCGACGATCGCGCCCAGCTCGGCCTCGCGCAGCCCTGCGCGCGCGCCGGCGATCAGCGCCTCCAGCGCGCGATCGGTGAGCTGCGCGCCGCGGCGCAGCCATTCGATCTCCTCGTCGCCCTTGACCTGGCGCAGGTTGCGGAACCTCGGCGTCACCTCGCGCAAGGTCCAGCCGGGCAGCAGCTTCTGCCAGGTGAGCCAGTCGGCGGCCGGCACGTCGCCGACCCAGCCGACCACGCCGCCCGCGCTGCCGGCGACGCCGGAATCGAGCAGGAAGCGCGCGATCGTCGCCGCCGAATCGGCGCCGCCCCAGCGCGTCTCGATCGACGCCATCTCGCGCGCGTTGGGCACGTGGTTGTGCGACTGCGCGAACAGCACCGGCGCGCCGCCATCGACCATCGCCACGTAGTTGTTGCGGTTGCCGAAGAAGCCCGACAGCCAGAGCACGTCGGCCTGCATGTGGCGCGACATGCCCGAGTGGCCGTAAACGACCAGCGCCGCGAGCCCCTCGTCCGCCATCAGTTGGCGCGCACGTGCATGCCGCCGGGCGAACTCGGCATCGGAGAACCGGGGATAGAGCGGGGCGTGCGGGGATCCGGCCATGGTCAGCCTCCGAGCGTCCTGAAGTAGCCGGCGGGATAGCGCTCGCCGGCGGCCATCCCCGGGCGGAACGCCTCGGACAGTTCGGCGATGTCTGCCGGCGCCAGCGCGAGGTCGACCGCGGCCACGTTCTGTTCGAGGTACTTCTGCTGCTTGGTGCCCGGGATCGGCACGATGTCCTCGCCCTGCGCCAGCAGCCAGGCGAGTGCCACCTGCGCGGTGCTCGCCTGCCGCCGGGCGGCGATGCGTTCCAGCGGCGCGAGCAGCTCCAGGTTCTTCTCGATGTTGCCGGCATGGAAGCGCGGATGGATGCGCCGTCGGTCGTTCGGCGCGATGTCGTCGAGCGAGCGCACGCGCCCGGTCAGCAGGCCGCGGCCCAGCGGCGAGTACGGCACGAAGCCGATGCCCAGTTCGCGGCAGGCGGGCAGGATCTCGCGTTCGACATGGCGCTCCCACAGGGAGTACTCGGTCTGCAGCGCGGTGACCGGATGCACCGCGTCGGCGCGCCGCAGCGTGTCGGCACCCGCCTCGCAGATGCCGAGCCAGCGCACCTTCCCCTGCTCGACCAGCCGCGCCATCGCGCCCCAGGTGTCCTCGACCGGGACATCGGGATCGATGCGGTGCAGGTAGTACAGGTCGATGGTGTCGACGCCGAGCTGCTTCAGGCTCTTTTCGCAGGCCTGCGGCACGTAGTCGGGCCGGCCGTTGTAGCCCTTCCTCCCGCCGGGCAGGTCGAAGTTGCCGAACTTCGACACCACCACCACTTCATCGCGCCGGCCACGGATCGCCTCGGCCACCAGCTGCTCGTGGCGGCCCTTCTGGTAGGCATCCGACGAATCCAGGAAGTTCACGTCCAGGTCGAGTGCCCGGCGCATCGTCGCCACCTGCACCTGGCCGTCGGCCTCGCCGAAGTTCGTGGTCGTGCTGCCCATGCCCAGGCCGATGGCGGAGACCTCCAGGCCGTGGCGGCCGAGCGTGCGGATCTTCATGCAGGCGTACCGCGCCGGGTCAGTCGGCAGTGATGCCGGCTGCCTTGATGATCGGCGTCCAGCGGTTGATCTCTTCCGTCACGAACCGACCGAGTTCCGCCGGCGAAGACGATACGACTTCGATGCCCTGCTTCAGGATGGTTTCCCGCACGTCCGGCATCGCCAGGATCTCGACGATCGCCTGGTGCAACTTGTCCACCACCGGCTTCGGCGTCTTCTGCGTCGTGAACAGGCCGAACCACAGGCGCGCCTCGAACTGCGGCAGGCCGACCTCGGCAGAGCCCGGGATATCCGGCGCACCGATGAACCGCTTCGGGCTCGACACGGCGAGCGGCCGCATCTTCGCCGCGCCGCCGGCCTTCAACTGCCCGGCCACGGTGACCGGGGACAGGAACGACACCTGCACGTCGCCGGACAGGAGCCCGGTCAGGGCGAACCCGGCGCTCTTGTACGGCACGTGCTCCATGTCGATGCCGGCGACCTTCTTGAACAGTTCCCCCGACAGGTGGCTGATCGTGCCGTTGCCCGCGGAACCATAGGTCAGCCGCCCCTTCTGCTTCGCGTAGGCGATCAGGTCCTTCACGCTGGTCACCGGCAGGGCGCTGTTCACCACCAGCGCCGTGACGCCCTGCGCGACCATCGACAGCGGCTGCAGGTCGCGCACCGGGTCGTAGGAGAGCTTCGGGTACAGCGTGACCGCGCTCACCATCGGCCCGGCATGGCCCATCACCAGTGTATGGCCGTCCGGCGTCGCGCGCACCGCAACCTCGGTCGGGATGGTGCCGCCCGCGCCCGCGCGGTTGTCCACCACGACCGGCTGGCCCCAGCGTTCGGTCAGCTTCTGGCCGATTACCCGCGACAGGTAATCCGCGGTGCTGCCGACGCCCTGCCCCATGATGCGCAGCGGCCGGTTGGGGAAGTCCTTCGCCGCGTCCGCCTGCGCGAATGCACCGCCGGCGACTACCAGCGCGATCGCGCCGGCGGCGGCCTGCAGGCAGGGGACAACTTGCTTCGAACGCGTGCACATGTGTTCCATCGATGCTCCTCCGGTTTCGATCCTGGCCGGTCGGTGCGGGACGCCGCCGGCCTTTGCTTGCATTGATTCCGACCTGCGCCTACTGCGCCTTCGCCCCCGACGCCTTGACCACCTTGCCCCACAGCTCGATCTCGGAGCGGATGTAGGCGGCGAATTCGGCCGGCGTGCTGTCGAGCACGTCCATGCCCTGCGCCGCCAGCTTCTGCCGGGTCGGCGGATCCTGCAGCACCTTGCGCATCTCGCCGTTGAGCAGGTTCACGATCGGCTCGGGCGTGCCGCCGGTGGCGGAGAAGCCGAACCAGGCGGCGATCGCGAAGCCGGGCACGCCGCTCTCGGCGATCGTCGGGAGGTCGGGCAGCGACGGGATGCGTTTCGCGTTGGTCACGCCCAGCGTGCGCAGCTTGCCCGACTGCACGATGCCCGACACCACCGACACGCTGGCGAACGAGGCGATGGTCTCGCCGGAGAGCACTGCGTTGACCGACAGCGGCGTGCTCTTGTAGGCGATGTGGGTGAGCTTCGTGCCGGTGAGCATGCCGAACAGTTCGCCGGCCATGTGCTGCGAGGTGCCGGTGCCACCCGACGAGTACGTCAGTTCGCCCGGCTTCTGCCGCGCCAGCGCGATGAAGTCCTTCACCGTCTTCACCGGCAGCGACGGATGCACGACCAGCATGTTCGGGCTCGACGCCGCGAGGATGATCGGCGCGAAGTCCTTGATCGGATCGAAGTTGAGCTTCCCGTACAGCGACGGGTTGATGCCATGGGTGCTGATGGTGGTGATGAACAGCGTGTAGCCGTCGGGGGCCGCGCGCGCGGCCAGTTCCGCCGCGACGTTGCCGCCGGCGCCCGGCCGGTTGTCGACCACCACCTGCTGCCCGAGCTGCCGCGACAGTCCGTCTGCCATCACGCGCGACAGGTTGTCGCCGGCCGAACCCGGCCCGAGCGTGACCAGGATGCGGATCGGCTTGGTCGGGTACTTCGGCGCCTGCGCAAGGGCAGCGCCGGCCGCCAGAAGGGTCGTGGCTGCGGCAACGACTGCCGACGTCGAGGAAAGCCGCAGGCCACGCTTCATTCCGACACCACCGCGACGCCCTGGATCTCGATCAGCAACCCGGGCCGCGCGAAATGCGACACGGTGATCAGCGCGCTGGCCGGGTACTTGCCATCGGGAAAGCGCTTGCCGCGCAGCGCGACGAACCTGTCGCCGTTGCGCGGATCGTTGATGAACACCGTCATCGTGACCATGTCGGCGAGCGTGCCCCCGGCGCGGCCGATGGTCGCGTTCAGCAGGTCGAAGATGCGCTCGGCCTGCGCCTCGAAGTTGCCCGAGAGGTCCTTGCCATCGGCATCGGTGAGCGCGGTCTGGCCGGCGAGCCAGACGATGCGTCCGCCCTCGGTGATCACCGCGGGCGAATAGGCGCGGCCTTTCTGGGCCTCGCCGGTCGGCAGGTGTTCCTTCTTCATGGCAGCTTCCTTGGTTGTCGTCGAGGGATACGGGGACGTGGCGATGCGCGGCTACTCGGCCTTGGCGCCCGACTCGCGCACCACCTTGCCCAGCCGCGAGACTTCGCCGGCCAGGAACTTGTCGAACGCCTCGGGCGTCATCGACATCGTCTCGGCGCCCTGGGTCAGGAACAGGTCGCGCACTTCCGGCATCGACAGCACCTTGTTCACGTCGCGGTTCAGGCGGTTGACCAGCGGCCGCGGCGTCTTCGACGATGCAAGCAGGCCGAACCAGCCATCGAAGCCGGCGTTCGGATAGGTCTCGACCAGCGTCGGCAGGTCGGGCAGCACGGAGGAACGCTTGTTGGTGCCGACGGCGAGGCCGAGCAGCTTGCCCGCCTTCAGCTGGCTGAGCGACGCCACCAGCGGCACCATGAAGAAGTCGACGCGGCCGCCGATCACGTCGGTCAGGCCCTCGGGCACGCCCTTGAACGGCACGTGCTGCGCCTGGATGCCGAGCGCCGTGCGCACCACCTCGCCGTTCAGGTGGGTGGAGCTGCCGATGCCGGCAGACGCATAGAGCAGGCCGTTGGGGCGCTTCTTAGCCAGTTCGACCAGGTCGCGCACGCTCTTGATCCCGGACGAAGGCGATACCACCAGCACGTTCGGCACGATCGCCACCGGTGCGATGCCGGCGAAGTCCTTGATGGTGTCGAACGGCAGCTTGTTTGCCGCGAGCGTCGCGTTCGCCGCATGCCCCGAGGACACCATCAGCAGCGTGTGGCCATCGGGGTTCGCCTTGAGCATCAGTTCAGTGCCGATGATGCCCAGCGCACCGGGCCGGTTGTCCGACAGCACCTGCTGCCCCCACATCTCGGTCAGGCGCGCCGCCACCGTGCGCGCCAGGATGTCGGTCGCGCTGCCGGCGGAGAACGGCACGACGATCCGTACCGGTCGGTTCGGGAAGTCCTGGGCCTGTGCGTCGATCGGGTTCATCGATACGGCAAGGGCGGCGACGGCGGCGCCTGCGATCAAACGGGTCATGGACATCTCCTTGGGGATTCGACGGGCTGCTCAAGCAGCCTCGCGGTATCGGCAGGCCGCTCGCGCGACCACTGCAGGGACGGCTCGCGCCGCCCTAGCGTTTCGGAAGGCCCAGGCGTGCGGCCATCCAGTCTGCGGTCTGCGTGCGGTAGCGGTAGGCGCGGTTGTTCACCACGTGGTTGCCATCCTCGACCATCAGCAGTTCCACCGGGCCGCCGGCTTCGCGCGCCACGCGCTCGGCGTCCTGCCAGGGGATGATGCGGTCCTGCTTGCCGGCGACCAGGAACAGCGGACAGGTGATCTTCGAGGCCAGCCCCTCGAGCGACAGCGTGAGCGCGACCTTGCGGCCCTCTTCCGGCGTCGCGCACTTGGCGCGCACCTGGAAGGCACGACGGGTGAGTTCCGGCAGCCCGTCCCAGTTCGCGCCCATGTTGTACGGACCGGAGAGCGCGATGCAGGCCTTCGCACGCTTCTCGAACGCGGCCGCGCGCGGCGCGTAGTAGCCGCCGAGCGACACGCCCCACAGGGCGGCACGGCCATGGTCGATGTCGCTGCGCGTCTCGATCCAGTCGAACACCGCCTTCACCGGGACCTCGTAGTCGCCGCGGATCGCGAACTCGTACTCCGCCTCGCCCTGCCCCGGGCCGTCGAAGGCCAGCGTCGCGATGCCGCGCTCGAGGAAGTTGCGCTCGTACGCGTCCATCTCTTCCTTGCAGGAGTCGAGGCCCATGCACATCACCAGCACCGGCGGACGCACGCTGCCGGCCGGCTTGCGCAGCTCGCCCTTGAGCGTGGTGCCCATGAACGGGATCTCGACCCGCTCGCCCGGCGGATCGATCAGCGGCAGCGCCTTCGCCCGCGAAGCCACCGCCTTCATGTGCGCCCGCTTCATCTGATCGAGGTCTTCGACGAACACGAACTTGGCGAAGTGATGGCAGACCGCGGCGCGCGAGAAATGCTCGCCGGCGGAAAGCCGGTGACCGGCAGCGAGGTCCGTCTCGCCGAGCTGGTCATGCACGTCGCCGCGCGCCACCCAGGCCTTGCACCAGTCGTTCCAGGACGCAAGGCTGCCGGTGACGTCCTGGAAGTCGGTCAGCGGAATGCCATTGGCGATCAGGCGCGGCGCCCAGTGCGCGAGCGCGGATTGAAGCTGCGAATCGGCCATCGTGTGTTGTCTCCTCTCCGGCACGCCCGGGACGCTCGGCGGCTGTCCCGGGACGGGACCGCGCCGGCGCGCACTCACCGCTGTGGGATCCTAGCCGTGACACTGACCCAACGTCAACCAGAAACGGCATTGGTTCAAACACGATGAACCAATCGCGCAAGGCTTGACAGATCCGTTATACCTAGACGATCGATAGGCCTTCTTGCTGCGACGCACCACCTTCGCGGCGGTGCAGGATGATCCATGGTTGAACCAATCGACACATTGGTTTAGTTTCGACGGTACTATGGCGCCCCCGAAGCAGCAGCGAGCCTCCACCCGCGAATTGCGCGCGTTCCTGCTCGCACAGGCGCTCGCCCCGGACGGCCCCGGGCGCAGGCTGCCGACGGAACGCGAGTTCGCATCGAGCTTCGCCCTGCCGCGCAATGCGGTCCGGCGCACCCTGGCCGACCTGGAAGCCGAAGGCCGGATCCGCCGCGAGGTCGGCCGCGGCACCTTCATTGCAGCTCCGCTGGCGCCTGCCTCGGCCGACCTGCCGAGCGTCGCCCGCGCCAGCCCGGGCGAACTGATGGATGCGCGGCTGCGCATCGAGCCTGCTGCGGTGGAACTGATCGTGGTCAACGCCACCCCGGCAGACTATCAGCGCATGGACCACTGCCTCGACCGCGCCGAGGCCGCGGTCACGCTCGGCGAGTTCGAACTGTGGGATGCCGCGCTCCACCAGGCACTGGCGGCGGCGGCCCACAATGCATTGATCGCCGGTATCTTCGAACTGTTCCACGCGGCGCGCCAGCAGACGGAGTTCGGCAAGCTGCGCGATCGGATCGTCACCGAAGCGCTGCGGCTGGAGTACCAGCGCCAGCATCGCGCGATCGTAGCTGCCCTCAAGGCGCGCGATGCCGCGGCTGCGCGGGCGGCCGTGGTGGCCCACCTGACCTGCGCCCACCGGAACCTGTTCGACGGCTGAAGCGCTCAGGCTGCCGCGGCCGGACGGCGCCCGAGCCAGGGCCGCAGCACGCCGAGCACGACATTCAGCAGCGACAGCGCCAGGATCGTCCACAGGCCGATCCATTCGGTGCGCAGCAGTTCGGCCATCAGTGCCGGATCGGCCTGTCCGTCCACGGCAGCGGCGGACAGTTCCGCCGCGCGGCGCGAGGTCCCCTGCACGGTCACCAGCGTGCCCTCGAGCAGCCCGATGCCAGTGAGTGCCTTCGCCCATACCCAGCGCGCCTGGCAGAACGGGTAGTGCACCGCCATCGCCAGCAGGCCGGACACCAGCACGATCAGCAGCGACGGCAGCAGCAGGTACTTCGACACCGCGAGGATCGACTGGCGCACCACTGCGTATTCGGCGAGCGACGTGTCGGGCGCGGTGATGACCAGGATGAGGTGGGCGGCCAGCGCACCGGTCATGCCGATCCCACCGATCTCGTGCATCAGTTTCAGGAAACGCTTCATGCCATCCGCTCCGCCCGCGAATCGCTGCGGGCGGAGTGTAAACGTGTGCATCCGACCCGAAACGAAAAACCCCGCCTGCGCGGGGTTCTCGATGCAACCGATGCGCGGCCCCGAAGGGACCGCATTCGATCAGGCAGTGCGCCGGCGTGCGAAGAAGCCGAACAGGCCGAGGCCCGCGGCCATCAGCGGCAGCGCTGCGGGGACCGGCACCGTGGCCACGGCCGCGGACTCGACACCGAGGATGTCGAACGCCCAGGCGTTCGTGCGCGAATTGAAGTTCGCATTGCCGCTGACGTCGCAGAACGATCCGGCAGCACAACCGAAGCCTGACGTGAAGTTGCCCTGGCCGGTGCGGGTGAAGGCGTCCGAGAGTGTCATACCAGCGAAATTGTCGAACTGCATGACAGCCGCGGTGTACTGTCCCGGAGCCAGAGTGCCGATCTGAAGGTAGGTATCGAACCGGGCGCCGCTCAGGTCGACCGCCACGTCCGGAAAGCCACCGTCGTCGTTCTGGCCGATGCGCAGGCCGGTCGAATCGAACAGAGCGAGGATCGGGTCGAAGCCGCCGCGGGCGATGGTCGCACCCGCCGCGTTCACGCCGCCCGCATACGACCAGGTACGCAGCACGACGTTGGACGATGCGGCCCCGACGTTGAAGCTGAATAACTGGATGTCATCGTCCTGACGGAATGTGCCGGTAAAGGAAAAGTCTGCGGCCTGGGCTGCACTGCAGCCGAGCAGCGCGGCGAGCGTGAGCGTGTGAATGGTCTTCATTCGAACCTCTCGATGGGTGGTGCCGACATTCGGGCCGGCGCCCGCATTGCAACGTTGCAATAAGCAGCACTCGTCTTCCATCATGTCGGTGCCTTCGCCGTTTTGCAAGCTGATCGATACCCCGCATTAGTCCGTTCGGACTAGTCTCGACTCGATCAATCTCCAGTCTCCGCGTTTCTGACGGGCCTGAAGCCGCCACGCGTTCCAGCGTGGTTTCCCCTCGTCATTTCGCGCGCATGAACAGGGCACACATGTCGTCCAGCGGATACGTATGGCGATACCCCTGAAGGTATCGGGCCGCCGTCGGTCGTCTGCTACTGCGGCGGCTTGACGCCGGCCTTCTCGGCCTGGATGCGCAGTGCCGTGATCGTGTTGTCGGGGCCGACCTGCGCCGCCACGATCACGTAGACGCCTGGCGCAAGCGCGGACCGGTCGGCGGGATCAAAGGCGACGACCGGCGTCCCGATCGGCACCCGCACCCGCTGCATGCCGTCCTTGTAGACCACCGTCAGGTCGCCGCCGCTGCTGGTCTGCACGTTGGCTTCCAGGTAGGCGTTGGTCATCGATGCGCCCGGCTCGAAGTCCGACTGGGTATGGCCCTCGTTGGCGGTCTTCGGGATCATGTGCAGCCCGCGTGCGACCAGTACGCCGTCCGGCCCCTTCACCGCGGTGATGCCGATGAAGGCGTTCTTCGGCAGGTCGACGAGCTTCAGCCCACGCGCGGTCGCCACCGTCGTCTTCTCGGTCATTCGCACCTTCATCGCCGTGCCTTCGCGCGAGTTCAGCGAAAGCACATCACCGTCGATCGCGGTGATGGTCGCCCGGATGCGCACGTTCTGCGGTGCCTGCGCGAACGAGACGGCGGCGGTGCACAGCAGCGCAAGGACGGTGGTGAAACGGAGGATCGTTTTCATGCAAGGGCTCCTTCGATCAGCGCGACCAGCGCCGCCGGTTGTTCCAGCATCGGGCAGTGGCCGCTGCCGGGGATCGCCGCATAGCGCGCGCCGGGTATCAGCCCGGCCATGCGCTCCGCCAGTTCCGGCGGCGTGGTGCGGTCGAGTTCGCCGCACAGGACGGTCGTGGGCGCGGCGAGCGCGGGCAGGCGCTCGACGAGATCGAGGGCCGCCAGCGCGCGGCAGGCCCGCGCGAAGGCCGCCGGGTCGGCGGTGGCGAGACGGCGCTTGCGATCGGCGACGACCGCAGCGTTCGCCTGCTGGAACGGCTCCGGGAACATGCGGCCGATGGCGGCGTCGAGCACCGTTTCCATGCCGCCCTCGGTGACCTTGCCGGCCATCATGCCGAACGGCACGCGGCCGGCTTCCGGAAAGCCGGCGTTGACATCGGCGACCACCAGCCGCCGGATGCGGCCGGGGTTGTCGAGTGCGAACACGATCGCGACGAATGCACCGAAGCCATTGGCGAACAGGTCCGTGCTGTCGGGCATCGCCAGCGCGTCGAAGGCTGCGCGCAGGAATGCCGCATAGCCGGCGATGCTGTCGAGCGGGCGCGCGGCACTCGCG
Source organism: Betaproteobacteria bacterium (assembly GCA_021298815.1). Classification (GTDB taxonomy): domain Bacteria; phylum Pseudomonadota; class Gammaproteobacteria; order Burkholderiales; family CAIKXV01; genus CAIKXV01. The sequence goes on along the minus strand of JAJTHE010000019.1, from coordinate 19,365 downwards.
CCGTAACCGGGCAGGTTGATCGCGGTCACGCGGCGCGACGCTGCCAGCACCGGCGCGATGCCTCCGAACACGCTGGCATCGGTCAGCAGTGAATGCACCAGCACCAGGTCCGGGCCGCTGCCCCACTGCTTGTATTCGACGGCGTGGCCGGACACTTCGATGGTGGGCATGACGGCTCCTCTGGCTCGCGTTGCGGGGCGGCCGCGTCGTGGCGGGCAGGGAGCGATGGTCGTCCTTTGGCGGGCGCGGGACAAGGGGGCTTGACATTCGGGGCTGGTGCCGGGTTGGAGCCGTACCGCCATCCGGCATTCATCCGGTGCACGTGCGTCGATACAGGCCCGTCCGACGTTCGCCCTCCGCACTGGTGGTAGTGCCGCGCAGTCGTTCGTCGTACCGGACGGAGGTGGAACAGACGCGGGTATCGGGGGGCCGGCACCGAACGTCGGAGAGCACCCGGCGCAGGCGTCCCTGCGCACAACGGACGCGCAGCGAGGTATCGTTCCGACCCGACCCCAACTGACGAGACTGTCGATGTCGACACCTGCCGGGAGCCAGCGCGGCTCCACCTCCTCCATCCCCACCCGCGGCCTGTTCATCGACGGCAGCGAGCGGCCCGCATCGTCGCCGGAACTCATCGACGTGTTCGACCCGTCGCGCGGCGAAGTCATCGCCCGCATCGGCCACGCGACCGACGAGGATGTCGATGCCGCGGTGCAGTCGGCGCGCGCCGCGTTCTCCAGCGGGCCGTGGGCGGCGATGACGGTGCGGGCAAGGGCACGGCTGGTGAACAAGCTGGCCGATGCGCTGGAAGACCACCTCGAGGAGCTCTACCAGCTCGAGACCCGCAACAACGGACGGCCGATCACCGAGACGCGCGCGCAGCTCGGGCGGCTGCCGGATTTCTTCCGCTACAACGCCGGACTGGCGCTGGCGCGGCGCGATGCGGTGATCCCGGTCGAGGGCGACTATCTCTGCTACACCCAGCGCTCGCCGATCGGCGTCGTCGGAAACTGCACGCCGTTCAACCACCCGCTGATGATCATGGCGAAGAGCCTGGCGCCGGTGTTCGCATCGGGATGCACGACGGTGGTCAAGTGCTCGGAGTACACGCCGCTGACCACGCTGCGGCTGGCGCGGATCTTCGTCGATGCCGGGCTGCCGCCGGGCGTGTTCAACGTGGTCACCGGCCTGGGCGCGACCACCGGCAAGGCACTGGCCGAACATCCCGGCATCGACAAGTTCGTGCTCACCGGCGGCACCGAGGCCGGACGCATCTCGGGCGCGCTCGCGGCGCGCCATTTCGCGCACCAGACCATGGAACTCGGCGGCAAGACACCGGTGATCGTGTTCGACGACTACGACCTCGAACAGGCGGTGAACTATGCCGCGTTCGGTGCGTTCATCGCGGCGGGCCAGACCTGCGTCTGTGCCGCGCGCCACATCGTCCAGCGCAGCATCCATGACGAGTTCGTCGACCGCCTCGCACGCAAGGCCGCGGCGATCCGCGTCGGCGACCCGGCGCTGCCGACGACGCAGATGGGCCCGGTGATCTCGGCGCGCCAGCGCGAACGCGTGCTCAAGCTGGTGGACATCGCCCGCCACGAGGGCGCCCATGCGGTGACCGGCGGCGGTACGCCGGACCACCTGGAAGGCGCGCTGGCCAACGGCTATTTCGTGCAGCCGACGGTGTTCGCCGGCGTCACGCCGTCGATGACCATCGCGCGCGAGGAGGTGTTCGGGCCGGTGACCGTGGTGATCCCCTTCGACACCGAGGACGAGGCGGTGCGCATCGCGAACGATTCGCCGTACGGCCTGGCCGCCGGCGTGCGCACCGCGGACGTCGCGCGCGCGCACCGCATCGCGCGCCGGGTCGACTGCGGCATCTTCTGGATCAACGACCACCACCGGCTGGACCCGGCCTCGCCCTGGGGCGGGGTGAAGGATTCCGGCATCGGCTCCGAGTTCGGTACCGAGTCGTTCGACGCCCATTTCAGCGTGAAGGCGGTGATGACCAACGTGTCCGGGAAGCCGTTCGACTGGTACGGGGACGCCAGTGGCCAGCGCCGGTTGAACTGAATCGCCGGCGCAGCTGCGGCCATGCGCGGGGTCCCCACCCGCTGGCAACGCACTGCAGCGATGGACATTCGGCATTCTTCGCGTGCAAACTCCGGATGGGAATTCAACCGGGAGATGCAGATGAATGCCTTGCCGCCTGACTCAGATCGATTCCGCGCCGCTTCCCATGTGTTCCGCACGGCCGTTGCCGCACTCGCCACGGCAGCCTGCACAGCCGCTTCGGCCGCCACGTTCACCATCGACCAGCGCAACGACGCGCTGCCGATCTTCGGCGGGCTCACCACGAAACAGACGATCGGTCAGTCCTTCGTGCCGACGATCGGCACTATGAACGCGGTCGAACTGCAGATCAACGACCAGAGCCCCGCGTTCATCGACGGGCCGACCGACCTGTTCGTGCGCATCCGCTCGGGCACGATCGGCGGCGCGATCCTCGGCACCAGCGGGGCGACCAGCTATGGCGACCAGGCGACCGCGGATCCGGTGGTCACCCGTTTCCTGTTCGGTGCACCGGTTGCGCTCACGCCCGGTTCGACCTACTGGATCGAGTTCTTCATGGGCGACCTGACGTACCCGGGCAACTTCGGCGTGATGGCCACCGGCTACCAGGTGGACGCCTACCCGGCGGGCGAACCGTTCGGCGACGCACCGGGCTTCAACGATCCGGCGCTGTTCCCGTTCGACCTGTGGTTCCGCCAGGGCAACGTGGCCGTCGTGCCGGTGCCGGCCGCGCTGCCGCTGCTGGGAACCGGCCTGCTGCTGCTCGGGGCCGCCGCCCGCCGCCGGGCGACGCGCGCCGGCTGATCCGGCGCGTCCAAGGGAGACGTCCCTGCCGGCTCGCAACCCTGAAGGGACGCTGCCGTCGGGCGCGCGGGCTCAGGACGCCGCTGGCGCGCCCCTCTGCCGCAGCGGATGCGCCCGCGCGAACGCGTCGATCTGCAGGCAATTGTCGACGATCCGGTTGCACGCCGGGAAGGCAGTCATGTCGAAGCGCGACAGCCGGGCGCCGACCATCTGCGTGGCGAGGCAGATATCGGCCAGGGTCGGCGACGGTCCGGCGCAGAACGGCCCCGGCACGTCCGCGAGTTGCGCCTCCAGCGCCGAGAACGCCGTCCGGCTCCAGTGCTCCAGCCACGCCATCCGCCGCGGTTCGTCGAGACCCAGCACGTCGGACAGGTAGTTGCGTACCCTGGGCACCATCAGCGGATGCGTGTCGGCCACCATGATCATCGCCAGCGCACGCACATGCGCCCGGGCACGGGGCGAGGCCGGCAGCAGCGGCGGATCCGGGTAGACCTCCTCCAGGTATTCGAGGATCGCCATCGACTGCGTCAGCGGCGGGTGCCCGGGCTCGACCAGGGCTGGCACCGCAGACATCGGGTTGATCGCACGGAACGAAGCCTCGTACTGGTCGCCCGTGAAGATGTCGACCATGTGCTCGCGGTAGTCGAGCCCCTTGAGGTTCAGCGCGATGCGCACGCGGAAGGTGGCGAGAGAGCGCCAGAATCCGTACAGGTCGAGGGTCATCGATAGTCTCCTTCTTGAAGTCGGCGGACGTTCACCTGCACCGACATGCCCAGGTAGTCGCTCGCCGCGCCATACCAGGAACCGGCCAGCGGCACCGCCTGCGCCGGATGCCGCGCGTAGGCGACCCGGATCAGGCTGTGCCCGCCGGTCAGGCGGTTGGTCGGATCGTAGGCCACCCAGCCTGCGCCGGGAAGGAAGGCGTTCAGCCAGGCATGGGTTGCGCCCGCACCGTACACCGGGGTGGAGAAGTCCGCGTCGCCCTGGGGATCGAGGGCAGGATCGTACAGGTACCCGGAGACGAAACGGCAGGCGATGCCCAGCCGGCGCAACGCCTCGATCATCAGCCATGCATAGTCGCGGCAGGTGCCGCTGCGCAGGACCAGCGTCTCCAGCGGCGACTGGGTGCCCTCGGTATCGCGCGACTGGTAGGCGAAGTTGTCGCGGATGTCGTCCATCATCTCCTTCAGCACCTCGCGCGTGTCCCGGCTGCGGTCGAGGAAGCGCTTGGCCCAGGCCGCGACGACGCCGTCCGGATCATCGGTATGCGGACGCATGAATGCCTGCAGGTCGAGCCACTCGTCGGGCGAGTGCTGCAGCGGCACGTGCATCGCGCGCGGCTCGAGCGGCAGCTCGGCCTCGCGCAGGCCGAGGTGCTCGATGGTGAAGCGGCAGCGGAAGGAGAGGTCCAGGCCCGGCTCGGGCAAGGTGACGAAGGCGACCGAGTTCGAGAACGCGTCCTGGATCCAGCGCACGGCATGCGGCAGCGACACCTCGAGCGAGTCGTCGAGCACCCGGCTGTCGTGCGCCGCGCGCGGCCGGAACATCAGCCGGTGCTCGCCGAAGGTCACCGGATTCGCATACCGGTAGCGGGTGGTGTGCAGCACTTCGAAACGCATGGGTGGCCTTCGCCCGGTCAGTCGATCACCGGCAGCAGCAGCCAGCCGTCGTGGCCGGGGCCGGCGTGCAGCGTGGTGCGGCCGGCAAACACCGATCGCGGCCGGTCGCGCGGGTCGTCATGCAGGAACGGCCCGCAGCCCTTCAGTTCGTTGCGGAAATTGGACAGCCGGGCGCCGGTCGACGCCTGCCATTCGTAGTCGCGGCCGCGTATCGTCAGGGCCAGCCGGTGCCCGGCGGGCACGACGATCGAGGTCGGCCACAGCTCGATGTCGAGCGCGACAGGCGTGCCCGGCACCAGCGGCTCGGCCCGGTCGTGCCGGTGGTACGGCCGCCATTCGGTCGACAGCGCCGGGTCGAGGGCGCGGTGGGATGCCCGCAACCAGCCCTGGGCCACCGGCGTATGCGGGTCGATCGCGCCCATGAACACCACCTCCCGCAGGTCGGGGGTGTACACGCGGAACACCGCGAACACGTCGGCATCGGTGGTCGTGGAGGACAGCCACAGGCGCAGGGCGATCGGGCCGGTGATCTCGGTGTCCGCAGCCAGCGGCGGGGCGAGGAAGGTGACGCCGTCGCCGGTGGCGTCGAAGGTGCAGGTGGCGGCCGATGCCGGTGGCTGTGCCTCGAGCGTGGCGCTGGCGGGATCGAGGTGCAGCTTCGTCCAGCGGGTGCGCGCGATCGGCCACGCATCCTCGGTGCGTTCCTCGAACCGGTCGAGGTGGCGTACCTGCAGCAGCACCGGCGGCGCGCGATCCTGCCCGTTGTCGATGCCCTTCAGGAAATGGTCGAAGAAGCGCAGCTGCAACCGACGGCCGTAGTCGGTATAGAAGTGCGTCCAGTGCTCGAGCCCGTGGGCTTCCAGCCACTTCTGCGTCGACGCGGCGCGCAGGAAGCCTTCGAAGTTGCCGCGCGGATGCAGGCCCTGCCCGCCCCAGTTCGCGGCCGACAGGAAGGGCACGGTGACCTTGTCCCAGCGCGGCGACCGGGAGCGGTGCCATTCGTCGTCGAACGGATGGGCGAGGATGTCGTCGCCGAAGCTGCACCGGTTAGCCGCGAGCTGCGCGTCCGACAGCGTCTCGTCGCCGCACACCAGCGCGCCGGTGACCCGGCTGCGCGCGCCGCGCTCGCCCAGCCCGTACTGCACGGTCTTCACCTGCATGTCGTACCAGTTGGCCCAGAAGGTCGACAGGATGCCGCCATGGTGGGACATGTCGCGGTAGAAGTCGGCCGCCCCTTCCCAGATGCACATCGCCGCCAGGTGCGGCGGCTGCAGCGAGGCCACGTGCCACTGGTTGATGCCGAAGTAGGACACGCCGTTCAGCCCGACCCGGCCGTTCGACCAGGGCTGCACGCCGGCCCATTCGATGCAGTCGTGGAAGTCGCGCGTCTCGCGCGGGGAGAACGGGTCGATGAAGCCCGGCGAACGGCCGGCACCGCGCGAATCGACGCGCACGCAGGCATAACCTTCCGGCACCCATTTCTCGGGGTCGACCACTTCCCAGTTCTGGTAGCGGTTGCTGGACCCGTACGCGACATCCGGGTGTTCCGCGACCATGCGCTGCCAGGCGCTGGGATACCCGTCCTGGAACGCCAGGCCCTTGGCATAGGGGCCGTAGGTGAGCAGCACCGGGAAACGTCCGTCGCCGACCGGACGGAACACGTCGGCGCGCAGCACGACGCCATCGTCCATCGCGATCGGCACGTCGAACGCGCACAGCATGCCGTCCCTGACGATCGGTTCCCCGGCAGCCACGGGGGCCTGCCCTGCACCACCGGTCTGCGCCGGTCCCGTACGCTCTGTCATCTTCCTTCCCCCCGCTGTCGGTGCCCGCCTAAATTGACGCCGGGCGCAAGCGGTGTCAAGTTCGCGGTCTTTCATCTCCGGAGGCTCCCCGTTGAAGATCGGAATCCTGGGTATCGGCCGCATGGGCGCGGCAATGACGACGCGCCTGCTCGGGCTCGGCCATGAAGTATTCGTCTGGAACCGCTCGCCGGAGAAGGCGCAGGCACTTGCTGCAGCGGGCGCCCAGGTGGCGGCGACCCCGCGTGCACTGGCCGAAGCGAGCGAGGCGATCCTGAGCATCGTCGCCGATGCGAAGGCCGTCGAGGCGACCTATTTCGGCCCGTCCGGCGCGGGCACCGGCAGCCTGGCCGGCAAGCTGGTGATCGAGATGAGCACCCTGCGGCCGGAGACGCAGCGCGACCTGGCCGCCCGGCTGAAGGCGCTCGGCGCGGCGGTGATCGAATGCCCGGTCGGCGGCACCACGGGTCCGGCCCGCGACGGCAAGCTGCTCGGCTTCGCCGGCGGCAGCGCGGAGGACTTCGCACGCGCGAAGCCGCTGCTGGAGCAACTCTGCCGCCGCGTCGAGCACATCGGCCCGGCCGGTGCCGGCGCCAGCATGAAGCTCGCGATCAACCTGCCGCTGCTGGTCTACTGGCAGGCCCTGGGCGAGGCGCTGACCCTGATCAAGCCGCTCGGGCTGGAGCCGGCACGCATCATGGACATCCTCGCCGACACCTCCGGCGGACCGAACGTGCTCAAGGTGCGCGGCGCCACGATCGCCAAGGCACTGGCAGGGGGCGACACCGGTCCGGTCACCTTCGATGTCGACCTGATCCGCAAGGACCTGCAGACGATGATCGACGAGGCAGCTTCGCTGGGCGCGACGCTGCCGGTGACGCAGCGGGCACTCGACATGTTCGACGAGGCGTCGAAGGAAGGGATGGGCGCGGCGGATGCGGTGGCACTGCCCGCACGCTGGCTGAAGCGCAACGGCTGAAACCCGGGCCGAGACCCGGCACTACACGGACAACGAAGGCCCGGACCGGGCAACGAGGAGAAAGGCGATGCTGATCGTCGATTCGCAGGTACACATCTGGGGCGCGGACACGCCCGGACGCCCCTGGCCGAAACGTGCGGAAGCGCAGCGGCCGATCCCGCTCGACCACGCCGACCTGCTGCGCGAGATGGACGAGGCCGGCGTCGACCGGGTGGTCATCGTGCCGCCGTCGTGGGAAGGCGACCGCAACGACCTGGCGATCGCCGCGCACCTCGCGCATCCGACCCGGTTCGCGACCATGGGCCGCATCGATCCCCAGGACCCGGCAGCCCGTGGTTCGCTCGCCGCCTGGCGCAGGCAGCCGGGCATGCTCGGCCTGCGCTTCACCTTCCACCTGCCCATGCTCGAAGCCCTGCTGACCGAAGGCCACATGGACTGGGTCTGGGGCGAGGCGGAGAAGGCCGGCGTGCCGATCTACGTGCTGGTGCCGCACCGGCTGGTGCCCGAGATCGGCAAGGTCGCGGAACGCTACCCCGGCCTGCGGCTGGTCATGGACCACTTCGGGCTGAACAGCAAGCAGCGCGATGCGGAGGCGTTTGCCGATTTCGACAAGCTGCTGGCGATCGCGAAGCGGCCCAATGTCGCCGCCAAGGCGAGCGCCCTCCCCTGCTACACCAACGACAGCTACCCCTACCGCTCGCTGCACGGCTACCTGCAACGCGCCTACGATGCGTTCGGTCCGAAGCGGCTTTTCTGGGGGACGGACCTGTCGCGCTCCCCGATCGCCTATCGCCAGCACGTGACGATGTTCACGGAAGAGATCCCCTGGCTGACCGCATCCGACAAGGAGTGGATCATGGGGCGCGGCGTGTGCGAATGGATCGGCTGGCCGGTGCCCTGACCGCAAGCCGAATCGCCGCGGGGCCTGCGCCTCGCGAGCAGCCGACGAGGCCGAGCAGGCCGGTACCCAGCAGCCATGCAGCGGCCGGGACCGGCACGACCGACGCGGCCGGCTCGTCGAAGCCGACGGTGAAGCCGTGGCAGTTCTCGAAGATCGGGTTGGTCCAAGAAATGCCCTGGAACGTTCCGTAGAAGATCACCGAACCGTTGCGCTCGCCGGTGCCGCGCACGACGTTGCCACTGACGCTGATCGGGATGCCACCGTATTCCTGCGCGCCGCCACCGGCGACGAAGGTCGGTAGCTGGTCGAAGGTGAAGTCGGCGCTGTTGTTCGGCTGGCCGAGGCTCCAGATCGCGAACACCGGGTTCAGCACCGCCTGCGGGAAGGTGACCGTGTTCAGCTGGCTGCCGCCACCGGTGCGCGTGCGGATGGCGGAACCGGCGACCGGCGCATTGCCTATCACCACGCCATCGGCCCAGGTGGACACCGGCTGCCAGTTGCGGGCATCGATGTCGAGGTTGCCGCCCTGGCCGGTGAAGGTGATGCCCACGGTGCCCGCGGTGGCGGCGGTGGTCGACGTCCAGTTGGCCCAGGTGATGGTCGCCGCCAGTGCGGGGGATGCGGACAGCGCGAGGACTGCCGAGACGGATGCAAGCTTGATCAGCGAAGCGGTATTCATGGCGTTCTCCGGGAAGTGGGTTCCGCTGGCCGCGTCGCGCGTGGCCAGCCCAGCCTCCCCGGCTCAACGCCCGGGGTCGGTCCCCCGCCCAGGTCTACGGGTCGGCCTGAGTCCGATCCAGTGCAGCGAACGGACCAGCAGGCAGGGCTCGATATCGCGTCGTCGCATCAGATGCTGCACGGCCGGCCGGGGCCCGCCCGGCAAGCCCATGCCGGCGCAACGAGGCACCCAGTGCGGCTGCTCCGCGACCTGTCCGATCCCGGCCTCGACCGTCATGTCGGACCCCAGCACGGCGGTTCGCACGCGCACCGTCCGCACCGGGGCGCCGAGGGGCGCCGCGCCGGACAGTGCGAGCCGGCGATCGATGATGTCGATCTCCGGCAGGGTGTCGGTCGAAGGGTCGGTTGCCATGGACAGCAGGTGGTGCAGGTACTCGCTCGCGAACCGGAACTGATGGGAAACCGCGATGCCCGCCTGCGGTTCCGTGGCCTCGGATGCTTCGTCGACAGCCTCGAGTGTCGTCAGCGTCAGCGGCCCGCGCAGCTGCGTCACGGCGAAGCTTCGTTCGTGAAATGTCTACTTCAGCGGATGATCGATGTCGCGCATGCTTTTGCTTGGCAGGTCCTGTTCATGCATGCCGCACATGCGCCGACAGGGAATCCGTACACCACCGCGTCCGCGGCGGGATGTTTCCCACATGACGAGAGTCTTCAAGGTTGACCTGTACAAACTTCCTGCCGGAGCGCATGGCAGGCCCGAAAATCGAAGCGAGAAGTCAAGCCAAGGCTGGCTGGGGGTCGTATCGCCCAGCCACTCAATGGCTATACGGTTCCAGCATGCGATAAACTTGTCCCCTTCGCACAACCGCCCTTGCCCTGCCCGGTCCGAAGTCCTTCGCGACGCCTACCTGAGTACTGGCTGCGCAAGTTGTCGATTGCAGATACCGTTGCCGATGCACGGATGCCGCTCGCAGGCACCGCCGGCGCACCGACCACGCGCGAACGCATCGCGCAGACGACCCTCGACCACCTCATCCATCCGATGCTGGCCGTGTCCTTCGACGGTACGGTGGTGCAAGGCAATTTCGCCGGATACCAGTTCATCGCCGGGCGGCACGGCCTGCAGGTGAATGACGGCAAGCTCGCCACCAAGCGACGCACGGAGGCGGGCGCGCTGGAACAACTGCTGGCCGCGCTGGCCGATCCCGACTCGCGCCAGGCGCGTCCGGGCGTGCTGCTGATGCCGATGCGCACCACTGCCCCGGCTTCATCGAAGCGGACGCGGCTTCCCGAGGGGCTGGTGCTGTTGGCGGTCATCGACCCACCCCGCCGCCTGCTGCCGCACGACGACCTGGTACGCGGCGTCCATGGCCTGTCGGCCGCCGAGACACGCATCGCGTTGAAGATCGCCGCCGGCAAGTCGTTGTCGCAGATCGCCCTCGAGAGCCGCACCAGCCTGCATGCCGTACGAACGCAACTCAAGGCGATCTTCGCCAAGACCGGTAGGTCGCGCCGGGCACAGCTCGCGCCGAGCCTGTCCGCGCTCGCGCCGGCGATGATCATGGCGGTGGCCTGAGGCGTCCGGCGCAGACGTCAGGGCCGGCTGTCGAGGAAGCGGTACCAGTAGAACAGCGCGCGCTGCGGCAGGCGCATCAGGCGGTGCAGCGGGAACGGCCGCAACGCATGGCCTGCCGCCTCGATCACCGGCTCGCTCGCGTCGCCCGCGATGCGCGCGGCGATCAGCCGGCCGGCATAGAGCGACAGCGACACGCCGCTGCCCTGGTAGCCGACCGCGTAGTGGACGGTCGGGTCATCCGCAGCCTGACCGATACGCGGCAGGAAATCCCGCGTGAACGCGACCCAGCCATGCCAGTCGTGTTCGATCTCGATGCCGTCTAGCGTCGGATACTTCGAGATCAGTTCGCGGTAAAGGTACTGCCGATGGCTCGCGGTGCGACCGGGCGTGTCGGAGATCAGCCCGCGCCCGCCGAACAGGATGCGCCGGTCGGGCAGGCGCCGCCAGTAGAAGGTGAGCTTGCGGGCATCGGTCAGCACGTCGCCGGTGACGAAGTTCGCGCCGGCCACGTCGGCATCGGTCATCGGACGGGTGACGATGATGTGCGACAGGATCGGCATCATCGCCGCACGCAGGTCGGCATGCAGGCCCGGTGGCGTATAGCCGTTGGTGCCGATGACCACCTTGGCCGCGCGTACCGTGCCCTGCGGCGTCGACAGCAGGTGGGTGACGCCTTCCTTGCGCCAGCCGATCACCGGGCTCGACGAATGCACGGTGGCCCCCGCCGCGCGCGCCATGCGCAGCACGCCGGCGGCGAGCTTCATCGGGTGCAGCGCGATCGCATCGGGAATACGCAGCGCACCCCAGGAATGCACGCCGCCCAGGTGGTCGCGCTGCAGCGTGCGTGCATCGATGAACTCGGCGGGGTACTGCAGTTCGCGCTGCATCAGCCGCGCCTCGGCTTCGAGCGCCGCTGCACGTCCGGGCTTGGGTGCCACCTTCAGGTAGCCGGTCTCCGAGGCATCGCACTCGATGCCGCCTTCGCGGATCATCGTGCGCACGTTGTCGAGCGAAGCCCTGGTGTGCGCGAACAGGACCTTCGCGCCGGCCAACCCGAAACGCGACACCATGTCGCCGAACGACAACCGGCCGAACGCCATGCGCGCGAAACCGCCATTGCGGCCGCTGCAACCCCAGCCCGATCGGTTCGCCTCCAGCACGACCACCCGGTGCCCGCGCCTGGCCAGGTGCAGTGCGGTCGACAGGCCGGTGTAGCCGCCACCGATCACCGCCACCTCGGTGTCCAGCGCCGGCGGCGCGGGGCCGTCGTCGGGGGGCAGCACGCCGGCCGTCGCCAGCCAGTACGACGGCTGGTGCTCCAGTCCGGTGCCCGGGCTGTCGGCGAAGATCGGATCGTACGGCACGTTCAGGGCAGCCGGCCGGCCTCGCGCCGCGCTTCGTAGGTCTTGCAGTGCGTGTACGCGATCAGGTGCAGCCGGTCGTCCAGGCCGTACGCGCGGCAGCGCTCGAGCATGAAGCCCAGGATATGGTCGGCTTCGATCGGCCCGCCCCGTTCGATGTCGCGCGCCATCGAGGCGCTGTAGGCAGCCTCGCGGTTGGAGAACAGTGCACGGAACTCGTCGATGAAGCCCTGCTTCGGCGCGCAGCCGGCGCGGGTCGCGATCTCGATGTTCAGGTCGAAGAAGTCGTTCAGCAGCCGCGTGCCGTCGGGCGTGCGCGCGATCTCGCCGACGCTGCCGCGCATCAGGCAGGTCATGCCCGCCACCGTCGACAGGTGGACCAGCTTGATCCACAGGTCGTGGCGGATGTTCGAGGACACGCTCGCCACCACCGACGTGCGGTCGAACAGGGCCTTCAGTTGCCCGACACGTTCGGACGCACGGCCGTCGAGCTCGCCGAACGTGATGAAGCGCCAGTCGCTCAGGTGCTTCACCACGCCGTCCGGCGTCAGCGTGGCCTGGATCTTCGCCAGCCCGCCGATCACCCGCTGCTCGCCGAACTCGGCCACCAGCCGGTCGACGTGCGCATAACCGTTGAGCAACGGCAGGATGGCCGTCTGCCGCCCGATCGCGGGACGCACCGCCTCGATGGCCGCATCGAGGTCGTAGGCCTTGCTGGTGAGCAGCACGAGGTCATAGGCCTGCGCCGGATCGACCGCAGCGACCGCGTTCACCTTCAGGCGCGCATCGCCGAAGGCGGGACTGTCGATCACCAGGCCGTCGCGCGCGATCTGCGCCAGCCGGCGCTCGCGCACGAGGAAGGTGACGTCGGCCCCGGCCTCGACCAGCCGCCCGCCGTAGTAGCCGCCGATCGCGCCGGCACCCAACACGAATATCTTCACGCTCTGTCGCTCCGAAGTCAGGCCTGCCGTCGCCCGGATCCTTGCATGGCCGGGGCATGCGGCGCAGGCCGCGTGCCGATCTTACGGCGTCCGGCGCCGGAGCGCTCAGGACGATTCAGGCCAGCTTGCCCGCCGCGATCCGCTCGGCCTTGCGCGCCGCCCAGTACTCGGGCGAGGACTTCGACTCCGCCAGCGCCGCCGCGGTCTCGAAGCCCGGCGCCATCGAACCGTCCGTGCCGGCGAGATACTGGTGGTGCTCGATGTTGAGCATGCGCAGCCAGCTCTGCTGGCCGTAGGTCAGGCCGATCGCGCATCCGAGCTCGACCAGCTGTGCCTCGTCGAAGCTCGCGTACATGCGCTCCCAGAAGGCATCGTCAGTGTCGAGCCGCCAGACGATCGCCTCGGCATAGGCCAGCGCCGCCTTCTGCCGCGCATCGTACTTCGTCGACTTCTCGAAGTTGATCAGGTCGTCGTACTTGGCTTCGGTCAGGCCCTCGGCCGCGCCCTTGATCGAGCGCTGGTTGCCGCAGAACTCGCAGATCACCGAGCGCGACACGTAGACGCGGCACAGTTCCTTGATCGCATGCTCGACCACGCCGTTGCGGAACACCTTCTCCCACGAGTCGGCGAAGAACCAGAAGCAGTCGGGGACATGGGCCCGCACCGCCGAGCTCTCGGGCCGCGGCGTGCCGTCGCGGGCGCAGCGCTCGAGCTCCTCGCGCATGCGCGGATCTTCGATCTGGTCGAACGGCACGTAGCTGATGCGCTGCTTCTTCATGGCGGCCTCCTCGGGCGGCGTTCGCCGGCGCGTACAATCGCGCCGTGGCAATCCGGAACGTATTCCCGAGTTATCTCAATGTCAAGATATCAGGCGGATGATGCAGTGGGCCGGTTCGTAGCCCAGTGGCGCGCGAGCCGCGACGACCTCGACCCGGCACCGACCGAGGTGATCGGACGCATCACCCGGCTCGCGCGCATCTTCCAGCGCCGGGCCGACGGCTGGCTCGCCGAATTCGACCTGACCTGGGAAACCTTCGCCGTGCTGGGCGCACTGCTGCGCCAGGGACCGCCCTACACGCTGACACCCACGGCGCTGTACCGGCAGGCCCTGCTCACGTCGGGCGCGATCACCAACCGGATCGCGCGTGCAGAGGCGATGGGCTGGGTCACCCGCGAGCCCGACCCGCTGGATGCGCGCTCCAGCGCGGTGCGCCTGACGCCCAGGGGCCTCAAGCTGGCCAACCGGGTGATCGAGCGGCATTTCGCCGAGCAGGCTCGGCTGCTCGAGGTGCTGAGCGAGGCCGAGCGCGGCACCCTGGCACGGCTGCTGTCGCAGCTCGCCGCCGGCCATGAACAGGAGCCGGAGCCCGCCGCGGGCGGTGCACGCGCGGCCGCGAAGAAGGGACCCCGCTGATGAACGCCGTCCGCCTGCTGCTGCCCCTGCTGCCGCTTCTGTTCGCCGCCTGCGTGGTGGCACCCGCGGCGATCGCCCAGCCGCAGGCCGTGGGCCGCGTCGAACAGGCCGCGGGACTCGCCTGGGCGATCCCGCCCGGCGCGGCCGAACGCACGCTCGCCCGCGGCGATTCGATCTTCGAAGGCGAATCGATCGTCACGGCCAGCGACGGCGAGCTGCTGATCCGCATGGTCGACGATGCCGTGATCGCAGTACGCGCGAACACCCGCTTCACGGTCAGCCGCTACCAGTTCGCCAGCCGCGAACGCGTGAAGGAATCGACCAGCCTGCTGTCGATCACCCGTGGCGCGCTGCGTACGGTGACCGGCCTGATCGGACGGCAGAACCCGCGCGGCTTCCAGGTCGGCACCTCGACCGCCACCATCGGCGTGCGCGGCACCGACTTCGAGACCGTGGTGGTGGAGGACGATACCCCCGAGGCCGCGGCAGGCACCTACCAGCGGGTCACCTCGGGTGCGACCGTGGTCACCGACCTGAAGAGCGGCCAGACCCTGGAGGTCACCGCCGGGCAGGTCGCCTTCGCCGCGTTGAACATCGCGGCGGCCGCGCAGGGCCTGGGGCTGCTCAACAACGTGCCCGCGGTGTTCCGGCCCGGCCGCTACGACAACCTGCTGCAGGCCGCGGGCGACCTGCTGCAGCAGCAGTTGCTGAAGCAGGTCCCGGGCAACCTCAGGCAGTTCATGCCCAACCTGCCCGGATTGTTCCGCTGAGGGGTCAGCCGCCGTCGACCACGAGTTCGCGCCGCACGCCGCGCACGTCCATTTCGTACTCCAGGTCGACCACTGGCGGACGCACCCAGTGCCAGGTCAGGCCGGCGCGCATCGCGCCGCGCCGCGCGAGTTCCGCCGCCAGGAACGGATGCGGGTCGTGGATCGTGTAGAGCTGGGCACCCGTGATGTCCGGCCAGGCGAAACCGAGCGAGGCCATCCGGCGCTCCATCTCGCCGAGCACCCAGCGCGCCTTCTCGAGGATTGCGTCCGGGGAGGTCTCGCCGCGTCGGACGATGTGATTCTCGTAATGGCCCTTGCCCTCCGGTGCCTCGGCGCTGCCCGCCACCAAGAAGGTCGGCGGCGCATCGGCGGCGGGCACCGTATAGGAGAACGCGAACAGGCTCGGCACCGGGGGCTTGTCTAGTTCAGGGCAGACATTGCTGCGCGCGACCGGGTTCACGCCGTCGCGGATCAGCCCCCAGCGTTCCAGCGTGCCGACATAGTCGCGGTTGAACGAGACGAAGCCTTCCTCGGTGAACGGCGCAGGCGAGCGCAGCTCGCACTGGCAGAACGCGAGCGGCGAGCGCCCCACGGAGGCGAGGTGGCGCTCGATCGCGGCGAATCCGGCGGCCAGCGGCATCGGCCGCAGGAAACGGGCGCGCACGATCTCGAAGCCGGGCTCGGCGGCGACACCGGCCGAATACTGGAACGGACCGGGGACGAAGCGGTAACCCCCGGGTGCGAACTGCGGTAGTGATGCTGCCACCGGCGATCTCCTTCACGGAAGAAAGCCGGATGGTAGCCGGTGCCGGCATGCCGGCACCATCGCTCAGGCGACCCGACCTGTGCCCTCGGCCAGTGCGGTGCGCACGCGTGCCGGCAGCATCGGCTGCTGGCGCAACCGTGCGCCGGTCAGCCGCGCGAGCGCATTGGCGATCGCCGGGGCGACCAGCGGCGTCGCCATCTGGCCGGCACCGGTCGGATGGTTCGGCGTGGGCATCACCTTGATGATCATCTCGGGCATGTCACTCATCCGGGGCACGCGGTAGTCGTAGAAGTTGGACTGCTGCACCTGCCCGTCGGCGACCAGGATCTGCTCGGTCAGCGCAAGCCCCAGGCCGTACACGATCGAGCTTTCGGTCTGCGCCACCACGTTGTCCGGCTGCACCGCGACCCCGCAGTCGATCGTGCACCAGATGCGATGCACCTTCACCTCGCCGCTCGGCCGGTCGACCGAGACCTCGGCGATCGCGGCGACATGCGAACCGGTGTAGTCGATGTAGGCGACGCCCAGCGCCCGGCCCTGCTTCTCCAGCGCGGCCCGGCGCTCCCATCCGGCCATTCTGGCAGCTTCACGCACGACCGCCTGCGCCCGCGGCGTGCGCGCGAGCAGCGCCAGCCGGTAGTCGACCGGATCGACACCGCGCTCGGCCGCGATCTCGTCGATGAAGCACTCGTTGGCGAAGCAGTTCTGCCCGACCCCGATCGCCCGCAGCGGCGCGGTGCGGATCCCGGTATCCGGATGGATGCCCTCGGCCAGCCGGTCGGGGATGTCGTAGCTCGGGATCTCGGTGCCGCGCATCGCGATGTTGTCGCGCCCCTTCGAGGCCTTCGCGCGCACCGGATCGGCGAACGGCAGCACCCGGTCGCTGACCACCTTGTGGTGCCAGGCGACGATGCGTCCGCCGGCATCCAGGCCGGCGCTGAGGCGGTTCACGTAGAGCGGCCGGAACCGGCCGTTCTTCACGTCGTCCTCGCGGGTCCAGGTCACCTTGACCGGACGCTTCGCCGCGCGCGACAGCAATGCCGAATCGACGATGAATTCGGTGTCGCGGTTGCCGCGCCGGCCGAAGCCGCCGCCGACCATCATGTCGTTCAGCTTCACGCGCTCGCGCGCGATGCCCAGTGCATCCGCCACCGCGGCGACCGCGAAGGTCTGGCTCTGGGTGCCACACCAGATCTCGCAGGCCGTGCCGTCGGGCGACACGGATGCCACCGAGTTCAGCGGCTCCATCTGCGCATGGTAGGCATAGTCGGCGCGGTACTCGCGCTCGAACCGGCTGGACGCCGACTGCAGGGCCTTGCGCACGTTGCCCTGCGACTCCCAGGCGATGCCCTGCCGGCTGTCGTCGCGCGCGATCGCGGCGAAGGCCTCGAACCCCTTTTCGGTCGAGAAGCCCCAGCCGGTCGCCTGGCGGCCCCATTGCACCTTGAGCGCCTGCTTTGCCTTGAACGCCGCCCACGGTGCATCGGCGATCACGCCGACGCCGTACTTCAGGCGCACGACGTCGATCACGCCTTCGATCGCGCGCGCAGCGCGGTCGTCCACCGACACCACCGACGCCCCTTCGACCGGTTCGCGCAGGATCGCGCCGTAGACCATCCCCGGCTGCTGCACGTCGATGCTGTAGACCGGCGCACCGCGCACCTTGCCCGGCACGTCGATCCGGCCGACGTCGCGTCCGACAAGGCGGAAGCGCACCGTGTCGAGCGGCTCGAGCGCGATCTCCGGCGCCTTCGCAGGCACCTCGGCGAACACGGCGATCTCGCCGAAGGACAGGCTGCGCCCGGACGCGAGGTGCAGCACGCGGCCCGGTTGCGTCGACAGTTCCGCCGCCGGCACGCCGAGACGCCGCGCAGCATTGTCGACCAGCACCCAGCGGACCTGTGCGCCGAACTGACGCATCATCGTGAAGTACCCGGTCACCGCCAGGCTGCCCGCGGTGTACATCACGTTGCCCATGCGCGGGTTGCCGTAGATCGCGTCGTTCGGTGGCGCATGCACGATACGCACCCTGGACCAGTCGGCATCCATCTCCTCGGCAAGCACCAGCGGCAGCGAGGTCAGCGATCCCTGTCCCATCTCGGACGCGGCCGACATGATGGTCACCGTGCCGTCGGTGGACAGCGTGACCCAGGGATTCATCGTGCGGCTGCGCGGCTGCGCGCCGGCGGGCTGTGCCGCCACGTCCCCTGCGGTGCCGATCGAGCCGGCGATCGTGCCAGTGGCGATGCCGAAGGTCAGGCCGGCCGCGCCGGTCATGAACTGTCGTCTTCCGTGGTCGACCATGGTCAGCCCTCCTTCGATGCGCGCTCGATCGCCCGCACGATGCGGGCGTAGGTCCCGCAGCGACAGAGGTTCGGCTGCATGTAGTGGACGATCTCCTCCCGCGAGGGCCGACGCTTCTCGTTCAGCAGCCCGGCTGCACGCATGATCTGGCCCGACTGGCAGTAGCCGCACTGCGGTACCTGCTCGGCGATCCATGCCCTCTGCAACGGATGGTCGCCGGCCGGCGCAAGCCCCTCGATGGTAGTGACCGTCCGCCCCTGCATGCTGCTGATCGCATTCAGGCAGGCATGGTTCGGCTGGCCGTCGATGTGCACCGTGCAGGCACCGCACTGTCCGACCCCACACCCGAAGCGGGTGCCAGTGAGCTTCAGTTCCTCGCGCAGCACCCACAGCAGCGGCGTGTCCGGCAGCGCGCGCACGGTACTTGGCTGGCCGTTGACGGTCAGCGTGACCGAGATCTTGTCCGACATCGAAGCCTCCTCACCGGATCGGCTTCCGGACATCGAGGCCCGGGCCGTCCGAACGTTGCAGCGAACGATCCACTGCCGGCGCGGGCACCGCAGGCGGCCGGGATCTCCCCATCGAATGCCCGTTCAGGCTAGACCTGTTGGCGCCGTCGGTCAACGCCGGCAGGTATCGCGGCGTGGGAAAGCAGCTGCGCCGGCGTCAGCCTTCGCGGCGACGTATCGTGAACAGCAGGTAGCGCTTCTCGCGCCGGAACACCTCGGGGTCGAGCGTATCGAGGCGCACGCCGTCGAGCTTCGCCTTCACGGTGTCGCGGAACAGGTAGCCGAGCAGCCGCTGCCTGAGGAACAGCTTGTCCGAACCGAAGCGTGCCATCGGCAGCGCGAAGCGGGTCGCCAGCAGGCGGCCGTAGGCGAGGCTGGGCACGCAGTTCTCGGTGACATCCACCCGCTCGGTGATCTCGAGGCCATGGCGCGCGAGCGCGCCCTCGAAATCCGACAGCACGTGCCCTGACTTGTTCTTCGCCCCCGGCTGCAGGCGGTAGTAGTCGATGACGATCCAGCGCCCGCCCGGTGCGAGCAGTGCCTTCACCTTCGCCAGCCCCTGGTCGAGGTCGATGTACTGGAACGACTCGGCGTTGATCACCGCGTCGAACTTCGGGTCGACGGCCGTGGCGTCGACCTGCTCGAACGGGCTTTCGATCAGCGGGATGTGCGGCCAGCCGGCACCGATATGCTGCGCATGGGCCCGGTTCGGCGTGACCCCGGTCGGTTTCGCACCGGCCCGATCGAGGCGGTCAAGCAGGCCGCCCATGCCGCAGCCGACATCGAGCACGCGCTCGCCGGGCCGGACCCGCTCGACGAGGAGAGACGCGTAGTCGTCCATCGCCCGGCTGACATCGGCGAGGCT
>JAJTHE010000125.1 GCA_021298815.1 Betaproteobacteria bacterium | reverse complement strand
TCCGCCAGGTCGAAGCGCATCTGCCAGCCGAACAGGCTGAGCGTGCCGGTGCCGGTGCGGTCGGCCTTGCGGTTGCCGCGCTCGAGGATGGCGCGCATCAGGTCATGGTATTGCTGCATCTGTGTCTCGCACCTTGCCTTGCGTTGCCCTGCCGGCCGAGGGCCGACGATATCGCTGATTGTATCGCCGGCCGGCCGTCGATCAGGGCTTGAGCTTGCGCGAACCGTCCTCGAAGAATTCATCCTCGGCGACCAGGGTCCCCTTCTCGTCGAAGCTCTTGCGCGACAGCAGGCGGGTACGCTGTCCGCGGCGGCCGGGCTCGGCTTCGGTGTACAGGTCTTCGCGCCTCAGGACGCCGCGTTCGTCGTAGTAGCGCTGCAGGCCGGTGAGCATCCCGTCGCGCTGCGTGGTGCGTGCGGACAGCGTGCCGCCGTCGCTGAACGACTCCTCGCGCAACAGGGTGCTGCGGTTGCGTCCGTCGGCCAGCGGCAGGTATTCCAGCAGGCGGCGCACCCGCACCTGGCCGTTCAGGTACCAGAGCTGTTCGCTCACCGGCAGGCCATCGGCGAACAGGGTCTCGCGTACCGGTTGCCCGGCGGGGCCCCATTCGCGTTCGGCCGCGAGCCTGCCGCCGGCGCGCAGCAGCGCGTCATCCTTCTCGAACACCCGCTCCCGGCGCAGCACCGGCTTGCCGTCGCCGGGGGAGAACTCGCGGTGCACACGGCGGCCGTCTTCCACCTTCTGCTCGCCGGAAGGGGTGCCGTCCTCGCGCAGCGCGGTGCGTTCGAGCAGCCGTCCCTGCTGCCAGGTCTCGCGTGCGGCCAGCCTGCCGCGAGAATCGCGCACTTCGTTCACCTGTGCGCGGCCGTCGAAGCCACAGAGCGTACGGTCCTCCGTCATCACGCTCTGCGCGGCGCAGCGCAGGCTGCGCAGCGATCCGTCTGCGTGGTACTCGATCACCGCCTGCTCGCGGCCGTCGCTGAAGAACGCGAAACGTTCCGGGCGTCCGTTGTCGAAGAAGCGCCGGTGCAGGCCGATGCTGGCACCGTTGCTGTACTGGCCGTCGATGCGCAGCGTGCCCTTTGCATCGCGCTCCGAGTACGGGCCGTCGCTGTTGCCGCGCTCGTTGACCTGGCGCTCGCGCACGCCGCCGCCCGGCAACTGGATGCGTTCCAGGCCCATGAAGACGCCATTCTTCAGCTCGCGTTCGCGCACCAGGCGTCCGTCCGCTTCGCGGCAGACCATCAGGCCGGTGAGGCCGGCGGTGGTGTTGCCATTGGCCGGATTCACGTCGCGGCCGTCGACCTGGCAGCGCACGATGGCCCATGCGTCTGCGGAGCCAATGACGGTCAGCAGAAGGGCGGCGGCGATGCGCAGGGTGGCGGCCAGGCGGGGTCGGACGGGGTGCCGGAGCATGGTGTTTTCCGGAAGGGGCAAGATGGCGAATCCTACCCAACCCTGCGGGCGGCGAGTCACGTCAAGAGGCTTGGGTACTTGGTACGCAGCTGCGCGACCACATCGGCGCTGAGCCTCCACGCGCCGCCGCGGAGCCGGGCAATGAGGGTCAACCACACATCGTTGAAGGCTTCGATCGCCACGGTTTCGTCGAAGCGCACACCCACCGGTAGCAACGGTTCGATATCTTCCGTGAGGTTGCGGGTGAGCTTCTTGAGCATGCGCTCTTCAGCTTCCGCTCGGCTGATCGGATGGTCTTCGAGCGCCAGGTAGTGGTTCAGACATTTCACGACCTTGTCGCGGTCCAGTCCGAGCTGCGTGAGTCCGTGATGCAGGTCGAAGAGGTCCCGGTTCTTGCGCCTTTGCAGAAGGGCGCGCAGCTTGGTGCCGAACAGCTCCTCGGGCGCGAAGGACACGATTTCGGTGCGCGCCGAGTACCAGTCGCTGGCGACCTCGAAGGGGTACCGTCGGTAGCCGAGCAGCACCTCGTGCTCTCGGGTGTTGATCTCGACCTTCAGCTTAAGTGCTGTCTGCGGTGCTGACTCGGGGGCGAAGCGGAAGACCAGGTGCATCGAATGGCCGGCTTGCTCTCGCTGGCACCTGCCCAACCAGGAGAGCGCATCGCGGATGGCATCGACCGTGGCGCCTATGGGTTCTGCCTGTGTCTGCACCAGGTCGATGTCTTCGGAGTAGCGAAGCGGCTGCTTGAAAAGCAGCTTGTGGAGGGCTGTGCCACCGCGGAAGGCGATCTTTCCGGCGAGCGCTGGCGCATTGAACAGGTCGCAGAGCGCGCGGCAGATGATCAGATCCTGCTCGACTTGCGCCGGGCTCGGCCACGGGGCGTGCGCCCGCCAGGCCTGGATGTAGGCCTGGGGGATCAAGCGTCCACCTCTACGACTTCATTGATCAGCAGCTTCCAGGTGGCATCGCGCTCCGCAACCTCCGCCAGCGCGGCCACGATCGGTTTGACGCCGGGGTCAAGCGGCGCGAAGTGCCTCGCTGTTTCAGCGTAAACGCGCAACGCACGGGCCTGCCTGGTGTGGCCCGCCCCTTCCAGCAGGTAGCCCAGGCGGCGCACTGCAGCGCCTTCGTAGTGCGCAGCGGCCCTTGCAAGCCTGCGTGCATCGGCTTGCGCCCCAATATCCTTGGCGATCTGTGCCACGCTGCCAAGGCCACCGGCCCGATGCATGTAGCGCACGCAGTCGAGCAAGGTCAACTCCACGCCTGCCATGACGGTGAAGCCGGCGGGCGTCTTGATGCTATCGACGAGCGAGGCTTCGTTGCACGCGGCAAATGCCGCTCGTTCCTGGTAGATGAACTGCAGGCGATGCACGCCCAGCGTCAGATCGCGCAACTGGCGGGGCGCTATCACCTGGAAGATCATGGCCGCTTGGTGCGACGAGCCATGGTGGGCCGCCGCACGCAGCAGCGACACCCGATAGTCCAGGCCCTGATGCTTCATCAGTGGGTCGATCCACTCGGCCGGATCAGCGGCGCCTGCCGCCCTGTGTTCGGGCCTCACGATGAGGAAGAAACCGTGCCTTGGACTGGCCAGCGTGCCCTTCGCGACGGCACGCGTCAGCGCCGGTGACAGGCTGCTCAGGGCGATGCCAGACGCGACCGCTTCGTCGCGACTGAACCAGCCGCGGCCTGCCGCAAGGCGGTCGTCGATGAAGGTGTCCAAGGCAGCCATGCCAAATCATATGCGAATTCAGTGCATATGTGATGGTTTTTGCATACGAAAGCGAATCGGCCATGGGCCCCGCGTGCGAGTGTGTGGAGTCGAGTCCGGCGCGGAACTCGCGAGTTGCCGCGAGCCATCCTTCCAGAAATCAGTGGTCCGAAAGACCCCGGCAGGTCAAGTGCGTTCTGCGCGTAGGCGGTGGCGAGGTTGCGCGGATCGATGATCTGCGTGGCCTGGTCGAGCGCATTCAACGTGGTGCGCACCTGCCCGGTGTCGGGGGCGGTGACGCGGATCAGGCGGTGAAGCGCATCGTAGGCGAAGCGGGTGGTGTCGCCGGTGCCGGACAGGGGACCGTTGACCGACGTGAGGTTGCCCTGGTTGTCGTAGGAGAGCGCGCTCACCTGGTTGAGCGCACCGCGTTCCTGCGACAGCCGGTTCAGGGTGCTGAACACGCGGCTTCGGGTATGGCGCAGGGTGCCGTTGACGTCGCGCACGTCCTCCTGGGTGCGGTTGCCCATCGCGTCCAGGGTGTAGTCGATCTGGCCGCCGGCGACATCCTCGATTCAGACCCCGCTGGTCCTACCCTTGTGGTGGCGACCCGCCAGAACAACGCTCGCCGAAACGAGCAACACGATCAAGACCATTGGGGAAACCAACTCGAACATCAGCAGCTTGAGGCCATACTCGGTCGACACAGAGAAGCTCTTATGTACGAAGCTTGCAACCTTGCGGACGGAATACACGAGCGCGGAGAGGATATTCCCCTCTAACTCATCAACCGCGAAGAGCATCGCACGACCTATCCACATGGTCGAGTAGCACGCTATTCCGAACGCGGCGGCAGAGACAACAGAAACGGCGCGTAGTGACCGACGCACGCAACCAGCGACCACGGCAGCAACGAAGGCGAACGGCACCCCCATCGCAAAGACTCGTTGAAAAACCGTCGTCTCCTGACCAAGCGGGAACACTGACCACACGAAGACCAATACAAATGCGAGCTGGACCACGACAGTCCATATCCACCAACGCCCTGCGGCCAAGGGCCCTATTTTTATGAACACGATGTGGTCGTTGCAGGGGCACGTCGCGATTGGCCACGGCATGCGGTTGCGGTCTTTCGACAAGAGGATAGAGCGGGCCCCAGAAGTTCAGACACCCGGATAAGTGAAGTCTCTGCTCCAATAGGCGGCGAAAGCCGCCCAGACAGGAGCCTAGACGATGAAACGACCCCGCAGGAACCACTCAGCGGCCTTCAAGGCGAAGGTGGCCTTGGCCGCCGTGAAGGGCGACCAGACGCTCGCGCAGCTTGCTGAGCGATTCGATGTCCATCCGAACCAGATCACGCAGTGGAAGGCCGAGCTGCTCGAGCGCGCCTCGACGGTTTTCGCCACCGCCGGCGAGAAGCGCGAAGCCGGCCCGGACGTGAAGGCGCTGCACGCGAAGATCGGGCAGCAGGCACTGGAGATCGATTTTTTGTCCGGCGCGCTCGGGCGCGAGAAATAGCCGAACGCAAGACCGTGATCGATCCGACCCACGAGCTTCCGGTCGTGCAACAGACCCGATTGCTGTCGCTGGCGCGCTCGACGGCGTACTACCAGCCACGACCGATTCCGGTGGAGGATCTCGAACTGATGCGCCAGATCGACCGGTTGCACCTGGAGCATCCGTTCGCCGGTGCCCGGATGCTGCGCGACTTCCTGCTTCAGGACGGCTATTTCGTCGGCCGGAAGCACGTGGGGACCCTGATGCGCCTCATGGGCATCGTGGCGCTCTACAACCGTCCGAACACCAGCCGGCGACATCCGAAGCATCCCGTGTACCCGTACCTGCTGCGCAATCGGACGATCGACCAGCCCAACCAGGCCTGGGCGATGCACATCACCTACATTCCGATGGCCCGCGGCTTCGTGTACCTGGCGGCCGTCATCGACTGGGCAACGCGCCGGGTTCTGGCGCATCGGGTTTCGATCTCGATGCACACGGATTTCTGCATCGAAGCGGTCGAGGAAGCCATTGCCAAGCACGGAGCGCCC
>JAJTHE010000141.1 GCA_021298815.1 Betaproteobacteria bacterium | reverse complement strand
GCGTGTTGCGCTCGAGGATCGGGGCGCGGGTGAGCACGCACGACGCAGGCGTCATCGCGCGCTGTCGGGCCGGGTTGGCCAGCCGATCCAGGGCCGATGGTGGCCTGCGGCGCATCGGTGCGAGGCTGGTCGGCTGCAGGCGGCAACGCGTGGGGGCTGCCAGGGGCGTTTGAAAGTACTATTCGCTGGTTTCCTTCGTGCGCAGCAGTCCGGTTCGAACGCGTCGATCGAGATCGATGCCGATGGCCCGGCCGCGGGAGTCGGCTTCGTAACCATGTTGACGTTGATCGACAGGACAGCAGGAAGTATTTCGGATAGCTACTTTCTTTTCCAGTAATAGTCTGAACGGATTAACAAGTGACTGGACTGATTTTTCCTGACTGTATAAAGTCGGATCAGGAAAAAACTGTAATCAGGAAAAAAGATGGCCTCTACAGTCACCTTTGGTAGCGCAGCCGGCGCGGTCGATACCACCAATCTCGTGCAGCTCGAGCAGTTGCTGTTCGGACAGACGGTGGGCAACGACGTCGTCCAGTCATTGGGAGCGACGCAGTTAACGCTCCTCTGGCCGACGACCGGGCTCACCCTCACGGTGACGGGCAGCCTCGTATACAACGGTGCGATATCGGAAGCAAACTTCAATCCCTCGCTGAGTACCGTGACGGGGGTTGCCTTCTTCCAGTCCGGCGGTGCCAGCCTGGTGTCGATGCAGGGCTTCGCGCCGCTGACTTTCGACCAGCTCGATGTGCTGAGTGACCCGCAGTTCGTCCAGTACTACATCCTCGACGCCCAGGATCTTGTCGGAAACGAATCGAACAACCGTCTGTCCGGCAATGCGTTGGGCAACATGATCGCCGGAGCGGGTGGCGCGGATACGCTGACCGGACTCGACGGCAACGATAGCCTGGTCGGCGGCACGGGTAACGACAGCGTCGATGGCGGGGCCGGTAGTGACACCCTCTTCGGGGATGACGGCGACGACACCCTCGATGGCGGCACCGGCGGCGACTCCATCTTCGGCGGCGCCGGTAACGATGTGATCTTCACCTCGCTGCTGAGCGGTGCGATCGGTACCGACACGGTGAACGGCGGGGATGGATTCGACACGTTTCAATACAACGTCAGTTCGACCGCGGCGATCACGGCGAGCCTCGCGGCTGGCACATCGACCAGCACGCAGGGCAACCTGACACTGATCAGCATCGAAACGATCCTGGGCACGGCCGGCAATGACTCGTTCGCCGGCGGCAGCGCGGCCAATGTCATCGATGCGCTGGGCAATCGCGTCACGGAACGCTTCCGCGGCGACGCCGGCAACGACACGATCACCGGTGGCGCAGGGGTCGACTTCTTCACGGTTGCGGACTACGCGAACAACAGCGGGTCGCAGGCGGTCTCGGTCAACCTGTCGGCTGGAACCGCATCCGACGGCCGTAGCGGCACCGATACCCTGGTCAACGTGGACGGCGTTCGCGGCGGCTCCGGCGCGGACACCCTGACCGGCGGCAGCCTGAGTCGCGGCACAAGCGGGACATTCTTCGAATTGTTCCGGGGCAATGCCGGCAATGACACGCTCAACGGCAACAACGGACTCTCGGACGGGGTGGATGCGAGCGGCGACCGCGCCGACTACTCGAACAACACGAGCGCGCAGGCGATCAATATCAACCTGCTCAACGGTGGAGGCAGCGATGGGTTCGGCGGCACGGACACGCTGATCGACATCGACGAGGTCTACGCGGGCGCGGGCAACGACCAGCTGACCGGCGACGCCGGGCGCAATTCGCTCGATGGCGGCGCCGGCAACGATACCCTCGATGGCGGGGCGGGAAGCGATGCAGCGCATTTCGTGCAGTCCACTGCCGGCGTGATCGTCAACCTGAGCGCCAGCGCGATCAACATCAATTCCGTGATCGTGGCCGCAGGTACGGCAAACGACGGCATGGGCGGCACCGATACGCTGATCAACATCGAAGGGGTGCGCGGATCCGATTTCGCGGACTATATCCGCGGCAGCGACGATGTCAGCATCGTCGAGACGTTCCGCGGCGACGCGGGCGACGACACGATCGACGGCGGCGCCGGGATCGACTACGCCAGCTATTCCGACGTGCCGCAAGTCCTGGGCGCCGTGAACATCACGCTCGCCAACGGTTCGGCCACGGTGAACGATCGCAAGGGCGGCACCGACACGCTGTCGAACATCGAGGGCCTGGCCGGCACCCACATGAACGACACGCTGACCGGCGGCGCGGGTGACCAGTGGCTGCGCGGCAACGGCGGCAGCGACAGCCTCGATGGCGGTACGGGCATCGACTGGGTGTCGTACTTGACCGATCCCTGGAGCGTGAACGTCAACCTCGCCGGAAACACCGGGACGGACGGCCACAACGGCGAGACCGGCAAGCTCGCGCTCGGCGGCACCGACACCCTGCTCAACCTCGAGAACATCCAGGGCAGCGAATACGCCGACACGCTCGCTGGAAACGCCGGCGACAACGTGATCTGGGGCGAAGGCGGCAACGACGGACGCCTGCGAGGCGCCGGCGGCAACGACACCATCCTCGGTGGCGCCGGCAACGACTGGATCGAAGGCGAGACCGGCAACGACGCGTTCGTCGGCATCGCCGGCAACGATTCGCTCGACGGCGGCACCGGCGCCGACATCATCCTCGGCGGGGGCGGCAACGACACGATGATCGGCGGGGCCGAGATCGACTTCCTGATCGGAGAAGCGGGCGACGACCTGGCCAGCGGCGGCGCGGAGTTCGACGCGATCGACGGGCGTGCCGGCTCCGACACGCTCAACGGCGACGGCGGAGCCGACATCATCTTCGGCGACGGCTTCTACTTCAGCTTTGGCTGGGCCTCGGACACCATCAACGGCGGCGATGGCGACGACATCATCATGGGCGAGGCCGGCGAGAACAGCGCCTTCGGCGCCGCGGACCTGATCAACGGTGACGCCGGCATCGACCAGCTCGACGGCAGCGCCGGCGACGACACGATCTTCGGCGGTTCCGGCAACGACGTGATCGACGGGGATGTCGGCAACGACGTGGTCACCGGCGGCGAGGGATCGGAGACCATGCTCGGCAGCAATGCGGTCGCCTTCGGCGGGCCCACCGCCGGCAACGACCGGTTCGTCTACACCGCCATGGCCGATGGCGGCGACAACATCTACGGCTTCGACCTGCGTGTCGGCGACGCCGACACGATCGACCTGCGTCCGCTCTTCGACTCACTGGGCTACGCAGGCACCGATCCGCGCGGCGCAGGCTACATGCTGGTCTACCAGCAGGGCGCGAACACCGACATCTACATCGATGCCAACGGCAGCACCAATGGCGCAGAGTGGGCGCGCATGCTGACGCTCGTCGACACCACCGCCACCAGCGTCACCGACGGCTTCTTCCTGTTCCAGTAGCCTGGGCCGTCGCGCCGGCGCGCGGCAGCCCCCGCCAGCGGCGGTATGCTCGCGCTTTGGACGGACGGGTGCGGATGGACGACGGCAGGCGCAGGCTGGTGCTGCTCGGCGGTGGCCACAGCCATCTGGCGGTGGTGGCCGCTGCCGGCCAGTGGACTGCAGCGACCGAGGTGACCCTGGTCAGCCCGGATGCGCGCACGGCCTATTCCGGCATGGTCCCGGGCGTGATCGCCGGCCACTACCAGGCACGCGACTGCCTGATAGACGTCGAACGGCTATTCGCCGAGCCGGACGGCGTGCTGGAGGAAACCGCGTTCTTCAACGCAGCCGGGAAACTGCTACCCTCGCTCGGGCCGGTCGGGCTGCGGCTGTTCGCCCTGGAGGGTGCCCGGCGCTGGGCGCGCTTCGGCTACACGACCGGGCAGGAGGTGCGTGCCACGCCGGACACGGCCGAGGTGGGCCGAGGTGCTGCGCGAGGTCGCCGACCAGGGCGGCCTGCCGATCGACGTGGCGGTGTATGCCGACGTGCTGGTCGATCGCGAATTCATCAAGGCACGGACCTCCCGGACCTACACGCGGCGCATGCGCATCGCGGGGGCGAAGCTCACGATCGACGGCAGCCCGCAGGGCCTGACCGCATGGCGCGATCGTCCCTACCACAAGCCGGTCGGCAACTATGCGGCCGGGTACAGCGGCTATGCGGCCGTGACGGCCGAGGAGGCCATGGGGGCGATCAGCTGGGCCTCGGAGGACGGCATCCAGATCCTCACCCATTCCAATGGCGAGCGCGCGTCCGACCTGCTGATCTCCGCGCACCGGGCGGCGCAGGCCCGCTTCCCGGCGGCGCGTGCCCTGCGACCGGTGCTGATCCACGGCCAGTTCCTGCGCGAGGACCAGCTCGACGCGTTCAAGGGCCTCGGCGTGATCCCGTCGCTGTTCCCGATGCACACCTTCTACTGGGGCGACTGGCACCTCGACCACACGGCCGGACCGCAGGCCGGCATGAACATCTCGCCGACCGGCTGGGCGCGCAGGCGCGGGATGATCTTCACCAGCCACCACGACGCACCGGTCGCGTTCCCGGATTCGATGAGGGTGCTCGACGCGACGGTGACGCGCCGGGCGCGCGGCTCCGGCCGCGTCGTCGGCCCGCACCAGCGGGTCGACGTGGTCACGGCACTGAAGGCCATGACGATCTGGCCGAGACGATCAAGGAGGGGAGCACGATCTTCCAGCTGTCCTAGACGGCAGCGGGCCCGGCGGCGACCGCGCCCGAGAGCCTCTCGCGCATGCTGCACGGCATGGCGCATCCCGTGAGGGCCGAAGGCGGGACGCTGGCACTGGCGCTTGCACGCCAGCGGCGTGACCTCGCGGCACGCGGCGCGCCGTCCGTCGACAGCGCCTGCCAGTCCGACGTCATCGCATGGCTCGCCGACGCGATGGCGCGCGGGACTTCGTAGATCGATCCGCCGGGCGACGGTGCCGCCCGGCGCAGGCCTGCCTCAGCCGCGGCGACGCTGCAGCCAGCCCAGCAGGCCGACGCCGGAGAGCAGCAGCCAGCCGGCTGCCGGGAGTGGGACGACTGCCGATCCGCCGACGCGCTCGAGCGACACGTTGTCGAGGCCACTGTAGAGGTTCGTGCCCTGGGCCGCAGCATTCGTCGAGAACGATAGCAGCATCGATTCGCTGTTCGCGATGAACTCGTAGCTGAACGGATCCCAGATGGTGGTGGCCACCAGGCCGCCGAGGTTGTTGAGCGTCTCGAGCGATTGCCCGCCCGAGACGGCGACGCCCACGCTGTGCGTGAACTGCTGGGTCGGCAGCGATCCGACCTTCACGTTGGCACCGTTCGGTCCGTCGCAGGTGTTGTTGCCGGCGTTACCGCAGCTGCCCGACTGCAGGCCCAGCCAGAAGGAGAGCCGGTAGGTCTGGCCTGGGATGAATCCGGTGATGTTCTGGCTCAGGAACGCCCCGGGCAGGAAGTCGAAATAGCCGGTGAGGTCGATGTTGTTGCTGCCGAACGGCGTCTTGTTGAAGTATGCGTTCGTGTTG
The DNA here is from genome assembly GCA_021298815.1 of Betaproteobacteria bacterium. GTDB lineage: Bacteria > Pseudomonadota > Gammaproteobacteria > Burkholderiales > CAIKXV01 > CAIKXV01. The sequence continues at coordinate 4,259 of JAJTHE010000141.1, read as the reverse complement.
TTGAGCAGCGCGAGGTTGTTGCCGTTGGCGGAGGCGATTGTCCAGCCGGTCAGCAGGCCGCTGCCGGCGTTGAGCGCCGCACCACCGTCGCCTCCGAACGCACCGGAGAAGGTCTCGAAGCTGCCGTTGCTCACCGACTGGGCGAGGGCAGGGACCGACGCAACCGCCAGCGCGCCTGCTGCGAGGACCGATGCGATTTGCTGCTTCATGGCGTTCTCCGGGGATGAGGATCTGCTGCAGGACGGACGCGGCCGGCGAATGTGAGCGCAGCCACGCCGCAGTCAGGCTTTCTCGGCATCGCGCCATACCGCCAGCGTGGGGTCAAGCACGTCGGGACCGCGGCGTTAGTCCGCTTGGATCAATCCGGACCGCCGGCGCGTCCGCTGGACCGGGCTGGGCCCGGCGCCGGAGATCGCATTGCCAGCGGCACGGGCCCGCCCCCATAATCCAGCCTTTATCGGATCGGAGTCCCTTGAGCATGGCAGGGAACTGCATTGGGTCGACGTGGCGCGCGCGGCTGGCGGGCGTGATCCTTTCGCTCGTCTGTACCGCGGCCTGGGCGGACGCGGTCACCGAACAGGCATCGCAACTGCTCGCGGCGCGCGACGCGCGGGGTGCATTCGCGTTGCTGTCGCCGCACGAGCCGCAGCGCGCGGGCGACCCGGCGTTCGATTTCCTGCTCGGGGTGGCCGCCCTGGATGCCGGCCAGCCGACGCGCGCGATCTTCGCGCTGGAACGCGTGCTGGAGGCAAGGCCCGACCATGCGGCGGCGCGGGCAGTGATCGCCCGAGCCTACCTGGCGGTAGGCGAGACCGACACCTCGCGCCGCGAGTTCACTGCCGCGCGGCAGGCGCCGCTGCCGCCCGAGGCCACTGCGGGCATCGACCGCTACCTGGATGCGATCAGCCGGATCGAGGCCTCGCGCACGTTCCAGCTGCGCACCTTCGTCGAGGCCCGCGTCGGCCGCGACAGCAACGTCAACAGCGCAACCGGGACCGCACAGATCGCGATCCCGGCACTGGGCGGCCTGGTGGTGACGCTCGATCCCCAGGGCACCCGCCGGCCGGACACCTTCGGATCGCTGGCCGGTGGCGTGAACGTGCGCGCGCCGCTGCGCGCGGACCTGGCATTCGTCGGTGGCGTATCGGCGACCCAGGTGATGAACCGCCGCGAGGATCGTTTCGACACCGGCAACCTCGATGGCAGCGCGGGGCTGTCGTGGACGCGCGGACGCGACACGTTCGGGCTGGCGCTGCAGGCCAACCGCTTCCTGCTGGACGGCAGCCGCTTCCGCGATGCCACCGGCCTGGTCGGCCAGTGGCAGCACGACTACTCGGCGACCACCCAGGTGACGCTGTTCGGCCAGCTGGCCCGGCTGTCGTACCCCTCGCAGTCGATCCGCGACGCCGACCGCGGCGTGGTCGGCGTCGGCGCGGCGCATGCGTTCCGCCCGGCCGGGCTGGTGGCCTACGGCAGCCTGTACGCCGGGCGCGAGGACGAGCGCGCCGGCGGCGTGCCGCACCTCGGGCACTCGCTGGCGGGCGCGCGCGCCGGCGCCCAGTGGTCGCCGGGTGCCGCGCACACCCTGTTCGTCGATGCCGGCTTCGAGCAGCGCCGCCACGGCGGCCCGGAACCGTTCTTCCTCGATACGCGGCGCGACGAGCAGTACTCGCTGACCGCCGGGTTGCACTACGTGCCGGCGCGCGACTGGCGGATCACGCCGCAGGTCGCGCTCACCCGCAACCACTCCAGCATCACGCTGTTCGATTTCAGCCGCAGCGTCGCCTCGGTGGCCCTGCGGCGGGAGTTCTGACCATGGTCGACATCCGGCTTTCCCTGCTGCTGGCGCTGCTCGGCGCCGCCGGCGCCGCCGCGGCGCAAGGCATCGGCACGATCGAGTACGTGAGCGGCAACGCCACCGTGGTGCAGGCGGACCGGCAGGTACGCAGCGCCGCTCGCGGTGGCGCAATCGTCTCAGGCGAGACCGTCGAGACTGGCAGCGGCCGGCTGCACCTGCGCATGGTCGACGGCGCCTACATCGCGCTGCAGCCGGGGACCTCGCTGCGCTTCGACGAGTACCGCTTCGCCGGCACGGCCGACGGGCGGGAAAGCGGCGTGATGAGCCTGCTGCGCGGCGGCATGCGCACGATCACCGGGCTCGTCGGCCGCACCAACCGCGACCGCTACCAGCTGCGCACCTCGGTGGCGACCATCGGCATCCGCGGCACCGAGTTCGCGGTGAGCTACGGCAACAGCATCACCGTGAACGTCGGAGGCGGCGAGGTCAGCGTGTGCAACGAGGCCGGCTGCCTGAACCTCGCCAGCGGACAGACCGGATACGTGGCCGACCGCAACGTGCGGCCGGTGCTCACCCAGCGCACGGTGCAGCTGCCGCCGCCTCCGCCGCCGACGATCGTGGAGGGCTTCCGCTTCGGCGAACAGCGCAACGCGGCAGGCCAGTCGCTGCTGCTCGCGTCGGCGGTGCAGGGCGGCAGCCCCGCCTCGGCGCCGGTGGTGCCGATCACGTCGGGCAGCTATGCGCTGTCGTCCTACGTGCAGCGCAGCGACGGCGCGCTCTCGGCCGGCCTGCTGGGCGGGCCGATCGTGTTCGATGCCGCCGGCGCGATGACCTCGTACACCGACTGCTGCGGGTTCGCGTACACCGGCGGGGTCGTGGCCGACTTCGGCGCCGACGGCGTCGTCGCGTGGGGACGCTGGACCGGCGGCACGAGCACGCACCCGAGCACCGGCGGCGCGATCGCGATCCAGCACTACGTCACCGGCCTGTCGACGCCAGCCTCGGTGCTCAACACGCTGTCGCGCGCCTACGTCTCCTTCGCCTCGACCGCACCGACGGCGCTGCTCAACGGGGTGGTCACGGCAGGCACGCCGAACTCGGCCAGCGGCACGCTAAGCCTGAACTTCCCGGCCGGCACCGCGGCCTATTCGCTGACCGTACCGGTGGCCGGCTTCACCTTTTCGCTGAACGGCACCGGGAGCTTCGTGAACAACGCGTTCAACAGCGGCGACCGGCGCTTCCTCGGCGGCGGAACGATCAGCAGCACGGGCGCGGGCTGCACGCCGTCCTGCACCGGCACGATCCCGTTCGGACCGAACGTGATGGGGCTGGTGTTCGGCGCCAATGGCGAGCGGGCGAATCTGAACTACGGGTTCAACTCGCCCGCGGCGGGGAAGGTGAGCGGCGCGGTCGTGTTCCGCTGACCACGAACGGGCATGCGCGGCGGTCGAGCAGGTGAAGGTCGTGATCGGCTTCGGGTACGACGATTCGCAGCTGAAGGAACGCCGCCATCCCACGCGCGACGAGCTCGATGCCATCACCCGCGACCATCCGCTGATGGTGGTCCATCAGTCCGGGCACATCGCGACGATGAACTCCCGCGGCCTGGAGTTCGTCGGCTATGGCGCCGGCACCGCCAATCCCGCCGGTGGCGTGATCCGCCGGCGCGAGGGCAGCCGCGAGCCGGACAGCGTGCTGGAGGAAACCGCGTTCTTCAACGCAGCCGGGAAACTGCTACCCTCGCTCGGGCCGATCGGGCTGCGGCTGTTCGCCCGGGAAGGTGCCCGGCTCTGGGCGCGCTTCGGCTATACGACCGGGCAGGAGGGGCGTGCCACGCCGGACACGGCCGAGGTGCTGCGCGAGGTCGCCGACCAGGACGGCCTGCCGATCGACGCGGCGGTGTATGCCGACGTGCTGGTCGATACAGCGGCTATGCGGCCGTGACGGCCGAGGAGGCCATGGGGGCGATCAGCTGGGCCTCGGAGAACGGCATCCAGATCCTCACCCATTCCGATGGCGAGGGCGCGTCCGACCTGCTGATCTCCGCGCACCGGGCGGCGCAGGCCCGCTTCCCGGCGGCGCGTGCCCTGCGACCGGTGCTGAGACGGTGACGCGCCGGCCGCGTCGTCGGCCCGCACCAGCGGGTCGACGTGGTCACGGCACTGAAGGCCATGACGATCTGGCTGGCCAACAGTGCTTCGAGGAGAAGACCAAGGGCAGCCTGGAGGTCGGCAAGCTCGCCGATTTCGTGGTCCTGTCGAAGGATCCGACGACGGTCGAGCCGACCACCCTCGCCGACCTCAGGGTGGTCGAGACGATCAAGGAGGGGAGCACGATCTTCCAGCTGTCCTCGACGGCAGCCAGCCCAGCAGGCCGACGCCGGAGAGCAGCAGCCAGCCGGCTGCCGGGAGTGGGACGACTGCCGATCCGCCGACGCGCTCGAGCGACACGTTGTCGAGGC
>JAJTHE010000172.1 GCA_021298815.1 Betaproteobacteria bacterium | reverse complement strand
GGTGCGGGGCGGGGCGTGTTGCGCTCGACGATCGGGGCGCGGGTGAGGACGAGGGATTCGAGGGTCATCGGGTGCCGCCCGGCCGAGTTGACCGCCTGATCCAGGGGCCATGGCGGCGCGTGCAGCGCGCCGGCGCGACGCTTGCATCCTCGAAGCCGCGGCCGCAGGGGCGTTTGAAAGTACTATTCGCTAGCGATTGCACATGGCCTGGGCGAGCGGTTCGTGCTGCTCAGGATACGCGCGGCGTGTCTACGACGCACGCCAGGTGACAGCGCGCCTGAGCGCCCCTCGCCGCGGCTTGGCCCCAGGGTTGCAAGGCTGTAACCTTGAATCGAGTCCCGTCCCGTGCCCGATAGTGATCCGGCCGATCGCCTCCTGTTCAACTTCTCGAAGTGCACACCTGCCATGAGTCAGTCAGACGCTCCCGGAATGCGCCAGCGCACGCTGCGCATCGGCTGCGGTGCAAGCTACGCGGGGGACCGCGTCGAGCCGGGCGTCGACCTCGTTGCGCGTGGCAATCTCGATTACCTCGTGTACGAGACATTGGCCGAGCGTACGGTCGCTGCAGCGCAACTCGAGCGGCTGAAGGATCCCGAGGCAGGTTTCAACGAACTCATGGAGGCGCGTTTCCGCGGCGTGCTGCCCCACTGCAAGCGCAACGGGACGCGCATCGTGACCAACATGGGCGCCGCGAATCCGCGCGGCGCTGCCCGACGAACGGCGCAACTTATCCGGGAACTCGGGTTGGGCACCACGCGCGTGGCCACCGTCCTGGGCGACGACGTACTCGATTACTGCCTGCGGCACGCCGAGACCCTGCGCATCATGGAAACCGGGCAGCCACTCTCCACGATCGAGGGGGAGATCGTGTCGGCGAATGCCTATCTGGGCGCTGCCCCGATGGTGGAGGCGCTCGCGCGCGGCGCAGACATCGTGATCACCGGGCGCTGCGGCGACTGCTCGCTCTTTCTCGCGCCGATGATGTACGAATTCGGCTGGCCCGACGACGACTGGGACACGCTCGCCAAGGGCGCCTCTGGCGCGGACATGGTCGAATGCGGCGCCAATGTTTCGGGTGCGTACTATGCCGATCCCGGCTACAAGGACGTGCCCGATCTGGCCAACCTCGGCTACCCGATACTGGAGGTCGAGCGCGACGGCGCGATCATCGTCACCAAGCTCGAAGGCACGGGGGGTGTCGTGAACCGCGCGATCTGCACCGAGCAGTTGCTGTACGAGATCGGAGACCCTGCGTCCTACATCACCCCTGACGTCATCGTCGATTTCACCGACGTGGCGCTCCAGGAAACAGGCAAGGATCGCGTGCACATCAGCGGCGGACGCGGCCGCGAACGGCCGGCGGATCTGAAGGTTTCGATCGGCGTGAAGGAAGGCTGGATTGGAGAGGGCGAGATCACTTTCGCCGGGCTGGGCGCCCTCGACCGGGCACGGCTCGCTGAGCACGTGGCCCGCGAGCGGCTGAAGATCTGCGGCATCCACCTCGACGAGCTTCGCGTCGACTACATCGGCCTGAATTCGCTGCATGGCGATGCATCGTTGCTCCCGAAAGAGCCACCCTACGAAGTCCGGCTTCGTTTCGCCGGGCGCAGCCGGAACAGGAGCGACGCCACAAGGCTCGCAAACGAGGTCGAGACGCTGGTCAGCAAGGGTCCCGGCATGTCGTCACTTCCGCGCAAGTACGTGCGCGAGGTGCTGGCGATCCACTCGTGCCTCGTGCCACGATCGGCCGTCAGGCCCGAAGTCATCATGGCGGAGGTGGCGTGAAGACGTTCTACCTGCGCGAACTCGCGCACGCCCGCGCCGGCGACAAGGGAAACACGAGCAACATCGGCGTGATCGCCTATGAGCCGCAGTACTTTCCGATCATCCTGCGGCACGTCACGGCCGAACGCGTGAAAGCGCATTTTGGAAGCATCGTGACCGGTCCCGTCACGCGCCATGTCCTGCCGAACCTGGATGCGATTAACCTCGTGCTCGAGGGCGCGCTGGGCGGCGGTGTGACGCGGTCGCTTTCGCTCGATCCGCACGGCAAGTCGTACTCGGCGCTAATCCTGTCGATGCACGTGGAAGTGCCGGATGACATCGCGGTGGAGCTCATGCTCAAGGGGCGACGCCCGGTTGCGCGAACGCAGGAGGAAGCGAAGTCATGAAGCGCGCGTTCCAGGTTTTCATGAAGCTCTGTCCGGGCGTGCGGCCCGGGCTGGTACTTATGCCCCTCGCAGGAATGGCCAGCGTGCCCGTACACGCAGCGGAAGCCTTCCCCTCCCGGCCGATTCGCATCATCGTCCCGTTCGCGACCGGCGGTGGCACCGATGCGACCGCACGCATCGTGGGTCCATCGCTTTCCGAAAGGCTCGGGCAGCCGGTCATGATCGACAACCGGCCCGGCGCCGGCACGATGCTGGGAACGGAGCTCACGGCCAGGTCGGCGCCGAATGGATACACCATCATGATCGCGTCGGCCTCGCACGCGATCAACCCGACCCTGTATGCCAAGGTGAACTATGATCCGCTGCGTGATTTCCGGGCGATCACGATGGCCATCTCGTTCCCGTTCGTCCTCGCGGTCCATCCTGCCGTGCCGGTGCAGAGCGTGAAAGAGCTGATCGCCTATGCCAGGGCGAATCCCGGCAAGATCTCGTATGCCTCCAGTGGTGTGGGGTCGACGAACCACCTTGCAGGAGAGCTCTTCAAGCGCACGGCCCGCGTGGAAATGCTCCATGTGGCGTACAAGGGCGGCGGACCTGCCATGGTCGATGTGATGTCTGGCAACGTGCCGATGATATTCGGAACGGTGGTGCAGACGATGCCCCAGGTGCGCGCCGGGAAGCTTAGGGGCCTGGCCGTGTCGAGCGCCAGGCGCGCCGCTTTCGCGGCGGATGTTCCAACAATATCCGAGGACGGCTTGCCGGGCTTCGACGTGACCGGCTGGTATGCGTTCCTCGCGCCTGCAGCCGCGCCTGCGTCGGTGGTCGCACGGCTGAACCAGGACATGACGGCGATTCTCGGGACAACTGCCGTCCAGGAACGCCTGACCTCGCTGGGGACCGATCCATGGCCGACATCGCCGGAGCAGGCGCAGGCCTTCATCGCCGCCGAGGTGGTGCGCTGGGGAAAGCTTATCCGCGCGGCGAAGATCACTGCCAACTGACGTCGTTGCGGTCCCTGCAGTTCGGATGGCGGTCGATCGCGTGCCCGAGTTGCTGCCGCTCGCTCGCTAAAGTCTAGACAGTTCCACTCCGCGGTCGACATCAGTCCGGCAATCTGCTCTCGCCCTTGCTCGCTGCCCCCTTCTGCTCATGGAATCGCGATGGCCTGGACTAACCGTGTGCGGTGGGCGGCGTTGTTGTCGGTCCTGTGGCTGCGCGTGCAGGGATTCGCAGCCGACGCACGCCAGCATTACGTTCTGGATGGCGACTCGGTCTGGTCTGCCACCCATCTCATCGAGGCTGAGCCGGGCTCCCTGCTTTCCGCCAAGGTGGCCGGGGTCTCCGGTGGTGGCCTGGAGACGCCGGCCGGGCGTGGGTAGGATTCGACCGCTGGTATTTCAGCAAGTGGCAGGACGCGTGGTTCTCGTGGATGCCACAGTTGACCCCGAACGTCGGCGTGATCTGGGGGTGAGCTCAGGCGAGCGCGGGCGGAAGTACGAAATCGAGCCTGGAGCGAAGCTCGGATTCGTCTACCACCCGCAACCGACGCGCAGCATGTCGTTGTCTGTCCGCGCAACAAGGATCCTGGGCGGCCGGCTGCGTGAGCGGTCGTGCGTCGCGAACTACGGCGAAATCGGCGGTGTGCAAGCGGTCAATTGCCGGCTGGCCGCCTCCGTGCTGCCGCCGGGCCAGACGCTCGGCTATCTGTTCAACGACAAGCCGTACAACAAGGATGTTTCTTTCGTGCAATTCGCCTGGAATTTCTGAGGCTTTCCAACCTCCGGTCACTGAAGCGGTTATTCGGCATCGAGATCGAAGCGTGCGCGCGTTGCGGAGCGCGGCTGAAGATCGTGGCGAGCATCGAGGATCCCGGGGTGATCGTGCGCATCCTTGCGCATCGGGATCGGGCATCGGGCAGGGCGCAGCCAGGGCGTGCGCTGCATGCGGCTCGCGCACCGCCGGGTCAGTCAGCGGTGTGACTTGGCGCAGCGACGCTGCCGAGAGGGTGTCGGCAGGTCGAGCGCAAACCGTGCGCGGTCGCTACAGGTGCGGGGCGGGGCGTGTTGCGCTCGACGATCGGGGCGCGGGTGAGGACGAGGGATTCGAGGGTCATCGGGTGCCGCCCGGCCGAGTTGACCGCCTGATCCAGGGGCCATGGCGGC
>JAJTHE010000104.1 GCA_021298815.1 Betaproteobacteria bacterium | reverse complement strand
CCCCTCCCCGCTCCCGCACCTTGTCCTGACTGCGCTGCCGCAGGCCTTCGCGCCTGCGGGGCGGCAAGCCGCTCATCCTTCTTCCGCTGCCGCATGACGACCCTGTCGTCGTGCGGCGAAGAGCACGCATGAACCGGATCTGCCCAGGCCGCCGGCGCCGATGACGAGCGCGTGCGCGTCGAGCAGGCGCTGCTGGCCCTCGATGCCGATGTCGTCGAGGAGGAGGTGGCGCGCGTAGCGCTGCAGCTGGTCGTCGGTCATCGCGGTCAGGGCGGGCGCTTCGCCCGGGATTGTCGGACCTGCGGCCGCGCTGTCCTCTCCGGACGCGCGGCGCTGACCTCCGCCCCGCGCCGCGGCGGGCAGCGCCATCAGGCCAGCGCCACCAGCAGCGCAAACGCCGTGTAGGCGAGCGTGAAGACCCACGGCGGGGCCTCGTGGAACAGCACGGCATGCACCCAGTGCTCGATGAAGCCGCGCTCGTAGCCCGGGCCGCCGGCCTGCACGCGCAGCTAGGACTCGAGCGTCGTCAGGGGGCACACCTGGCCCAGCCAGGCCTGCGCCGCGACAACGCCGATGGCCGCCAGGTTAGCAAGGCGGAAGGGCAGGTTGCGCACCCAGGACCAGCCTTGCCGGTGCCCGAGCACGACCGCCGCCAGGCCGCCGACGACGAAGACCACCACCGCGAGGTGCAGCAGCAGCACGAGGTCGGCGAGGATGCGATAGGGCATGGGCAGGCAATCTGCCATGTCGGGGGTCGCCGTGCAAGCGAAAGTCCGTCGCGGCAGCCGCGTCCTGTGCCCGCGGGTCGTCCCCGGCAGGGTCGCGCGGACCCGCGCGCGCCACGGCGCGCCTGCATCCTGCAGAGGCCTGTCGCTCGTCCGCACCCCGTTACACGCCGTTACCCGGCGGACATCGTGCTGTGCCCCGGGCTTCCCAGACTGCGTTCCGCGACGCGCCGATGCGTCGCGCTCCCAGTCTTCCGGAGGACGCATGCGCACAGACATCAGGAACACTCGCCGCAACTTCATGTTCGTCGGCACCGCGACGGCTCTGGCCGGCTGCGGCGGAGCGGCCGCGGTAACCGCGCCGCCGTCCGCCACCAACAACGCCGCGCCCTTGTCCGGCAACGGCAGCCTGCTGCAGAACAGTGTGAACTGGAGCACCGCGAACGGCCGGCGCGTTGTGCAGAGCAATCAGGTTCCCGACCACGACAACGTCGGTCCCTTCCCTGCCTTTGCCTGCCCGCACGCCTTGAAGGCGGTTCCCGTCGAGCTCGGCATGCCGCTGGTGCCGATGCCGCTGGCGCAGCCCCTGGCCATCGGTCAATCGCGCTTCGGTGTCGCCCTGAACGGCATCCTGCTCGACCCGGCGGGCCCCTGGTGGCTCGGAGAGCCTGCCAAGGGCTGGCAGTTCGAGGTGATGTCCGAGCGTATCCGCCACTATCAGGGCCTGGACGCGAGCAACGGCCATGTGCAGCCCTCGGGGGCCTATCACTACCACGGCACGCCGCAGCGATGGGTCAAGCAGCTGGCGCAGACCATGGCGATGGCGGGGCCGGGAGGGCCGGGCGTGGATTCGACCCTGCTCATCGGCTGGGCGGCCGACGGATACCCCATCTACAGGCCCTTCGTGCCCGATGTGGCGGCAGGCGCGCAGGCACTGTCGCGCGAGCTCAGGCCGAGCTACCGGCTGAAGGCGGGCCTGCGCCCCGCGGGTGCGCCCCGGGGCACGCACGACGGCACCTTCGTCCAGGACTACGAGTACGTGCCCGGGCTCGGTGATCTCGACGAGTGCAACGGCATGCAGCTTGCCGCGAGCCCGGAGTTCCCGAACGGCACCTATGCCTACTTCGTCACCGAAGGCTTTCCCCACGTGCCGCGGCGCTGGCGCGCGGAGCCGGACCCCGGGTTCCTCGTTCCGCTGGGTGCCGCAGGCGCAGACGAGTCGCCACCGCAGTACGCGGGGTGGCCCGCGGCATGAGCACCTGCCGCAGCGCCGCGCGAGGCGCGCCGCGTCATGTAGAGTGCCCGGCGTGAGCGCAAGGCCGTGCATCGCCCTGGTGGATGACGATCCCGACTTGCGCGACTTGCTGGACCGCTATCTGTCGGGGTTCGGCATGGTCGTGCGGGTCTACGCCGACGGCGAGTCCTTGCTGCGCGCGGCTGGCGCCGGCCTGCAGATAGACGCGGTCGTGCTCGACCTGATGCTTCCAGGCATCGACGGCCTCGAGGTCTGCCAGCGGCTGCGCGCGGGCAGCGGGGTGCCCGTGCTCATGCTGACGGCGCGTGGGGAACTGGCCGATCGCGTGCTGGGCCTGCAATTGGGTGCCGATGACTACCTGGTCAAGCCCTTCGAGCCGCGCGAACTGGTCGCCCGGCTGCAGGCCTTGCTGCGCCGGACGGGCGCGGGCCTGTCCGGTGGGTCCTCTGCACGCGCCGCACGGCCCCGTGTGGCACGGTTCGGGCCCTGGCGGCTCGACTTCGAGCGCCGGGAACTCACCGGACCCGACGGGCCGGTGGGCCTGGGAGCCGCAGAGTACAAGCTGCTGTGCCATCTGCTGGACCGGCCGGGGAGGGTGATCAGCCGTGACAGCCTGCTAGATGCCATCCACGGCCGGCGCGCGGGGCCATACGACCGCGCGGTGGACATGCTCGTGAGCCGCCTGCGCATGCGCCTGAACGATCCCGCGCAGCAGCCGCAGTTGCTCAAGACCGTGCGAGGGGAAGGCTATCTCCTGGCCGCGCGCGTCGAGTTCGAGCCATGATCAGAGCATCGCTGCCGCGGAGCCTGTTCGGCCGCCTGGCGGTCATCCTGCTGGCGGCCATCACCCTCGCACTTGCGATCGCCGCCCAGTTTCTCGGCATGGAGCGCGGCCCGATGCAGGGCGAACGTCTGGCCGGGCAGGCCGTGCAGCGTATCGCGTTGGCGGAGACCGTCTTCGCCCACGCCGACCCGGCGGCACGACCCTCGGTGCGGCAAGCCCTGGCCGCGGCGGGGCTGAGCCTCGTGGCGGCCGCCGACGATCCGGCACCCGGTGCGCGTGACGAGACGCTGGGCCGGATCGTGGCCCGTGAACTCCGGCAGCGTCTGCGCGGCATTGAGGTGCTGGCGGTCGAGGCGCACGCCGATGATGCCGGAAACGCCCGCTTCGTCGCGCTCTTGCGCAGCCCCGCGGGGGAACAGCGCCGGTGGATGACGCTGGAGAAGCCGGATCGCCCGCTGCCGCCACCGCGATTTCTCTGGCCGACGCTGGTGGCTCTGCTCGTCCTGGTCGGCGTTGGGGCGCTACTGGCCGTCCGTTGGGTGACCCGGCCGCTGTCGGCGCTCGCCGCGGCGGCGCGTGCCCTGGGAACGGGCTCAGTGGGGCCGCGACTGTTGGAGCGCGGCCCCACGGAGGCGCGGCAGACGGCGCGCGCTTTCAACGACATGAGCCAGCGCATCGGGTTCATGATGGACGAGAAGGCCCGGATGCTGGCGGCGATTTCGCACGACCTGCGCGCGCCCATCACGCGCATGCGCCTGCGGGTGGAGATGATGACCGACGAGGTCGTACGGGCCAGGCTGATCCGCGACCTGGACGAGCTGCGACGCTTGACCGACGAGGCCCTGGAGTTCCTGCGTGGCAGCGTCGGAGGCGAGCCCTCCAGGCGTTGCGACCTGGTTCAGGTGGTTGCGACCGCCGTGCAGGACGCACGCGACGCCGGCTGCGACGTGGTCCTGTCGGGCGTGGCGTCTCTGTGGCTGCAGGGGCGCCCCGGCGCCCTGCGACGTTGCGTCCAGAATCTGCTGGACAACGCTCTGAAGCACGCCGGCGCGGCGGAGATCGAGGTGGGCCGCTCGGGCGCGGACGCGGGCCTGTGGGTGCGCGACCGCGGCCCGGGCATGAGCGGCGAGGCATTCGAGCGCGCGTTCGAGCCCTTCTTCCGTGGCGACCCCGCGCGCGGACATGCGTCGGGTTTCGGCCTGGGCTTGCCGATCGCCCGCGCGATCGCGCGCGAGCACGGCGGCGAGCTCACGCTGGCCCTGCGTCCGGGGGGAGGCCTGGTGGCGTGGCTGCGGCTGCCTGCGCTCGGGGAGGGTGTGGATCAGCTGCCGCTGTCGGAGGGCCGGGCAAGCCCGTAGTCCACGCCATAGACCGAGAACATGTAGTCGCCGTCGCCGTTGACCGCGTTGAGCTTGCGGCGCAGGTTCTTGACGTGGGTGTCGATGGCCCGATCGCCTGCATCACACCCCTCCTTGCGCCCGCTGTCCAGCAACCTCGAGCGCGAGAACACCCGCCCGGGCGCGCATAGGAAGTTCCAGGGCTCTCCATCTAACCGGACCGCCATGGTCGACCGGCCCCTTTGCGGTCGAGGCTGGCCGGCGTGCCGCGTGAGGCAGGTGGCGTCGGTGGCGTCTTGCGCGGCCGATGGCCCGCGGTGATGTCTGCGTAGCGCACGGGCGCGTGCCGCACCGCAAGCTCGAGCACTCGGTAGAACACCATTCCCCGGCTGCGGGAGTGCCGCCGGTTGAAGCGGAACACGAACTCGTTGAGGT
>JAJTHE010000039.1 GCA_021298815.1 Betaproteobacteria bacterium | reverse complement strand
CGCAGCCGAACACCTGGCCCAGCAGCGCCACATCGCGCACGGCGAGCAGCGCCGCCAGCAGCACCGGCATGTCCTTCATGTGACCGGCTTGGCGGGCGTAAACCGCCGTCTGCGCCACGAACACCGCGTCAACCTTCGCAGCCAGCGCGGTCACGGCGTCCAGTTGTGCATCGGCATCGGCATAGAAAGTCTGGTTCAGGCAACCGGTGGCCGCCAGCTGCGCCAGCTGGTGCTTGGCGCTCAGCGCATACGCCGCAGCCTGCTCGTGGTTCGACGCCGTGGCCTGCGGCAACAGCGCGCCCTTGAGGGTGTTGAAGAGTTGCGTGTTGACCATGAAAGTTCTCCTTTGCATTCAACTTGTCTGTGCCCTATCCATTGCACGGCGTGTGCCAGGCATCGGCATGTGCGGACCTGAATCTCCTAAACATCTGATTTATAGAACGTTTTTCTTCTAACAGGACCGACTGGCCCCGGACTGTCGAAAACTGGAGGCGCTGAGCTATAGCGGTACAGCTATTCATGTATCCTGAGAGCTATGACCAAGAAGACAGTTGTCGTGGGTTTCCTGGGCAGCCAACTCGATGCCGGGCAGGGTGCCGGCCGATGGGAGAAGTGGCGCCCGACCGTCTCGCTGGTGCAGCACCAGGACACGTTGGTTCACCGGCTCGAACTGCTGCATGTCAACAAGCACGAGGCTCTGGCCAAAGCCGTGCAGCGCGACATCGCCGCCGTGTCTCCAGAGACCGAGGTGCGCCTGGTGGCGATGGACATCGCCGATCCCTGGGATTTCGGCGAGGTTTATGGCGCGCTCTACGACTGGGTCCGTCGCTACCCGTTCGACAACGACCGGGAGCAGTACTGGGCCCACATCACCACAGGCACGCATGTGGCGCAGATCTGCCTGTTCCTGTTGGTGGAGTCCCGCTTCTTGCCGGGCGTGCTGCTGCAGACCGCGCCGCCGAAGAAGCAGATTCGCAATGAACCGGGCAGCTTCGCGCTCATCGACCTGGATCTATCGCGCTATGACGCGCTGGCCCAGCGATTCGAGCAGGAGCAGCGCGATGCGCTGGCATTCCTCAAAAACGGCATTGCCACGCGCAACAAGGGATTCAACGCGCTGATCGAGGAGATCGAGCGCGTGGCGGTCCGGTCGCGCGCACCCATCCTGCTGACTGGACCCACCGGCGCCGGCAAATCGCACCTTGCCCGGCGCATGTTCGAGTTGAAGAAGTCCCGCCATCAGGTAAGCGGCGATTTCGTTGAAGTCAACTGCGCCACGCTGCGGGGCGACGGCGCCGCATCGACGCTGTTCGGTCACAAGAAGGGCGCGTTCACCGGCGCCGCCGCCGATCGCGCCGGGCTGCTTCGTGCGGCCCATGATGGGGTGCTGTTCCTCGACGAGATCGGCGAACTCGGTGCCGACGAGCAGGCCATGTTGCTCAAGGCTGTGGAAGAGAAGCGTTTCTTCCCGATGGGCAGCGATCGCGAGGTCTCGAGCGACTTCCAACTGATCGTCGGCACCAACCGCGATTTGCGCGTGGACGTGGCACAGGGACGCTTCCGCGAAGACCTCTACGCACGCATCAACCTGTGGTCTTACACCCTGCCGGGCTTGTCGCAGCGTACCGAAGACCTGGAGCCCAACATCGAGCACCTGCTCTCGAAGGCCGGCGTCGAACTCGGACGGGCCGTGCGCTTCAACGCGGAAGCCAAGGCCGACTACATGCGCTTCGCCCAGTCGGCCGATGCACCGTGGAGCGGCAATTTCCGTGACCTGTCCGCCAGCGTGACCCGCCTGGCCACGCTGGCCGACGGCGGGCGCATCACAACTGGGCAAGTCGAGGCCGAGGTCCAGCGCCTGCGATGGCTGTGGCAGCGCTCGGAACGCGAGCCGCAACATGGAGAAGTAGATCTCGGCACGCTGCTGCCCGAGGAACGCTTGAAGGAACTCGACTACTTCGACCGAGTGCAACTGGAAGCCGTCGTGAAGGTGTGTCGCGATTCCCGATCGCTGTCGGACGCGGGGCGCAAGCTTTTTGATCGCTCACGAACCCAGCGTACGGTT
The DNA here is from genome assembly GCA_021298815.1 of Betaproteobacteria bacterium. Classification (GTDB taxonomy): domain Bacteria; phylum Pseudomonadota; class Gammaproteobacteria; order Burkholderiales; family CAIKXV01; genus CAIKXV01. The sequence goes on along the minus strand of JAJTHE010000039.1, from coordinate 41,362 downwards.
GTCAACGACGCCGACCGCCTCCGGAAGTATCTGCACAAGCATGGCCTGAGTTGGGAGACGATCGCCGCTTGACGATCGTCTCCTCACCATCAACTCTGCCGTGAGTTCTTCGGCAGCCGCTCCGCCAGCCACTCGTGTACGTCGGCGCGGATGCTCCGGCCTTCGAGCAGAAAGTTCTCGAAGTTCCGCTCAGGGTCGGCAGCGACCTTTGGCAGCCAGTGAGAGCAGTCGTCGGTCGAGCATAGTCGCCGACTCGTTGACCCGCCTCCGCGCCCCGCCGCCGCCGAAAGCCAAGTTCGCATGCACAGCGGACAACCGCCGCAGAAACTAGCCAACGTCAGTTATCGGCGATCGCCGACATCCACCCGCCAAATCCGAACGACCGCAACCAGTCTCTTCCGGTCAGCCAGCTGCCGATAATTGTTTACAGCAGGCCGCCGAACGCCGCCGATCAAGCCCCCTTCCCCAACCGGTCCACATACTCCCCCCAAAACTCCAGCATCTCCCTCCGCTGCCCCGAGTATTCCGCCCGGTTATAGACCCCACGCACACCGCCGATCGTGTGGTTCAACGCCTTCTCGACCACATCCGCCGGCCAGCCGTGCTCGTGCAGCAGCGTTGACGCCGTGCGCCGCAGATCATGAATCGTGAACGCCGGGATGTCCTGCCCGCGCAGCGCCACCTTCAGCGCATTGTTGATCGCACTGTGGGCAAACGGTTTGGTCAGCGTCCCGCGACCGGGCAGCACCAGCTCACTGCCGCCAGCGAGTGAGCGCAACTCGGTGAACAATGCCAGCGCCTGCGGCGACAGGAACACCAGGTGTGGCTTGCCCGTCTTCGAATGCTCGGCCGGGATCGACCACTCTGCCTTCTCGAAGTCCACATGTTCCCAGCGCGCGAACATCAGCTCGGACTTGCGCACCAGCGTCAGCAGGATCAGCCGCAGCGCCACCTTGAACTGCCGCCGGACGTTCGAGTCGACAGCGGCCTTGAGGAACACGCGGATCTCCTCGGGGGCTAGCGCTCGCTCACGCGAGCGGGCGCGGTGCACATGCCGCATCGGCAGCGCCAGCACCGGGTTAGCGGTGGCGAGGCCGGCGGACATCGCGTAGTCGAACAGGCGCTTGAGCACGCCGCGGATTGCACCGGCCGCCGCGTCGAAGCCTTCTTCCTTCTTGCGCCAGATGATCGCGCGTACATCCTCGGTCGTCACCTCGCGCACCGCCTTGTGGCCGATGGCCGGAACGATCGCCTTGTCGAAGTAGCGCCGGGGAAGGGTCAGATCCTTCCGGTCCTTGGCCACTACCTCCCGGAAGAAGCGCTCGCCGAACGCGGCCACCGTGGTGTCGGCCGCCAGAGCAACCTTGGCCAGGCGCTTCTGCGCCGCCGGCGACTGGCCCTGCGCGACCATCGCCTCGCGCCGGTCGCGCTCGAGCCTTGCCTGCTTCAGCGGCAGCGCCGGGTAGCGACCCAGCGTGACGCGCTCGGCCTTGCCGTTCAGCCGGTAGCGGTAATGCCAGAGCATGCCGCCGGTGGGGAACACCTCCAGCACGAGCCCGCGTTCGTCGGTTCGGCTGTAGCGGCTGGCCTGTGGCTTGAGCGCGCGGATGGCGAGATCTGTGAGCGGCATGGGCAGGCCTCCTGTGTACACATGAGGGTTTTTGCGCATCATACGCGCAATGTGTACCCATACGTGTACACAAAATAGGCCGGCTAGCGCTGGAAACCACAGGTACTCTATTGAATATTAATCCATGTCTTTCATGGGCTTAATGAACTCTATCGGAACCCGACGGATATCCTCGGAACTGCACCTACTTCCCGATGCAGAACCGCGAGAAGATCTCACCCAGTAAGTCGTCTGATGTCATCTGTCCGACAATAGATCCGAGTGCCTCATGAGCGAGGCGCAATTCCTCGGCGATCAGGTCGGCAGGCAGTCGCGCCCCCGCCGCCGCCGCGAGATGCCCATCGGCCGCCTGCAGCGCCAACAGGTGACGGGTTCGCGCCAGGAACGCCCCTTCCCCCGTTTCGGACCGGCCACCGACGCGCAGCAGCGCGGCGCGCAACCGCTCGAGCCCGTCGCCGGTCCGCGCCGAAAGGCGGATCGTCCAGCCGCCCGGGCCTTCGGACTCGCTGGCCACTTCCCCGGACAGGTCGATCTTGTTAACCACCTGCAGCCGTGCCACCGAGGCGGGAATCGCGGCCAGCGCGCGCGCCGCGACAGCCGGAACGGGCACTTCGCCGCTGCCCTGGCCTTCGCCACCGACCGCGCGCACCGACACGACGAGATCCGCCTTCATCAATGCATCGCGGGTCCGCTGCATCCCTAGCTGCTCGACCGGATCGTCGCTGTGCCGCAATCCCGCCGTATCCACCAGATGCACCGGCAGTCCGTCGACGACGATCGTCTGCCGCACGGTATCCCGCGTGGTGCCGGGGTGTTCCGTGACGATCGCCACATCGTCGCCCGCGAGCCGGTTGAGCAGGCTAGACTTGCCCACGTTCGGCGCGCCCGCCAGCACCACCACCAGTCCCTCGCGCAAGGCACTGCCTTGGCGTGCCGCGCGGAACACGCCGGCCAGTTCTGACCGTACCCGATCCAGGCGCTGCATCGCATCGGATTCCGCCAGGAAGTCGACGCCGTCTTCTTCCGGAAAATCCAGCGTCGCCTCGACCAGGATGCGCAGGTCGAGCAACGCGCTCGCCACGCGATCGATCGCCGCCGAGAATTCCCCGGACAGCGACCGCAAGGCCCCACGCGCTGCCTGTTCGCTCGCCGCGTCGATCAGGTCTGCGATCGCCTCCGCCTGGGCAAGGTCGATCCGGTCGTTGACGAACGCACGTCGGGTGAATTCGCCCGGTTCGGCCAGGCGCGCACCGAGTTCGACGCAGCGCTGCAGCACGCTGCGCAGGACGACCGGGCCGCCGTGGCCATGCAGTTCGAGGACATCCTCGCCAGTGAACGAACGCGGCCCGGCGAACCACAACGCGATGCCGATATCGAGCGCCGACCCCGAGGCATCCCGGAACGTGCGCAACGCAGCCTGCCGTTCGACGGGGACACCGCCGACGATCCCCTCGGCGACCCGGGCCGACTGCGGCCCCGATATCCGTACGATTCCTACACCCGCACGGCCCGGGGCCGTGGCGACCGCCGCGATCGTGTCAGCGCTTGCCCGCATTCGCCGGCTTGGCCGCATCCGCCTCGATCTGGCGGGTGATGTACCACTGCTGCCCGATCGACAGGATGTTGTTGACCAGCCAGTACAGCACCAGGCCCGCGGGGAAAAAGAAGAAGAACGCGCCGAAGATGAACGGCATCACCTTCATGATCCTCGCTTGCACCGGGTCCGGCGGCTCGGGGGACAGGCGCATCTGCACCACCATCGACGCCGCCATCAGCAACGGCAGGATGTAGAACGGATCCGGCGCGGACAGGTCGATGATCCAGCCGAAGAACGGCGCATGCCGCAGTTCGACTGACCCAAGCAGCACCCAGTACAGCGCGATGAACACCGGGATCTGCACGACGATCGGCAGGCAGCCGCCAAGCGGGTTGATCTTCTCGGTCTTGTATAGTTCCATCATCGCCTGCTGCAGTTTCTGGCGATCGTCCGGATACTGTTCCTTGATGCGCTGAAGCTTCGGCGCCACCACCCGCATCTTGGCCATCGACCGGTAGCTGGCGGCCGACAGCGGGAAGAATGCCAGCTTGATCAGGATGGTCAGCAGGATGATGGCCAGGCCCCAGTTGTGCACCAGGGCATACAGCCACTTCATCACCCAGAACAGCGGCGACGCGAAGATCGTGAACAGGCCGTAATCGACGGTGAGGTCCAGGCCCGGGGCGATCTGCCCGATCTTGTCCTGCTCCTGCGGGCCGGAATAGAGCGGCACCTCGATCACGCTGGTCGCGCCCGGGGCGATCGCGGCGACCGGCAGGATGGCGCCGGCGGCGAACAGCCCGTTTCCGAGCGGCTTGGCGAAGAACTCGCGCTGCTGCTTCGGGCCGGGCAGCCACGCGGTGACGAAATAATGCTGGACCATGCCGACCCAGCCGTTGTCGGCCTGGGTGACGAACTTCGCCTTCTTCTTCTCGATCTCGTCGAACGACACCTTCTCGTACTTGCCGCCATCGGTGTAGACCGACACCCCGGTGTAGGTCGGGACGAACCAGGAATCGCCGATCGGCGCCGAACGATCGCGCACCACCTGGAAATAGGCGAACGGGCTCTGCGGCTCGGCGCGGCCGTTGGTCACCTCGTAGGCGACATCGATCAGGTAGCTGTCGCGCCGGAACGTGAGCCGCTTGATGACCTTGAAACCCTCGGTCTCGAGCGCCTCTAGCCGCACCACGAGATCGTTCTGTCCGTCGGCCAGCTTGACCGGGCCGGGCAGGAGCCGGTAGCGGGTGAGATGGGTCGGCAGCCCGGGCCCGATCAGGCCGCTCTGCGCGACATAGGTGTGCTCTGCCGTCTGGTTGAGCAGCACGAAGTTGCGGTCGTAGGCATAGGTCTGCTTGTGGCGCAGCAACTCGAGGCGGCGCAGGTCACCGCCGATGGTGTCGATCTCGGCCTTGACCAGGTCGGTCTCGATCTGGATCCGCTCCCCGCTAGGCAAGGCACCGGTGGCGGCGGGCGTGGCGGGCGTGGCGACGGCGCCTGGCACGGTCGGCTGCGGCGCGGCGATGGTCGGTGCCGCCGGCACCGGCACGGTAGCCGACGCACCCTTGCCGTCGGCCGCTGGCGGCGCATCCGCCCCCGCCTCGACCGTGACCGGCGGCCGCTGCGCCTTGGTCCACTCGTCCGCGAGCATAAGGATCGAGAAAGCGAAGATGAAGAACAGGACTAGCTTGCGGGTATCCATGCGACGCTCGGGAACCTTTACTGTACAGAAGCGTGGCCCTGCTGCCGACCGCCGGCAGACTGCACGGGCCTTGGGGCCGGGTCCTGCGAACCAGGACCACTGGCGGGATCGGGCACCGGGTCGAAACCCCCGGGATGCCAGGGATGACACTTGCACAGGCGCCGGGCGGACAGCCATCCGCCGCGCACCGCACCGTGAGTATGCAACGCCTGCATGGCGTATTCGGAACAGGACGGCATGAAACGGCACCGTGGCCCGAGCAGCGGGCTCAGGAGGTAGCGGTAGATGCGGAGCAGTCCGATTGCGATGCGTACCATGCCGCGACGTCCTCGAGCCGGGTGCAGACTTCGCTGGCTGCGTGATCCGCCCCGGCGCGCGGCTTGCCGCGCAACCGGACGACGACCTGCAGGCCGGGCAACAGCGCAAGCAGTTCCCGGAACCTCCCGCGAATGCAGCGCTTGAAACGATTTCGGTCTACGGCCCTGCGCAGGGCCTTTCGCCCGACGATGAATCCCAGCATGCCGATCGGCGCGCCCGGATTGCACCGGACATGGATCGAACAATCGGGGGTCGACCAGCGATTGCGACTGGCCAGTACGCTCCGGAATTCGTGTTCCCCGAGCAGGCGGTGCGGACGAGCCAGCATCGAATTCCTTCCCATCCGCCGGTCCGAAGCCAGGCGAGTGGTCTCACTGCGCGACAGGCTGCAGGCCGGGGCCGTCGGCACCGGCGCAGCCGCTCGCTGCGCATGTCCGGGAGGCCCTGGGCCCGGGCAGGCCCCGAGTGAAACCGGTAGACGTCAGACGGCGAGGCGAGCGCGGCCCTTGCGACGGCGCGCACGCAGGATCGCCTGACCTGCGGGGGTCGCCATGCGGGCACGGAACCCGTGAGTGCGCTTGCGGCGCACGACGGAAGGCTGGAATGTGCGTTTCATGGGAAAGAGTCTCGGGGAAAAAGCCTTCGATTAAACGAGTTACGCGCGCGAGTGTCAAGCGCGTTCTGCCGGTTTCCGGCTGACGCCGGGTCAACCGGATCGCGTTCTGCTGTGGATAACTCACCTGCGAATGGTAAACTCCACGGTTCCGCCGAAGCTTGCGCCGGGTTCGCGCCCGGCAGCGGTGTCCGCGTCTCCTTCCCCCTGCTTCCCGATCGCCCGGCCCGGGCGGTGCACCGCCGCCGAGAACCTGGATACTAATGTCCGAATTCTGGTCCGACTGCCTGTCCCTGCTGAAACAGAAGCTTTCGGTTCAGCAATACGACGCGTGGATCCGGCCGCTGTCCGCGCGCGAATCGGACGGCAAGATCCTGGTGACGGCACCCAGCCGCAAGGCGCTCGAATGGGTACGCGAACAGTACTTGCCCGACATGCAGAAATTCGCCGAACAGCGCGGCGAACCCCTGGTGATCGAGATCGACGTGGGTGCGCGCAAGGCTGCGAACGGAACCGCCGGGCATGCACCGGCGGCCAACGGCAGTGCGTCCGCCCGACGCGCGCCTGCGACCGGCGCACGCCGGGCAGGGCCGGCACCGAGCGAAGATGCGCAACCGACCGCATCCGGTTCCGCGGGCATACCCGCCGCGGCCGCCGATGCCGGCGACGGACAGGGCCACGACGCTGACCGCGCTGCCGACCGTGCCGACGTAGCTGCGGTGACCGGCGACGCCCGCACCGGCCTATCGAACGGCGAGGACACCCACCGCAGCTACGACGCACCGGACGCGCTCCCGGCGGTCGTGCCGGTGCGCACCGGCGGGCTCGGCAGCCCGACCGACCCCACGCTCGCCCAGACCATCGGCACGCTGAGCGACGGCTTCACTTTCGATACCTTCGTGACCGGCAAGGCCAACCAGTTTGCCCGCGCTGCCGCGCTGCAGGTCGCGGAGAACCCGGGTCGGGCCTACAACCCGCTGTTCCTGTACGGCGGCACCGGCCTGGGCAAGACGCATCTGGTGCAGGCAATCGGCAACTTCGTCCATGAACGCAATCCGTCCGCGGTGATCCGCTACATCCACGCGGAAAAGTATGTCTCGGACGTGGTGCGCGCCTACCAGAACAAGTCGTTCGACGCGTTCAAGCGCTTCTACCATTCGCTCGACCTGCTACTGATCGACGACATCCAGTTCTTCTCCGGAAAGAGCCGCACCCAGGAAGAGTTCTTCTACGCGTTCAACACGCTCACCGACCAGCGCAAGCAGATCGTCATCACCTGCGATACCTACCCGAAGAAGATCGAGGGGATGGACGACCGGCTGCTCACCCGCTTCGCCTGGGGACTGACGGTCGAGATCGAACCGCCGGAACTCGAGATGCGGGTCGCGATCCTGCTGAAGAAGGCGGCGGCGATCGACATGGACCTGTCCGAAGAGGTCGCCTTCTTCGTGGCCCGGCATTTCCCCTCGAATGTGCGTGAACTCGAAGGCGCGCTGAACCGGATACGCGCCTACTCTCGCTTCAATGCGTGTGCGATCACCATCGATTCGGCGCGAGACGCGCTGCGCGACATCCTCGCCGTGGCCACGCGGCAGGTGTCGATCGAACAGATCCAGAAGGCTGTATCCGACTACTTCAAGATCAAGGTTTCCGAGATGCATTCGAAGCGCCGGTCGCGGGCCGTGGCGCGGCCGCGGCAGGTGGCGATGTCGCTGGCCAAGGAACTGACCAACCATTCGCTGCCGGACATCGGCGGCGCCTTCGGGGGACGCGACCACACGACCGTCCTCCATGCCTGCCGGCAGATCGCCCGGCTGCGCACCATCGATACGGAGCTCGGGCGGGATTACCAGACCCTGTTGCAGCAGCTGCGCAACTGAGCGCGGCAGCGACGGCAAACCATGCGGGTTACCTGTGGACAAGAATCGTCAGCAATGACCGCCGCAGAAGTTATCCACAACCGTGTACAGGTTGTTCCGATTTACTCAACAGCAGCAGATTGACGGCAGTACCGCGACCGGCCTTGCTCGTGGCTGGTTATCCCCCGTTTCCCCGCGCCTTATCTATCAGTCTTATTCATATACAAAATGAAACTTCTCAATCTAGCTCGCGACACGCTGTTGAAACCCCTGCAGGCGGTGACCGGAATCGTCGAGCGCAGGAACACGTTGCCGATCCTCTCCAACGTCCTGCTCGAAGTCGACGGCGACCGGCTCAGCCTGCTGGCGACGGACCTCGAGATCCAGGTCGCAACCGGGATCATGGTCGAGGGCAAGGGCAAGGCGACGAAGCAGGGCGTGACTGTCTCGGCGCGCAAGCTGCTCGACATCCTGCGCGCGCTGCCCGACTCCGCCCAGGTCGAACTCGAGGCGAAGGAAGGCCGCCTGCAGATCAGCGCAGGCAAGAGCCGCTTCAACCTGCAGACGCTGCCGGCCGATGATTTCCCGAAGCTAGCCGCCTTCGAATCGACCCAGCCGGCGATCACCCTGCAGCAGGGCGCCCTGCGCAGCCTGCTCAACAGGGTGCAGTACGCGATGGCACAGCAGGACATCCGCTACTACCTGAACGGCCTGCTGCTCGAGACCGACCAGACCGCCCTGAAGGCGGTGGCCACCGACGGCCATCGCCTGGCCTTCGCCAGCCTGGTCCTGCCCGAGGCACTCGACAAGCGCGAATCGATCCTGCCGCGCAAGGCCGTGCTGGAACTGTCGCGCCAGCTCGAGTCGAGCGAAGCTCCGGTCACCATCGAGTTCGGCGCGAATCAGGTGCGCTTCCGCTTCGGCGAGATCGAACTTATAAGCAAGGTGATCGACGGCCGGTTCCCGGACTACACGCGGGTGATCCCGACCCACTACCAGGACCACTTCCAGATCGAACGTTCGATGCTGGGCAGCGCCCTGCAACGGGCGGCGATCCTCTCGAACGAGAAGTTCCGCGGCGTGCGCTGGGTGCTCACCGCGAACAGCCTGCGCATCGTCTGCACCAACAACGAACAGGAAGAGGCCGAGGAAGAACTCGAGATCGACTACGCCGGCGCGGCGCTCGATATCGGCTTCAACGTTACCTACCTGCTCGATGCGCTGAACAATGTCGAGTGCGACACCGTCGTATGCTCGCTAGGCGATGCGAACAGCAGCGTGCTGATCACCCATGGCGAGGACGAGAGCTTCCGCTACGTCGTGATGCCGATGCGCATCTGAAGCCTTTCCATCCGGAACCATCGCCGCGTGCAGCGGCCATGGCCCGGACAGCGGTGCAGGCCACCACGAAGCGTGTGCGGTGCGGCCTGCGCCAGTCGTTTCCACGGGCGTCAATGCCCGGCAGTCAGTACAGGACCCATCGATGATCTCCCCGGATTCGAACTCGGACTACAACTCGGAAAGCATCAAGGTGTTGCGTGGCCTAGAAGCCGTGCGCAAGCGTCCGGGCATGTACATCGGTGACACCAGCGACGGCACCGGACTGCACCACATGGTGTTCGAGGTGGTGGACAACGCGGTGGACGAAGCGCTGGCCGGGCACTGCGACGACATCCTGGTCACCATCCACGCCGACAATTCGATCTCCGTCACCGACAACGGACGCGGCATCCCTACGGACATCAAGGAAGACGACGAGTTGCGCCGGTCTGCGGTCGAGATCGTGATGACCGAACTGCACGCCGGGGGCAAGTTCGATTCGAATTCGTACAAGGTCTCGGGCGGCCTGCATGGCGTGGGCGTATCCTGCGTGAACGGCCTGTCCGAATGGCTGAAGGTGTCGGTGCGGCGCAATGGCGAACTGCACCAGATCGAGTTTCGGCGCGGCATACCGGTCGCGCCGCTGGCGAAGACCGGCACCACCGACAAGCGGGGCACCGAAGTGCGCTTCCTCGCCGACCCCGAGATCTTCGGACTGGTCGAGTACCACTACGACATTCTGGCGCGCCGGTTGCGCGAGCTCTCCTTCCTGAACAACGGCGTGCGCATCCGGCTGATCGACGAACGCAACGACCGGGAGGAAAACTTCGCCTTCGTCGGCGGTGTCAGCGGCTTCGTCGAGTACATCAACCGCTCGAAGCAGACGCTGCATCCGCACGTGTTCCATGCCTCCGGCGAGAAGGACGGCATCACGGTCGAAGTGGCGATGCAGTGGAACGATTCCTACCAGGAGTCGGTGCTCTGCTTCACCAACAACATCCCGCAGAAGGACGGCGGAACGCATCTGACCGGCCTGCGCGCGGCGATGACCCGGACCCTCAATTCGTACATCGAGGCGAACGAACTCGCCAAGCGGGCGAAGGTCGAGACCACCGGCGACGACATGCGCGAAGGCCTGGCCTGCGTGCTGTCAGTGAAGGTGCCAGAGCCGAAGTTCTCGTCGCAGACGAAAGAGAAGCTGGTGTCCTCCGAAGTGCGAACCGTGGTCGAGGAAGTGGTCGCGCAGAAGCTGGGCGAATACATGCTCGAGCGGCCGGTCGATGCCAAGATCATCGTCGGCAAGATCGTCGAGGCGGCACGTGCCCGGGAAGCCGCGCGCAAGGCGCGCGAGATGACCCGGCGCAAGGGCGTGCTCGACGGGCTCGGCCTGCCGGGCAAGCTCGCCGATTGCCAGGAGCGCGATCCAGCCCAGTCCGAACTGTTCATCGTCGAGGGCGATTCCGCAGGCGGCTCGGCCAAGCAGGGTCGCGACCGCAAGTTCCAGGCGATCCTGCCGCTGAAGGGCAAGATCCTGAATGTCGAGAAGTCTCGCTTCGACCGCGTGGTGTCGTCGCAGGAAATCGCGACCCTGATCACCGTGCTCGGTACCGGCATCGGCAGCGAGGAATACGACGTCGGCAAGCTGCGCTACCACCGCGTGATCCTGATGACCGACGCGGACGTCGACGGCTCGCATATCCGCACGCTGCTGCTCACGCTGTTCTACAGGCAGATGCCGGAGCTGGTCGAGCGCGGCCATGTCTACATCGCGCAGCCGCCGCTCTACAAGGTCAAGCACGGAAAGGACGAGCGCTACATCAAGGACGAGCATGAACTGAAGCAGTACCTGCTTCGTGTAGCCCTCGAAGGGGCATCGCTCGATCCGGGCAAGGCGCCGGGAACCGTCGCTGCGCAGGTCCTGTCCGGCGAGGCGCTGGAGGAACTGGCACGCGAATACCTGCTGGCCGAGGCGGTGATCACCCGGCTGTCGCGCCGCTTCGACACGCTGTTCCTGCACGCGCTGATCTCCGAGACCGACATCGACGTGTCGAGCTATGCGAACGCACGAGCATCGGTCGACCGGATCAACAAGCTGCTCGCCGGCAGCCAGGTCGAGATCGCGCTCGAAGCCGAACCCGACAGCGAGGCGATCCGTCTGCGCGTGCAGCGCAACGAGCACGGCAACTGGCGCACCACGGATGTCGAGTCGTCGTTCTTCGAAGGCGGCGACTACCAGCAGCTGCGCAAGACCGGTCTGGTGCTGCAGGGCCTGCTCGGACCGGATGCCCGCATCCGCCGCAACGACAAGGAACATCCGGTCGGCGTGTTCAAGGAGGCGCTCGACTGGCTGCTCGAGCAGGCCAAGACCGGCCTGACCCTGCAGCGCTACAAGGGCCTGGGTGAGATGAACCCCGAGCAGCTGTGGGAAACCACGATGGACCCGACCACGCGCCGCCTGCTGCGCGTGCAGATCGAGGACGGCATCACGGCCGACGAGGTGTTCACCAAGCTGATGGGCGAACTGGTCGAGCCGCGGCGCGAGTTCATCGAGCAGAACGCGCTAGGCGTGAAGAACCTGGACGTCTGACGCAGCACGCCCCACGCCGGCCGAGCGGTCTCACGGATCGCGCCGTTGGCTTGGGTCGTTGGCTGCACCGAGTGCCACAGCGGCCAGCGCAAGCCCGAGGGCCGCTACCGGCCACAGCATGGCTGTCGTGCGCGACGAAACGGCAAGGGGTGCCATCCGCTGCCAGCGCAGGTGCTTGTCGAACCACACCGCGGGATTCGGCGGCGACGCATTGACGACCAGCACGGAAAGCGACAGCGCCATCGCAGCCACGATCCCCGCCACGCGCTGCGGTAGCCCGATCAGCACGAGGCCGAGCAATGTCCCGACAGCCATTCCGAGCAGCGCACCCGCGTTCAGCCAATTGAACGCGCTGGACGCGCCCCAGAAAATGCCGAAGCCGGAGGTGCGTATCGCCAGCGAGGCGAAGACCGCCAGCAGCAGCATCGAACGCAGCCGCGCGGTACTCGAGGAGAACGTCAGGCGCAGCAGCAGCGCGAACCCGAGCAGCGCCAGCGCGGAAACGGCGACTTCAATTCCCAGGAAGAAAGCGGGTGGCAGATCCGCGCGAGCGGGCACGCCCAGGAAGAACCGCGCATCGCCAACGCCGAACAGCAGCGTGCGCGGCGCCAGCATCGCGAACGCCCAGAGCGCGATCAGCGCCAGCCCGATGTCACCCTGCCAGCCGTGCGCGAGATGGCGCCGGCGCAGTTCCACGATCCGCCCGGACCACACCAGCGACACCGTCACGATCGCAGCCAGCCCTCCGACCATCGCACCTGCTGCGTTGCTGAAGACATCGGCGATATTCGATCTGACGTTGGGGGTCATGCTCTCGAGCGCTTCCGTCGCCATGCTCTGCATGGTGCAGGCAGCAATGGAAAGCAGCAATGCGAGCCACATCGGACGCCGCGGTGCGATGAACGCCAGTACCCCGAACAACCCGATCGGCACATAGCCGATGAAGTTTATCAGGATGTCGCCAGGCTTCAGCTCGGGCGGCGTGGTGAACATGGCCAACCATCCCTGCGGCGGATGGCGCCAGCCCGCGAGCGTGTTCAGGCTGACGTAGCTCTCGATCAGGAGCAGCACGACGAACACGTAGCGCGCGGCCGGCATCGACCGCATGGCACGGGCGACCCGCTCCGCCTCGATCCGGGCCGGATTGTGCACGATGATCGGTATCGGCCCGCTCATCGGGTACGCTCCGGCCCCGTGGCTGGGCAGGCCGGACCGTTCAGGCTGCAGCCTTCTTGCGGACGGCGGACTTCGCGCCCTTCGTGACCGCTTTCGCGGCCTTCTTTGCTGCGGCATTCGCGGCCGGTTTCGCGCCTGACGCGATCGTGATCTCGCCGGTGGCCTCGTCCGTCACTTCGCCTGCAGCCGCCGCGGCTGCCGCCTTCGCCGCCGCCACCTTGGCCACGACCTTCGCCGCCGTCTTCGGCACCCGCGGCTCGAACTCGAAGCTCACCTTGCCGTCGCCACCCCGCACCAGATAGGCCGAGAACGGACGGCCCTTCTTCGAGATGAACTTGTGCAGCAGGTCGGTCTTGCCGGTGGCCAGCAGCTTTTCCATCTGCGCCTGTTCGATCTCGCGCTGCAGGATGATCTTGCCCGAGCGGAAATCGCAGGTACGGTCGGCGCCGACCGACTTCTCGCACTGGTAGGCGAGGCCCGTATCGTAGACCTTGTTGCCGCATTTCGGACAGTCGCCGAGCGGTGTCTTGTCGGAGAAATCGACCGGCTCGCCGCCGTCGGCCGCGGACTGGCCGAAGTCGAACTCCGTGGAGAACTCTGCGTTGAGCTTGATCATCGCCGCGAACGGACGCCCGAGCCGGCTGCGGAAGCCCTGCAGCGGCCCGATCTTTCCGGCGACGATCAGTTCCTCGATCTCGATCGGTTCGAACTGCCGGCCGGAGAGGATGCGCCAGACCGAGAAGTCGCACTTCTGGCACTGGAACTTCTTGTAGTTCTCCTTCACCACCCCGCCGCATTTCGGGCAGGGCGCATCGAGCGTCGTGTAGTCGCCCGGGACGGTATCGGTCTCGTGCCCCTTCGCCCGCTCGACCAGGTTGCGGGTCATCGCGGCGATCTCTTCCATGAACGCGGGACGGCCGATCCGGCCCTGTTCCATCTCGGCCAGCTTGAACTCCCATTCGCCGGTCAGTTCCGGCGAGCAGAGTTCGGCGATGTCCAGACCCTTTAGCAGCGTCATCAGCGAGAACGCCTTCGGCGTCGGCTTCAACTCGCGCCCCTCGCGCACGACATACTCTTCAAAGATCAGCTTCTCGATGATGCCGGCACGCGTGGCCGGGGTGCCCAGGCCGCGTTCCTTCATCGCGTCGCGCAGTTCCTCATCGTCGATCAGCTTGCCCGCGCCTTCCATCGCCGAGAGCAGCGTCGCCTCGTTGAACCGTGCCGGCGGGCGCGTCTGTTCTGCGCGTGCATCGACCTCGATCGTCTTCACCGTCTCGCCCGCATTGACCATCGCCAGCGACGGCGAATCCTCGTCGGCGACATCCTTGCCGTAGACCGACAGCCAGCCCGGGTTCACCAGGACCTTGCCTTCCGTCTTGAACGGCTCGCCCTCGACCCGGGTGATGCGGGTGGTCAGCAGGTATTCGGCTGGCGGAAAGAACACCGCCATGAACCGCTTGGTGACCAGGTCGTAGACCTTCTCTTCCGCCTCGGACAGGGTCTTCGGCGCCATCGGCGTTGGGATGATCGCGAAGTGGTCGCTCACCTTTGCGTTGTTGAAGATGCGCTTGTTGGGCTTGAGCCAGCCCGACTTGAGGATCTGGCCGGCCGGCTTCGCGTAGCGGCTGCCCGACATTGCCTCCAGCGTCGCCTTCACCGTATCGACATAGTCTTCCGGCAGCGCGCGGGAATCGGTCCGCGGATAGGTCAGTGCCTTGTGCTTCTCGTACAGCGCCTGGGCGATCGACAGCGTCGTCTTAGCCGAGAAGCCGAAGCGAGCGTTGGCCTCGCGCTGCAGGCTGGTCAGGTCGTAGAGCAGCGGCGACAGCTGGGTCGACGGCTTCGTCTCTTCGGTTACGATGCCCGGCTTGCCGCGGCACTTGTCGGCGATCGCAGTGGCGCGAGCGCCGTCCCACAGGCGTTCAGCCCTGTCCTCGGACTTCTCGTCGGTGCGCTCCGAAGGCAACGGGGCTTCCTTCGGCTTCGAGAAGGTCTCGTCGAACCAGCGGCCGGGATAGGTTCCCTTTTGCGCCTCGAATACGCCATGGATCTCGAAGTACTGGCGCGTCTTGAAGCGCTTGATCTTCTCTTCCCGATCGACCAGGATCGCCAGCGTCGGCGACTGGACGCGCCCGACCGTGGTCTTGTGGAAGCCGCCGGTCTTGGAGTTGAACGCGGTCATCGCGCGCGTGCCGTTGATGCCGACCAGCCAGTCGGCCTCGGAACGGCAGACGGCGGCGTCGGCCAGCGGCAGCAGATCGCTGTCGTCGCGCAGGTTCTGGAAACCTTCGCGGATCGCGGCCGGCGTCATCGACTGCAGCCACAGCCGACGAATCGGCTTGTCGACCTTCGCGTGCTGCACGATGTAGCGGAAGATCAGTTCGCCCTCGCGGCCCGCGTCGCACGCGTTCACCAGCGCCGAGACATCCTTGCGCTTGAGCAGCCGCACCAGCAGCTTCAGCCGGTCCTCGTTCTTCTCGATCGGTCGCAGCCCGAAGTGCGGCGGGATCACCGGCAACTGGGCAAACGACCACTTGCCGCGCTTGACCTCGAATTCGTCCGGGACGATCAGCTCGAGCAGGTGGCCGACCGCCGAGGACAATACATACTGGTCGTTCTCGTAGTAGTCCTGGTGCTTCTCGAAGCCGCCGAGCACCCGGGCGATGTCGTTCGCGACGGACGGCTTCTCGGCGATGATCAGGGTCTTGCCCGCGCCCGGCGACGCGACGGCTGTCGCCGCTCCCGACGATTTCGTCCGGCCGGAGCCCGCCGCAGCCGGGCTGCTGGAGGTCGATTCGGGAGTCGATTTGCGGGTTCTGGTGGCCACGGTGTCCGTTCGATGCTGGTTTTCCGAGCTGTAGCCGGTTATCGGCAACTGGCTGGCGAAAAAAGTGCGGTGGATCATAAGGGGATTCTGGCGGCAGCGGAAACCGGCATCGATTTCGTCCGACCCCGAAAGCGCGGCTTTCCCGCCGTAAGGGACTGCTCACCCGATCGTCAGCCGGCCCTCGCGAATCCGAAGCCTGGCTCGGCCAGGCGCTGGAAAAGCCCGTGGCCGGTCGCCGCGACACGGCCCGCCAGCTCCAGTTCCACCAGTGCGGCGTCGACGCGTTGTGGCGTCCATCCAAGCCGCCCTGCGAGGGTATCCGGAGACATGGGGTCGTGGGTCAATTCTGCAAGCAGCGCCGACGGATCCGCACCCAGGCCTGGCTCCGGGGCGGGCGCCGCGGCGGTGTTCGCTACCGGTCGGGCCCAGCCGAGCTCCTGCACCACGTCGGCCACATTCTCGGTCAGCTTCGCGCCCTCGCGGATCAGCAGGTGGCAGCCCTTCGACAGCGGCGTATGGATGGATCCCGGGATCGCGAACACCTCGCGCCCCTGCTGCGCCGCCAGCCGGGCGGTGATCAGCGATCCGCTGCGCAGGTTGGCTTCCACCACGAGGCAACCCAGCGCCAGGCCGCTCAGGATGCGGTTGCGGCGCGGGAAATGGTCGGGCCGGGCCGCCAGGCCGAGCGGGAATTCCGACACGAGGGTGCCCTCTTCCGCTATCCGGGCGGCCAGGCCGCGGTTCTTCGCCGGATAGACGATGTCGAGGCCGGTTCCCACCACCGCGATGGTCGAGCCGGATCCCGCGGCGCGGCTCTCGAGCGCGCCGCAATGGGCCGCGGTATCGATGCCCAGCGCCAGTCCGCTGACTACGGTCAATCCCGCGTCGGAAAAGCACCGGGCGAACGCGCCCGCGGTCTGCACGCCGAGCGGCGAGGGATTGCGGCTGCCGACCATGGCCAGCGCCGGGCGATCCAGCAGGTCGAGGCGGCCACAGGCGTACAGCAGGACCGGCGCATCGTCGATCTCGCGCAGCAGCGGCGGATACGCCGGGTCGACGATCGACAGCAGGTGGTGGCCGGACCGGTCCAGCCAATCGAGCGTGCGCGCCATGCGCGGATCGTCTCGCCCGCGCTCGATCGTCTCCGCCAAGTCGAGCCCGGCGATGCGTCCCGCGGCGAGGCGCACGCGCGCCGGCCATTCGAGGTCGGGTCCGCCGACCTCTGCGAGCGTCCGGCGAACCCGGTCGGTGATGCCGGGCGCGAACGTGGTCGCGAGCCAGCCGGATATGTCCCTGCCGACAGGCATCGGGGACCTCCTCTGTCAGTGTGGAGAGACCGGCCAGCGCAATGCCTGGCGCGGATCGCCCCACCCGGCGACCGGCGCGGCCGGTCGCACACCGGATCAGGGGTTGCGCACGACGTCGCTGACGTTCACCGGGCGGGAAGTGTCCATGATGATCGCGTAGCTGACGCGATCAAACGTGCGAAACACCATCAACACGCCATAACGTTCCTCGGGCACGCCCTTGCCGGTGCGGTTTCCTTCCGCGCGTGCCTTCGGCGAATCGTTCGAGCTGGTTGGCGTGCCGCGGCCGGTCGGGCCGACCCGGCCCCAAAGCACTTCGCTGCGCAGGTTGCTCATGTCGATGTCTTCGCGCGGGATGCGCTGGCTTTCCAGCGGCGCATCGCTGCCGGTCGGGCCGACCCGGCCCCACAGCACGTTCGGGCGGTTGGTCGCGCGCTCGGCCAGCGGGTTGCGGAACATCGCCAGCACATGGCCGACTTCCAGCCCGTCCTTCGCGCCGCGGTTGAGCGTCACGATGTCGTACTGGGCGACTTCCACCACGTTGGCGCGCCCGTACACACCCATGATGCGTCCGGTCACCGGCGTGGTCGGCGGGCGTGGTATGTACTCCGGGAAGCCAGACGGCGGCACCGGCACCAGCCGGTCGCCGAGCACGATCTCCTGGGTGGAGCGCACGATCTCGACCGTCGAGATCTCGCCGAAGCGGGAAACCTTCGCTTCGCCCAGGTAGAACGCCTCGCGCCCCAGCGGCTGCTTCGTATCCGGGTCGATCAGCATCACGCCGGGTCGGAACACCTGGAAGTTTCGGCCGAGCTTCTCGTCCAGCCCGCTCACGTACGCGATGTTGCCGGCACCGATGACGACCCGGTTCTCCTGCGTCTCGACGATCGTGGCCGCAGTCGCCAGCTGCTCGTCGGACACGATGAACGGCCGGACCAGGAATGGTTCGATCTTCTGCGGCGCGATCGCCGGGATCGCCTTCGGTCCGAGCGATTCGATCCGGATGTTCGGCGAAAGCTTCGTCACCTGTTCGGCCTGGATCAGCTGGGCCATCGGCTGTCCGGGCGCGGCATTGCGGTTGATCACGACCACGTCGCCCGGGAAGATGCGATGCGGGTTGCGGATCTGGTCCTTGTTCATGTTCCAGAGCTCGCCCCAGCGCCAAGGGTCCTTCAGGAAGCGGCCGGATATCGCCCAGAGCGTGTCGCCCGGCACGACCACGTAGCGGTCCGGCGCATCTTCACGCAGCGGCGGCGCGGCCGACGCGGCGCTGGCGGCCGCGGGCCTGGTCTGGCCGGCAGCCGCCGGCTGGGCCTGTGCCTGGCACGCGAAAACGAGCGCGGTGCCGGCGATCGCGAGCGATATAATGGCGGACGGAATGGGTTTTGGCATCGGGTGCATCATGGCAGTCGTCTCCCCCACCGCGCGACGGTGGCGTGTGGACTCTGACTCCGGACAAACGCGCGAGTCGCCGCAAACCGCGGTGGCCGGCGCAGGAGTCGGGCCGGGGCACCGACCGAGCGCCGGACCGCCGTTGGGCGACCGGATGCACTCCGGAGTTAAATCGTTGCGTGAGATTCTGCGGGTAATGCATTAAATTAGCAAGCAATTATGGCCCTGCTCCCGATCCTCCACTATCCCGACCCCCGACTTCACAAGGTCGCCGCGCCCATTGCACAGGTCGACGACGAAGTCCGACGCCTCGCCGCGGACATGGCCGAGACCATGTACGACGCGCCCGGCATCGGGCTCGCCGCGACGCAGGTGGATGTCCACCGGCGGTTGATCGTGATCGACATCTCGGAGACCCACGACCAGCTGATCACCCTGATCAACCCGCGGATCCTGAACCAGTCTGCGGACACCCAGGAATGCGAGGAAGGCTGCCTGTCGGTCCCCGGCATCTTCGACGAGGTCGAGCGGCCCGCCCAGGTCGAGGTGGAAGCCCTCGGTCTCGACGGAAAGACGTTCCGCCTCGAGGCCGACGGGTTGCTGGCGGTCTGTGTCCAGCACGAGATGGATCATCTGGAAGGCATCGTTTTCGTCGATCATCTGTCCCGGTTGAAGCGCAACCGGATCGTGAGCAAGCTGCGCAAGCAGCAGCAGAAGGCTGTCTAGTCCCGCTCAGTAGCGGCGCATTCCGGCCTGTGCTTGAGCGGGCGACTGCGGAAAGTCCCGACCGAGCCCCGATCCGATGCGACTGGTCTTTGCAGGAACCCCCCCCTTCGCCGCCGCGGCGCTGGCCGCACTGGCCGATGCCGGCCATGAGATCGTCTGTGTCCTGACACAACCCGACCGACCGTCCGGCCGAGGCATGAAGCTCACGGCGAGTGCGGTGAAGGCGCTGGCCGTGCAGCGCGCGCTGCCGGTCCTGCAGCCGCAGACGCTGCGCGATCCTTCCGCGCAGGCGCCGCTGGCCGACCTCGCGCCGGATGCGATGGTCGTCGCTGCCTACGGGCTGCTGCTGCCGCCGTCGGTGCTCGCGATTCCCCGGCTCGGCTGTCTGAACATCCATGCGTCCCTGCTGCCGCGCTGGCGCGGCGCGGCGCCGATCCAGCGTGCGCTGCTCGCCGGCGATGCCGAAACCGGGATCAGCATCATGCAGATGGACGTGGGGCTCGATACCGGGCCGGTGTGGGCACGGCGCGCGCTGCCGATCGCAGCCGACGAGACGGCCGGGACCCTGCTCGAGCGCCTGTCCGCGCTGGGGGCCGGGATGATCGTCGAGGTCCTGGCCGGCCGGGGCTGCCCGCCGGCGCCGGTGCCGCAGCCGGCCGAGGGCGTCACCTATGCGTACAAGATCGAGAAGCGCGAGGCTGCGATCGACTTCGGCGCGGCCGCCGCGGACATCGAACGGCAGGTGCGCGCATTCGATCCGGTCCCCGGTGCGTTCTGCGCGTACGGCGGCGTGCTGCTGAAGGTCTGGCGGGCCCGGGTCGACACCCTGCCCGTGCCCGGTGGTACACCGCCCGGCACCGTGCTCGCGCTCGACGAGCAGGGACTGGCCATCGCCTGCGGCATCGGCAGCCTGCGCCTGCACGAGGTCCAGCGTGCCGGCGGACGCCGGCAGGAGGCAGCCGTCTTCGCCCGGGCGGCCGGACTGCTGCCGGGCCACGTGCTCGACGGGGGATCGTCCGTGCCGGCACTGGCGGTGCCTGAACGCGTGCTGCCGGGCTCGACCGCCTGATGGAAGCGGTCCAGGTACGTGCGGCACGCACGGTGGCGGCGGTGATCGCCGGACGCAGCCTGTCGACGGAACTCGTCGCGGCGCTCGACCAGCCCCCGGCGCTGGCCGGTGGCGACCGCGGACAGTTGCAGGACCTCTGCTACGGTACGCTGCGGCACCTCGGCGAGCTGCGGGCGGTGGCCGCCGCGCTGGTCGATCGCCCGCTGACCGATGCCCAGCTGCAGGCGCTGCTGTGGGTCGCGCTCTACCAGCTGCGGCATACCCGGGCTGCGCCCTATGCGGTCGTGGATGGCGCGGTCGAGGCCTGTCCGGCGATCGGCAGCGCGCGCGCGCGCGGACTGATGAACGCGGTGCTGCGCAATGCACTGCGCCGCCGCGCCGAGATGGATGCGGCCGCGACACGCGACGACAGCGCACGCTACTCGTTCCCGGCCTGGTGGATCGACCGGGTGCGCAAGGACCATCCCGCGCACTGGCGAGAGGTGCTGGCGGCAGGCAGCACGCATCCGCCGTTCACGCTGCGCATCAACCTGCGCCGGGTGACAGTGGACGCGTTCATCGAAGCCTGTGCAGCGCGCGACATCGAGGCTGTCCGCGTCGATGCGATCGAGGCCTTCAGGATGCCGTCCGCCCCGCACACGGGCGCCGCCCACGCCACGCCGGACCCGCAGCCGGTCCGGGTGCCACTCGATGCCTGCGTGCGCCTGCCGCGGGCGCTGCCGGTCGATGCCCTGCCCGGGTTCGCCGAGGGCTGGTTCAGCGTGCAGGACGCCGGCGCGCAACTGGCGGCGCCGCTGCTCGATGCACGCGGTGGGCAGCGAGTGCTCGATGCGTGCGCCGCGCCCGGCGGCAAGTCCACCCACCTTCTCGAGCGCGCGGCGATCGACCTGGTGGCGATCGACAGCGATGCCGGACGCCTGCGCCGGGTGGCCGACAACCTGGGCAGGCTCGGCCAGCAGGCCGCGCTGGTCGCCGCCGACGCGGCGCACCTGCCGGCCTGGTGGGACGGGCGTCAGTTCGATCGCATCCTGCTCGACGCACCCTGTTCCGGTTCGGGCGTCGTGCGCCGGCATCCGGACATCAAGTGGCTGCGGCGCGCGGCCGACCTGCCCCGGCTGGCCGCGCAGCAGCGCCGGCTGCTGCAGGCCCTGTGGCCGGTGCTCGCACCCGGTGGCCTGCTGCTCTATTGCACCTGTTCGGTGTTCCCGGTCGAGAACGAATCGGTGCCGGACGCGTTCCTCGCCGACCAGCCGGACGCGCGTCGGGTATCCTGCGCGCAGCACGCAGCCGCATCCGGCGCCCGGAACGCGGATGGCCTGCACGCGAACGACCTGCACGCGCAAGACTCGGCCGGGGCCCTCGCAGGTCGCGGCGAAGAAGCTTCCGGCGACGACCTGCGGCTGCTGCCGGATCCTGACCACGATGGGTTCCACTACGCCTTACTCAGCAAGCCTTGACTCGCGCCGCAGCGGCCTGCTGCGGCGGCTGGTTGCCATGGTCGCCATGGTCGCGGTCGTGCTGCCGCTCGCACTGGCGGCCGGGCCGTTGCATGCGGATTCGATCATCGCGCGCAATGCATCGCTCGAGGCAAGCGAGGATGGCTGGCTGCTGTCGAGCGACTTCGACATCACGTTGTCGACCCCTGTCGAGGAGGCCCTGTCCAAGGGCATCACGCTGTTCTTCGTGCTCGAGCTCGAGGTCAATCGCGCGCGCTGGTACTGGTTCGACCAGCGGGCGGGCATCGCAGCCCAGTCCTACCGGCTCGGCTACAACACGCTGACCCGGCAGTACCGGCTGTCGGCCGGCACGCTGTTCCAGAACTTCTCGACGCTGCAGGAGGCGCTGGCGGTGCTCGGCCGCGTGCGCCGCCGTCCGATGCTGCCGCTCAATGCGCTGGTGCCGGGAAACACCTACTCGGCGGCGGTGCGCATGCGCCTGGACCTCTCCCAGCTGCCGCGGCCGTTCCAGGCGAGCCCGTTCGCCGCCCGCGAGTGGAACCTCGCGTCCGAATGGTTCCGGTTCACGGTGTCGCCATGAGCGGACCCGCGACTCCAGCCAGCATCTGGCTGTCGTCGCGCCGATTCAAGTACGCGGTCGTGCTGCTGATCGGCTTCGCCGCGGTCCTGCTGTTCCTGCTGTCCACGGCCACCGCCAACACCCAGCTCTTCGCCAACCACTACCGGCAGCTGCTGACGCTCAACGCCGGCCTGGTGGTCGCCCTGCTGGTGCTGATCGGCTTCCAGCTCTGGGGCCTGCGGCGCAAGCTGCGCTCGGGGGTGTTCGGCTCGAAGCTCGCGTTCAGGCTGGCGATCTTCTTCTCGCTGGTGGCGGTGCTGCCGGGTGCGCTCGTCTATGCGGTGAGCGTGCAGTTCACGTCGCGCAGCATCGAGTCCTGGTTCGACGTGAAGCTCGACAAGGCGCTCGAGGGCGCGCTCTCGCTCGGACGGTCGACGCTGGACGGTTCGCTGCGCGAGCTCTCGGCGAAGGCGCAGTCGATGGCCTCGGCACTGTCCGACAAGGGGCCGGTCCAGCAGCAGGCCGCGTTGAACGAACTGCGCGACCAGCATCGCGTCGACGAGGCGGCGCTGTTCAGTCCCCGTGGCACCGTGCTCGCCGTGGCCGGCACCGGGGTCGCCGTGATGCCGGAACTGCCGGTGGGTGCCGTGATGCGGCAGGTGCGTGCCCAGCAGCCCCACGCATCGATCGAGTCGCTGCCCGAGAAGGGGCTCTACCTGCGCGTGGTCGTCCCGGTCAACACGCTGTCGCTCACCGACGACATCCGTGCCCTGCAGGTGCTGCAGCAGGTCGCGCCGGAACTCGCCGCCGCGGCCGAGACAGTGCAGGTCGGGTACCAGGACTACCAGGAGCTGCTGCTGTCGCGCACCGGCCTGAAGCAGCTGTACGGGATGACGCTGACGCTCACCCTCCTGCTCGGCCTGCTCGGCGCCTTCGCGCTGGCGATCTTCCTGTCCGAGCAGCTCGCCTCGCCGCTGTCGATCCTCGCCGAGGGCACGGCCGCGGTCGCGCGCGGCGACTTCAGCCAGCGGGCCACGGTGGCGAGCGGCGACGAACTGGGCGTGCTCACCGGCTCGTTCAACGCGATGACCCGACAGCTGGACGAGGTCAGGGCGGCCAATCAGCGCACGCAGGCCGAGATCGAGACGGCCAAGGCCTACCTCGAGAGCGTGCTCGGCAACCTCTCCTCGGGGGTGATGTCGTTCGACGCGCAGTTCCGCCTGCGGGCGGCCAACCGCAGCGCGAGCGTGATCCTGGGCGTTGAACTCGGCGAGCTGCTCGGCGCGCAGCTCACCGGAGATGGCGACGGCACCTCGCCGCTCGCCCTGCTCGGCCACGAACTGCATTCGCGCTTCAACGTCGGCGAAGCCGGCGACGATGCGCGCATCTGGGAGGTGCAGGTCGAATACGGCGCCAAGGGCGCGCGCCGGATGCTGCTGCTGCGCGGCTCGCACCTGCGGGTCGATCGTGACCACGACCGCGGACACGACAGCGACGTCGGCTACGTGGTGGTGTTCGACGACGTGACCGGGCTGATGCAGGCGCAGCGCGATGCGGCCTGGGGCGAAGTGGCACGCCGCCTGGCGCACGAGATCAAGAACCCGCTGACGCCGATCCAGCTTTCGGCGGAGCGCCTCCACCACAAGCTCGCGTCTAAGCTGGACACGGTCGATGCTCAGATGCTGGAACGATCCACCCGCACGATCGTGAACCAGGTATCGGCGCTGAAGAGCATGGTCGATGCCTTCTCCGAGTACGCGCGCAGCAAGCCGGACATGGTGACCAGCGAGATCGACCTGAACCAGCTCGCGCGCGAGGTGCTCGGCCTGTACGAATCGGGGTCGTCGGCGATATCGATCGACGCCGAACTGGCCGCCGGGCTGCCGAAGGTGATCGGCAGCCCGACGCAGTTGCGGCAGGTACTTCACAACCTGCTCCAGAATGCGCAGGATGCGCTGGGCGACGTGGCAGCGCCTAGAATCGTGGTGCGTACCGAGCTCGCGCCGGCGGGGTCGGGCGCGCGGGCCTGCGTGCGGCTGTCGGTGATCGACAACGGATGCGGTTTCCCGCCGTCGATCCTGGAGCGCGTGTTCGAGCCCTATGTCACCAGCAAGCCCAAGGGAACTGGCCTGGGGCTGGCGATCGTGAAGAAGATCATCGAGGAACATCGTGGGTCGATCGAGGTGGGCAATGCCGAACCGAGCGGTGCCCGCGTCAGTTTCACCGTCCCGGTGGCCGCCGCACGCAGCGACCGGAGCGGGTTGAGTTCAGCAGCCTAGGCAGGCAATGGCATCCGCCGGATCATCCCGAGGGTGCAGGCCAGTGCCGCAGGAGGGGTCAAGCATGAATGCCAGCGCAGTTGACGGAACCGAATGAGCGACATCCTGGTCGTAGACGACGAGATCGGCATCCGCGAGCTGCTCTCCGAGATCCTGCGTGACGAGGGCTACAACGTCCGGCTCGCCGAGAACGGCGACCAGGCGCGGCGTGAACGGGCACGGGCGCGACCTGACCTCGTGCTGCTCGACATCTGGATGCCGGACACCGACGGCATCACGCTGCTGAAGGAATGGGCGCGCGGCGGGCAGCTGACGATGCCGGTGGTGATGATGTCCGGCCATGCGACGATCGACACCGCCGTCGAGTCGACCAAGCTGGGTGCATCCGATTTCCTCGAGAAGCCGATCGCCCTGCAGAAGCTGCTGTCGACGGTGGGCCGCGTGCTGCGGCGCTCCGAGGCATCGCCGATGCCGGAACTGTCCCTCGACAGCCTCGGCCGCTCGCCGGTGATGGCCGACCTCAAGCAGCGGCTCGCGCAGCTGCGCGCCACCCGCGGCCCGGTCGTGCTGGTCGCCGAGGCCGGCTGCCGCGCCGACCTGTGCGCGCAGTACCTGCACGTGCCCAACACGCCCTGGGTCGAGGTCGAGGATGCGCGGCCGCTGCTCAACTCGCCGCTCGACCTCGCGGCCAGCGCGAACGAGGGCGTGCTTTACGTGCCGTCGCTGGCGCAACTGTCGCGGGCCGAGCAGAAGGGGCTCGCGCTGGTGATGGGCCGTGTCGACCGGCACCGCGCCCGCGTGGTGATCGGCAGCGAACGCGACCTGGCCGACCTGATCGCCGCCGGCTCGGTCGAGCCGCGGCTGCTCGAGGCCGCACCGGTCACGCTGCAGGTGCCGCCGCTGCGCGACCATCGCGAGGACGTGCCCGAACTGGCGACGCTGCTGCTCACCCGGATCATCGAGGCGAAGGAAAGCCCGCCGCGCTCCTTCGACACTGCGGCGCTGAATGCGCTGCGCAACTACGACTGGCCGGGCAACCTGCTGCAGCTGGAACAGGTGGTGCGTTCCCTGGCGGTCACTTCGCTCGGCTCCGAAGTGACTGCGCAGGACGTGGCGAGGCTGGTGGTGCAGCAGGAGGCTGCCGGGCCTTCACCTTTGCTGGCACCCAACCCCGCATCCACCCTCAACTTCGATGCGCCGCTGCGCGAGGCGCGCGATGCGTTCGAGAAGTCCTACCTCGAACACCATATCGCGCTCGAGGGCGGAAACATGAGCCGGGTCGCGGACAAGGTCGGCCTAGAGCGGACCCATCTCTACCGCAAGATCAAGCAGCTCGGCATCCGTACCCGGCGCACGGAAGAGTGATCCCGGCGGCGGTCGGGCGGATCGGCGGCGCGACCCGCGCCGCGGGTGCGTCCGTTGCGGGATAATGGCGGATTGCCCACGACCCGCAGTGCGACCCGTCCCCCATGCCCAACCGTACCGAACTCGCCAACGCGATCCGCGCCCTTTCGATGGACGCGGTGCAGAAAGCCAACTCCGGGCATCCCGGCATGCCCATGGGCATGGCCGACATCGCCGAGTCGCTCTGGCGCCATCACCTGAAGCACGATCCCTCGGATCCCCGCTGGGCCGACCGCGACCGCTTCGTGCTGTCGAACGGGCACGGCTCGATGCTGCTCTATGCGCTGCTGCACCTGACCGGCTACGACCTGCCGATGTCGGAACTGGCGGCGTTCCGCCAGCTGCATTCGAAGACGCCGGGCCATCCCGAATACGGCATCACTGCCGGCGTCGAGACCACCACCGGGCCGCTCGGCCAGGGGCTGGCCAACGCGGTGGGCATGGCCCTGGGCGAGGCACTGCTGGCGGGCGAGTTCAACCGGCCCGGCCATCCGATCGTCGACCACCACACCTGGGTGTTCCTCGGCGACGGCTGCCTGATGGAAGGCATCTCCCATGAAGCCTGCTCTCTGGCCGGCACCCTGAAGCTGGGCAAGCTGATCGCCTTCTACGACGACAACGGCATCTCGATCGACGGCGAGGTGACCGGCTGGTTCACCGACGACACGCCGAAGCGGTTCGAGGCCTACGGCTGGCAGGTGATCCCGGCCGTGGACGGGCATGATGGCGAGGCCATCGACCGCGCGATCATGGCCGCGAGGGCGGACACCGGCCGCCCGACGCTGATCTGCTGCCGCACGGTGATCGGCAAGGGTGCGCCGACCAAGCAGGGCACTGCTGATACCCATGGCGCCGCCCTCGGCGACAAGGAAGTCGCGGCAACCCGCGCCGCGCTCGGCTGGACCTCTGCGCCGTTCGAGATCCCGGCAGACGTGCAGGCCGCCTGGGATGCGCGCGCGCGCGGTGCCGTCGCCAGCGCCGCCTGGCGCGCCCGGTTCCAGGCCTACGCGGGCGCCCATCCCGAGCTCGCCGCGGAATTCACCCGCCGGATGGGCGGCGGCCTGCCGGCCGGTTTCGATGCCGCCGCGACCGCCGCGATCGAGGCGGCCCAGGGAAAGCCGGACGCGTTCGCCACCCGCAAGGCGTCGCAGAACACCCTCAACGCACTGGCGCCCGCCCTGCCGGAGCTGATCGGCGGCTCGGCAGACCTGATGGGCAGCGTGTTCACCGACTGGGCGGGCAGCCGGGTGGTCCTGCCCGATGGCAACGGCATGCTGCGCGGCAACATCGTCAATTTCGGCGTGCGAGAGTTCGCGATGGCTGCGATCACCAACGGGTTGGCGCTGCACGGCGGTTTCATCCCGGAAACCGGAACCTTCCTGACCTTCTCCGACTATTCCCGCAATGCCCTGCGCATGGCCGCACTGATGCGTCTGCGCAACGTGTTCGTGTTCACCCACGACTCGATCGGGCTGGGCGAGGACGGTCCGACCCACCAGTCGGTAGAGCAGGTCTCGTCGCTGCGGCTGATCCCGAACCTCGACGTCTGGCGTCCCTGTGATGGGCCCGAGACTGCCGTTGCGTGGAAGTCTGCGCTCACACGCACTGCCGGTCCGACCCTGTTCGCACTGTCCCGCCAAGGGCTGGCGCCGCAGCCGCGTACGCCGGCGCAACTGGGCGAGATCGCCCGCGGCGGCTATGTGCTGGCGGAAGCCGAGGGCGGCCGCCCGGCGGTCGTGCTGATCGCCACCGGCTCCGAAGTGCCGCTCGCGATGGCCGCGCGCACCTTGCTGCAGGCCGAGGGGGTTGCCGCGCGCGTGGTGTCGATGCCCTGCACTTCGGTGTTCGACGCGCAGGATGCCGCCTGGCGAACGGCGGTGCTGCCACGCAACATTCCGCGCGTCGCGATCGAGGCCGGGGTCACCGATTTCTGGCGCAAGTACGTGGGCGCCGTCGACGACGGACGGGGCGCGGTACTCGGCCTCGATCGCTTCGGCGAATCTGCGCCGGCCGGTGTGCTGTTCAAGCATTTCGGCTTCACCGCCGAAGCCATCGCCGGGCTGGTACGCTCGGTGATCGCGGCGGCCTGAGCCCGCCGTCGGGCGCTGCTGCCGGCAGCGCTCGCCGGAGGAGCAGGGGGGCCTGTCGGTCGTGTCCTGCGCACGCTGCAAGCGTGTATCCGGTCACGGGACCGTCGCGGTCGTTGCGGTAGACTCGCCGGCTTGCGGGAGCGCCCGATGCGCTCCTTCCGTCGCGCCGGGGCGCGCATGAACCGATGCCGCAGGCCCGCCGACATCCCAGTCTGCAAGACTGCCAAGACATTCCGGAGGGTTCCATGGCGATCCGTGTTGCAATCAACGGCTACGGCCGCATCGGCCGAAACATCCTGCGTGCGGTGTACGAATCGAACCGCACCAGCGAGATCCAGGTCGTGGCGATCAACGACCTCGGCGATGCGCAGACCAATGCCCACCTGACCCGGTACGACACCGCCCACGGCAAGTTCCCGGGCAAGGTCGAGGTCGACGGCGATTGCATCGTGGTCAATGGCGACCGGATCAAGGTGTTCGCAATCCGCAACCCGGCCGAGATCCCCTGGGGTTCGCTGAACGTCGACGTGGTGCTCGAGTGCACCGGCTTCTTCACCACCAAGGAGAAGGCGTCGGCGCATATCAAGGGTGGCGCGAAGAAGGTGATCATCTCCGCCCCCGGCGGCAAGGACGTAGACGCCACCATCGTCTACGGCGTGAACCACTCGGTGCTGAAGGCGAGCGACACCGTCATCTCGAACGCCTCGTGCACGACCAACTGTCTGGCCCCGGTGGCTAAGGTGCTGCACGACTCGATCGGCATCGTGAACGGGCTGATGACCACCATCCATGCCTACACGAACGACCAGGTCCTGACCGACGTCTACCATGAAGACCTGCGCCGGGCGCGCTCGGCCACCCAGTCGATGATCCCGACCAAGACCGGCGCGGCCGCGGCCGTCGGCCTGGTGCTGCCGGAACTAAACGGCAGGCTCGACGGCTTCGCGATGCGCGTGCCGACGATCAACGTGTCGATCGTCGACCTGTCGTTCGTCTCCGCCCGCCCGACCACGGTCGACGAGATCAACAGGATCATGAAGGAAGCCGCGGCCACCGCCGGCTGGAAGGGCGTGCTCGGCTACAGCGACGGCCCGCTGGTCTCGGTCGACTTCAACCACGACGCGCACTCGAGCACCTTCGACGCGACCCTCACCAAGGTGTCGGGCAACCTGGTCAAGGTGTGCAGCTGGTACGACAACGAGTGGGGCTTCTCCAACCGCATGCTCGACACCACCCTCGCACTGATGGCCGCAAAGTAACGCCGGACGCTGCCGCTACACATGAGGAATGCACGATGAACATCCGGCGGATGACCGATCTCGATCTTTCCGGCAAGCGGGTGTTCATCCGCGCCGACCTCAACGTACCGCAGGACGACGCCGGCGCGATCACCGACGACACGCGCATCCGGGCGTCGGTACCGGGCATCGAGCTGGCGCTGAAGGCCGGTGCGCGGGTGATGGTCACCTCGCACCTCGGGCGCCCGACCGAGGGCGAACTCAAGCCAGAGGATTCGCTGGCCCCGATCGCCGAGCGCCTGTCGCAGCTCCTGGGCCGGCCGGTCGCGCTGCGGCGCGACTGGATCGATGCCGGCGAGGTCGCGCCCGCGACCGGCGAAGTTGTGCTGCTCGAGAACTGCCGCTGCAACAAGGGCGAGAAGAAGAACGACGAGGCGCTGTCACGGAAGATGGCGGCGCTGTGCGACATCTACGTCAACGATGCCTTCGGTACCGCGCATCGTGCAGAAGCGACCACGTACGGCATCGCGAAGTTCGCGCCGGTCGCCTGCGCGGGCCCGCTGATGGCCGAGGAAGTGAGCGCGCTGACCAAGGCGCTTGCCGAGCCGAAGCGGCCGCTGGTGGCGATCGTCGCCGGGTCGAAGGTTTCGACCAAGCTCACCATCCTGATGGCGCTGGCGCAGAAGGTCGACCGCCTGATCGTCGGCGGCGGCATCGCCAACACGTTCATGCTGGCTGCAGGCCTGCCGATCGGCAAGTCGCTCGCCGAAGCCGACCTGGTCGAGGACGCGAAGAAGGTGATCGCGATGCTCGAGGCCAAGGGCGGCGAGGTGCCGATCCCGGTCGACGTGGTGGTCGCAAAGGAATTCTCCGCCACGGCGCCCGCGACGGAAAAGGCCGCGACTGAAGTGGCGGCCGACGACCTGATCCTCGACATCGGCCCGAAAACCGCCGCGATGCTGGCCGAGCAGCTGCAGACGGCGGGTACCATCGTCTGGAACGGTCCGGTCGGCGTGTTTGAGTTCGACGCCTTCGCCGGCGGCACGCGTGCGATCGCCGAGGCGATCGCACGTTCGCCGGCGTTCTCGCTGGCCGGCGGCGGAGACACGATCGCCGCGATCAACAAGTTCGGAATTGCCGACAAGGTCGACTACATCTCGACCGCTGGCGGTGCCTTCCTCGAGTTCCTCGAAGGCAAGGAGTTGCCCGCGCTGGCCATCCTCCAGCAGCGCGCCGCCTGATTCACCAACGCCGCGGTGCCGGCGGTGCGTGCCTCCCCCGGGGCATCCACGGCGCCGGCAGAAAGCCGCGGCAGATAACGGAGTTCCAATGACCCGTCGTACGAAGATCGTGTGCACGCTGGGACCCGCGAGCTCCGATCCCAAGGTGCTGGCGCGGATGATCGAAGCCGGCATGGACGTCGTGCGCGTCAACTTCTCGCATGGCACCTCCGAGGAGCATGCGAAGCGCGTCGACATGATCCGGTCGCTGGCGCGGTCCGCCGGCCGCACGATCGGCGTGCTGATGGACCTGCAGGGGCCGAAGATCCGCATCGGCAAGTTCGAGCACGGCAAGACGATGCTCAAGCCGGGCGCGAAGTTCATCCTGGATGCCACCTGCAAGCTCGGCAACGATGAACGGGTGGGCCTCGACTATGTCAGCCTGCCGGAGGACGTGCGTCCCGGCGACACGCTGCTGCTCAACGATGGCCTTATCGTGCTCACCGTGATCTCGGTCGAAGGGCCCCAGATCCACACCATCGTCGACCAGGGCGGCGTGCTGTCCAACAACAAGGGCATCAACCGCAAGGGCGGCGGCCTGTCCGCGCCGGCGCTGACGGAGAAGGACATGGAGGACATCCGCACCGCGGCGGAGCTGAAGGCCGACTACCTCGGCGTGTCCTTCCCACGCTCGGGCGAGGACATCGAATGGGCGCGCAGCCTGCTGCACAAGGCGGGCGGCAAGGCGCTGATCTGCGCGAAGATCGAGCGCGCCGAGGCGATCACCGCGCTGGAGGAGATCATCGACGCGTCCGACGTGATCATGGTCGCGCGCGGCGACCTCGCGGTGGAGGTGGGCGACGCGGTGATCCCCGCGCTGCAGAAGCAGATGATCCGCCTGTCGCGCGCGCGGAACAAGCTGGTGATCACCGCCACCCAGATGATGGAGTCGATGATCAACTCGCCGATCCCGACCCGCGCCGAGGTGTCCGACTGCGCGAACGCCGTGCTCGACGGCACCGATGCGGTGATGACCTCCGCCGAGACCGCCGCCGGGCAGTTCCCGGTCGAGACGGTGCACGCGATGGCACGGGTCTGCATCGAGGCCGAGAAGGCCGACCTCGCATCGAGCGAACAGCGGCGCGCCGGCGACGATGCCGGGCGCGACGTCGAGAGCGCGATCGGCCGTGCGGTGATGTCGACCGCCAACTACCTTCCGATCAAGGCCATCGCCGCGCTGACGCAGAGCGGCAAGACCGCGCAACTGATGTCGCGCAACGATTCCATGGTGCCGATCTATGCGCTGACGCCGCTGGTGGAGACGCGCCGCCGGGTAACGCTGTTCCGCGGCGTCTACCCTGTCAACTTCGCGGTGAAGTCGAAGGACCCCGAAGAGACACTCAACGCCGCCGAGGACGAACTGCTCAGGCGCGGGGCTGTGCAGGTCGGCGACCTGATCATCATCACCATCGGAGAGCCGTTCGGCAAGGCTGGCGGCACCAACACGATGAAGATCGTGCGTGTCGGCGAGCACCGCAAGCCCTGATTCCGCATCCGAAGCACGCGAACAGCCGGACAACCGGACGACTGAACACCCGAAAACCGTTCACCAGGAGAGAGCATCGATGGACAAGAAGCTGATGGCCGCCACCGCGGCGGGCATGGTCGCAGCGGGCAAGGGCCTGCTGGCCGCCGACGAGAGCAGCGCCACCGTCGCCAAGCGATTCGCCGGCGTCAACGTCGACAATACCGAGCCGAACCGGCGCGCCTACCGCGACATGCTGTTCACGACGCCGGACATCGAGAAGTACATCAGCGGCGTGATCCTGTTCGACGAGACCATCAAGCAGCAGTCCCTCGGCGGCATCGCGTTCCCGAAGCTGCTGCAGGACAAGGGGATCATCCCCGGCATCAAGGTCGACGGCGGCGCGAAGGACCTGCCCGCGCATCCCGGTGAACTGGTCACCGAGGGCCTCGACAACCTGCGCGGGCGGCTCGCCGACTACTTCAAGCTGGGTGCCCGCTTCGCCAAGTGGCGCGCGGTGATCACCATCGGCAAGGACATGCCGTCGTGGGGCTGCGTCGAAGCCAACGCCCATGCGCTGGCCCGCTACTCGGCGCTGTGCCAGGAAGCGAACATCGTCCCGATCATCGAACCCGAGGTGCTGATCGACGGCGACCACACGATCGAGCGCTGCTTCGAAGTGACCGAGGCCACGCTGCGCGCGACCTTCCAGGCCTGCTACAGCCAGCGCGTGTCGGCCGAGCACCTGATCCTGAAGGCGAGCATGGTGATCTCCGGCAAGGGCTGCCCGGTACAGGCCCCGGAGGCACAGGTGGCCGAGATGACCGTCACCGCGCTGCGCCGTTCGGTGCCGGCCGCGCTGCCGGGCGTGGTGTTCCTGTCCGGCGGCCAGAGCGACGAGAAGTCCGCCGCCCACCTGTCTCTGATGAACTCGACGTACAAGGCCGAGCTGCCCTGGCCGCTCACCTACTCGTACTCGCGCGCGCTGCACCAGGCTGCACTGAAGGCCTGGAGCGGCAAGCAGGAGAACTGGAAGGCCGCGCAGCAGGTGTTCGCGCATCGCGCGCGCATGTGCAGCCTGGCTTCGCAGGGCAAGTACAGCGCGGCCGAGGAGAAGAAGGTCGCCTGAGCGGTTCGCAACGGTACCTGAAGCAGAAGGGCCGCTCCCGGGCGGCCCTTTTCCCTGGTGCGATCGAGCCTTGCCTGCTCAGCGCCGCCGGCGTCCGACCTTCGTACCCAGCAGCGCCAGCCCGCCGAGCAGCAGCATCGCCGACCCGGGCACCGGCACCTGGGTCAGGTTCGCCACCGGGTCTTCCATCGCGATCGCGCCGTGGAAGGTGGTGCCGAAGGCACCCAGCGCGACCCGTTCGCGCCCGCTGTCGTCGAGCCTGGCGCGGACGATCGCCGGCAGACAGGAACTGGTGCAGGCGAGCGTCGTCCAGTAGATGTACGCGCTGGTCACATCCAGGCTCTTCTTGAAGGCCGCATCCTCGACCAGCAGCGTGGCGTTGCTGCCATCGAGGTTCGAACGCATCAGCAGCTTCGTGTTGAACTTGGTCCAGTAGAGGTGGCTGGCGATCGCATCGACGGCCACCGGGAACGCCGGTCCCGAATGCAGGACCTGCCGCGCGCCCCGGCTGCCGTTCTCGTTCACCGACTCCAGCGCATTGCCCGCGCCGTTGACCCAGTACACCTTGCCGTTGGCGATCACCGTGTCGTAGGCAAGGCTGGCGCCCGGTGCCTTGGCGGCGTTGCTGCCGTCGAAGCCGGAACGATAGACGCCGTTGACTGGCTGGTCGCGCCTCCAGAGCCGGCTGCCGTCGGTCTCGAGGCCGTTCGGGCCGCGGATCAGCGTCGGCCCGCTCACCAGGGTGGTGGCAGCGGCAGTGCCGACCGGCGCGGCGATCGTGCTGCCCAGGGTCGCGCTGCGCAGCGTCGCGACCTGGCTGTTGATGAGCAGGCCTTCGGTCTGCGTCCAGTAGAGGGTGTCTGCGGACGCAGCATCGGCGAGGCCGAGCGAAAGCGCGGCCGTGATCATCTTCGA
Source organism: Betaproteobacteria bacterium (assembly GCA_021298815.1). GTDB lineage: Bacteria > Pseudomonadota > Gammaproteobacteria > Burkholderiales > CAIKXV01 > CAIKXV01. Next base: position 7,483 of record JAJTHE010000039.1, on the reverse strand, counting down.
CGTCATCGTGCTGCAAGCTCCCGGGATGTCGTCGGATGCGTGCCGTGCATCGATACAGGGCCGGTATCCGATGCCATCGAGGCTAAGCAATCGATGTCCGCCAGGTAACAGAACGGTACACGCTGCGGAACCGTCCATCGATCCGTTCGGATCAATCGGCTTGCCCGAATGCAGGAAGCGCATGGATCCCCGCGCCCGCGCGACGACCCGCGCGCCGGTCGCCGGAATGTCCGACAATAGCCCTGCTGGCTCATTGCACGGACGCCCGATGCTGAACACCGGATCACCGAACGCCGTCCCGATCAGGCTCGCCCTGGCCCTGACGCTGTTCAACTTCATCGGCGCCAATGCGATGCGCGTGCTGGTCACGCTGTACGTGCTGGAACTGGGCGCCGCACCGTGGGTGGTCGGCGTGGTCGGCGGGTTGCTCTACCTGTTCCCGCTGCTGCTGTCCTGGCCGATCGGCGCGATGGCCGACCGGCGCGCGGCGTTCGGCATGCTTGCCTTCGCCGCTCTGTGCGCGATCGTCTCGCTGCTTATGATCTACCTGTACCCGGTGCTGCCGATGTTCTTCGCGGCTGCCGCGCTGAACGGGCTGGCCCTCGCGTTCTACCACGTCACCTTGCAGAACCTGATCGGCACGCTCAGTTCGGCGGACGACCGGGCGGCCAACTTCGCCAACTTCAGCCTGGCCGGTGCGGCGACCAGCTTCATCGGCCCGCTGATCGCCGGCGTGTCGATCGATACCGTCGGCTACTCATGGGCCTGCCTGATCATCGCGGCCACCTCGGTCATCGTGCTCGTGCTGCTGGGCATCTGGGGCAAGACCCTGCCGCGTGCGCAACCGAAGGCGCAACGAGAGGCGGCGCCCCGGTTGGTGTTCGACCGCACGCTGGTCGTGATGCTCGTGGTCAGCGGGCTGGTCCAGCTCGGTTCCGACCTGTTCCAGTTCTTCATCCCGGTGTTCGGCCACCAGATCGGGCTGTCCGCCTCGGCGATCGGCGTCGTGCTGGCCCTGCACTCGGCGGCGTCCTTCATCGTACGCTTCTTCCTGCCCCGGATGATGAAGCAGGTGTCGGCGAACACCCTGCTGGTCTGGGTGTTCGCGACCGGTGCCGCCGGCTTCGTGCTGTCGACCTTCGCCAGCGGGGTGGTGACACTGGGCATCACTGCCTTCCTGTTCGGCCTCGGCATGGGGATCGGCATCCCGCTCACCGTCATCCTGATGTACGAGGCTTCGTCGAAGGGCCGCTCCGGACAGGCGCTCGGCGTGCGGCTGACCGCGAACAACCTGGTGCGCATGGGCGGGCCGATGGTGTTCGGCGCAATGGGCGCGGTGGTGGGCGTGAGCGGCGTGTTCTGGATCCTCGGCGGCGTGATGGCGATCGGCTGGCTGCTCGCATGGTCGCAGCGCACGCCATCGACGTGAGCCTGGCGCCAGCGTGAGCGGCACGCCGACGACTGCCGCTCCCGTACCGGCGCCGACCGGCGCGCGGGCTTCGACCCGCTCGGTCGCCATCGCAGCCATCGCCGCGGTGGTATCGCTCGTCCTGGTGCTCGCCCCTGCGCCGGAGGGCCTTCCCGAAGCGGGCAAGCGGGTGATCGCGGTGGCCGTGCTGGTGATCGCACTCTGGTGCACCGAGGTCATCCCCGCCGCGCTGACCAGCCTGGTCGTGGTGGTCGCGCTGGTGCTGGCCGGCGCGGTGCCCGGCTTTCCGCAGGCACTGGCCGGGTTTGCCGATCCGGTCGCCTACTTCCTGGTCGGCGTGCTCACCATCGGCCTCGCGGTCTCGCACAGCGGACTGGCCGACCGCGTCGCCCGCTTCTTCCTGCGCCGCTCGCGTGGCAGCGCCCGCTCGCTGTTCATCCAGCTGCTGCTCGGATTCCCGCTGATGACCCTGCTGCTGCCCTCGGCCACGACGCGCACCAGCATCCTGGTGCATGTCTACGAAGAGGCGCTCCTGCTCGGGCAGGTGCCGAAGCGGCATCCCCTCTCGCGCTCGATCATGATGGCGCTCAACTCGATCAACCGGCTGGCCTCGACCATCATACTCACCGGCGGCATCTCGCCGATCGTGGCCGCGGCGCTCATCGGCGGCATCGACTGGAGCCGCTGGCTGCTGCTGATGAGCGTGCCCTACCTCGCCCTGCTGTCGATCGGGTCGCTGCTGATATGGCTGCAGTACCGCAAGGGCTTCGACATCGTGCTCGAGCCGGCGCCGCCATCGACGCCACGGCCGCTGTCGGGCGCCGAACGGCGCACGGTGGCGATCACCGCCGGCGCATCGCTGCTCTGGCTCACCGACTCGCTGCACCACCTGCATCCGGTGGCGCCGGCGATGATCGCCTGGATCCTGCTGCTGTCCCCGCGCATCGGGGTGATTACCTGGGGCGACTTCGAGCGCCGCATCGGCTGGAGCAACTTCTTCGTGATCGCCTCGTCGCTATCGCTCGCCCGCGCGCTGATCGACAGCGGCGCGAGCGGCTGGATCGCCGGGCTGATCGCAGGCGCCGTGCCGCAGTTCGCCAGCCAGCCGGTGCTGGTGATCATGATCCTGATGGCCGCCTCGGTACCGGTGAGGATACTGATCCCGAACATCACCGGCTTCCTGGCGACGACCATTCCGATAGCGATGTCCATCGGCATCGCCACCGGGGTCAATCCGCTGGTATGCGGCCTTGCGGTGATGATCGCCGGCGACGCGGTGCTCTACTACCCGGCGCAGAGCGCCTCGTCGCTCGCGGTCTACGAGCGCGGCTACCTCACTGCAGGAGAGATCTTCCGCTTCGGGGTGTACATGACGCTGGTGGCGTTCGTGGTGGTGGTACTGGTCGCGCTGCCCTACTGGGCTGCGGTCGGCGAGCCGCTGCGCATGCCCTGACCGGTCAATGCAGCGACGAAGTCTCGCGATGACGATTGTTGTATAAAGCGATGTGTCCCGCGCAGCGAGCCGAAATGGAAACGTCCACCGAGCGCAGCAGGTTCCGCCGCTACCTTCGCTACGGCATCTCCGTCGTCGCGATCGCGGTCGGGTTGAAGTACGGGTTCGACTTCGGCAACCAGATCAGCGGGCCGCTGATGGGCGTGGTGGGTGCGATCAACGGCGCCGTGTTCTGCGCGCTGATCCTCGACTACCTGATCGAACGCATCTTCCTCGCCGGCGACCGTCGCCGGGAAAGCCGGTGAATCGGCCCGGCCCGCAGGCGGCCGGGCCTGCCCGGTCACTTCTTCCGGCGATTGTTCTCGCCGAACATGTTCAGCAGCCACATCGCGCAGACGACGATCCAAGCCAGCAGCAGCAGTTGCCAGATTTCCACGCAAATCTCCCCATCTTCGTTGGTTGACTGATCACGATCCTGCGAAGGATACGTTGCGCTTGCCGCCCACCAGTGGAAGCATCACGACCACCGTGGCCAGCAGGAGTGCGATCTCGATGCAGTAGACCGCGGTGTAACCCGTTGCCGGTCCCGTCAGCGCCGGCCCCAGCATTTCGCGGCCGGCGACTGCGGCGACGAGATCGCGGATGATACCGCCAAGCGCGACGCCGACGCCGGCGGCCGTCGCCTGTGCAGCGCCCCATGCGCCCAACGCCAGGCCGACCTGGTCGCGCGGCGCGAGGCTCATGCTCGCGGTCAGGGTGCCATGCCCGAAGACGCCGCCGCCGAAGCCGAGCAGGAACACGCCGCCGACGAACAGGGGCAGCGACTGCAGCGGGCCGGCGAGGATCACGATCCCGAAGGCGGGGATGCCGACCAGCGCCGCGGCCACGGCCATCCGGAACGGGTCGGCGCCGCGGCTGAGGGTACGCGATGCGAATGCGAACCCGAACAATCCGCCAGCGGCCAGGGTCGCCGTCAGCAAGGTCGTCTGGGCAACGGTCATGCCCAGCACCTGGCCGCCATAGGGCTCGAGCAGCACGTCCTGCATCGTGAAGGCGATCGTCCCCAGGACGATCGCCACCAGCCGGCGCATCGCATGGTCGCCCGCGATGAACCTGCCCCAGGCTTCCCTGAAGCTGGGCCTGGGGACCGACGCGGCGCCGTTGTTGCGCGGCGGCCGGCGTGTCTCCTGCTTCCAGAGCGCCACGATGTTGAGCACGATCGTGGTCACTGCAGCACCCTGGATCACCTGCACCAGCCGGCCGGGGCTGAAGTCGACCAGCAGCACGCCGAAGATCACTGCGCTGACTACGGTGCCGAGCAGCAGCATCACGTACATGAGGCCGACGACGGTGGGCCGCGACTCCGCGGGCACGAGGTCCGTGGCCAGTGCAAGCCCTGCCGTCTGTATGGTGTGCAGCCCGGCGCCCACCAGCAGGAAGGCGAGCCCTGCACAGAGCGGACCGATCCACGACGGCCAGGCAGCGGCATTGCCTCCACCCGAGAGCACGAGCAGTGCGAACGGCATGATCGCGAGCCCGCCGAACTGCAGCATCGTGCCCATCCAGATGAACGGCACCCGCTTCCACCCGAGTGCCGAGCGATGCGTGTCCGAGCGGAAACCCACGAGCGTGCGGAACGGCGCGTACAGCACCGGCAGCGAGATCATCACCGCGACGACCGAAGCGGCAACACCCAGCTCGACGATCATCACGCGGTTGAGCGTGCCCACGATGAGCACCATCGCCATCCCCACCGAAACCTGGAACAGGGACAGGCGCAGCAATCGCGACAGCGGCACGTCCGCGGTCGCGGCATCGGCGAACGGCAGGAAGCCGGGACCGAGGTCGGCCCAGGCACGCATCACCTTATGGCTGATCGGATTCATCGCCCTGGAGCACTGCGGATCCGCCACGCCGGGCATGTGGCTTCACGGGTGGCGTGCGCTTGGAATGAGGCGCAACTGCCGGCCTCGGCCGGCGGTTGCAGGATGCGCGGGACCGGGAACGAAACGTGCCCGGTCGCCGCGCAGGCGACGCAACGGCTACTTCTTCGCTGCTGGTGCGGTCGGAGCGCCAGCTGCGGAGCCCTCTGCCACCATGGCCTTGGCGTCGCCGTTCAGGAAGGCCTTCACCCAGGTGGTGTTGGTCAGCAGAGCAGCATGTACGGCGAAAGATCCGACCGCGACGGCGCCCAGGAACAGCGGCACACCCACGGACGGCTTCACCACCAGCCAGATTTTTCCATAGATCATTTCGTATGCCTCCGATTACTTGAGCCAGGGGGAATAGATGTACGCCAGCAGGTGCGCCAGCGCCGCGATCATCCCGAAAATCTGCGTGCCCTGGATGATGTTCCGATGCAGCTCTTCTGATTCCCCTACGGTAAGCCCCGTCGGCCACACTTTATTTGGGTCGTCCATCGTGCGATCTCCTTGAAAGACAGATTGATTTCGTGCGGCGAACCGCACGCGGGCAATCCGTGGCCATGACGGCAACAGACCTGTGCCCGACTAGAACTTACTACGCACATGCGCTGGTGTCACTCGATCTTTACAATTTCTAGTGTAAGCTCGACGTGACAGTGTCGTCAGCGCCCGGAAATCGGCATGCCGGGCCGTCTCGATTCGCAGGTTTTCCCTAGCAGCAGATCATCGACTCTGTCAGCAGGCCGGGTGTGCCTGCCGCGCTGGCGTTTTCGCAACAGAGGAGGACCGGATGTTCCATGGAAAGGTTTCCCCCGAGGTCGCCGCCGGCCTGAAGGTGCTGCGCCGGCGGATCCGCGACGCGCAGATCCCGTCGTCGAAGCTGGACGAATCCCTGAACATCGCCACCTGGAACATCCGCGAGTTCGGGCGCAAGCGGCGCAGCCAGCCGGCCATCCACTACATCGCGGAGATCCTCGGGCAGTTCGACGTGGTCAGCCTGGTCGAGCTGCGAGACGACCTCACCGACCTCGGCCGGGTGATGGACATCCTCGGCCCATACTGGCGCGTCGTCTACTCGGATGCCCTGAAGGACGACGGCGGAAACCGGGAACGCATCGCCTTCCTGTATGACAAGCGCGCCGCGGTGTTCACCGGCTTCGCTGCCGCGGCGAACCCGCCGCGTACCCGGACCGGCACGGGCGAGTACCTGCCGACGTTCAACTGGTGGCGGCAGCCGTACATGGCCTCGTTCAGCGCCGGCAACTTCGACTTCCTGCTGCTGGCTGCGCATATCCAGTGGGGCACCGGCGCCGGTCGCGTGAAGGAGCTGGCGTCGCTGGCGGAGTGGATCGACCTCAAGCGCAACGAGAGCACGAAGGAAGACAAGGACCTGATCGTCCTGGGCGACTACAACCTCGAAACCGCGGCGCAGGTCAGGGCCCTCACCAGCCGCGGCCTCGCCCTGCCCAGCGCGTTCAAGGGCAAGGCGATCGGCACCAACCTCGCCCGCGACAAGAGCTACGACCAGATCCTGCACTACCCGGTCTACCCCGAGACCTTCAGCAACCGGGCCGGCGTGCTCGACTTCTTCACCGGTGGCACCGCCGCGCTGTTCCCGGGCATGGAGAAGGACGCGTTCACCTACCAGCTGTCGGACCACCTGCCGCTGTGGATGCAGCTGCGCACCGACATCGAAGGCTTCGAGCTCGACCAGATCCTGCGCGAGGCGAGGGCGAAGAAGGCCTGAGCGCGCTTCGCCCGCCGCCGGCAACCCGCGCTAGAACGGCACCGAGCCCTTGAGCGTGGTGCGCTCCATGCGCCGGCGCAGCGGCAGCTCGTAATCCAGGATCGCGCGATGCTGGGTCGCGCAGTTGTCCCAGATGAGGAAGTCGCCCGGCGTCCACCGGTGGCGATACACGAAGCGGTCTTCCTTCAGGTGCTCGAACAGCAGGTCGAGCAGGCGGCGGCTTTCCTGCGGCTCGAGGCCGACGATCTCGGTCGTGTACGCCTCGTTCATGAACAGGCACTTCTTCCCGGTGACCGGGTGGGTGCGCACCGCCGGATGCAGCATGTCCGGCACCTTCGCCCGCTGCTCCGCGGTCAGTTCCGGCCGCGGCGCGCCCTTGCGTTCGCGGGTGTAGCCGGCGAAGTAGGAATTGACCGCCTTGCGCCCCTGTAGTGTCTGCTTCGTTTCCGCCGGCAGCGCGTCCCAGGCGGCGGTCATGCTCGCGAACAGCGTGTCGCCCTTCGGCTCGCCGTCCAGCATCGGCACCTCGTGCGCGTAGAACAGCGACCCGCGGCTCGGCTCGGCCGCGTAGCAGAGGTCGGAATGCCAGAAGAAGCCGGCGTCCGTGCTGCCGATCGGCTTGCCGTTCTCGATGATGTTGGAGACGATGAACAGCTCCGGATGCCCGGGGCGGCAGCGGTCCTGCCGCAGGTGGTGCTCCAGTTCGCCGAACTGCCGGCTGAACGCGACATGCTGCTCCGGGGTCAGCTTCTGCGCCGGGAACACGATCACCTCGTGTTCGTGCAGCGCGTCCTCGATGGCCCTGAAGGTTCCTGCGCCCACCGGCTTCGAAAGGTCCACGCCGGTGATCCGGGCGCCGAGCGCGGCGCCGCTGGGGGTGACGGTGATCATCTGTTTCCTCGTGTCTCTGTGGAACTGTTCCGCGTATT
>JAJTHE010000113.1 GCA_021298815.1 Betaproteobacteria bacterium | reverse complement strand
GGAACAGCTCGCGGCGCGTCTTCTTGCGTCTGCCTGCCTGCTCCGCATCGCTGAAACTCATCTGACTCATCGGTCCGCCCCATCGTCCGCTGATGTTTCGATGAAATCACATTTCGGATGACTTGTTCAGACCTTCCCTAAGGGATCTCAGGGTCGAGGAGGCTCTTGCTTCATCAAGAGTGTCGTTGCCCTCCCGCGGCGAACGGCGGCAGCCAGCTCGGCGTGGCTTGTCTCCAGGGTCTCCTCGCGCCACGCCGCGCCGGCCGGCGTACACCGACCCTTGGCCCGCACGGCGGGATAGACCTCGCTGCTGCGCTCCGTGTAGGCATCCTCGGCAACGTAGAGCAGCGACTCGCACTGCGCATCCAGCGGGAGGGCGCGGGAGGCGGCGAAGCCGGCCGGGTCGTTTATCGCACGGGTGAACTCCACCTCCCCGAGCAGCACTAGCCAGGCGCGGAAGTACTCGAACGCGTCGTCGCCGCAGCCCTCCATCGCCAGGAACGCGAGGGCCCACACATCCCAGTGGAAGGCGCGCGCCAGCTGCTCCCGCAACAGCTTGCCGGAAGCCACGCTCTGCCGGGGCGCCAGACGCACCAAGCGTTCGTGCAACGCACGCACATGGCCTGCTGGGTCGTGGGTCGCGGGCCGGGTGGCATCGATGAGTTCCCAGAACAGCTCGGGTGTCATGCGCCGCCGGTCGGTCTCCCCGGTGTAGGGCGCGCGCCGCCCGGTGGCCAGATGCACCCGCTGCGGCCCTGTCCAGGCGCGCACGTCCCTGGAGATGCCGCCGGGCGCGTGCGCGTCGCACAGCCGTTCGTACTGGGCGAGCAGGAGATAGGCGAACGTCCGCACCTGCTCGGCGACGTCGATCTCGCGACGGACCTGCGCCATGCGATCGCAGCCGATCAGCGCCGCCTCGACGATCAACTGATCGGCCAGGTCGTCGGCCCCACCCGCGCGGAGCTGCCGGTGGAAGCGCCCGAGCTCACCCAATGCGTCGATGCCACGGCACCGGTGCGCGAGCACCAACGTTCCCACCCGGCTGAGGCCGAGCTCGAGCAGGGCCTGCGCCGAGGCATCCGCAAGGAAGCGGCGCAGCGCCGCGTCGTCTGCGGCGTCGACGAACCGGGACACCGTAAACATATCAGTCAGATTCGTTTCCGCCTCGGCCATCCGCTTGGCCTCCTCCCACCGGATATCCAGAAACCGCTCCCAGTGCGGACGCAGGGTGGCCCGCGCTTCGTGAGGAAGGACCTGGCTGGACGTCAGGAAGCGGGAGGTGCCGTAGAGGAACGGGAGCCCTCCCGTTGGGCCCGCCGAGACCTCCGCCGTAGAAACGGTCGCGCCGAGTGCACCCCGGAGCGCCTCGTCGGAGAGCGTGGGAACGAAGTCTTTGAGCACCCCTTCAAGGAAGGGGCGCAGTTCCCGCTGCAGAACGTCGAGTGCTCGTGCGCGCAGCGCCTGGGGGGTGACTCCCCAGTAATGCTGCACCACGGCACGAATGAGGGGCTGGAACAGCTCGTGCACAGTCTCGACAGGCGGATTCCCGTAGAGGAAGACCCACAGCAATGGGACGACCGACGCGATGGCAGTCCCCGTCGTCTGCTGCGCGCGGTATCGGGCGACGGCCGCGTGCGCCAGTTCGCCGAATCGCCCCTCGTTAGCGAACCGCTCCGCGGCGCGGGAGATCGCGAGGTGCAGCCGGGCCTCGTCGCCAGCGATCAGCCACGAGGGCTCCTCGCGCGGGCTTTCGGAAAGAAGGGCGTCGACGGTTTGCTCGAAGGTGGGCACTGGGAGACCCTGGCAGTGGCGGCTGCGCCTAGTGAACCTCGTCAAGGTTCATGAAGCATAAACCACCTTCTCGTGGGCTAGGAGCTCGAACTGACGGCACCGGGGCCGCGGCGGGCGCAGGTACAGAGCTCGATGACTGGTCTATGGCAGCCTGTTGGCCAAGTTGGCCGGCCGGAACCGACCCACAGCGGGCGGCCAAGCAACTCAACTCGTAGGCGCGAAGCCGACGTCCAGCTTATTGGTGCTGGATGCTCGTCAGACTCTGGTCCCGAGGTATCCTCTGCGCGCCTACAAACCGAGGACTACTGGATGGCTCGTTACGCGTTGTGGAATAACAAGGGTGGAGTGGGCAAGAGCTTCCTCACGTTTTCGCTTGCGTGCGAGTACGCAATTGCTCACCCTGACGAAGAGGTGCTCGTCCTTGACCTCTGCCCTCAGGCCAACATAACCGAGATGTTGTTTGGCGGCAAGGATGCGGCGCCAGCCGCGATAGACGCCCTGTACTCCGGGCGACCGCGTCGTTCCATAGGCGGGTATTTTGAGGCAAGGCTGACATCACCATTCATCGCGCTGCCGAGCGTCGAAGACTTTGTATGCAGGCCCTTTCAAATCAACCCGAACCTACCTACGAATATCGCTCTCGTCGCTGGCGACAATCTGCTTGAGCTTCTTTCCGAGGCAATGCGACAAGCGTCGCAGATGGCACTTCCGAATGACGCTTGGCCCAAGGTCATGCGCTGGTTGCTGGATCTGGTCAAGACTTTCACCGAATCAAGCACAAGCACTGACGTCACCACATTCGTCGACTGCAACCCAAGCTTCTCGATCTATACGCAGGTCGCGCTTTGTTCAGCGGAGCACCTAATTGTCCCTTTCACAGCCGATGACAGCTCGCGGCGTGGGATAGAAAACGTGTTTGCGCTGTTGTATGGGATTGCCGCCAGTGACCTGCAGGGCTACGCACGCTTGAGCTTTTCTAGTCGCGCAAACGAAGAGAAGCTCGACCTGCCGAGGCTGCATACGTTCGTGAGTAATCGCGCGACCATGTACAAAAAGGAACCCAGCTCGGCGTTTCAGGCCAAGAGCGCCCCCATTCGGGCTGTAGTACAGCAAGCCCTGTTTACAGGTAAGAGGCACTTCGCAAATCACCGTACCGTCGAGGAGTTGTTCGCTCAGATGCCCGACTATCACTCGGTCGCGGTGGTCGCCTCGTCAGAAGGCTGCCCACTATCGAAGCTGAAATCTGGTCATCATGAAATTGATGGGAAGGTTGTCCAGGTCAACCAGAATGCGATCTCGCAGTACACCAAAGCCATCGCCAAGCTTGTGCAGAGGGTCTGATGGGCTCTGCGTCGCTCGCCAAGTTTGAAGATTCGCTGGTCGGGGCAAGGGTTCTTGCGAGCTTTTGCGGCGCGACCAGCGCGGCAAGTGTCGACCAAGAGGTCACCGATCAATGTCTGCTTCGCGCTGCCATAGCTCAGGCTGTGGGCTGCTGGGAAGGATATGTTGAGGGCGCGCTGCCGGAGTTCGTTTCCAAGACACGCGTTCAGGCTCATCGCAAAGCGTGGACTCTCATCGTGCAATTCGAGTCGCTCGTTGACAAGCTGACCGGCGAGCTGAACACGCCTAATTGGGAGAAGTCACGCGAACTGATCCTCAACGTCACAGGGATGGACCCGTATTCGTCATGGATCTGGGCGCCGCGCTTCGGCAACCAAACGGACACCAAGGCTTTCTTTGACGGAATTCTTCAAGTGCGGCACTCATTCGCGCACGGATTCTCTGTTCCGAATGGCGTGCCGGGCCTCGCAGTGCCCGGAAAGCTCGACCTGCTATATGTCAATGATGCCGTCGTTTGCCTAGACTTTTTCGCCAAGAAGACGGACGCTCTATTGGAACATGAGCTCACACACCGGCACGGCTGCGCCGCTGGCTGGAACTAGCCAATTTCCTGCACACAACATTCGCATGACAGCAAGGCCACCTCTGGCGACCAGCCGCTCATGGCCGGGAGTGTGAGTACGGAACTGTGTCCCATAGCTGACGCTGGGCCCTCGAGCTCGTCGTGAACGTGGGTTGACCTAGAGCAAGATCCTCGACAGCGCTCCGGCGCATCTTGTTTGGCCCTCAACTCGATGGGAGACCATCATGGGATCCGGAGCCAACGCAGTACATCGCGAGCCGTGGAACAAGGGCAAGATCGTGGGTCAGAAGGCCCCATTCAAGGTCAAAGACATCTGGGCACTCCGGGTGCGACTGCAGATGGAAAATCGCGTACGCGAGCTGGCCCTCTTCAACCTGGGCATCGACAGCAAGCTCCGCGGCTGTGATCTCGTCAGCCTGAAGGTTAGGGACATCTGCCACGGGGATCAGGTCGCGTCCCGCGCCATGGTTCTGCAGCACAAAACGCAGCGCCCCGTGCAATTCGAAATCACACCAGCAACCCGCGACGCGGTGCAGAAGTGGATCAAGCTGGCGGCGTTGAAGTCCGAAGACTTTCTGTTCCCGAGCCGCATCCACGACTCGCCACATCTGGGCACGCGACAGTACGCGCGGATTCTCGAAGGCTGGGTCCAGGAGCTCGGTCTCGATCCCGCCGACTACGGCACGCACTCGATGCGCCGGACCAAGGCGACGTTGATCTACCGGCGCACGAAGAACTTGCGCGCCGTGCAGTTGCTGCTGGGACATTCCAAGCTGGAATCGACCGTGCGCTACCTGGGCATCGAGGTGGACGACGCTTTGGCGATCTCTGAACAGACCGAGATCTGAGCGGGGCCGCCCAGCCGTCGAAGTCGGTTGGGCGGCCGTTCATGTCGCATGCGCGCTCTGAAAGGTAGCTTTCTGCCATAGGCACGAACCGCAACTCCCGGCCAAGACCGAGCGTTGGGGAGTGACCGCTCCCTGGTATCCCGGGTCATCAAGAGCCGTCCCGACTGCTGATCTGCGCGAACTTTCCCGCGTAGAGCTCGAGCACCCAGTCGACGAACACACGTACCCGTGCTGAAAGATGCCGGTTGCGCGGGTACATCACGTACAGGGGCAATCGCCCGGCGGACCAGTCGGTGAGCACGGGCACCAGGCGATGGCTGTCGAGCAGTTCCTGCACCCGCCGCGTGCGCGGCGACTGCAGGATGCCGAGCCCGGCGACACCGGCTTCGACATAGGTGTCGGCGTCGTTGGCGGCCACCTGGTGCGGGCCTGTGATGTCGACCTTCTTGCCGTTGCGCTCGAACTCGAAAGGAAAGATCCGCCCCGTCTTGGCCGAGAAGAAGTTGACGCAGAGGTGATGCTGCAGATCCTGCGGCGTGGCCGGCGCGCCGTGCCGCGCCAGGTAAGACGGCGCCGCGCAGGTGATGACCTCGAACGCACCGAGCGAGCGTGCCACCAGCGAATCGTCGTGCGTCTGTCCGCCGCGGATCACGCAGTCCACGCCTTCGGCCAGCAGATCGACCGGGCGGTCGCTGCTGCCGATCTCGATGACGATGCCGGGATAACGCGCCAGGAAGTCCGGCAGCGCCGGCGCCACGACGTGGCGGCCGGCGGCAGCCGGCACATCGACCCGCAGCCGCCCGCGCGGCGTCTGCGTCGCGCCGGACAGCCCGGATTCGACTTCCTCCAGTTCATGCAGCAATCGCTGCACGCGCTCGAGGTAGGCAGCGCCGTCGTCAGTCAGGCTCACCCGTCGTGTTGTCCTCGCCAGCAGCTTGACCTGCAGGTGCTGTTCAAGCTGCGCGACGCGGATCGACACGGTGGCATTGGGCACCTTCAGCACCTGCGCGGCCCCGGAGAAGCTGCCCAGTTCAGCGACCTGAACGAAGGTCTGCATGGCGACGAGCCGGTCCATCAGCACTGCCTCCTGTCGATCTGATTATTCATGTTATGCGATGGGTCATTTCATTTTCAACTCGTTTATTCGATTCGATTCAATCAATAGAGTGCGTTCCACGGTCACCGCCGGTGATCGCCAAGCTCAAGGGATTCCCATGGACCAAACGCGCACCCCTCATCCAATGCCATCCGACGCATCGCGCCGCCACCTGCTGGGCGGCCTGGGTGCCATCGCCGGGCTCGCCGCGACCGGCGCGGCCGTGGCGCAGACCGGTGCAGCGTCTGGCGACGCCAAGCCGTTCAAGGGCAAGGTGGCCATCGTCACCGCTGCGCGCAACAACCAGGGCCGCGCTTATGCCGTCGCGCTGGCGCGCCTGGGCGCTGATGTGATGCTGCATTTCCACCGCGCCGAGACGCAAGACCAGAACGACGAGACAGCCCGCCTGGTGCGGGCGCAGGGCGTGCGTGTGGCAACGGCACTGGGCGATCTGGGCGAGGTGTCGAACGTGAAGAAGGTCTTCGACACGGCGCAGAGCCAGTTCGGCCGCATCGACATGGTCGTCAACACCGTCGGCATGATCATCAAGAAGCCACTGGCCGAGGTGACCGAGGCGGACTACGAGCGCTCCCAGCGCGCCAACACCAAGGCCGCGCTCTTCGTGATGCAGGAGGCCGCGCGGCGCCTGGCCGACGGCGGCCGGATCATCCACATCGGCACCTCGCTCACCGCTGGCAGCGCGCCGGGCTATGCGCTGTACGCAGGCACCAAGGCTCCGGCCGAGGAGTTCACGCGCATGCTCGCCAAGGAGATTGGCAAGCGCGGCATCACGGTCAACAACATCGCCCCCGGGCCGCTGGACAACACCTTCTTCCACGCCGCCGAGACGCCACAGTCGGCCGCGTTTGCCGCCAACCTCAGCGTCGCCGGTCGACTCGGCCGCGAAGCGGACATCACGCCCGTGGTCGAGTTCCTGGCCAGCCCGCAGGCGCAGTGGATGACGGGCCAGGTGCTGTGGGTCAACGGCGGCTACCTGACCCGTTGAGTCCGACTCCTATCCTGAAACGAATCAACCTCAGAGGACACACCATGAGTTCCAAGATCCTGTTGACCGGCGCGTCCGGTGGCTTCGGCCGCCTGATGGCGCAGACCCTGCTCGCTGCCGGCCATGGGGTGGCCGCCGCGATGCGCGATGTCGCGGGCCGCAACCGCGAGACGGCGAACGCGCTGGCGGCAAGCGGTGCCCAGGTGGTCGAGATGGACGTCTGCGATGACGCCAGTGTCGCGGCCGGTGTCGCGCTCGCGAGCAGTAAGCTGGGCGGCGTGGACGTCGTCATCCACAACGCAGGCATCGGCGTGATCGGCCTGCAGGAGGCATTCACCGCCGACGACCTCAAGCGCCTGTTCGACGTCAACCTGTTCGGCGTGCATCGGGTGAACCGCGCGCTGCTGCCGTCCTGGCGGACCCGGCGTTCGGGGCTGATGGTGAACGTCTCGAGCCTGCTGGGCCGAATCACCATGCCGTTCTACGGACCCTACAACGCCAGCAAGTGGGCGCTCGAAGCCTTGAGCGAGAACTACCGCAGCGAGCTCTCGGGCTTCGGCATCGAGGTCTGCATCGTCGAGCCCGGGGGTTATGCGACGAGCTTCATCCACAACCTGATGCAGCCCTCGGACGCCGCGCGTACGCAGGGCTACGGCGAGATGGCGACCGCGCCGCAAGCGTTCCTCGAAGGCTTCGAACGCATCCTGGCGGCGACACCGGCGCAGGACCCGCAGCGCGTGGCCGATGCGGTGGCCGGCCTCGTGGCCATGCCGGCGGGACAACGACCGTTGCGCACGACGGTGGACAGCCTGGGCATGGGTGCCGCAGTGGACGCCTATAACCAGGCGCTGGCCACGGTGACGCAGGGCCTGTATCGGAACATGGGCATCGAGAACATGCTGAGCGTCCAGGCCCGGTGAGGGCCGCGATGGCGCCAGCGCAGGAAGGTTCACGCCGTGGCAGCAAGGAGTGAATGATGTCCGACGACCAGCAACTGTTGTCGATGATCGCGGCCTTCGGCCTGCACGCCGATGCGCGCGACTGGGACGCCGAACAGCAGGTGTTCGCAACCGAGGTGTTCGTCGATTACTCGTCACTCTTCGGTGGCAGCGGGCAGACGCTCACGAGCGCGCAGCTAATGGACAACTGGCGCGCCCTGCTGCCGGGGTTCACCCGCACACAGCACACCATCGGCGTGCCGCTGATCACCGTCGAGGGGCGCAGCGCGCGTGCCTCGGCGCCGTTCATCGCGCACCACTTCATCGAGGATCCAGCGCCTGAGGCAGGCAGTGTCTGGATCGTCGGCGGACGCTACGAGTGGACGTTCGAACAGACCGACGGGCGTTGGCAAGTCAGCCACCTCGTGCTCTCTGCAGGCTGGCAGGACGGCAACCGCGGGCTGCCCGGCTTGGCGATGCAGCGTGCGAGACTGGCGGCAGAGTGAGAGAGTATCGACAACAGCGCGCAACTGGCCCACAACCCCCGGTGAGGGCAAACGCGCAACACACGTCACCAGCGACTACTTCCGGGCGGACCAGCAGATGCGATGTAGATCCGCTGTGGGTCGGATGCGTGAGTTCGGCGCAGTGAACAGCAGTCACTCGCCTGGTCCCTGCGCTTTCGGCCCAGTGCCGACACCGGCTACGTCAGCAGTACCTCGGACACCGGTCGCTGGCGCTAGCGCGGTCTGCTGGGCTGAGTGACCGCAATGGGGCCGAGACCGCAAATTCGAGGGCTGGCCGCCACCGACAGCAACCGACCCGAAGCGGAAGTCGGCCTAAGCGAATGAACTGCCCGAAAGCCGTCGCTCAGCGTTCGACATGAGAGGCATGACCCGGCTTGCCGGGAAATGTCCTCTCGATGGAAGGGTTAGGCCGCGCTGTCGAACAAGTCACCGCGGCGTACGACATGAACCTTGTTTCCATCTGGATCTCGCAGGTAAGCGCCGTAGTACCCAACTCCATAGCGGATGCGTTCGCCCGGTGGGCCGTCGTCTCGGCCTCCCGCCTCGATTCCTGCTGAGTAAGAAGCGTTTACCGCTTCGACGGTAGGGGCCAGAAAGGCGACCATACTTCCGTTTCCTACGGACGCTATCGCACGATCGAACGGCATATAGACGTAGAAGCGGGGCAGCACGCTATTTGGCGAAACCCAGCACGCTGATGGCGGGCCACCATCTGGTGTAACTTGCCTTCGCCGTAGGCCCAGGGGAGTGAGGAGGGCATCGTAGAAAGCAGATGCCGCCGATAAATCACTGGTTCCTACGGTGACGTGGCTGAACACACGTGCTCCACAATAATGTGCTGGAAAGCGATTATCGGCAGTTCTTTGTGGCCTACCGTCTGAATTAAGCCGCGCCGCGAAGCGGCGTCTGCTTGAATGAACTGTTAGGCCTCATCCGCCCGCCACACGCTTGGCAAACTTGCCGACGGCCAGCTCATACGCCTCCACCAGCAAGGGCTTTACTGTCTCGAAGGTGGCAGCACTGGGATTGAGCACAGAGACCCATGACATCCAGCCGTACACCGGATGAGGTAGAAGTTGATCTAACACGGTGAAATCATGCCCCGTGTCCACGACGCCACCAGCGGCGGGCCGCGCTGGCGGTGGCCCGAACAGCGAGCGATAGGTGAGCTTGCTGATGCCGATGTTTAAGCGAAACACGTCCGGGCGCTGCAAGTTGGACGCGCGGTCATTGTCACCGTCTTTAT
>JAJTHE010000035.1 GCA_021298815.1 Betaproteobacteria bacterium | reverse complement strand
GAACGCGCTGAAGCCTGCGAACGACAGGGCAACCGTGTTGTCCGCACCGGTGTAGCTGCCCTTCAGGTCGTCGGACGGCTCGCCGGCCGGTGCACGGTTCCATGCCGCCAGCCGCGCGGTCAGGATGCCACTCGCACCCTGGGCGATGTCGCCGAAGTCCAGCGTGAACGCGTTGACCGCCGTCTGCGTGAACGTCCCCGCTCCCGAGGTCTTCTGGAACGCCGCCTGCGCCAGGTTGTTCACCTGGCCGGTCAGCATCACCGTCGAGCTGCCCAGCGACAGGTCAGCCATGTCCGGGTTGCGGCTGGTCGAGGCCACCGAAGCCGTGCCGTTGAACACGCCTGCCGCAGCGGTGTTCAGGCCGACCGTCAGTGCAGTGTTGTTCGCTGCCGCCCCTGCGATCAGGCCGTTGACCGTACCCGCATTGTTCGTGAACGCCCCGCCGGTGCCGCCGATGCTCGCCGTCAGCGTGTCGTTCAGCGCCGTCACCGCCGCGCTGTTGGCCACCGACACCCCGCGGTTGGCAACCACGTCGCCCACCCGCACGATGCCGAAGTTCACCGAAGGCGCCACGCTCGCCACCGCCGGCGTGTACACCCGGCCGGTGACAGTCACGATCTGCGAACCCTGGTCGACCGTGCAGTTCACCAGGCAACCCTGGTTGGTGGCATCCGACACGAACGCAACCGTCGTCGCCGCATTGCTGAAGTTCTGCGCCGCGGCCGTGCTGGCCAGCCCGACCACCAGGCTGGAGTTGTTCGTCTGCCCCGCCCCCAGCAGGTTGAAGCTGCCGGTGGCCGTGACCGGCGGGTTGTTCGTCGTCGACAGCACCGCGTTCAACCCGGCCTGCGGCGGCGCGCCGGCGACGTTGGTCACGCTCACCCCGCGCTGCGTGCTGGCCAGCGAATCGCCGACGCGTGCCGCGATGGTGATCGCCGGGTTGTTGATCTGCGCCGCCGCCTGGTTGACGATGAGCGCGTTGATCGTGCCGCTGACGCCGAAGCTGCCGCTGCCGACCCCGGCCTCGCCCAGCCCGTTGCTCACGCCGCCGACCGTGCCCTGGGTGATGTAGCTCAGCCCGACCTGCGCGTTGACCACGCCCGCATTGGCGGTGTTCACCGACACCGTCATCGTGCCGTTGGCACCGGTGCTCGACTGCCCGGCCAGGATGCCGGTCATCTGCCCGCCGTTGGTCGACACGAAGCCGGCGTTGCTGCCGGTGATCGAACCGAAGGTGACCTTCAGGTCCTCGACGAAGCCGGCCTGGCCGGTCGCGCTGTTGGTGAACGCCAGGTTCACCGGCGACACCGACTGTCCGACCTGGATCACGCCGAAGTTCAGCGCCGGCGTGTCCAGCTGGCCCGAAGCGACCTTGTACACGTTGCCCTGCACGTTGACCGTCTGGCTGCCGACGCCGATCGTGCCCAGGCCGCTGGTGCCGGTGCCGTTCGACTGGAAGTTCACCACCTGGGTGCCGGTGCGCAGGCCCTCGACCGCGGTGTTCACGCCGACGCGCATCGTGCTGCTGTCCGAAGAACCGGCCGCCACGCCGCCGGCACCGAGGCCGCCGGTGATCGCTGCGATGTTGTTGGTCGCATTGCCGGTCGCGGTGCCGAAGCTCGCGTTGAGCACCTCGGTGAAGGCGCCGGTCGGCGCGACGTTGCTGACCGTCAATGCCGTGGTTGCAGACCCGAGGATCCGCTGGTTCGCCACGTTGACGGTGACCGGATCGGTACCCACGCTGCCCCGCGCGACGTTGTAGGCTGCAGCGCCGCCCGCCAGGACGATGTTGAGCTTCTGGTCGGCGATGTTGTCGAAATTGCTGCGCAGGTTCAGCACCTGGCCGGTCAGCGCGGCCAGCGTACCGGCGCCGGCTGCAGTGAACGTCACCGTGCGCGTCTCGCCAGTGCCCCCCGGCGCACCTGCGTTGTAGTTGGTGGCGGCCACGCCGTTTCCGGACAGGCGAGCGTCGGTGAGGTTGGCGCCGTTGACGGTGGTCTGCACCGCACCGCGAAGCGTCGAGCCGGTCGTGCCGCCGTTGCCGATCGTGTAAGCGAAGTCGGTTGCTCCGATGCGCACGTTGCCGATGGTCAGCGTCGCGTTGGGGGTGGCCCCACCCGTCACGCCGGCACCCGACAGCACCTGCGCGGCATTCGACGCCGCCAGGATCTGCCCGGCACCGCTCACGTTCGCGCGGCGGTTGAACAGGTTGCCGACGCCAGCGTTGGCATTGGTGTAGTCCGTCGAGACGGTGATGCTGTTCGCGCCGAGCGACAGTGCGTTGACCCCGGTGCCGTTGTTGGCCAGCGTGCCCACCGTGCTGGGCGAACCCACGATCAGCACGCCGGTGCCGCTGGTCATCGCCGTCCCGGTGCCGGTGAAGCCTGCAGGGGCGTTGACCAGGCCGCCGTTGGCGTGGATCGTGCCGTTGTTCAGCACAGGGTCCACCAGGTTCAGCGTGCCACCAGGGGTAGCCTGCATAACGCCGCCGGGCTGGTTCCGTATCGTGTTGCCGACGCCGACCAGCAGGCTGAGCGCAACGGACTGGTTTGCGGTGATCGTGCCTTCGTTGACGATGTCCAGCGCCGTGGCGTTTCCGAACGCACCGGCCCCCTGGATCGTGTGCCCGGCTGCGTTGGTCAACCGTGCGCCCGGGCCATTCGCGATGATGCGGTTGTTGCCTGAGTTGCTGAGGGTCGTCGTGCCGCTCCCGCCCAGGGTGACGTCGCCCGAGATGCGCAGGTTCGTGACATTGCCGACCGACCCGAGATTCAGCGCACCATCGTTGGTGACCACGCCCTGCAGCACCAGCGACGAATTGTCCACCACGTTGAACGTGGCCGCGTTGACCAGGTCACCGATCGTGGCCGTGTTTCCGGAGACGGTGCGGATCTGCCCACCGCTGCCCGACGTGAGCGTGCCGCCACTGACCGACGCGTTGCCGGTCAGGTTGACGATGCCGCCGTTGATCGCATCGATGACGCCCAGGGCGCCCTGCGCCATGCTGGTCCCGGTGATGGTGACGGTTCCGGCATCGGCGCGGATGATGTTGTTGTTGGTGACGGTGCCGGTGCTCGAGAACGTCAGCGCCGTGCTGACGTTGCCGATCATCGTGCCGTTGTTGGTGAAATTCAGTTGCCCGCCAGCGCCGATGCTGCCGGCGCCTTGCAGCGTCTGGTTGGCGCCCAGGGTCAGGCTGTCGCCGGCGACGGCAGCCACCAGCCGGTTGTTGGCCGTGTTGGACAGGGTGATCGTCCCGGAACCGTCGATGAGGCGGTTGCCCGACGTGGTCAGGGTGGTCACGTTGCCCACGGAACCCATGTTCAGGCTGCCGTTGTTGGTCAACGTGCCGTCCAGCACGAGGCTGGAGTTGTCGACCACGTTCAGCGTGCCGGTATTGGTGACGCCGGCCAGTCGTGCGCTGTTGCCACTGACAGTGGTCACCACGCCGCCCGATTCGGTCGCCAGGGTGCCACCGATGACGCTGGCACCGCCGGTCAGCCGCACGCTGCCGCCGTTGATCGCACTCAGCACGCCTGCACCACCCTGGTTGATCGTCGTGCCGGTGACCGTGAATGCGGCACCGTCCCCGCGCATCAGGTTGAGGTTGCCGACGTTCCCCGTGCTGCTGAGCGTGATGCCGCTGCTCTGGGTCGCGACGATCGCGCCGAAGTTGACCAGTCCCAGGTTCGTGCCCGCGCCGATGCTGCCGGCGCCCTGGATGGTGACGCCGACACCGGTGGTGAGCGAGTCGCCGATCGCATTGACCGCAACGATGCGGTTGTTTGCCTGGTTCGACATCTCGATCGTGGCCGCGCCGTCGAGCGTTCGCGCGCCATCCAGCCGCAACTGGGTGACGTTGCCGACCGACGCCATGGTCAGCACGCCGCTATAGGTGGCATCGGCAGTCAGTCGCAGGGCGGAGTTGTCGGCGATCGTCATCGGACCGTTGACGATGCCGCCGCCCATGCTGACCGTGGCGCCGCTGACGGTAGTGATCACGCTGCCGACACCGGTGGCGGAGAACGCCGCGCTGTTGATCACGCTGCCATTGAGCAGTTCGACGCGCGATCCGTTGCGCGCCTGGATCTGCCCGCCCCCGCTGTTGATCGTCGTCTGCAGCCGCAGCGTACCGCCGTCCGCGCGCAGCGTGCCGGTGTTGTTGACGCCGCCCGATGCATTGAGGGTTATGCCGGCGCTCTCCGAGGCGATCACGGTGCCAGCGTTGTTGAAGACGAAGCCGGGCGATCCGGCCCCGATCGTTGCCGCGCCCTGGATCGTGATGCCGGCGGTGCTGGTGAACGAGTCGCCGCCGGCATTCGCGCCCAGGATGCGGTTGTTGGTCGAGTTGGACATCTGGATCGTGGCCGTGCCGCCGAGCGTGCGTCCGCCATCCAGCCGCAGCTCGGTGAAGTTGCCGACCGAGGAGATGCTCAACACGCCGTTGTAGGTGGCATCGGCAGTCAGCCGCAGGGCCGAGTTGTCGGCGATGGTCATCGGGCCATTCACCGTGCCACCGCCCATGCTGACCGTGGCGCCGCTGATGGTCGTGATCACGCTGCCGGCACCGATGGCCGAGAACGCGGCGTTGTTGATCACGGTGCCGTCGAGCAGTTCGACGCGCGATCCGTTGCGCGCCTCGATCTGGCCGCCGGCGCTCTCGATCGTCGTCTGCAGGCGCAGCGTGCCGCCATCCGCGCGCAGCGTCCCGGTATTGTTGACCCCGCCCAGTGCGTTGATCGTGATGCCGGCGCTCTGCGAGGCGATGACCGTGCCGGCGTTGTTGAAGACGAAGCCCGCGGAC
Source organism: Betaproteobacteria bacterium (assembly GCA_021298815.1). Taxonomy (GTDB): domain Bacteria; phylum Pseudomonadota; class Gammaproteobacteria; order Burkholderiales; family CAIKXV01; genus CAIKXV01. Next base: position 8,643 of record JAJTHE010000035.1, on the reverse strand, counting down.
CCGGCGCCGATCGTGGCCGCACCCTCGATCGTGGTACTCGCGGTCGTGGTGAACGAGTCGCCGCTCGCGTTGGCGCCCCGGATCCGGTTGTTCGTCGAGTTGGACATCTGGATCGTGGCCGTGCCGCCGAGCGTTCGCGCGCCGTCCAGCCGCAGGTCGGTGAAGTTGCCGACCGAAGAGATGCTGAGCACGCCGTTGTAGGTGGCATCGGCTGTCAGCTGCAACGCGGAGTTGTCGGCGATGGTCATCGGGCCATTGACCGTTCCGCCGCCCATGCTGACCGTGGCGCCGCTGACGGTGGTGATCACGCTGCCGGCACCGGTGGCCGAGAACGCGGCGTTGTTGATCACGGTGCCGTTGAGCAGTTCGACCCGCGATCCGTTGCGCGCCTCGATCTGGCCGCCGGCGCTCTCGATCGTCGTCTGCAGGCGCAGCGTGCCGCCGTCTGCGCGCAGCGTCCCGGTGTTGTTGACGCCACCCAGTGCGTTGAGGGTGATGCCGGCGCTCTGCGAGGCGACCACCGTGCCAGCGTTGTTGAAGACGAAATTCGTCGCCCCGGCGCCGATCGTTCCCGCGCCTGTCAGCGTCTGGCCGCTGCCCAGCGAGAACGTCGCGTTGTCGCCGCGGATGCGGTTGTTGAGGCTGTTGGACAGCGTCACCGTGCCGGCGCCTGCGATCGACCGCGCCCCGCTGACGATGAGGTCGGTGAAGTTCCCGACCGAACCGAAGTTGATGCTGCCGTTGTTGGTCAGCGTGCCCGCGAGGATCAGCCCGCTGTTGTCGACGATGTTCAGGGTCCCGGAATTGGTCACGCCGGACACGCTGTTGCTGAAGCTTCCGCCCGCGGTGGCAATGGCACCGCCGCTGGCAGTGGTGAAGGTGCCGCCCGTCACAGCCGTGCCGGACAGGCGCACGACGCCGTTGTTGATGGCGTCGAGCACGCCACCCGCGCCCTGGGTGACGACACTGTTCTGGATCAGCAGCACCGCCCCGTCGGCGCGCAGCACGCCGTTGTTGGTGATGCCGCCCTGCGCATTGAGGGTGATGCCCGCGCTGAGGTTGGCAACGATGCTGCCGTTGTTCACCAGCCCCATTGCACCGCCCGCGCCGATGGCGGCGGCACCGACGATGCTCTGGCCGCTGCCGAGCGTGAGGACGTCGCCGGCACCCGCGGCCGCGACGATCCGGTTGGCCTGGGTGTTGCTGGTCGTGACGGTGCCGTTGCCGTTCAGCGACATTGCCCCGCTGATGCGAAGCTCGCTGAAGTTTCCGACCGATCCGAGCGTGATGCTGCCACTGTTCTGGTTGCTGCCGAGCAGCGTCAGGCCGGCATTGTCGCTGATGCTCAGCACACCGGCGACGTCCACGGTGGTCGGGCCGAGGAAGCTGCCGCCGGGCATGGTGCTGGTCTGGCCGAGGCCGATGATCGCCACGTCACCGGCCGCGGGAACGTTTCCGCAGCTCCAGTTGGCCGCCACGATCCAGCTGCCGGTGACCGGATTCCAGGTGCAGTCAGCAGCGAGCGCCTCGTGTGCGCCTGCGCCGCCGAGGGCGAGCGCCACGGCAAGGGCGGCAGCGGAAAGCCGGGGCTCGGCCAGCAGACGGGGGCGGAGCGTGCGCTTGCGGGTGGTCGGGCGGGACATGGAAGAACTCCTCTGGAGCGATCGGCGTGACATTCGACGGCGCGTGCGGGATTGCGATTCCTGCCCCGATCGTGTGCGCTGCGATACGGTTCTGTGGTGGATCGAGTGATAGCCCCCGGTCGCGCCAGCAGCAAGATCGATTCGCGCCGGAATCCGCCTCCCATAGTCCGAAGGGACTAACCGCGCCAACCCACGGCAGCGCAAGGCCCCCCAGCGACGCCAAAAAAGTTACTATTGGTCCGAAGGCTGTCGCTTGTCACGGGCTGGCATTAAGATTCGGCCCGCCCAGTCAACCGGACCGCCCCACACGATGCGCTTTCGCCTCGGCACCGCCGAAGACCTGCCTGCAGCGTTAGACCTGCTCCGGCTGAACCCCGGTTTCCGGGCGTCCGAAGCCGTCTGGGCCCGGGTGCTGCCGGCCTGGCGGCGCTGGCTGGCGAACGACCAGATGAATCTCGTGCTGTGGGAAGACGAGCGCATGGGTCCGGCGGAACGGCTGCGCGCGACCGGCCTGAGCATGTTCGTCACCGACGCATTCGCCGAGTCGGCGATCCGCTCGGGGGAGCCCTATCCGGCCCGGCGGCTCTACGAGGATGCCGACGGTGCCGACTCGGCCGTGCTCTCGCTCGAGGCGATCGGCCGGGCGAACGCGCAGGACGGCGTCAACCTGTTCGTGCTGCACAACCCGATGCGCGAGCACGACCTGCAGCATCCCTCGCAGAAGGAACTGCTGCCGCTGGGCCCGCAGGCGTTCTACTTCTGCCATGCCGGCTACTACGTGAAGACGCTGCTCTGGGAGTGCTACGGCGAGCAGCACATCGACTACCTGGTCGGCGGCGGCTTCTCCCTGCTGTCGAGTTATGCCCCCGGCCACCCGGAACTGGCGGCGGCCGGCCCGCAGTACCGGCCCTTCCTGGGGGGGCTGCGCCGGCCGCCGCAGATCGACAACAGCTACGACCCGATGCGGCTGTGGATGTTCAACCGCTCCGAGCCCCTGCTGGGCTTCACGCCCGCCCAGCAGAAGCTGCTGCGCTTCGCGCTGCTCGGCTATACCGACCGCGAACTCGAGGCCCAGCTCGGCACCTCGGCCAATACGCTGAAGCAGCGCTGGAACCGCATCTTCGAGACGATGGTCCGGGTGTTCCCGCCCGATGCGATCGCCGCCGACGGCGACGCCGACGCGTCGATCCCGCCCGGCGGGTCGCCGCCGCGCCTGCCCAAGCGCCACCATGTGCTCGACTACGTGCGGCAGAACATGCACGAGCTGAGGCCGTTCCGGCGCTGAGGCGGGACGCATCCGGCGGGCGCCGCACGTTCCGCGTGCAGCACCCGGGATCGATGCACCGCGATCGACCGCCGCCCCCGCGCCGCACGCCCTTCGCCGCCGTCGGGGTGTCCCGTCTGCAACCGGCGTACGGGTGGCCGGCATCCCTCGCGCCCGGACCGATCCGGAGGTGGAATGGCCTTTGCTTGACGAGGCTGCCAGAGGCTGGACAGCCAGCCGCCGAGCCCCCCAACCGCCGAGGAGCGCCCCTTGAAGCGTCGCCAGTTCCTGCAGTCCACCGCCGCCGTCGCCGGCGCCGCCACCCTCGGCAGCGCAACCACCGTCAACGCCCAGGGTTTCCCGCAGCCGGAGGTGATCCGCATCGGCCATCTGGTCGGCATCTGCATGTCGCCGCTGTTCTACGGCCATGCCACCGGCATGTTCAAGGCAGAAGGCCTGAACGTGGAACTGCGCTTCGTGCCGAACCCCGGCGACGGCCTGGCCGCCCTGGTCAGCGGCGCGATCCAGATCGCCCATGTGCCGTTCACCAACGTGATCGTCGCCGCCCACAACGGCGCGCCGGTGCGCACCATCGCCGGCAGCGGCGCCGGCGGCATCTTCCTGATCGCCCAGGGCAGTTCCGGCATCAAGTCGATGGCCGATCTGGTCAAGGCAAAGGGCAAGGGCGTGAAGATCGGCGCGATGCGCCTGAACACCTTCGAGATGATGGCCTTCCGGGCGCTCGCCAACAACGGCCTGAAGTACGACGACTTCAACATGGTCTGGTTCAACGACACGCTGTCGATGGCCGCCGCGTTCGAGGCGAAGGCGGTCGACGTGGTCACCCATGTCGAGCCGTTCTCGACCAACCTGGTCGACAAGATGGGCGGCGTGCCGATCGCCAGCAACCTCGAGACCTGGGGCAAGGACGGCCCGGACTGCGTGACCAACGCACGCATGGACTTCATCGAGAAGTACCCGGAAGCCGCCCGCCGCTACCTGCGCGTGCTGCTGCGCGCCGACCGGCTGATCCGCGGCGACATGGCGAAGGCGGTCGACATCCTGGACAAGGGCAAGTACTACCGCGTCGACCGCGAGACGCTGCGCGCCTCGCTGCCGCGCCAGCTGCCGCAGGTCGACCTGACCCAGGGCGGCGACAAGGGCATGGAGGTCGCGATCAAGGACATGCTGGCGCTGGGCTACATCAAGAAGATCCCGGAAGTGATGGATCTCCGGCTGCTGCGCGAAACGCTGAAGACGGTCTGACGCGGTGAGCGCGGTCGTGTCACATCCAGTGTCACAGCCGGTTGCCGCGGGGGTCGCGTCGACGCCCGCCGGCGAATCACCTAACGGTGGGGGTCAGGTCTTGAGTTTTGCGTCTGCGCCGCAAAACTCAAGACCTGACCCCCAGTCGGTTCCCCAGGCGGTTCTGCCGCCGTCACCCTGGCGCCGGCGCGCGGTCCTCGCGCTGGCGACGCTGGTGCCCTGGGTCGTGCTCGTCGGCATCTGGGAACTGGCTATCGCCCGCGGCTGGATGCAGGCGTCGCTGATCCCGCCGCCCTCCTCGTTCATCGGCTATGCGATCGAGAGCAACCTGAAGGTCGGCTTCGGCAACGATGCGATGGGCATCCCGGGCGCGATCTTCGCCAGCGTCTACCGGGTGCTGGCCGGCATGGCGCTCGGCTTCGCCGCGGCGATCGTCACCGGCATCCTGATCTCGATGTCGAAGGTCGCCTCGGCCGCGCTGCTGCCGATCGTGCGCGGCCTGGCGCCGATCGCGCCGATCGCCTGGATCCCGCTGGGCATCATGCTGCTCGGCATCGGCAACTCCACCGCGATCTTCATCGTGTTCGTCGGCGTCTACTTCCTGCTCACCCTGTCGACGGTGGCGGCGGTGGGCTCGGTCGACCCGCGGCTGATCAAGACCGCGCGTACCTATGGCGCCTCGGAGCGGCAGGTCTGGCAGTGGGTGATCTTCCCGGCGGTGCTGCCGCAGGTGTTCATCATGCTGCGCATCAACTTCTTCGCCGCATGGATGGCGGTGCTCGCCGCCGAGATGGTCGGCCTGAAGAACGGCGTCGGCATGATGGTCATCCTCGGCCGCGAGATGTTCAACGGCAACCTGATCATGCTCGGCATCTGCATCGTCGGCATCGTCGGCTATGCGGTCGATTCCTTCCTGCTGTTCGTGCAGCGCAAGGTCCTCTGGTGGCAGCAATGAGGTCACGATGAGTTCGCTCACCTGTTCCCAGGTCGGCAAGACCTGGCCTTCGAACGACGGCCTGGCGGTGGAGGCGCTGCGCGACATCTCGCTGTCGGTGTCCTCGGGCGAGTTCGTCGCGCTGCTCGGGCCGTCGGGCTGCGGCAAGAGCACGCTGCTGGAACTGATCGCGGGCCTGGAGCCGATCACCTCGGGCCAGGTGCGCATCGACGACAGCCCGGTCACCGGCCCGAACCCGAATGCGGTGATGGTGTTCCAGGAGCATTCGCTGTTCCCCTGGCTCAACGTCGAGGACAACGTCGCGTTCGGGCTGAAGATGACGGGCGTGCAGCCGGCCGAACGGCGCCGCCGCGCGGGCGAGGTGCTCGAGCGGGTGCGCCTGACGAAGTTCGCGAAGCACTTCCCGCACCAGCTGTCGGGCGGCATGAAGCAGCGGGTGGCGATCGCGCGTGCGCTGGTCGGCAACCCGGCCTTCATCCTGATGGACGAGCCGTTCGCTGCGCTCGACTTCCAGACGCGCGTGCTGATGCAGCAGTTCCTGCTCGAGATCTGGTCCGGCTTCAAGTCGACCATCCTGTTCGTCACCCACCAGATCGACGAGGCGGTGCTGCTCTCCGATCGCGTCGTGGTGTTCAGCGCAGGGCCGGGCCGCATCCTCGAAGATGTCCGCATCGACCTGCCGCGCCCGCGCAGCTACACCGATCCGGCGTTCAACGACTACCGGACGCGCCTGACCGCGCACATGGAACGCGAGGTGATGCGTACCCAGGAGGCCGAGTTTGCCGCAGTGTGAAGCCGCCGCGAGGCCGGCGGCGGCGGCGGCGGCGGCGAGCCAGGCAGCTGTACCGGGGACGGCATCGGGAACCGCACCAGGCACCGCACCGGCACCGGCGGCTCTGGCCAGGCCGGGGGTACCTGCCGAAGCCACCGTCGTCCCGCTCAACATGGAAGACCTGTTCGACCGCCGGGGCACCGATGCGCTGGGCTACGCCGCGCTGTGCGAGGCGCTGTCCGGCGAATGGGTGCAGTTCCCGGCGTTCATCGTGCGCACCCATGACGACACGCGCTGGATGGTGGTCGACCAGGCCGGCGCCTGTCCCGACTGCGCCCCGGTGCCGGTCGGCTCGCTTCAACTGCCCGGCTTCGAACTGCCGCCCGGCACCGCGACCGGCGTCCCGCTGATGCTGCGCGGCCGGCTCTCCTACGGCTTCCTGATCGGCGAGGACGGTTATGCTTCGTTCCTGCGCCTGGAACAGGCTCATCTCTTCGAAGGGACTCCATCATGATGCTGGTCAAGGGCGGCCGGGTACTGAACCCGGCGAACTACCGTTTCGAACCGGCCGACATCGTGGTCGACGCGGACCGGATCGTCGACGTCACCGCGCCGGGCGCCGTGTCGGCGGACGGCAAGCAGGTCGTCGATGCCTCCGACCGGCTGGTGATCCCGGGCCTGGTCAACGGCCACAACCATGCGCAGACCAATCTGTCCAAGGGCATCGCCGACCGCTGGACGCTGGAGATCCTGCTCGCCAATGCCTCGTGGACCAGCGCCCGCCGCTCGGTGGAAGAGAAGTACCTGTCGGCCGCGATCGGCGCCTGCGAGATGCTGCGCAAGGGCTGCACCGCCTCGTTCGACATGTTCGCCGAATTCCCGCTGCCGACGATCGACGGCGTGAACGCGGTGGCCCAGGCCTATGCCGACGTCGGCATCCGCGCGGCACTGGCACCGATGATGGCCGACCGCAGCTTCTATGAAGCCATCCCCGGCCTCGCCGACGCACTGCCCGGCCCGCTGCGCGAACAGGCCCTTTCCATCAAGCACGCCTCGCACGCACAGAACGTGGCAATCTGTCGAGAGTTGTTCACGAACTGGAAGTTCGACCGCACGCAGATCCGTCCGGCGCTCGGCCCGACCATCCCCCACCACTGCAGCGACGAGTTCCTGATGGGCTGCCGCGACCTCGGGCTGGAGCTCGACGTCGGCTTCCAGATGCATGTCGCCGAATCGAAGATGCAGGCGATCGTCGCGCAGCAGCGCTATGGCAAGACGCTGGTCGCGCACCTGGACGACCTCGGCCTGCTCAAGCCCGGCTTCTGCGTCGCGCACGGCGTGTGGCTGGACGACGACGACCGTGCGCGGCTGGCCGACCACGGCTGCTCGATCTCGCACAACCCGGGAAGCAACATGAAGCTGGGGTCGGGCCTGGCCGACACGCGCGCGATGCTCGCGCGCGGCGTGAACCTCGCACTGGGCACCGACGGTGCAGGCTCGTCCGACAACCTGAACATGTTCGAGGCGATGCGGCTGGCCTCGTTCGTGTCGCGGGTACATGGCCGCGACACCGAGCTCTGGCTGTCGACGCAGGAAGTGCTGCGCGCGGCGACCGAGGGCGGCGCGCAGGCGCTCGGCTTCGCAGGCCAGATCGGAAGGCTGCAGAAGGGCTACAAGGCCGACATCGTGCTGCTAGACCTCGGCGCGCCGCACTACGTGCCGCTGAACGACCCGGTGAACCAGGTGGTGCACTGCGAGGACGGTACCGGCGTGCATACGGTGATCGTCAACGGCCGGGTATTGATCGAGGCCGGCCGGTTCACTGCGTTCGACTTCGACGCGCTGCGCGCGAAGGCCGCGGTCGCGATCGAGCGGCTCACCGACGTCAACCGCGAGTCTCGGGCGCTGTGCGCGCAGATGGAGCCGTACGTCAGCCAGTTCTGCAGCGGGCTGGCGAAGACGCCGTACCACGTGCCGGGGTTCTGCCAGCACTGAGGTGTCATGTGAAGAACACGCTGACGATCACGATGATCAGGCGTCGGGGCATGGCCGCAATCGAAGACGCCCTCGATGGAGGCCCCGTCCGTATCATGAAACGCTGCAAGCCTGTTGCTGTTGTGCTCTCCGAGGCCGACTACCGGCGCCTGGCAGGTGGGCAGCCGAAAAGATTGCCTGGGCTCACGGCCGCCGAATGGCTGCTCGCGCAGCCTTCCCTCGGAGAACGGAGCAGGCACGATATCGACGAGGATCTGGACCGGGAACGCGGTTGGTGAATTGACCGCTCGCGCAGCCTGAGCAGCGCCGGGTTGTGAATGGCCGGTACGGCGCTCGCATACAATGGGGGGGCGGCGCTCCACCCGGAGCGCCGCCTCCATTTGCAGCGAGCCCCATGCCCGATACGGTCCCTCCCGCCCCGCGCCCCGCGATCTCCATCCGCGGTGCCCGCCAGAACAACCTGCGCAACCTCGACCTGGACCTGCCGCTGGGCGAGCTGACCGTGGTCACCGGGGTCTCCGGCTCCGGCAAGTCGTCGCTGGTGTTCGACACGCTGTATGCGGAAGGCCAGCGGCGCTATGTCGAGACGTTCTCGCCCTACGCCCGCCAGTTCCTCGACCGGATGGACAAGCCGCAGGTCGACCGCATCGACGGCATCCCGCCGGCGATCGCGATCGACCAGGTGAACCCGGTGCGCACCTCGCGCTCGACCGTGGGCACGATGACCGAGCTGAACGACCACCTGAAG
>JAJTHE010000058.1 GCA_021298815.1 Betaproteobacteria bacterium | reverse complement strand
TGGTGCGTCCGCAAATGGCATGAAGAGCAAAAACGGCAACTACGTCGAACGGTTTCGGTGGTTCAGGCTGTCTGATGACGCGGTTCGCGCCACGATTCGGAACCGGCGCGCATCATCCATGACTTGTTCAGACCTTCCTTAGCCCTATGATGCTTAAACGAGGAAAGTTTTCATCCTTAAGAGTGTGTGTCGGTCCAAGCGGCGAAGGTGGCTTGATCTACAAAATATCGGTCAAGAATACTGGGAATGAGGTGTTAAACAATGTTCTCATCAACTATGGCCCACTCCTGCACCCTGGAAAATTCGGCCTTGATGATACCCACATGCCAGAAGATATTTGGGTTAAAGCGCCAGTTCTAGTTCGCCAAATCGCACCAAACGAAACCGCAACGTTCAGCGCTGAAGGGTATGACGTGCCTGAAAAGTACGATGGTCTCATGCGCACAACAGTGGCCGTGAATTTTCCAGACCTCGATGAAACTTCCAAAGTTAGCGGCTATTATGAAGTGGAGGTTGACGTCAATCTTCCAAAAGCGCGCAAGAATTTGTGGAGTGCGCGCTAATCTTACTGTGTCAGGAAATTAAAGGTACTACACGCACTTCTTCGACCGAATTGCGAGGATCGATGGGTGCGAGCGAGCGGTTCGATGCGTACATGGAGCACCTGGGATCGGGACTGGGGCATGCGGACCGTCGGGCGGGGCTTTGAGGCTACTGCACGGGGTTGATCCTGCCCGGGGAGCGCAAGAGCGTTGAACCCATGGCGGCGCGAATCGATCCATTGCATGCCAGTGCTCGGCACCAGAGGGTGTGGCCTACATCCTCAGTCGCCTCGATGACGGCGACAAGTTCGGCTATCCCTGGCATCGCGTGGTCAGCGCCGACACGTCGCGGCGCTGCGAAGTCCCCGAGCGAACCCGGACGGGACGAGCCAGCCCCATTTCATTCGCGCGGAGGGCATCATGGTCAGCGGGAACCGGGTGGCAACTACCTTGACGCGCGCCGGCTTCCGAGCGGCCTGCCGCGACAGAAGCGACCTGCCAATGCCGGCGCGCAAGCACCCCGTCAGGAGACGGTTATGCCCGCATTCACACACCGGGACCGTGTACCGGATCGGTCTCTGCTAGAGTCTTGCCCGGACGCCGTGGGCTTGTCCTGATGAAAGTGCTGGTGAGGCCGGTCGCGACCGCGTCGCCAAGGTGACGCAGGCGGTCGTGGCGGATGCTTTGTCCTCTGAAGGTGGCAGGCAATACCGAAGATCGGCATCATCGGCCTGATGGAGGGATCTGAATGAAGCGACTCTTCTTCTGCGTGGTGTGGTTCGTGGTGTTCTGGTTCGGTTCGCTCCTGCTTGGAGGAATGATCGCCGGTGCGATCGCCGGTTCCAGGGTTCAGGCGAGCAGCATCTCGCAGGGCTATGCGCAGGGCGAAGTGGCTGGCCAGGCAGCAGGTGCCGCGTTCGGCGAGAAGTACGGTGGCATCCTGTTGATCGCGTCGCTTGCGCTGTCGGTCGGTGGCACGGTAGCCGGCGTGTTGCCTGGAACGCGGAAGAAGGCGGCGGACTAGCTGTGAAGCTTCAATAGGTTGTTTCGGATCAGGGGGTGGTCCATTCGGACCGGACTTGAGAGACTGGAAATCGCCAAACCCCCAGTCGCCTCAGGAGCCCAGAACCGAATGAACCACCACAAGAATGCCCGACTGACCTTTTCCCGTCGACTCGAGATGGTCCGACTGATAACCGACGATGCCCTCACGACCGCGCAGGCCGCGGCAGCAGCCGGGATGAGCGAGCCGACCGCGCGCAAGTGGTTGGGACGGTATTTGGCCGCAGGCAAACCCGCGCTCGCGGATGCCAGTTCGCGCCCGGCGGTCAGCCGCGCGTCTTCCACCTCGTGCTGCAGGCGGATGACGAGCACAGGCTGACCGGCCAGGACACGATCGTGGGCACGACGGTGGCTATGGCCAGGGCGCGCCCGAACATCCAGTCGGGGTGCATGCCCAGCACGAGGCCGAGGGCGAACATCGCGCCGACCGATCCCCCACGCTTCAAAGCACTACGCCAGCGACCGACAGCCAGACCGGGCTCTTCAGGATGAAGCGTCGCGCCGCACCGGCATGGTTGCCTTGCCTCAGAACCCGTACAACGCCGCCGGGTTGTCCACCAGGATGCGGTTGCGCACCGTGACGTCTGGCACCCAGTGGCCGAGCAGGTCCGCAAGGTCGCCGTCGTTGGGCATGCGGGTCTTGACGATCACGTGCGGCCAGTCGGTGCCCCAGATGAGCCGCTGCGAGGCGGCGTCGACCAGCGCGAACGCGAAGTCGTCGGTGTCGGGGTAGGGCATTTCGCTGCCGGTCAGGCGGTACGGGCCGGTCATCTTGGCCCAGGCGGCGCCGTCCTTCATCAACCGGATCAGTGCCTGAAAGCCGGCATCGGCCGTGCCCTTGCCGGTCGGTACGTAGCCGAGGTGGCCGAACACCACCGGCACCGGGAAGCCGGCGAGCTGGCGGTCGAGGTCGGGGAACTCGTTCACGTGCATCAGGAACTCGACATGCCAGCCGAACGGCTTGACCTTGTCGGCGAGTCCCTTGAGTGCGTCCAGCGGCAGCTGGCCCTTGCCGGTCTTCAGGTCGACGATGTTGCAGCGGACGCCGCGCACGCCGGACGCATGCAGCCGCTCGATCTCGGCGACCTGCACGTCGAACGGCACCACCGCGACGCCGCGCAGCCGCTTCGGATCGGCGGCCAGCGCATCGAGCATCGCGCGGTTGTCGACGTCGTAGACGCTCGGCTGCACCAGCACCGCGCGTTCGCAGCCGATGGTGTCGAGCATGTGCCGGTACTCGGAAGGCAGGGCGTCCGGCGGGGTGTAGATGCGCTCGGACCAGTACGGATAGCGCTCGGCCGGTCCGCACACGTGGGCATGGGTGTCGCAGGCATGCGCCGGGAACGGCACCTTCGGTGCACGGGGGGCGGGGTCGTGGGGGACGCAGGTCGGGATCGTGCTGGCGGTCATTTGCAGGGGCGGTCGTCCGGTTGGAGATGACGCACAATACACCGGAGCCCGCCCGACCTGCAGCGGCGGGTGCCGCCTGTACGTCCATCCCCGGAGCCCCGCATGAGCGCCGTCACCCCCGACCTCCCTGGCCCGCAGGGCGCCCTGTCCGCGCTCGCGTCGCGCTTCGTCGACGTGGAATCGCTGCCCTGGCGCGACACGCCGTCGCCACTGATCAAGATGAAGGTGCTGATGGAAGAGCCCTCCACCGGGCTGCTGACCGCGCTGTTCCGCTGGGCGCCGGGCTCGGTGCTCGGCGACCACGAGCATGTGCGCATCGAGCAGTCGTACATCCTCGAGGGCGCGATCGAGGACGACGAGGGCGAGTGCACGGCCGGAAACTTCGTCTGGCGGCCGGCCGGCAGCCGCCATTCGGCCCGCTCGCCGAAGGGGGCGCTGGTGCTGGCGTTCTTCCTGGCGCCGAACCGGTTCTTCCCGGCAGAGGACAGGACCTGACCCCATCTTGGACATCCGGGAAGGCAAAAGGCAAGATCTGACCCCGTGGGGGGAGGTGCTGTCGGAGGTCGAGGCGGAGGTGCGGCCGCGGCTTGGCGAGGCGGGTGCGGTGGCGACCTACATCCCGGCGCTGGCGCGGGTACCGGCGCGGCAGTTCGGCATCGCGCTCGCCACCTGCGACGGGGTCGAGGCGGGCGCGGGGGATGCGGACCTGCCGTTCTCGATCCAGAGCATCTCGAAGGTGTTCACGCTGGCGCTGGCAATGCGTGCGCTCGGGTCGCGGCTGTGGGAGCGCATCGGGCGCGAGCCGTCGGGCAACCCCTTCAACTCGCTGGTGCAGCTCGAGACCGAGAAGGGCGTGCCGCGCAATCCGTTCATCAATGCCGGTGCGATCGCGGTGGCCGACCGGCTGGTGAGCGCATTCGCCGACCCGAAGGCGGAGATCCTGGCGCTGATGTCGGGCCTGTGCGGCGAGCCGATCGCCTTCGACGAGGAGGTCGCGCGTTCGGAAGCAGACACCGGCTACCGCAATGTCGCGCTGGCCAACTTCATGAAGGGCTTCGGCAAGCTCGACAACGATGTCGCGACGGTACTCGACGTCTACTTCCACCAGTGCGCGCTGCGCATGAGCTGCCGGCAGCTCGCGCGCGCGGCGGGCTTCCTGTGCCGCGACGGCCGGCATCCGCGCGGGCAGGATGCGCTGCTCAGCGAGCGCCAGGCACGCCGGATCAACGCGCTGATGCTCACCTGCGGTACCTACGATGCGGCCGGCGAGTTCGCGTTCAGCATCGGCCTGCCATGCAAGAGCGGCGTGGGCGGCGGCATCATCGCGGTGGTGCCGGACCGGCTGTCGCTGTGCGTCTGGTCGCCGGCGCTGGACGCGACCGGCAATTCGCTGCTCGGTCGCGCCGCCCTGGAGGCGTTCGCCGCGAAGACCGGGCTGTCGGTGTTCTAGCCGCGCCCGGGATACGCCTTCTCGAAGGCGGCGAGGAAGCGCGGCAGTTCGGATTCCGGTAGCAGCTGGATGCCGGCGGCACGCGCGCGTCCGCCGCCGGTCTCGAACTGCCGGCACAGGGCATCGGCCCCGGCGGGCACGCTGGCCGGGGCGCGCACGCTGACCAGGTAGCCGCCGGCACGCACGGTGAGCACCGCATGCGCGCGCATCGGAAAGGTGTTGGCGAGCTGGTTGCTGAAGAAGCCGGAGATGCGGCGCGACCAGGCGGCGTCGGGCAGGATGAACGCGGCGCCGGATTCGCGCACCATCGCCGGTTCCAGGTCGGCCGCGCGGGCGAGGTCGTCCGACAGCGCGGTGCGCAGCACTTCGTACACCGGTTCGGCGACGACGAAATCGAGCGGGTTCTCGTAGCGGCGCAGGGTCTCGTACAGTTCGTCGGGCTGGTAGTGCAGGTCGTCGAGCGACTCGCCGTAGGCGTTGTAGTTCAGGCATTCGCCGAGCACGCGCAGCGTGTGCATCTGCATGTCGTTCATCTCGAGCGGATCGGCCGCCTTCCACGCCGCTTCGCGCAGGTTGTCGCCGAACGCCGCGACCACCGCCCATGCGCGATACTTGCCGTTCAGGAACCGGTCGACGATCAGGCTGGTGCAGGTGTCGGCCGAACCGTCGATATGGGCCCGGAAACCCGGCCGCTGCGGGATCGTGCCGGCGAAATGGTGGTCGAACCAGCGCACGCGCGCGCCTGCGTCGAGCACGCGCATCAGCGCATCGCGGTTGACCTCGAGCGAGATGTCGAACACGGTGATCTCGTCGCCGCGGCCGGCCTCGACGCGGTCGAGCAGTTCGATGTCGCGCTTGGTGCCGGTGACCAGGGTCGCGTCGCGGGGTTCGGCCAGGCGCAGCTGGTGCAACGCGCACAGTCCGTCCGCGTCGCCATTGAAAACGTCATAGAATTTCATCGATGAATCCTGCGGGGCCGGATACTGAAGTCGTTACGCATGTCGTCACGGATTTCCGGCTGGCACAGGCGCGGGAAAGCCGGCTTGCGTGGTATTTCGCCGGAGCTTACCTGCTGGTCATCGTCTATGCGAGCCTGTCGCCGTTCAGCGGCTGGGCCACGCCCGGCGCGCCGCCGCTGGCCTTCCTCGACGAACCCTGGCCGCGTCGCTGGCAGCGCTTCGACCTGTTCATCAACGCTGCGGCCTACCTGCCGCTGGGCCTGCTGCTGACCCTGGGCGCGATGCGTATGACCTGGCCGGCGCTGGCCGTGGTGCTGGCGACGCTGGCGGGGGCGGCGCTCAGCCTGGTGATGGAGACCGCCCAGATGTACCTGCCGGCGCGGGTCGCCTCCAGCGTCGACCTGATCGCGAACACGGTCGGCACGCTGGTCGGCGCGCTGCTAGCCGCGCGCACCGGGCGCATGCCGCTGTGGGCGCATGTGCGCGACCTGCGGTACCGCTGGTGCCTGCCAGGGCGCGTCGCCGAGCCTGGGCTGGCGCTGGTCGCGATCTGGTTCCTGAGCCAGCTCGATCCCTCGCTGCCGCTGATGTCGCTGCGCGCGCTGCCCGACACGCTGCCGATCCCGGGCACCGGCTTCATCCCGCCGAGCGCGTTCTCGGTCGGGTCCGCGACGGCGGTGGCGATCAACACGCTGGCGGTGTGCCTGTTCGTGATGGCGCTGGTGCGCCGGCGCTGGCATGCGCTGGCCGCGATGCTGTCGCTGCTGGCGATGGCTGCGCTGATCAAGTTCGGCGCCGGGCTGGCGATGCTAAAGGCCGAGGCGGCGTTCATCTGGCTGTCGGACGAGGTGCTGGTCGGCATCGGCGCCGGTGCGGCGCTGGCCGGGCTGATGGTGGCGCTGCCGCGCGCGGCGGTGACCGGCGTCGGCATCTTCGTGCTGTGCCTGTCCTTCCTGTCGATCCACCTGTACGAGAGTCCGCTGCAGCCGCTGGAGGCGCTGTGGCCGTTCCGCTGGAACTACGGCCAGCTGCTCAACTACACCGGCCTCGCGCGCACGGTGGCCGAACTGTGGCCGCTGGTCGCTGCGCTCTACCTGTTCCGGCTGCGCCGGCTGCTGCGCAGGGGCGTGCTGTCCGGCGAGGGCAGGGACGGCCTGGCGGCACCGGGAAGTCCCCCGGGCGGCACGCCGGGCAGCGCCCGGGGCGGTCATGGCGCGTGAAGCGCTGGCTATAATGGCCGCTTCCCCGTTCCGGACCTTCCGATGAGCCACTACAGCCATCATGTGTTCTTCTGCTGCAACCAGCGCGACGGCGGCAGGCAGTGCTGCAACGACCATGCGGCCTCCGAGGTGCGCGACTATGCGAAGCAGCGGGTGAAGGAACTCGGCCTGTCGGGCGAAGGCAAGGTACGGGTGAACATGGCCGGCTGCCTCGACCGCTGCGACAGCGGGCCGGTGATGGTGGTCTACCCGGAAGCGGTCTGGTATACCTATGTCGACCGCAGCGACGTCGATGAGATCATCGATGAACACCTGGTGAACGGCCGCCCGGTGGAGCGGCTGCGGGTCTGAACCGATGAAGCCGTCGACGCTGAGCCGCTTCGACCTCCGCGGCGCGGCGGGCAACATCGAAGTGAAGCTGAACGACCCGGATGAGCACCGGCGCGGCATCGCGCTCATCGCGCATCCGCATCCGCTGTTCGGCGGCACCAACGAGAACAAGGTGGTGACCACCCTCGCGCGCGTGTTCTTCGACGCAGGCCATGTAGTGGCACGGCCGAACTTCCGCGGCGTGGGCGATTCGCAGGGCGTCCATGACGAGGGCAATGGCGAGACCGACGACCTCGCGCTCGTGATGGATGCGTTGCATGCCCGGTTCGGGCCGCTGCCGGCGGTGCTGGCGGGCTTCTCGTTCGGCGGCTTCGTCGCCAGCCGGCTCGCCGCAAGGGCCGAGGCGGCGGGCGACCCGTTCTCGCTGGTGGTGCTGGTCGCCCCGGCGGTCGGGCGCTTCGAGGTGGGCACGGTGCGGCCCTCGACCGTGGTGATCCATGGCGAGGACGACGACGTGGTACCGCTGCGGCTGGTGCTCGACTGGGCGCGGCCGCAGGAACTGCCGGTGTCGCTGGTGCCCGGTACCGGCCACTTCTTCCACGGCCGGCTGCCGGTGCTGGCCCGACTGGTACGCCGCGCGCTGGCGAGCGCCGGCGTCGAATGAATCCCCTGCCGGACGTGCAGCGCCCGGTGCCTGCGGAGGCGCCCGGTGCCACCGTGGCCAGGATCACCGGCCTGCGCAAGTCGTACGGCGGGCGCGAAGTCGTCGCTGGCGTGGACCTCGAACTGCGCGCGGGCGAATGCTTCGGGCTGCTCGGCCCGAACGGCGCCGGCAAGACCACGACGCTGAAGCTGTGCCTCGGCCTGGCCGAGCCGGATGCCGGCTCGATCGACCTGTTCGGCTTCGACCTGCCGCGGCAGGCGCGCGAGGCGCGGCAGCGGGTCGGCGTGGTGCCGCAGATCGACAGCCTGGATCCCGACTTCACCGTGAGCGAGAACCTGCTGGTGTTCGGCCGCTACTTCGGGATGTCCGATGCCCTGGTCAAGTCGCGCATCCCCGACCTGCTCGAGTTCGCCAACCTCACCGGCCGCGGCGACGCGAACATCCAGGCGCTGTCCGGCGGCATGAAGCGGCGGCTGACCCTGGCCCGCGCACTGGTGAACGACCCGGACCTGGTCCTGCTCGACGAGCCGACCACTGGCCTCGACCCGCAGGCGCGGCACGTGATCTGGGACCGGCTGAAGCAGCTCACCGCCCAGGGCAAGACCCTGCTGCTGACCACGCACTTCATGGAAGAGGCCGAGCGCCTGTGCACCCGGCTGTCGGTGCTCGACCAGGGGCGGGTGATCGCCACCGGCGAGCCGCGCGCGCTGATCGCGGAGCACATCGAGCCGCAGGTGGTCGAGGTCTACGGCGATGGCATCGACGAATGGGCGGCGCGCCATGCGGTACCGGACAGCGAACGCTGCGAGCGCACCGGCGAGACCGTGTTCTGCTATGCGCACGATGCCGGGCCGCTGGTGGCGAGCCTGGCCGGCTGGCCCGGCCTGCGCCACCTGCACCGGCCGGCGAACCTGGAAGACCTGTTCCTGAAGCTGACCGGCCGCGAGATGCGCGACTGAACGATGGCCGCCCTGCTTCCTTCCGTGCCACCGTCCTCCCGGGCCTCGGTCTACCGGCTGCCTTCTTTCAGCCTGCGCTGCCTGCATGTCTGGCGGCGCAACTTCCTGGTCTGGCGCAAGCTGGCGATCCCGTCGATGCTGGGCAACTTCGCCGACCCGGCGTTCTACATGCTTGCGCTCGGCTATGGGCTCGGCTCGATGATCCCGGCGATCGACGGCATGCCGTACATCGCCTTCCTGGCGGCGGGCACGATCTGCTACAGCACGATGAACACCGCGACCTTCGAGGCGCTGTATTCGGCGTTCTCGCGCATGCATGTGCAGCGCACCTGGGATGCGATCCTGAATGCGCCGCTGTCGCTGGACGACATCGTCACCGGCGAGGCGCTCTGGGCCGCGACCAAGAGCCTGTTCTCCGGCGTGGCGATCCTGGTCGTGGTCTGGCTGCTCGGGCTCGCACAGTCGTGGATGGTGCTCTGGCTGGTGCCGCTCGCGCTGCTGGTCGGGCTGTGCTTCGCCAGCCTCGGGCTGATCGTCACCGCGCTCGCGCCGAGCTACGACTTCTTCATGTACTACTTCACCCTGGTGGTGACGCCGATGATGCTGGTGTGCGGCGTGTTCTTCCCGGTCGAGCAGCTGCCGGCCTGGCTGCAGGCGGTGTCCTCCGCGCTGCCGCTGACCCATGCGGTGGCGATCGCGCGGCCGCTGCTGGCGGGCGAGGTGCCCGGGCAGCTGCCGCTGCACCTGGCGGTGCTGGCGGGTTACGGCCTGTTGGCCTTCCATATCGCGCTGGTGCTGGCGCGCTGGCGGCTGCTACGCTGATCCTTCCCTCGTATCGACCCTGCCGACATGCTCTGGATCAAGGCCTTCCACATCATCTTCGTCACCAGCTGGTTCGCCGGGCTGTTCTACCTGCCGCGCATCTTCGTGAACCTGGCGATGGTGCCGGCCGACAGCGCCGCCGAACGCGACCGGCTGCTGCTGATGGCGCACAAGCTGTATCGCTTCATGACGCCGCTGGCGGTGCTGGCGCTGCTGTTCGGCCTGGTGCTGTGGCTCGTCTACGGCTTCGGCGGCGGATGGCTGCATGCGAAGCTCGCGCTGACCGTGCTGCTGGTGGTCTACCACCTGTGGTGCGGCCGGGTGCTCGGCGTGTTCAAGGCGGGCGGCAACACGCGGGGCCATGTGTTCTACCGCTGGATGAACGAGCTGCCGGTGCTGGTGCTGTTCGCGGTGGTGGTGCTGGTGGTGGTCAAGCCGTTCTGAGGTTCGAGGGCCGGTAGTCATCGTCGTGCGGCAGGCCTTCGTTGCGCTGGCGCTGTGGGTGGTGCTGCCGGGCACGGCCGCCGCTGCCGCGACCGGGACCGGGACCGAGACCACGACACCGACACTGACCCCGCCCCCGGCCGTGGCCCCGACCCCGACCCCGACCGCCATCGAGGCGATGATCGTGGTGCGCAGTTCGCCGCTGGCGGGCTTCCAGTTCCACGCCGGGGAGGAACTGTTCGCGCAGATGCAGGTCGGCGACCGGCTGGCGCTGGTGCGCGAACCGGACAACCCGCACGACCGGAACGCGGTGCGCGTCGAGTGGCGGCAGGTGAAGCTCGGCTACGTGCCCCGGCGCGACAACCCGCAGGTGGCCCGGCAGATGGACCTCGGCGCGGCGCTCGAGGCGCGCGTCTCGCGGCTGCGTGCCGCGCGCAACCCGTGGGACCGCATCGAGTTCGAGGTGGTGCTGGTGCTGCCGCGGTGACGGCGATCAGCGCTAGGCGGGCGTGAACTCGAGGAAGAACTGGTTCGGCAGGAAGCCGTGCTCGCGCGCCAGCCGATACCCGGCCTTCTCCATCTCGGCCTGGACCTGCCGCGCGCCCACGCGGGCGGCCTTCGGCGGTCCCTCCGGCGATTCCAGCGTGAAGTCGATGATCGCGACCCGGCCGCCGGCCGCGATCGCCTGCAGGTTCTTCAATCCGCCCTTGGTGGCCCGCTCGGCGAGGTGCTTCACCATGTCGGGTTCGCTGTCGACCGCGCAGACGCGCCCCCGGGGAAGCATGTGCGCGAGCCGCGTCGCGAAGTAGCCGGTGCCGGCGCCGATGTCGGCCACTACTGCGTCGGGCTTCAGCGACAGCGCCTGGATCACCTCGTGCGGCCTTTGCCAGGCATCCCGCTTCGGGTCTTCCAGCACCTTCAGCCACTTGTGCGCGCCGCCGAAGCCGTGCCTGTGGTCGTGCACTGTCTGGGCGAGTGCAGCGCAGGCGGCCAGCGTGCTGCCGGCTGCGGCCAGCGCCATGAACGAGCGACGAAGGATCATCAGGGTTTCCCGGTGGGCGGCTGTTGCAGCAGCCGCGCGATCAGGTCCAGCACGCCCCGTGCCGAGCAGGGGCTGCGCTGGGTCTCGCGGATCCCGAGCGAGGACAGCCGTGCCGCGTCGATGTCCCGGCCGGGGCCGGTGAGCACGGCGACCGGCGTTGCCGCCGGCGATGGATACTGCCCGCAGCGCAGCAGGGTCAGCAGGTCGATGGCATCCCCGTCGCGGTCGAGGGCGATGACCAGCGCCATGAACGGCTGCGTTTCCATCTGGCGGACCGCGGCATGCAGGTCGGGTGCGCCGTGCACCCGCGCCAGGCCCAGTTCGTCCGCCACCTGGACCACCGCGCGCCGCAGCAGCAGGTCGGCGTCGGCGAGAAGCACGGCCGGCAGGGGGGCATCGACCGTCGACGGGTTCATGGCTCCGCCGCCTGGCGCATGAGTTCCTCGACCACCACGTCGCGCAGCGCGGACAGGATGGACTGGTCGATGCGCGAGAAGCTGCGCGGCTCGATGTCGATCACGCACAGCGTGCCGACCGACAGTCCGCCTGGCAGGACAAGCGGTGCGCCGGCATAGAAGCGGATGAACGGATCGCCCGTCACCAGCGGGTTGTCGGCGAAGCGCGGGTCTTCGCGGGCATCCTCGACCACCATCACCGCGCTGCCTTCGATCGCATGTCCGCAGAAGGAAATGTCGCGCGTGGTCTCGCAGGCTTCCAGGCCGACGCGGGCCTTGAACCATTGCCGGTTCGCGTCGATCAGGCTGACCAGCGCGACTGGCATGTCGAACTCGCGCGCGGCGAAACGCGTGATACGGTCGAATCGTTCCTCGGGCGGCGTGTCGAGGACGAGCAGCTGCCGCAACGCGTCCAGTCGCTGTGTTTCGTCGGTCGGGATCGGGGCGGGGATCAAGGTGACATGCTCAGTTGCGCGTGGTGGCGCATCGAGGATACATCGGCGCGATCGGGCGCCGCTTGAGGGCAGGGCCGGATGTGCGGATCAGTCGTCCGCATCCTTCCCGTAGATCGCCTCGATCGAATGCGCGAAGCGCTGGCCGACCACCGGCCGCTTGACCTTCAGGGTCGGGGTGAGCATGCCGTTGTCGATGGTCCACGGCTCCTTCGCCGCGATCACCCGGCGCACCCGCACGTAGCGCGGGAAATCCTTCAGCTGCTGGTTGGCCAGGCGCACCAGCTTCTTCTCGTCGACTTCCTGGGTCACCGCGACCAGGGTCAGGAAGTGGCGGCCCTCGCCGACCAGCATCACCTGCTCGAACACCGGCTCGTCGAGGATCGCGGCCTCGGCTTCCTCCGGCGGGAACTTCTCGCCGTTGGACAGCACGATGATGTCCTTCGAGCGGCCGCGGATGTAGATCCTGCCGTCGCGGATCTCGACGATGTCGCCGGTGTTGAGCCAGCCGTCCGGCGAGAGCACCTTGGCGGTGGCTTCCGGGTTGCGCCAGTAGCCCTGCATCACGGATGGTCCGCGTACCAGCAGTTCGCCGGCCTCCGATATTCGCGACTCGAGGCCGTCGAGGAGCTGGCCGACCGAGCTCGGGTCGTTGTCGTCCTCGCGGTTGCCGGCGATCACCGGCGAGGCCTCGGTCATGCCGTAGCCCTGGATCATCTTCAGGCCCAGGCCGATGAAGGTCTGGGCGATGCGCAGTTCGAGCTTGGCGCCGCCGGCGGCGGCGAGGCGCAGCCGGCCACCGAGCTTGTCGAGGATGGGCACGGCCACCAGCGGCTGAAGGCGCGCGTACGCGAGGCGCTCGAACAGGTTCGCTTCGCCTAGGAAGACCTTCCAGCCGTAGCGCACGGTCATCCGGAACAGGGTGCGCTTGACGACGGAGCCGGCCACCGCCTGCTCGATGCGCGCGAGGAAGCGTTCGAACAGCCTGGGAACGGCGACCAGCAGCGTCGGGCGCACTGCAGCGAGGTCGTCGCCGATCTGCTGGATGCCGCGCGAGTAGGCGACGCAGACGCCGGCATGGAGCATCAGGTAGCAGCCGCAGGTGCGCTCGAACATGTGCGACATCGGCAGCACCGACAGCGAGGTGTCGGTCTCGCGCAGGGCGATCACCTTCGAGCTCGCCTCGACGTTGGCGAGGATGCTGGCATGGGACAGCTTGACGCCCTTGGGCTTGCCGGTGGTGCCGGAGGTGTAGACGATGGTGGCCAGCGCATCGGGTTCCATCGGATGGACTTCGAACGGCGGCGCGTCCGCGGGCAGGAAGGCGTCGACCCGTTCGCCCGCGGCCGATGCGCCGGCCGCTTCGATGCAGACCACCGCCGGCAGCGACGGCATCAGTTCACGCAGGCGGGGCAGGGCCCGTGGCGTGTCGAGCACCAGCAGCCGGGCCTCGGAGTTGCCGACGCACCAGGCGATGTTCTCGGCGTTGTCGATCACGTACAGCGGCACCACGACCATGCCCAGGCCGAGCGCCGCCTGGTCGATCGCCACCCATTGCACGCTGTTCTTCAGGCAGACCGCGATGCGATCGCCCTTCTCGAAGCCGCGCGCGCGGAAGGCCTGCTGCCAGCGTGCGGCGAGGGCGATCACCTGCGCGACCGTATAATCGCGCCACGCCGCCGCCTCGCCACTGCCATCGGCCGCCGCGCCTGCTTCCCATTGCCGGTACAGCACCTTGTCCGGCGTGCCGGCATGACGCTGCAGCAGTTGTGCGAGGTTGGTCATCCTGGCGTTCATGGTGAGGGGGCCCTGCGGGGACCCGGGTTCGGAGCGGGCATGCGATCGAAGGCGAAGGCGGGGTTGGGGGTGTGCAGGTCCGGCATGGACGGCGACTGCCGGTGACTGCCACCGGCTGCTATTTTGCGCCATGCCCGCGCGGACTGGAGGAAACGCTGGCCGTTGAACTGTCGCGCCTGGGGGCCACCCGGGTGGCGGCGGTGCTCGGTGGCGTCGGTTTCGGGGGCGACCTCGCTGTCGGCTACCGGGCAAACCTCGAGAGCCGGGTGGCGAGCCGCATCCTGCTCAGCCTGGGCGAGGCCCGCTACGCGAACGAGCAGGACATCTATGCGTTCGTGAAGGCGATCGACTGGCCGGCGATGTTCACCGTCGAGCGCACGTTGCGGGTCGACGTGTCCGCCATCCGCTCGCCGTTGCGCAGCCTCGAGTTCGCCACGCTGCGGGTGAAGGATGCGATCTGCGACCGGTTCCGCGAGAAGCAGGGCGTGCGGCCCAGCGTGGACACCGTGTCGCCTGACGTGCGGGTACAGCTGTTCCTGACCGCCAACGCGATGACCGTCTACCTCGACCTCTCCGGCGACCCACTGTTCAAGCGCGGCTGGCGCGAGGAGGCGGGCGAGGCGCCGCTGCGCGAGAACCTGGCCGCCGGCATGGTCGCGCTGTCGGGCTGGCAGCCGGGCACAGCGTTCCTGGACCCGATGTGCGGCAGCGGTACGATCGCGATCGAGGCCGCGCAGATGACGCTCGGCATCGCGCCCGGCCTCGGCCGCAGCTTCGGCTTCGAACGGCTGCGCGGCTTCGACGCCGGGTTGTGGAAGCTGCTGCGCGACGCCGCTGGCGAGCGGATCGAGCGCGGCCGGCGCCAGGTCGCGGTGTTCGGCTCCGACCGGGAAGCCGGGTCGGTGGTGGCCGCGAGGGCGAACGCCGCGCGTGCCGGCGTCGACCGGGCGGTGCAGTTCGAGGTGGTCGACGTGCGCCGCCGCGAAGCTCCGGCGGCGGCCGGCATCCTGGTATCGAACCCGCCGTACGGTGTGCGCCTGGAGAGCCGCGAGTCGCTGGAGCTGTTCTATCCCCAACTCGGCAGCGCGCTCAAGGCCTCGTTCGCCGGCTGGACCGCCTACCTGATCTCGCCCGAGATGAAGCTGCCCGGCCAACTCGGCCTGAAGGCGTCGAAGCGCACCGTGCTGTTCAACGGTGCGATCGAATGCCGTCTGTTCGAGTTCCGCATGGTGGCCGGCGCCCACCGCTGAAGCGCGGGACGGAAATCCGGGTCAGAGACGAATTTCCCGCGGAAATTCGTCTCTGACCCGGATTTCCGTGAGACCTGGATGTTCAGACGATGTTGAGGTGGTCGATGCCGCCCATGACGTCGCGGTCCTTCGACTCGGAGCTGTGCAGCTTGATCTGCAGGCGCAGGTCATTGACCGAATCGGCGTTGCGCAGGCCGTCTTCGTAGCTGATGGCGCCGGCCTCGTAGAGGTCGAACAGGGCCTGGTCGAAGGTCTGCATGCCCATCTCGCGCGACTTCTTCATCACTTCCTTGATCTCGTGCACGTCGCCCTTGAACACGAGGTCGGCGATCAGCGGCGAGTTGAGCAGTACCTCGACTGCGGCCACGCGGCCCTTGCCCTCGCGCTTGGGGATCAGCCGCTGCGACACGATGCCCTTCAGGTTCAGCGAAAGGTCCATCAGCAGCTGCGGCCGACGTTCTTCCGGGAAGAAATTGATGATCCGGTCGAGCGCCTGGTTGGCGTTGTTCGCGTGCAGCGTGCACATCGCCAGGTGGCCGGTCTCGGCGAAGGCGATCGCGTAGTCCATGGTCTCGCGGTCGCGCACCTCGCCGATCAGGATCACGTCCGGTGCCTGGCGCAGGGTGTTCTTCAGCGCGGTATGCCAGGACTCGGTGTCGACTCCGACCTCGCGGTGGGTGACGATGCAGTTCTTGTGCTCGTGCACGAACTCGACCGGATCCTCGACGGTGATGATGTGGCCGTAGCTGTTCTCGTTGCGATAGCCGATCAGTGCCGCGAGCGAGGTCGACTTGCCCGACCCGGTGGCGCCGACGAAGATGACCAGGCCGCGCTTGGTCATCGCCACGTCCTTCAGCACGTTCGGCAGCCCGAGGTCCTCGAACTTCGGGATCGTCGAGGTGATGACCCGCAGCACCAGGCCGACCCGGCCCTGCTGCATGAACGCATTGACCCGGAAGCGGCCGATGCCGGGCGGGCTGATCGCGAAGTTGCATTCGCGGGTGGCTTCGAACTCGGCCGCCTGCCGGTCGTTCATGATCGAGCGCGCGAGGTCGGCGGTGTGGGCAGGTGTCAGCGTCTGGTTCGACACCGGCACCACCTTTCCGTCGAGTTTGAACGCCGGCGGGAACCCCGCGGTGACGAACAGGTCCGACGCTTTCTTGCTGATCATGACGCGCAGCAGCTCGTGGACGAACTTGATGGCCTGATCGCGTTCCATTCGGGGTGTGTCCTTGCCTGGGTTGGTGCGTTTCCGGACGTGCCGGCGGGGCTTACTGGAAGTTGTCCTTGTTCGCCGCCTTCATCTTCGCTTCCGCCGGCGACACGATGTTGCGCTTGACCAGTTCCTGCAGGTTCTGGTCGAGGGTCTGCATGCCGAAGGTCTGGCCGGTCTGGATCGCCGAATACATCTGCGCGATCTTGTTCTCGCGGATCAGGTTGCGGATGGCCGGGGTGCCGACCATGATCTCGTGCGCGGCCACGCGCCCGGTGCCGTCCTTGGTCTTGAGCAGCGTCTGCGAGATCACCGCGCGCAGCGATTCGGACAGCATCGCACGCACCATCTCCTTTTCCGCCGCCGGGAACACGTCGATGATCCGGTCGACGGTCTTGGCCGCCGAACTGGTGTGCAGCGTGCCGAACACCAGGTGGCCGGTCTCGGCGCCGGTCAGCGCGAGGCGGATGGTCTCGAGGTCGCGTAGCTCGCCGACCAGGATGATGTCGGGGTCTTCGCGCAACGCCGAGCGCAGCGCGTTGGAGAACGACAGCGTATGCGGCCCGACCTCGCGCTGGTTGATCAGGCACTTCTTGCTCTCGTGCACGAACTCGATCGGGTCCTCGATGGTGAGGATGTGGCCGTAGTCGTTGTTGTTGATGTGGTCGACCATCGCCGCCAGCGTGGTCGACTTGCCAGAGCCGGTCGGCCCGGTCACCAGCACGATGCCGCGCGGCTGGTTGGAGATCTCGGCGAAGATCGGCGGCGCCTTGATCTCTTCCAGCGACAGCACCTTCGACGGAATCGTCCGCAGCACCGCGGCCGCGCCGCGCTGCTGCACGAACGCGTTGACCCGGAAGCGGGCCAGGTTCGGGATCGCGAACGAGAAGTCGATCTCGAGGTTCTCCTCGTATGTCTTCCGCTGCTGGTCGTTCATGATGTCGTACACCATGCCGTGCACGTCCTTGTGCTCCAGCGGCGGCAGGTTGATACGGCGCACGTCGCCATGCACCCGGATCATCGGCGGCAGGCCGGCGGACAGGTGGAGGTCGGAGGCCTTGTTCTTGACGACGAATGCGAGCAGTTCGGAGATGTCCACTATACTTTCCCGGCAGTTGAATTCGATACGAATCGCGTCGCTGCGCCTTATTCGAGGCGCAGGACCTCCAGCCCACGGGTGTAGATCGGCAGGAACCCCTCGCTCTTTAGCGCGTCCCGATCATCCGCCCCCCGCTTCCGCCACCGCCGACCGTCGGTTTCCGCTCCCGCCGGCCCTTCCGCCCCCCCGCCGCGTGCGACCTGCCCGTGCGACCCATCCGCCCGAATCCGCCCGAACCCGCCTTCAAGTCATTGACGCGTCGCATTTAAATTATGGGAGCTATCGGCGACAACTTGCAAGCTGTTCGTGCGCGCATCGCCGCCGCGGCGCTGGCAGCCGGACGCGATCCGTCCTCGGTCGGTCTGCTCGCGGTAAGCAAGACGTTCGGCGCCTGTGCGGTGGTCGAGGCACGGGCGGCCGGCCAGCAGGCGTTCGGCGAAAGCTACGTGCAGGAGGCGGTCGACAAGATCGCGGTGGTCGCCGACCCCGGCATCGAATGGCATTTCATCGGTCCGCTCCAGAGCAACAAGACGCGCCAGGTGGCCGAGCACTTCGACTGGGTGCATTCGGTCGCGAGCTTGAAGATCGCACGCCGGCTGTCGGAGCAGCGCCCGGCCGCGCGCGGTGCCCTGTCGGTCTGCCTGCAGGTGAACGTCAGTGGCGAGGCGACCAAGGCGGGGGTGTCGGAGGCGGAACTGCCGGCGCTGGCGGCCGCGGTGGCTGCCCTGCCCGGATTGCGACTGCGCGGCCTGATGTGCATCCCGGCCCCGGCCGACGGCGTGGATGCTCAGCGGCAGCCGTTCGCCCACCTTGCCCGGATGCGCGAACGGCTGCGCGCCGGCGGCTTCGCGCTGGATACCCTGTCCATGGGCATGTCGGACGACCTGGAGGCCGCGATCGCCGAGGGCGCGACCTGGGTGCGCGTGGGGACCGCGATCTTCGGCGCGCGCACGGCCGCGGGCGCAGGCACAATCGGCGCCTGATCGGCTGCTGATCGGCATCGCATGGGGCGGCAGATCGGCAGCCCACAGGCGCGGGATTGCCACCCGACCGGCACCCGAATCGACGAGGAGTGGTTTGATGAAGGTCTGTTTCATCGGCGGCGGCAACATGGCTTCGGCCATGATCGGCGGCCTGCTCAAGAGCGGCCTGGCCGTGGAGTCGGTCAGCGCGGTCGACGTCGACGCTGGCCAGCGCGCACGGCTGTCCGAACGCTTCGGCATCCGCGTGTTCGACGCGGCGGCGCCGGCCATCGCGGGCAGCGACTGCGTGGTGCTGGCGGTCAAGCCGCAGCAGGTCCGCAATGTCGCCGCCGGACTGGCGCCACTGCTCGACGGGCAACTGGTGGTGACCATCGCCGCTGGCATTCGCACCGCCGACCTCGCGCGCTGGCTGGGCGGGTACGAGCGCATCGCGCGCGCGATGCCCAACACGCCGGCCCTGATCGGCCAGGGCATCGCCGGCCTGTATGCCGCGCCCGCCCTTTCCTCGGACGACCGGGCGCGGGTCGAGCGCATCCTCGGTGCGGTGGGCGGTGTGCTCTGGGTCGAACGCGAGGCGCTGGTCGATGCCGTCACGGCGGTCTCCGGCAGCGGGCCGGCCTACGTGTTCATGATGATCGAGGCGCTGGAGGCGGCGGCCACCGGCGTCGGCTTCGATGCCGCGCAGGCCCGGCAGCTCGCGCTGACCACGTTCGCCGGCGCGGCCAATCTGGCCGCGGCCGATGCCGAGCCGCCGGCCGTGCTGCGCGCCCGGGTCACGTCGAAGGGCGGGACCACCGAGCGCGGCATCGCTGCACTCGAGGCGGGCGGCCTGCATGCGCTGATCGCCGAGGCGGTGCAGGCGGCGAACCGGCGCGCGGTGGAGCTGGGCGATGAGTCGGGGAGCGACGGACGATGATCGCCCAGGCGCTCGCCTTCCTGGTCGATACGCTGGGCACCCTGCTGATCGTCGCGCTGCTGCTGCGCTTCTGGCTGCAGGTGGCGCGGGCACCGTTCAACAATCCGCTGTCCGGGCTGCTGGCGACGGTCACCGACTGGGGCGTGAAGCCGCTGCGGCGGGTGATCCCGGGCCTGTGGGGCCTGGACCTCGCGACCCTGGTGCTGGCCTGGCTGGTGGCCTGGGTGCTGAACATCGTGCTGTCGCTGATCGAGCCCCGCCTGGTGCTCGACCTGGCCGGTGCCAGCCTCGGTGCGGCCAACCTGGGCACCAGCGTGGGCCTGGCCGCGGTGGCCGCGCTGGTGCAGCTGGTGCGCCTGTTCATCTACATGATGATCGCCGCGCTGATCGTGCAGATGCTGCTGTCGTGGTTGAACCCGCAGTCGCCGCTGGCACCGCTGCTCGACCTCCTGCTGCGACCGTTCCTGCGGCCGATCCAGACGCGGATGCGGCCGGTCTCCGGCTTCGACTTCTCGCCGCTGGTGCTGCTGATCGTCTGTCAGCTTGCGCTGATCCTGGTCGTCGGGGGGCTGACGCGGCTGGCGCTGATGCTGTTCTGAGTCGGGCGGGGGCTGTCTTTCCGCGGCGGGCCGGGTGAAAATCCGGGCCAGCGGCTCAAGAAGCGGCGCCGTTCGCCGTCATTGATCAGGCCGAAGCCTTTTCCGGCCAGCATCGCATCGTCCCCGGTCCGCACCGCGACCCGCACCGAGACCCGGAAACCCGCCCGATTCGCAGCCCGAACATCAGAACCGCAACCCGACCCGCGACACGCCAGCCGACCCCCAGATGAACAGCTCCCTCGAAAAGGACGTCCTCGACTACCAAGTCTGGCGCGACCGGCTGGTAGGGGCGATCGAGTCCTTCCGGGCGCGGCTGGACACGTCCGAGGCGGTGAACGTCGAGCAATCGCTGCGCATGTACGACCTGATCGAGAGCCTGCGCACCGACCGGATGCTGCTCGCCTTCATCGCGGAATACTCGCGCGGCAAGACCGAGCTGATCAACGCGTTGTTCTTCTCGAACTACAAGCGCCGGCTGCTGCCGTCGGACATCGGCCGCACCACGATGTGCCCGACCGAGATCTTCCACGATCCCGCCGAGGCGCCCTACCTGCGGCTGCTGCCGATCGAGACGCGCGAGACCGACGAGAGCGTCGCGGTGCTCAAGCGAAAGCCGATCGAGTGGATCCGCATCTCGCTCAACCTCGACGACGCGGACGAACTCGCCGCGACCCTGGCCAAGGTGGTCGAGAGCAAGAAGGTCGGCATCGAGCATGCGCGCCGGCTCGGCCTTTACAACGACGCGAGCCCGGAGCTTTCGGCCGCGCTCGGCGCCGGCCCGGGCGAGGTGCTGGTGCCGGCCTGGCGCCATGCGCTGATCAGCTTCCCGCACCCAATGCTCAAGGCCGGGCTGGCGATCCTCGACACGCCCGGCCTGAACGCGCTCGGCACCGAGCCCGAGCTGACGCTGTCGATGATCCCGAACGCGCACGCCGTGCTGTTCCTGCTGGCGATGGACACCGGCGTCACGCGCAGCGACCTCGAGCTGTGGCAGCGCCACGTGCAGAACAACGCGGCGCGCTCGGTGGCGGTGCTGAACAAGGTCGACCTGATCTGGGACGACCTGAAGACCGACAGCGAGATCGCGCAGGCGGTCAGCGGCCAGCTCGACGCGACCGCGCGCATCCTCAACCTGCCGCGCCAGAACGTGCTGCCGATGTCGGCGCAGAAGGCGCTGATCGGCCGCATCCGCGGCGATGCGGCGCTGCTCGAGCGCAGCGGCGTGCATGCGCTGGAAGCGCTTCTGGCGCAGATGATCCCGGACCGCCGGCGCATCATCGCCGAGCGGGTATCGCGCGAGTTCGGGGTGCTGGTCGACACTTCTTACGAGACGGTGATGGCCAAGCTGCGCTCGACGCATGCCGAGCTCGCCGAACTGGCCAGCCTGCGCGGCAAGAACCAGGGCATGGTCAAGTCGATACTGGTCAAGCTCGAGCAGGACCGCGCGGCCTACCAGCATACGGTGCAGAACTTCCGCAACACGCACAGCGTGGTGATGAAGCAGGGCCTGATCCTGCAGTCGAACCTCGACCCGGACCTGATCGAAGGCATCTGCCAGGACTACCGCAAGAAGCTGAACGACCAGCTGTTCACCGTGCGCCTGATGCGCATGATGCAGCAGCTGTTCGACCACTTCGAGAAGGAGACCGGCAAGATCATGGGCTTCGCCAACCAGATCAAGGGCCTTGTCGACACCGTGTACGCGAGCTTCCACGAGAAGTACGGCTTCGCGAAGCTCTCGCCGCCGCAATTCTCGCTGGCGCGATTCAGCGAGCAGATGCTGCAGCTCAAGCAGGGCACGATCGCCTTCTGCGCCAATCCGACCACCGTGATGCAGCCGCAGGGTATCGTCATCCGCAAGTTCTACGACATGCTGGTGGCCGAGGCGAAGTCGATCTTCCGCCAGGTCTCGGGCGAGGTCGATGCCTGGCTCAACCGCGCGCTCTCGCCGCTGACCATGCAGCTCAAGGAGCATGCAGAGATGCTCGAGCGGCGCCTCGAGAGCCTGCGCAGGATCACCGACAACGTGCGGGCACTCGAGTCGCGCACCAAGGAGCTGGAGCGCCTCGAGGTGTCGCTGCGCCGCCATGTCGAGGAACTCGACGAGGTCCGCCAGGTTCTGCTGCTGCCCGGCGAGGTTCCCGCCCGGCTGCCGGAGCCTGCGGCCGCGCTGCGGGCCCGGGTGGCCTGACGGGGCAGCCTGCCGGTTCGCGCGGACGGCGCCACAGGCGCTACTTCAGGATGACGTCGTACTGCTCCTGGCCGTAGGCGGTCTCGACCTGCAGCGAGATCGGTTTGCCGATGAAGTCGCCGAGCATCGCGAGGTTGTGCGACTCCTCGTCGAGGAACATGTCGATCACCGGCTGCGAGGCGAGGATCCGGTACTCGCGTGCATTGAACTGCCTGGCCTCGCGCAGCAGCTCGCGCAGGATGGTGTAGCAGATGGTCTGCGCGGTCTTCACCTGGCCCCGGCCGGTGCAGTTCGGGCAGGGCTCGCACAGGATGTGCGCCAGGCTCTCGCGGGTGCGCTTGCGCGTCATCTCGACCAGCCCTAGGCTGGTGAAGCCGTTCACCGTCAGGCGGGTGCGGTCGCGGGACAACGCCTTCTTCAGTTCGGCGAGCACGGCCTCGCGGTGCTCGAGGTTGTCCATGTCGATGAAGTCGAGGATGATTATTCCGCCCAGGTTGCGAAGCCGGAGCTGGCGCGCGATGACCAGGCAGGCCTCGAGGTTGGTCTTGAAGATGGTGTCGTCGAAGTTGCGCGCGCCGACGAATCCGCCGGTGTTCACGTCGACCGTGGTCATCGCCTCGGTCTGGTCGAAGATCACGTAGCCGCCCGACTTCAGGTCGACCCGGCGCGACAGCGCCCGCTCGATCTCGGTCTCGACCGCATACACGTCGAACAGCGGCAGCTCGCCCACGTAGTGCTCGACCCGGGTGAGGATGTCGGGCATGAAGCGCTCGGCGAACGCGCGGGCCCGCTGGTGTGTCTCGCGCGAATCGATGACCACGCGGTTGGTGTCGTCGTTGAACATGTCGCGCAGCACGCGCAGCGCGAGGCCGAGGTCTTCATGGACCAGCGACGGCGCCGCGGCGGCGCCGACCGTCTCCTGGATGGATGCCCACAGCGCACGGAGATAGGCGACGTCGTCGACGAGTTCGTGTTCGGCGGCAGCCTCGGCCACGGTGCGGATGATGAAACCACCATGCTCGTCGGCCGGACGCGCCCGTTCGACCATCTCGCGCAGGTGGTCGCGCTCGGCCTCGTTCTCGATGCGCTGCGAGATGCCGATGTGCGGGTCCTGCGGCAGGTAGACCAGCAGCCGGCCGGCCAGGCTGATCTGGGTGGACAGGCGCGCGCCCTTGGTGCCGATCGGATCCTTGATCACCTGCACCAGCAGCGGCTGGCCCTCCTGCAGGATCTTCTCGATCGGCCGCGCCGCCTCGCTCTGCGCCGCGCCATGCCGGTTGCCGAAGATGTCGCTCACGTGCAGGAAGGCGGCGCGCTCCAGGCCGATGTCGATGAAGGCCGACTGCATGCCGGGCAGCACGCGTGCCACCCGGCCCATGTAGATGTTGCCGACCAGGCCCCGGCTGCGGGTGCGCTCGATGTGCAGTTCCTGGACGCTGCCCTGCTCGACCACCGCGACCCGGGTTTCCTGTGGCGTGACGTTGACCAGGATGTCTTCGCTCATGGCAGTTCGAACCCGCAGTTGCGCAGCAGTTCGGCCGTTTCGTAGAGCGGCAGCCCCATCACCGCCGAATAGCTGCCCTCCAGGCGGGTGACGAACAGCGCGCCCAGCCCCTGGATCGCGTAGGCGCCGGCCTTGTCGAGCGGTTCGCCGCTCGCCACGTAGCGGCGCAGCTCGATCGGGTCGAGCACCTTCAGGCCGACCACGCTGCGCGTGAGCCGGATGTCGATCTGGGTGTCGCTGGTGGCGAGCGCAACCGCGGACAGCACCTCGTGGCTGCGCCCGGACAGGCGCATCAGCATCTGCGCGGCGGCGGCGGCATCGCGCGGCTTGCCCAGCGCTTCGCCGTCGATCACCACCTCGGTGTCGGCGGCCAGCACCGCCCCGGGCGCCAGCGCGCGTTCCCGGGCGCGTACCGCGCCCACCCGGGCCTTCTCGAGGGTGACCCGGCTCACGTAGTCGGCCGGTGCCTCGCCCGCGCGCGGGATCTCCTCCACGTCGCTGCCGCGCATCCGGTCGGAGCGCAGCAGCAGCGTCTCGAAGCGCACGTTTATCTGGCGCAGCAGTTCGCGCCGCCGGGGGCTGTGGGAGGCAAGGTAGAGCAGGGGGCGGCCGATGGTCATGGCGTTCACTCGGGTGTGGTGCGGACGATCACTCGCGATGGTACGGATGATTTTCGATCAGCGATACGCAGCGGTAGAGCTGTTCGACGAGCACCAGCCGTGCCAGCGCATGCGGCAGCGTCAGCGCGGACAGCGAGAGGGTCGTCGCGGCGCGGGCGACGAGTGCCGGGGCGAGGCCGTCCGGGCCGCCGATCCAGAACGCGATGCCGGGTGCCTTCCCCCGCCAGCGTTCGATCGCGCTGGCGAAGCCGCGCGTGTCCAGCGAGCGCCCGCGCTCGTCCAGCGCCACGCGCACGAACCCGGCGGGCACAGCCGCCTCCAGGCGCTCCGCCTCGGCGTCCATCATCACCGCCACCGGCTTGCCCTGGGTGCGGGGGCTCGCCTTCACGGTCGCCACTTCCAGCCTGTATAGCCGGGGCAGCCGGCTGCGGTAGTCGGAGATGCCGGCGTCGATCCAGGCCGGGACGCGCTCCCCGACAGCGATCACGCGCAGGCGCAAGCCAGCCCCCCGGACGCGTTCAGGGCGCCGGCTCGGCGGCCGCGGCGGCCTTGCGCCGGGCGCGCGGCGGCGGCGACCAGAGCTCCTCGAGGTTGTAGTGCGCCCGTATCGTCGGCTGCATGATGTGCACGACCACCTTGCCGAGGTCGACGAGGATCCATTCTCCGGTGGCCTCGCCCTCGACGCCGATCACTTCCGCGCCGGCTTCCTTCAGCTTGTTGCGCACGTTCGCCGCCAGGGCCCGGGTCTGCCGGTTCGAGTCGCCCGAGGCGATCACCACCCAGTCGCACAGCGTAGTCATCTTGGTCACGTTGAAGGCGACGATGTCCTTGGCTTTCACGTCTTCCAGCGCGTCGATCACCGCGCGCTTCATCGCGTCTATTCTCATGCGCACTCGATCATTGGTCTTCAGCCTGCCGGTAGATGCCACGCTCATGAATGTAGTCGAGCACGGGCTGGGGCAGCAAGTATCGCGCGCTTGCACCGTTGGCGATCAGGCCGCGGATGCGCGTGGCCGAGATCTGCAGCACGCTGGTCGGGGCGAGGTAGATCGAGCCGGCGGGCTGCTCGGCGAGCATGCCGATCTCGGATACCCGGCGCGCGCGCAGTTCCGCCGCGAGCCCGTGGTCGAGCGGGGCGGTGGCGATCGATGCGTGGCCGCCGCGCTCGGCGACCGCGAAATGGGCCAGCGAGAACAGGTCGCGCCAGCGGTGCCAGCGGTGCAGCCGTGCGAACGCATCGGCGCCCAGCATCAGGCAGATCGGGCGCTCCGGGCCGAACTCGGCGCGCAGTTCGGCCAGGGTGTCGACGGTGTAGCAGAGCGAGGTCTTGGCCACTTCACGCTCGTCTGCGACCAGCCGGTCGTTGCCGGCGATCGCCAGGCGCACCATGTGCAGCCGCTCCTGGCCGGAGACCCCGGGCGCGGTGCGCAATGGCGGCAAGTTCGCCGGCATCAGCCGCACCTCGTCAAGGTCCAGCGCATCGCCCAGTTCCTCGGCGATGCGCAGGTGGCCGTAGTGGACGGGATTGAACGTGCCGCCGAGGATGCCGATCGGCTTCAAGGACGGCGGTGCCAGGCGGCGCCTGCGGCCGTTGGCGCGAGGCTGGGCATCAGAGCAGCAGCCTGCGCACATCGGCCAGCAGGCCGTTCAGGTGGGTGATGAAGCGCGCGCCGGTGGCCCCGTCGACCACGCGGTGGTCGTAGGACAGCGACAGCGGCAGCATCAGCCGCGGCACGAAGGTACCGTCGACGAACACCGGCTTGATGGTCGACTTCGACACGCCGAGGATCGCCACTTCCGGCGCGTTGATGATCGGCGTGAAGGCCGTGCCGCCGATGCCGCCCAGGCTCGAGATCGAGAAGCAGCCGCCCTGCATGTCCGCCGGCTTCAGCTTGCGCTCGCGCGCCGCCTCGGACAGCGCGGCCAGGTCGCGCGCGATGTCGGCCACGCCCTTGCGGTCGCAGTCGCGGATGACCGGAACCACCAGGCCGTCGGGCGTATCCACCGCCACGCCGACATGGAAGTACTTCTTCAGCACCAGCGTGTCGCCACCGGGGGCGAGCGAGGCGTTGAAGGTGGGGAACTCGCGCAGCGCACCGGCCACCGCCTTCACCAGGAAGGCGAGCACGGTCAGGCGCACGCCCTGCTTCCTCATCGCCTCGACCTGTGCCTTGCGGAAGGCTTCCAGTTCGGTGATGTCGACCTCGTCGAACTGGGTGACGTGCGGGATGCTCACCCAGTTGCGGTGCAGGTTGGGACCGGACAGCTTCTGGATGCGCGACAGCGCCAGGGTCTCTACCGCCCCGAACTTCGCGAAATCGACCTGTGGCAGCGGCGGCAGGTTGAACGGCAGGCCACCGCCGGCCGTCGCAGCGGGCGGCGGGGCGGCCATGGCCTTCTTCACGAAGGCCTGCACATCCTCCTGCAGGATGCGCGACTTCGGGCCGCTCGCGGCCACCCGGGACAGGTCGACGCCGAGTTCGCGCGCGAAGCGGCGCACCGAGGGCGATGCATGCAGCCCGGTCGCCGGGTCGTGGGTCGCTTCGTCCTGCGCAGCGGCGGCAGGGGCCGTGGCTGCAGGTGCGGTAGTGGAGGAGGCAGAGGCAGGGACAGGTGCAGGGGCGGAGGCAGGGACAGCGGGCGCTGCCTCCGCGACCGGGGCAGGGGCAGGGGCAGGTGCGGCTGCCGGCGCGGCCTCCTCGACCGAAAGCATCAGCACCAGCGTGCCCTCGGACACCTTGTCGCCCACCTTGAGCTCGATCGACTTCACCGTGCCCGAGGCTGGCGCCGGCACCTCGATCGTGGCCTTGTCGGACTCGAGCGAGATCAGCGGATCTTCCTTCTCGACCCGCGCGCCTGCCGCGACCAGGATCTCGACCACCGGCACGTCCTTGAAGTCTCCGATGTCGGGGACCTTCACTTCCATCGTGTTTGCCATGCGCCTACACCGTCGTCGGATTCGGTTTGTTCACGTCGATCCCGTAGCGGTCGATCGCCTCGGTCACCTTCTCGATCGAGATCGTGCCCTCGTCGGCCAGCGCCTTGAGTGCCGCCACCGCCACGTAGTGCCGGTCGACCTCGAAGAAGCGGCGCAGGTTCTTCCGGGTATCGGAGCGCCCGTAGCCGTCGGTGCCGAGCACCACGTAGCGCCCGCGCACGTACGGCCGGATCTGGTCGCCGAAGGCGCGCATGTAGTCGGTCGCGGCTACCACCGGGCCGGCGCGGTCCTTCAGGCATTTCTGCACATGCGACTCGCGCGGCGTCTCGACCGGATGCAGCATGTTCCAGCGCTCGACGTCGATGCCGTCACGGCGCAGCTCGTTGAAGCTGGTCGCGCTCCAGATGTCAGCCTTCACGCCGAAGTCCTTCTCGAGCAGGTCGGCCGCCGCGATCACCTCGCGCAGGATGGTGCCGCTGCCCAGCAGCTGCACCTTCGGCGACTTGTCCTTCTTCGTGGTCGCGGCTTCGCGGAACAGGTACATGCCCTTCAGGATGTCGGCTTCCACGCCCGCCGGCATCGCTGGATGAGCGTAGTTCTCGTTCATCACCGTGATGTAGCAGTAGATGTCCTCGCCGTTGGCATACATCCGCTTCAGACCGTCCTGGATGATCACCGCGAGCTCGTAGGCGAAGGTCGGGTCGTAGGTGATGCAGTTCGGGATGGTCGCCGCCATCAGGTGGCTGTGCCCGTCCTCGTGCTGCAGGCCCTCGCCGTTCAGCGTGGTGCGCCCGGCGGTGCCGCCGAGCAGGAAGCCCCTGGCGCGCGAGTCGCCGGCCGCCCAGCACAAGTCGCCGACGCGCTGGAAGCCGAACATCGAGTAGAAGATGAAGAACGGGATCATGGTGACGCCGTGCACGCTGTACGCGGTCGCCGCGGCGATCCACGAGGACATCGCACCGGCCTCGTTGATGCCTTCCTGCAGGATCTGGCCCTTCTTGTCTTCCTTGTAGAACATCAGCTGGTCTGCGTCCTCGGGCTTGTACAGCTGCCCGACCGACGAGTAGATGCCCAGCTGGCGGAACATGCCTTCCATGCCGAAGGTGCGCGACTCGTCGGGCACGATCGGCACGATCAGCTTGCCGATCGCCTTGTCGCGCACCAGCGTGCCCAGGATGCGCACGAAGGCCATGGTGGTGGAGATCTCGCGATCTTCGGTCGACTTCAGCACCGACTCGAAGGCCGACAGCGGCGGCACCTCGAGCGGCGGCGCATGGCGCCGGCGCTGCGGCACCGAGCCGCCCATCGCGGCGATACGTTCGCGCAGGTACTTCATCTCGGCGCTGTCTTCCGCCGGCTTGTACAGCGGAACCTCGTCGAGCTGGTCGTCCGGGATCGGGATGCTGAAGCGGTCGCGGAAGGCGCGGATTGACACCGTACCCATCTTCTTCTGCTGGTGGGTGATGTTCTGGCCTTCGCCCGACTCGCCCATGCCGTAGCCCTTGATGGTCTTGGCGAGGATCACGGTCGGCTGGCCCTTGTGCTCGGTGGCCGCCTTGTAGGCCGCGTACATCTTGTGCGGGTCGTGGCCGCCGCGGTTCAGGCGCCAGATGTCCTCGTCGGACATGGTCGACACCATC
>JAJTHE010000041.1 GCA_021298815.1 Betaproteobacteria bacterium | reverse complement strand
GCTGCCGGCCGCCAGCGTGCCGATGGGCTTCACGGCCAACGGCATGCCGGCCGGGTTCCAGCTCGTCGGCCGGCCGTTCGACGAGGGCGGGCTGCTGCGCGTGGCCGATGCCTACCAGCGGGTGACCGACTGGCACCGGCGCCATCCGGGACTCTGATCCGGGCGCGCAGGCCGGCGGTACCCGCCTGATCCGATGACGCCGTACGCACTGAAGCCCCGCTTCCTTTCACCGCTGCATCCGGTAGTTCGAACGCTGACCCGGCCGGGCATCACCGCGAACCAGGCCATGCTCGTAGCCTAGGCATCCGCGAACTCAGCCGCCGCTGCCCGGCCGCGGATTGGTCGAGGGATCGCCGCCCCTCGGGGTCTCGGGCAGCGGCGCTGCTTCCTGTGCTGCACCCGGCTTCGACGCCGCGCGTTCAACCGCAGTGGCCCGCGCTGGTCTCTTCTCCCCGGGCTTCATGCCGAACTCGCCCTGCGCGTAGCCCGGGTCTGCTGCGTCATCGCTGGCGACCTTCGCCGGCCTGGGTGGGGGTGTGTCGTGCGCAACGGGCTGGCCATCGTCGATTTCCGGTTGATTGTCACCCTCGCATCGCATGAAACATCCCTGCGGCATGATCGCGCATCGTTCGCGCCTCACCAGAAACGCACCCGCAGTGCCGTGCGGGTGGTACCGTGCGCGATGCGTTCCATCTTCAAGCCCGACCCTGCCGGCGTGCCAGTCGCCGGCGCCACAGTGTCGCCGGCGGTGCTGGTGGTCAGTTGCGAGCATGGCGGCAACCGGGTGCCAGCCGCGTTCACCCACCTGTTCGAGGGCGCGGACGCCCTGCTCGCGACTCATCGTGGCTGGGACCCTGGTGCACTGGAACTCGCACGCCGCATCGCGACCCGGTTCGACGCACCGCTGCACGCGTCGACCACCACCCGGCTGCTGGTCGACCTGAACCGGTCGATCGGCCATCGGCAACTGTTCTCGGGTATCACGCGTCCGCTGCCGGCTTCGGAGCGGGAAGCGATCCTCGAGGCCCACTACCGGCCGCATCGCGATGCGGTCGAACATGCAGTCGATGCGCGTGTCGCCGCCGGGGCGCAGGTGGCGCATGTCGCCTCGCACAGCTTCACGCCGATCCTCGATGGCGTCGAGCGGGAGATCGACATCGGCTGGCTGTACGACCCCCGGCGTCCGGCCGAAGCCGCGTTCGTCGCCCGCTGGATGCATGCGTTCGGCCGCCGCGCGCCGGGCCTGCGCCTGCGCCGCAACCAGCCCTACCGCGGGCGCAGCGACGGGCTCGCGTCGCTGCTGCGCAGCCGCCATCCGGACGCCGCGTATGCCGGCATCGAACTCGAGGTCAACCAGAAGTTCTTCGAAGCTGGCGGGGCGCGCTGGCCAGAGCTGCAGGGCCGGCTGGTCGATGCGCTCGCGGCGGTGCTGGACTGGCCGGAGCGCTGATCACCACTCGAGCGAAGGCAGGCTGCTGAACACCCGGCGGGTGCCGGTCAGCCATTGCCGGGTGAGCGTCGCGAAGTACGGGTCGTCGCGGTCGAACCGGCGCCGCATGGTGACCGCGAGGCTGTCGCGCGCATAGCAGAGCAGGTCGATCGGATGGCCGACCGACAGGTTGCTGATCATCGTCGAGTCGAACGACACCAGCACGCATTTCGTCGCGTCGTCGAGCGAGGCGGTAGCGGTCACCGCGAGGTCCAGGATCGGCTTGCCGTACTTGGCCTCGCCGGTCTGCAGGAACGGCGTGTCCGCGCTCGCCTCGATGAAGTTGCCTTCCGCGTAGATGCGGAACAGGCGCATCTCCTCGCCCGCGATCTGGCCGCCGAGGATGAACGAGGCGTTGAAGGAAAGACCGCTGGATTCGAGGTAGGCACCGTCGCGCTTCTCGATGTCGCGCATCGCATCGGAAACCAGGTTGGCGACGTCGAACATCGAGCCGACGCTCCACACGTTGGGCGGGTCCATCGCCGCGCGCTGGCGAAGGACGTTGATCACCGTCTGCGTCGCCGCCAGGCCGC
This sequence comes from Betaproteobacteria bacterium, assembly GCA_021298815.1. Lineage (GTDB taxonomy): Bacteria > Pseudomonadota > Gammaproteobacteria > Burkholderiales > CAIKXV01 > CAIKXV01. The sequence goes on along the minus strand of JAJTHE010000041.1, from coordinate 34,002 downwards.
CCGAACTGAGCAGTACCAGCACCCGGTCGCCCGCCCGCTCGAACACGGCCATCTTGCAGAACCTGGCGAAGTTGTCCACGCCGGCATGTGTGCGCGAGTCGCTGGCGAAGATCAGGCCCTCGGCCAGCTTCACGCCGACGCAGTAGGTCATGCCGCTGCGGCCGCGTCGACTTCGTCGGTCCAGACCCGGAACTGCCGTAGCGTGTTCGGGCCGAAGGTGCTGGCCAGCGCCACGTCGCTCGCGTCGCGTCCGTGGGCGATCAGTACCCGGCCGATGCGTGGGGTGTTGTTGCGCGCATCGAAGGTGTACCAGCGGTCGCCCAGCCAGACTTCCATCCAGCCAGCGAAATCCATCGTGCCCCAGGGCTTGGGCGTGCCGATGTCGCCGAGGTAGCCGGTGCAGTAGCGGGCCGGGATGTTCATGCAGCGGCAGAAGGCGATCGCCAGGTGCGCATAGTCGCGGCAGACGCCCTTGCCCTCGTTGTAGGCCTCGAAGGCCGACCGCGTGCGCCGCGCATGCGGGTAGCCGAACTCGATGTGCCGGTGCACGAAGTCGCAGATCGTCTGCACCCGGGCCCAGTCGGTCGGGCCGTTGCCGAACAGGTTCCAGGCGATGTCCGACAGCAGGTCGGTTTCGCAGTAGCGGCTGCCAAGCAGGTAGACCAGCGTCGACTCGGGGAGGTGTTCGACCGGTACCTGGGTGGCGGCCGGGGCCACCACGTCGACCAGGCCGCTGTCGTTGACCAGGGCGTCGGTGCTCAGCAGGAAGCGTCCCTCGGGCGCCACCAGGCGGCTGCACCAGTTGCCGAACAGGTCCCGGTAGGCGGTGACCGGCACCGACGGCCGGGTCACCAGGTAGTCCGGCCGGACGAGGTCGGATGCGCGCGAATAGTGGATGCTCAGGGCGAGGATCATCGGCGTCGGGCCGGGACACTCGTACTCCATCTCGAAACCGACCCGGATATGCATCTGCTCGGCGCCTTCCTGTGCACTGCGGACCGTCCTCGGCCAGCGGCCGGGTGACAGGCCCGCCTCGGTGGACGCACGGAACGGGCCTGCGCTGGACAACCGGTCGCGGGCAGGATTCAATGGATGCCTCGGGAGTCTTTCGGGGGTGGTCGTGAAGGCGAACGTCGGGTCGGCAATGGTGTCGGCGCTGGTCTTCCTGGCGCTGCAGGGCCACGCGCTCCATGCGCAGGGATATCCCGATCGGCAGGTTCGGGTCATCGTCCCCTACGCGCCGGGTGGCAGCACGGACATCGCGGGCCGGCTGGTGGCGCAGCGACTCGCCGGCGAACTGAAGCAGCCGGTGGTGGTCGAGAACCGGGACGGCGCTGGCGGAAACATCGGTGCCGATCTCGTGGCGAAGGCCAACCCCGACGGCTACACCCTGCTGGTGGGCACCGCAGGCGGCATCACCATCAATCCGAGCCTCTACAAGGCGATGCCGTTCGACCCGATCAGGGATCTCGCGGCGGTCGCCTACTTCGGGTCCACGCCCAACATCCTGGTGGTCCACCCGAGCCTGCCGGTTAAGTCGGTGCGCGAACTGGTCGCCCTTGCACGCGCGCGACCCGGGCAGCTCAACTACGCGTCGGCGGGCGCCGGTGGTGCCGTCCACCTGGCGGCCGAACTGTTCCGCAGCATGGCGAACCTGGACATGGTGCACATCCCCTACAAGGGTTCGGCTCCTGCGCTGACCGACCTGCTCGGCGGGCAGACGCAGCTGATGTTCTCGACGCTGCCCCCGGCCCTGCCGTACGTGAAGTCGGCGAAGCTGCGCGCCCTCGGGGTGACCGGCGTCACCCGGTCGTCGCTGGTGCCCGAACTGCCTACCATATCGGAGGCCGGCCTGAAGGGGTACGAGATCACGCAGTGGTGGGGAATGCTGGCACCGTCGCGGACGCCCGCCGAAGTCGTGGCGCGGCTGAACGCGGACATCAACCGGGTGCTGCGCCAGCCAGAGCTGGTGCAGCAGTTCGCTGCCCTCGGGGCGGATCCTTCGCGCAACACGTCCGAATGGTTCGCGGCGTACATCCGTTCCGAAACGGCCAAGTGGTCGAAGGTGGTCAAGGCTTCTGGGGCGGTGGTCAATTGAACAGGAGATCCTGATCGACATGGAGCGATCGTTCGACGTGGTCGTGCTGGGCGCCGGCAACGCGGCGATGTGCGCCGCGCTTGCCGCGCGCGAGCAGGGGGCACGGGTCGTGGTGCTCGAGGCAGCCCCGGTCGAGACGCAGGGTGGCAACACGCGCTACGCGGCGGGGCAGATGCGCAACGGGTTCTGCGACCCGCGCCGGCTGCGAGAGCTCGTCGACGATGTCGACGATGCGCTGTTCGATTCGCTCGACATCGATCCGTACACGCCGGAGGACTTCTTCGATGACGTGGCGCGGCTGACCGAGTACCGGACCGATCCGGCATTGATGGAGGTGGTCACCCGCGAGAGCTTCGAAACGCTCTGCTGGATGAAGCGGATGGGTGTCCGCTTCCAGTTCTCGCTCGGGCGACAGGCGCAGAAGGTCGACGGCAGGTTCCGCTTCTGGGGCAACCTGCCGGTCGAGGTCTGGGGCGGTGGCGAGGGCCTGCTCCAGTCGTACAACGCCCGGGCAGGCGAACTGGGCATCGAGGTCGTCAATGGCGCGATGGCCACCCGGTTGCTGGTCGTAGATGGTGTGGTCGCCGGCGTCGAGGTGGCGCATGCAGGCAAGGGTCCGGGCCGCTACCGCGCGCGCGCGGTGGTGCTGGCCTGCGGCGGCTTCGAGGCAAACGCCGACATGCGAGCGAAGTACCTCGGGCCGGGGTGGGACCTCGCGAAGGTGCGCGGAACCCGGTTCAACACCGGCCGTGCGCTGAAGATGGCGCTCGAGGTCGGCGCCCGGTCCTACGGACACCTCTCCGGCGCGCATTCGACCTGCTGGGACACCAACGCGCCGGAGTTCGGCGACCTGGAAGTCGGTGACTCCTACCAGAAGCACAGCTACCCGATCGGTATCATGGTCAACGCGCGCGGCGAGCGCTTCCTCGACGAGGGCGCCGACTTCCGCAACTACACCTATGCGAAGTACGGGGCGCGCCTGCTGCAGCAGCCGGGCATGTTCGCCTGGCAGGTCTTCGACCAGCGCGCAGTGCCGATGCTCAGGGACGAGTACCGCATCCGGCAGGTGACCCGGGTGCGGGGAGACACGCTGGAGGAACTAGCAGCGAAGCTGGAGGGCGTGGACGCGCCGGCCTTCCTCGCGACGGTGGCGGCGTTCAACGCGGCCGTCCCGCCGGGGGATCCTCCGATCAACCTGGGGACCAAGGACGGGCGTTGCACCAGAGCCCTTGCGGTACCGAAGTCGAACTGGGCGTATCCCATCGACCGCGGTCCGTTCGAAGCCTACCAGGTTACCACCGGCAACACCTTCACGTTCGGTGGCGTGAAGATCAGCACGCGGGCGGAAGTCGAGGACGAGGCAGGCGCCCCCATCCCCGGCCTGTTCGCGGCAGGTGAAGCCGTCGGCGGGCTTTTCTATCACAACTACCCGGGCGGCAGCGGCCTCACCGCCGGCGCCGTTTACGGGCGCATCGCCGGCCGGCAGGCTGCCACCTGGGCAGCCGTCGGCTGAGGGCCGGGCTCAGGCGGCGACCGCTTCCTCGACCCGTTCCTCGCGATTGGCGCGCAGCCGCGCATCGACCCGCGCGACCGTCTGTGCGAGCGCCGCCGAAGAGGGCTTGCCCAGGCTGTCGGCGGCGGCCGCGTACTTCTCGAACGGCACCAGGTCGGTTGGATCGGCGCCCAGGCGGATGCACAGGCCGGCCACCCAGTCGTAGACCTCGCGCGACTCGCGCAGGTTGCCGTGTACCGCGTCGCGGATCGGGATCATGCCGCCCTGGCGGATGCAGCGATCGTTTCCGGCGATCAGCATCGGCCACTTGGCGAGCGGCACGAACAGCGACTCGCGCACCTTCAGGCACACCGGCATCTCGAGCGCGCGGCCGTCATGTGCCAGGCGCGATGCGTCGATGTCCGCCTCGAGCTCGCGCAGCAGCGCGGTGTGTTCCTCGCTCTCGAAGCGCGCCGCCTTGAAGTTGGTGGGCAGGCCTACCTGCAGCACGTTCTTCGCGCGGTCCGCGGGCCGTAATGCCTGCGGGTCGGGGCTGGCCAGCGTGACCAGGGACAGGTCGAAGCCCTGCCAGACCGAGGCGTCGGTGTAGCCGTGCACCAGCGCGCGGGTGTCCAGCGTACCGTGCAGCGCGCCGATGCGCTCGAGGTAGGGCAGCGGTGGCATGTACATGATCGCCAGGCGGGGGGCGTTTCGAATGCGCGATACGCGCCATCAGCTCGCGCACGCCATCGGCGCCGTACTGCGCTTCCTGCATGCCCAGGACGACCAGGTGGAAGGCGGCCGGATCGACACGGTCGGGCGTCGCGGCGGACAGGTGGCCCGGCAGCCGGCGCGAATCTACCTCGACCAGCCCTTCGACGCCGCGCACCGGGAACGCGACGCGGATGCCCTCGCGGGCGATCAGGTCGGCCGTGCCACGGGTGCAGACCAGAGTCACGGCGTGCCCCGCCATCAGCAGGCGGGTGGAAAGCAGGGAACCGTACGAGGCTCCGAGGATCAGGATGCTGCGGGTCATGGTTGTCCTCCCTCGGCCGTCCGGCTGGCTGACGTGCGCGGGCGCGGCACGGATGGACAGCAGGCGAGGACGGGAGCGGATTGTTGGCAGGCATCCCCTTGTGAAGACAGTAATCGGAACTTCACTTTGTGGATTTCACAGCAAGCGAAATCAGCGCAGCAAACTTCACAATGCGGTTTTCGCTAGCCGTCCCTTCCTCGTCCCTTCGTCCACCCTTCGCATCCAGGGCATCCAGCGCATCCGCGATCCGAACATGGCCGCCAACCACCTGTCCGACCACGTCCGCAACACCCACCTGCTCGGCACCGAGCTGCGCGCCCTGCGCAGGGGCAACCGCCTGGCGCTGGAGGAACTCTCGGTGCGCTGCTCGCAGCTCGACCCGCAGAGCGCGCCGTCGGTGGCCTACCTGATCATGATCGAGGGCGGCAAGCGGGTGCCCTCAGACGACGTGCTGGCGCTGCTCGGTCGGGTGTTCCAGCGAGAGATCCGCTGGTTCCTGGACGGCAACGCGGAGCGGGACGCGCCTGCGCCGGTGGAGGCGCGCACCGGTGGCGCGCATGCGGTGCTGCTTGAGCCGGCCTTCCTGTTCTCGAAGTCGCTGCTGCAGGCGACGATCCCTGAACTGCTCGCGCAGACCGGCACCACCTCGAGCCAGTTCGCACACCTGCTGATCCGCTCGCACCAGGAGATGTCGCGCAACGACTTCCCCGACCTAGAGCGCGCCGCCGAGCGGGTCGGCGAGCGGCGCTTCCCGCTGTCCGTGGACGACCTGCTGAAGCTGTGCAGGCAGCACGGGCTGGTGGTGCGCTGGTTCGAGCGCCCGCCGCTGCTCGCGCGCGACCGCGACCATGAGTTACGCAGCGTGGTTCGCTCGTTCTTCGATGCGCCGAAGACGGTCTGCCTGAACCGCGGACTGCAGGCCGACCCGGCGCGGCTGAAGTTCGACATCGCAGCCCATCTCGCGCACAAGGTCCTGCATGGCGGCGACGGCGTGAAGTCGGCGCATGCCACCGGTGGCGACATGGGCGGCAGCCCCGATGGCGGCTCTGCGTTGGGCGGGCTGTCCGCGCAGGACGTGCTGCATGCCTGGCGCGACTGCGAGTGCAGCTTCTTCGCCGGCGCGCGGTCTACCGCGGTAACGGCATCCCGCTGCCTTGGGGCAACCTGGCGCAGGTCAGCGACCCGTGCCCGCAGTGGGCGGTGTTCCGGATAATCGACGACCGGCAGGCGCCCGAGGGCGGGTCGCAGATCTCGGTGCTGCGCGATGGCGAGCAGTCGCTGCTGTACTGCTGCCATTCGCGCCGGGTCACGGACATGGCGGGCAACGCGCATGTCCTTTCGGTGGGCGTCGACCTCGCGCCCGCGCTGCGTGCGCGATCTCGTCCATCGCGAAGGTGCTGAACATCGCCTGGATCGAGGACGCGCTCAAGGTGCCGGCGCGCATCATCTGTCCGCGCAGCTCGCGCGCCCGCCCGGCGCGTCAGCTCCCTGGCACGATGCCCGGCGGCAGCGACTCCACGTACTCGCAGATGCTGCCCGGATGGGTCAGCCAGATCTTCTCGCGGTGCTTCAGCACATGCTCGATCACGCGCCGGAACTGGCGCGCCCGGTACGGCTGGCCGAGGATGAAGCTGTGCAGCACGATCGGCATCACCAGCGGCCGGCGCGCCGACTCTTCCAGCAGCTCGTCGAACTGGTCGATCAGGCTCTCGCAGTAGAGCTGCGACGGCGTGCGCCGCGACACCGCCTCGAACGAGTCGTTCAGCTCGTGCGCATACGGCACCGAGAGGATCGGGCCATGCTTCGTGCGGAACCACACCGGCTGGTCGTCGAGCGGCCAGTCCATCATGTAGCGGTAGCCGGCCTCCTTCAGCAGGTCGGGCGACTGGTGGGTCTGCGCGATGTACGGGGCGAGCCAGCCGAGCGGCTTCTTCCCCTCGTGCTTCTCGATCGCGGCGGTGGCCTCGAAGATGCACTCGCGTTCCTGCACCGGCGTCATGTCGCTCTGGCGCTCGACGTTGCTGCGGCCGTGGCCGACGATCTCGTCGCCGCGCTCGCGGAACGCGGCGATCATCTCCGGGCAGTAGTCGTAGAGCGCGGTGTTGATCAGCAGCGCCATCGGCAGCTCGTACTTCTGCGCCATCTCGAGCAGACGCCAGGCGCCGACCCGGTTGCCGTAGTCGCGCCAGGCATAGCTGCGGCTGTTGGGCTGCGGCGACGGCGGGCCGTAGTCGTTGCCCAGCCCTTCGCCGAAGGAGAAGTGCTCGACGTTCAGCGACAGGTGCACCGCGAGACGCTTGCCTTCCGGCCAGGAATAGTCGGGGCGGCGGGTGATCGCCGAGTAGTCGTAGCGGCCGTGGGTCTTCAGCTTCAGCATGCATTCGCTCCGGTATCCAGCACGTCCGAGAACGTGGCGAAGTTGCCGATGCGCTCGATGGCCATCAGTCCGTCGAGCAGGCGTTCGGTGGCGTCGACGCCCCAGGCGGGCGCGCCCAGTTCGCGGAACTTGCCCTTCAGTTCGTCGTCCGAGTGGGGCGTCGCCGGCTCGCCCTTGGTGACCACCGAATGGCCTTCGTACGCGGTGCCGTCGCGCATCACGATGCGCAGGTCGACCGGCTGCTCCGCCGGATAGCGCGCGCTGTAGGCCGGGTCTTCCTGCAGGTCGACCTTCTTCGCGATCGCCTGGATTGCCGGGTTGTCCACTGCCGGCTGCTCGTAGGCCGCCAGGCTGGAGCGGCCGTGGTGCAGCAGCGTCGCCAGGATGAACGGTACCGAGAAGCGGGCGCCGAAGCTCGACACCACCGCCTTCTCGGCCAGCATCGCGCAGCGCGCATAGGCGCGCACCTCGATGCGTTCGATCGCCGCCGGGTCGAGGCTGCCGCCGGGCACCGACTGCAGCAGGTCGAGCAGCGCGTCGATCGCCGAGTGGGCATAGCGGCCGGTCGGATAGAGCTTGAAGTAGTTGAGCGCGATCAGCCATTCGCTGCCCAGGCCGTCCACCACCTTCTGCGGGTCGAAGGTCTCGCCGTAGATGCGCCCGTAGACCGTGCGGTAGCTGTCCACCTCGCCGGTGAAGCCGCACTCCACCAGCCGCGCCGCGGTGAGGCCCATGAAGCCGGAGTGGCCGGTGAAGATGTTGCGCACCGTCGCGCCATCGAGCAGCGTCTGCCGGCTGGAGGCCATGCCCATCGTCGCGGACACGTTCAGCACTTCGAGCATCTGCGCCGCGCTGAAGCCGCGCAGGCAGGCGGCCGCCACCGCGGTGCCGATCACGCCGTAGGTGCCGTGCGGATGCACCGCGATGCGGGTGGCCGTGGCGCGGCTCACCCGCGACGAGACTTCATAGCCGAGCGCGACCGCGCGCAGCAGGTCGGCGCCGTTCGAGCCGAGATGCTGGGCGAGCGCGATCGCGCCGGGCACGACCTGTATCCCCGGGTGGCCATGGGCGAACAGGTTGCCTTCGTCCAGTTCGAGCCAGGTGCCGGCGGTGCCGCCGAGCAGCGCGGCATCGAGCGGATCGGCCCGGCGCGCCGTTCCAACCACCCACGCGCGTCCGGGAGCGCGGTCTTCGAGATGGCGCTCGACGAAGGCCTTCATCTCGGGTTGTGCCATGCCGGCGGCGATCACCGGGATGCAGTCGGCGAGGATCCAGCGCGCCTTGTGCAGGGCGGCAGGCGACAGCGCCGACAGCGGTGTATGGGTGGCGAAGTCGGCCAGCGTGACCAGCCAGGCGGGTGGGGTACGGTCGCTCATCGGGAGGCCGCCGACGTCCGGCTCACCGGGGCGCGCCCGGGGCGGGCGTGCTCATTCTGCATCTGCAAGGCTCAGCTCCTTCTTCGATCCGAAGTAGTTCTTCATCACGGCCGCGTGGTACTCGACCGCCTCGGGCGTGCGGTCGCCCTGCGGCCGCCGCTCGTGGTCGAAGTGGTCGTAGCGATCGGTGCCGCGCACCAGCATGCCGGTCAGGCGCGTCTTCCCGGTGAAGCGGCAGCGGGTCGGGATGTAGCTGATGCCGACGCCGAGCCTGCGGTCGTCCGACAGGTTCGGCTCGGAACCATGGATCGCCAGCGTATGGTGCAGCGAGAACTGGCCCGGCTTCAGCGGCATCTGCACCGCCTTCGATTCATCGACGTGGGTGTCGATCGCCTGCCGGCGCGGCAGCATGTGGTTGCCGGCGCCCTCGCGGATGCTGTGGCGGAAGCCGCCGCTGAGGTGGCTGCCCGGGATCACCCGCACGCAGCCGCTCTCGGCCGAGCTCTCCGACAGCGCGATCCAGGCGGTCACCTGCTCCTTCGGCTCCAGCCCGAAGTAGGACGCGTCCTGGTGCCAGTCGACGAAGGCGCCGTCCTTCGCGCCCTTGAGCCACAGCGTGAGCGTGTAGATCAGGATGTCGCCGCCGATCAGGTCCTCGACCGCGTCGAGCACCCGCGGATGGCGCGCGATCTCGTCGACCCAGGTGAACAGCAGGTGCGACTTCGAGCCCATGCCACCGATCTTCAGCGGTCCGAAGGCGCGTTCGGACGCCTCCAGCCGGTCGCGGAAGCCGCGCGCCTCGGCCTCGCTCATCGCGGTGAGCGGCGACAGGAAGCCCTGGGTGCGCCAGGCCTCTACCTGTGCTTCGGTCAGGTGTTTCATCGGTTCCTCCCTGCGGCTGGATGCACTACTGGATGCGTGCGCCCGAGGCCTTGACCACTGCTGCCCACTTCGTCGTCTCGGCACGCAGGAACGCACCGAACTCCTCCGGCGTGTTGGCGATCACGGTCAGCGACTGGTCTTCGAGCTGCTTGCGCAGTTCGCCCTTGAGCAGGCCGGTGACCTCGGCGTTGAGCCGGGCGATCACCGCCGCGGGCGTGCCGGCCGGCACCATCACGCCGTTCCAGGTGCTCACCTCGTAGCCCTTCACGCCGGCATCGGTGACCGTCGGCAGGTCGGGCACGCTCGGCGCACGCTGCAGGCTGCTGACCGCCATCCCGCGCAGCTTGTTCGACTTGATCATCGGCAGCATCTCGGGCAGCGGGTTCACCATCAGGCTGATGCGCCCGCCCATCAGGTCGGCCATGCACTCGACCGAGCCCTTGTACGGCACGTGCACGATGTCGATCTTCGCCATGCTCTTGAACAGTTCGCCCGCCAGGTGCGACGAGGTGCCGTTGCCGGCCGAGCAGAAGTTGAGCGTGCCGGGCTTGGCCACCGCCAGCGCGACCAGTTCCGACACCGTCTTCACCGGGATCGTCGGCGAGCTCACCAGCACCAGCGGTGCCGAGGTCATCAGCGTCACCGGCGCGAGGTCCTTCAGCGGATCGTAGGTCAGCTTCGCGTACAGCGACGGGTTGATCGCCAGGCCGGGGAAGCCGGTGAGCAGCGTGTAGCCGTCGGCCGGCGCGCGCGCCACCAGGTCGGCCGCGATGTTGCCGCCGGCCCCGGCACGGTTGTCGATCACCACCTGCTGCCCGAGCACCGCGGTCAGCCGCTGCGCGACCGCGCGCGCGACGATGTCGCTGGTGCCGCCCGGCGCGAAGGGCGCGACCCAGCGGATCGGCTTCGACGGGAAGGCGGGCGCACTCCCCTGCGCAACTGCCTGCATCGAGGCAGCCAGCGCGAGGCAGCCGAAGGTCAGTGTGACGGTGCGCGATCCCTTGCCGTACAGCGTCGAAGCCATGTGTGTCTCCAGTCGTCGGGGTGGGGTGTCAGTGGATGATGTAGCCGCCGTCGATCACGATGTCCTGTCCCTGCAGGAACGCCGGTGACGAAGCGGCGAGGAACAGCGCCAGCTCGGCGATCTCTTCCGGCCGGCCGAGGCGGCCGGCGGGCAGGTAGGGGGCGAAGCGCGAGGCCATCTCCGCCTCCGAGCGGCCGCCCACGACGGCCGGTGTCGACACCGGCCCGGGGCTGATCGCGTTCACCCGGATGCCTTCGCGGCCGAGCTCGAACGCCATCGACTTCGCCAGGTGGATGATCGCCGCCTTGGTCAGCCCGTAGAGCGCACGGCTCGGATACGTCACATGGCCGAGCTGGCTGGCGATGTGGATGATGCGGCCACCGCCCTGCCGGCGCATGATCGGCAGCACCGCCTGGCTGGCGAAGAACGGCGCGGCCAGGTTGACCGCCACGACATGGTCGAACTGCGCGCGCGTGTACTCGCCGAACGGCACCGACGCGCGTGCCGCGGCGTTGTTGACCAGGATGTCGACGCGGCCGAACAGGCGCTCGGCGGCGGCGACCATCGCCGCCGGACCTTCCGCAACGGACAGGTCTGCCTGCAGCGTCTCGATGCGGCCACTGCCGCGCTCCGCCATGCACAGCGACCTGGCCTCGGCGAGGCCCTCTGGCGTACCTTCCGCGACCAGCAGCACCGAAGCGCCCTCGCGCGCGAAGCGGCAGGCGATCGCGCGGCCGATCCCCCCGGGGGACGAGGCCCCGGTGACGATCGCGCATCTGCCTTCGAGTGACGACACCCTTTCCCCTGTACCCCTCTGCGCCGCGTCGCCTGGAAGGACAGGTGCGCAGGCTGCATGTGTGGGCACAAGAATGCACTACAACGAGGGTTGCCTCAAGCGGCCTCGCCCGCTTCGTCGTCTGCGGCCGGCCCTGTTCAGATCGCGATCCGCGCAGCGTGGCACAGCACGCTGCGCGCCAGGCTGCCGGCGACGATGCGCGAGGACGAGGTGTCGCCGATACGCGTGGAGACGATCTCGGCATGCAGCCGGCCGAACGGCCCACTGGCGCGCAGCGCATGCAGGTTGGCGGTGAGCGACGGGTCGGCGAAGATGCGCACCCGGGTGCGCGCGAAGCCGATGCCGGCCAGTGCGATCAGTGCCGCGACGTTCGCGTTCTTCGGGAAGGTCCGCGCGGCATCGCGGGCATTGCCTTCCCATACGAGCAGAGGTGCCTCCAGCGCGGACAGGTCGCGCCCGCGCGCGGCGTCGTGCGCGGCCCAGGTCGAGGGCGGCGCCGAGCGGGTGTACTCGACCGTGTCGATGCCGATCAGCCGCGCGCCCGCGAGCGCATCGATCCCGGCCAGCGCTCCGGACGGGATGAACAGGCGCGATCGGCCGGCAGCGGCGGCGGCGACGATCGATGCCATGACCGCGTCGTCGGCGAGGGCGCCGATCGACCCGGCGATCACGTCGCAGCCTGCGGCCAGGACCTGCGGCACATGCCGAATGAACGCCGCCTGGCTCGCCGCCTCGACCACCAGGTCGGGCGCCGCGGCGAGCAGGGACGCGACATCGGTCACGACCGCATGCGGTGCGCCGGCGTGGCGCGAAGGATCGGTGACCAGTGCCGCCACCAGCGCCACGCCCGAGGGGCCGCCCTCGATGCCGGCGTCCGGGCGCGCCAGGCAGCGCAGGGTCTCCTGTCCGATCGCCCCCATCCCGATCATGCCGAGCTTCAGCGCCATCGCGTCCTCAGTCGTTGTATAGACTGGCGAGGTCGGATACCCGCACCGGCTTGATCGGCGTGCGGGGATGGAAGTGGTCCACCGTGCCCGGTGCCAGCCCGAGTTCGGCCGCCAGCAGGGCCTCGACCACCGGCCCGCAGATGCGTCCCTGGCAGTAACCCATGCCGCAGCGGGTCGCGCCCTTGATGAAGTTGACGTTGCCGCCCCAGGGCCGGCACGCCGCGCGTACCGCTCCTGCGTTCACTTCTTCGCAGCGGCAAACCAGGGTGTCGTCCGTGACCAGGTCGAGCAGTCCCGGGCGCGGGGCGAACAGTTCGTTCACCAGTGCGCCGAACGCGCGCCGGTGCCGTCGTTCACGACGCAGTGCCTCGATGCCCGGCGCGGGCACCTCGAATCCGAGCTCCGCGAGTGCTGCCGATGCCGCCAGCGCGCCCTCGGCCATGGCCGCCCAGGCGCCGCCGATGCCCGCGACCTCGCCGGCGACGAACACCCCGCGCACGCTGGTCTGCATGTCGTCGTCGTGCACGGGAACCCAGCCGCCGCGGCGTTCGTCGTATGCATGCCGGCAGCCCAGCGTCCGGGTGAGCTGCACCGAGGGCACGAAGCCGAATCCGACGCACAGGGTGTCGGCTTCGACCAGTCGTTCGGTGCCGGGCAGCGGCCGGCCCTGCCGGTCGCAGTCCATCAGGACCACACGCTCGACCGCGCCGCTGCCTTCGGCTCGCGCGACCACCGTGCGGAACCGGATGGGCACGCCGGCGCGCGACAGCACGCGCCGGTAGTCGAGGGCCTCGGCGATGCGGTCGCCATGCCCGCGCAGCCGCAGCACGTGGCGGGCCCAGTCGAGCGGATGGGTCGATTCGTACACGCCCAGTGGCGGGCGGCCGGCCTGGATCAGCGTGCGCGCGACCGGCAGCAGGAACGGGCCGGAGCCGGCGAGCACGATGCGTTCGCCGGGCAGCGTACCCTGTCCCTTGACCAGGGTCTGCGCGCCGCCGGGCGTCATCACGCCGGGCAGGTCCCAGCCCGGGAACACCCCGGGCCGCTCGATGGCACCGGTGGCGACGATGGTCCGGCGTGCGCGCACGGTGAGCGCGCGGCGCCGGTGCATCACCTCGAGTACGCCGCCGTCGAAGCTGCCCCAGACTGACGCCTCGTTCAGCAGCGCGATGCCTGCCGCACGCACCTCGGCCAGCAGGCCGTCGCCCTTGGTGAAGTCGGGGTCGAGGCGGCTGCGGTCCGCAACTTCGAAGTCCGCGGGCAGCTGGCGGTAGTACTGTCCGCCGGGTTCGGGATACTCGTCGAGCAGCACGGTCCTTGCGCCGCCGCGCGCCGCGGTCAGTGCCGCATGCATGCCGGCCGGGCCTGCGCCGACGATCGCGATGTCCGCTTCCATCGGTGCGCTCATGCCTGCTCGCGTCCTTCGAAGCGCAGTGGCGTGCTCACCTGCATGCCGTCCTCGACCCGGGTCATGCAGGCGCGCGTGCCCTGCAGGCCGTCGATCGTCATCACGCAGTCGAAGCACACGCCCATTGCACAGAACAGGCCGCGCGGGTGTCCGCCGTTGCGGGTATGGCGCAGCACGCGCCGGCCCCGGGCCAGCAGTGCGACGGCGACGGTCTGGCCGCGCCGGGCCTGCAGCGGCTCGCCGTCGACGATCAGCGTCACCTCGGCGCCGGGCTGGATGGCGTCGTCGATCACTGGACGGCTCCGCTGTCGGCCTTCAGGTCCTGCAGGAACTGCGCGACCGGATAGGACTTGCCATCGCGCCCGACATAGCGCGACAGGTAGAGCCCGGTCACCGGCGACAGCGCCATGCCGTCGCCGCCATGCCCGGTGGCCACCGCGTATCCCGCCGGGCCGCCGCCATCGCCCAGCAGCGGACCCTTCGACGAGTAGGGACGCAACCCTGCCCAGCTGCGCAGCACGTTCAGGCGGCCGAGCTCCGGCATGAAGCGCGCCGCGCATTCGCAGATGCCGGTGACCACCTCGCGCGTGTTGCGGCTGTCGTAGCCGACGAACTCGTTGGTGCTGCCGAGCAGGACCGTGCCGCTCAGCGGCTTGCGCGTGTAGCTGAGCGAGATCGGCGTCCTGTGCGGCCTGCCGTCGGCCGGTGCCGTCACATGCTTGGCCAGCAGCTGGCTCGCCCCGGACACCCGGATGCCGGGCAACGCATCGGTGGCTTCCAGCACGACGATCTGTCCGCGCCGCGGCACGACGTCGTGGGTTGCACCGACCATCTTGCCGATCATCGGGGCGAACGCACCGGCGGCGTTGACCACCCAAGGCGCCTCGATGTTGCCGCGCGAGGTCATCAGCCCGGTGACATGGCCAGCCTCGACCGAGATGCCCTCGACCGCGGTGCCGGTGAACAGCTGCGCGCCGCGGTTGCGCGCGGCATCGGCGAACCCCTGGGTGACCTTGAACGGATTGGCATGCGCATCGGTCGCGCAGTAGAGACCGGACAGCACGCGTCCGCGCAGCAGCGGGTTCAATTCCCGGCAGCGCTGCTCGTCCACCAGCTCGACCGGAACGCCGACCGCGCGCTGTCCGGCGGCGAGCTCCTCGAGGTAGGCGATCTCGGTCTCGGACTCGGCGACGATCAGGTTACCCTCGACCGCGTACTCGGTGGCCGTACCGAGTTCGGCGGAGAGGCCCTCGTGCAGGCGCTGGCTGGCGCGCGCCAGTTCCAGCACAGTGCCGCCCTTCTTCGTGGCCATCGCGATCGATCCCGGGTTCACCGACGAGGCACCGCTGCCGACCACGCTGCGTTCGACCAGCGCGACGCGCGCGCCCGCCTTCGACAGGTAGTAGGCGACCGCGCAGCCGACCACGCCACCCCCGACGACGACGACATCGGCGCGGGTCAGCATCGGGCGACGCTCGGGCTATCACTCAGGCTATCCATACGGCCGAGTGTATACAGCCCGCGTTCGCCGCGGGTCAATGCCCGGACAGCGCGCGCTGGATTCGGTCGCGGCGCAGTTGCGGCGCGAAGGAGGCGATGAAGGCGAATACGTACGCACGCAGGAAGGCGCCCTTGCGCAGGACCACCTTGATGGTCGCCGGCGTGAACAGGTGGCTCGCGCTGATCGCGTGCAGGTCGGTGTCCTCTTCCGGGCTCCACGCGATGGAGGCGACGATCGCTATGCCCAGCCCGGAGCGCACGTAGGTCTTCATCACGTCGACATCGGTCGCGGTGAGCACGATGTTCGCCTCCAGCCCCTCCGCTTCGAATGCTTCGACGATGCGCCGGTGCAGCGTGAACTTCGCGTCGTAGGTGATCAGCCGCTCGCGGCCGAGGTCCTGCAGCGTGACCCGGCGGCGCCGGGCGAGCCGATGGCCGGCGGGCACCACCACCACGCGCTCGTGCTGGTTGCAGGTGAACGAGACGAGCCCCTCGTGCGGTTCGCCGGTCTCGGCGCAGATCGCGAGGTCGGCCTCGCCGTTCGCGACCCAGTCGACCAGCTGCTGCGGGTCGCCCTGCCGCAGCTCCAGGCGCACGTCCGGATAGGACGCCATGAACGTGCGCACGACCGATGGCAGCACGTAGCGTGCATAGCTGTGCGAGGCGGCGATGGTGATCGTGCCGCGCTGGGCGCGCGGCGCGTCCTGGCCGAGCTCGCCGAGCGATTCGAGCTCCTGCAGCACGCGGCGCGCGGTCTCCAGCACCTCACGCCCTGCACTTGTCAGCCCGCAGATGCGCCGGCGCGAGCGGACGAACACGGGCACGCCGAGCTCGTCCTCGAGCGCCTGCAGGTGGCGGCTCACGCTCGGCTGCGAGGTGAAGCCGTTGCGCGCGGTCGAGGACAGGTTGAGGCCGTTGTCGACGGCCTGGCAGAGCAGCTGCAGCTGGCGCAGGCGGGTCATGGCGAGGACGCAGTCGATCCGGAAAGTGAATGGAAGCCATGCAATATTAGTCTTTGTATGCATGGAAGGGTGGCGCCTATACTGACCTTCGATCCGTCGCCCGGAAGCGACGGACGCACGAGTTGGCACACGAAAAAGCGAAGCGGGAACCACCGGAGGAGGTTTTCAGATGAATCACGTTGATCCTGTCGCAGGAGCAGCCCCTGGCCCGGCCGGGCGGGTGCGACTGGTCAATCCGCGCGGGCAGCTGGATGCGGTGCGTGCATCGCTCGCGTCGCGGCTGGCACGCCTCGATGGCCGGAGGATCGGCTTCATCGACAACATCAAGCCGAACGCCGGCCTGTTCCTCGACCATGTCGAGCGGATGATGGTCGCCGACCACCCGGGCATCTCCACCGTCCGGGTGCGCAAGAACTTCACGTCCAGCCGGCTGATCGCCGACCAGCTCGAGGGCCGCGCCGACGCGGTGGTCAACGCCTGGGGCGACTGAGGGGGCTGCACGTCGTGGTGTATCCACGACTCCGCATGGCTGGAGAAGCATGGCGTGCCGACGGCCACCGTCGTCACCACCGCGTTCATCCGGCCGGCACGGCTCGCCGCGCGCAGCCTGCAGGTCGAGGACCTGCCGCTGATCGTGACTCCGCATCCGCTGAACGACCTCGAGCCCGGGCAGGTCGAGGACCTCGCACGCGCGGTCTATCCGCTGCTCATCCTGCACCTGACCGGGCAGGGCGTGCTGGAGCCCACGGTGCATGCGCCGTTCGAGCATCCGGCCGGTAACGCGATGACCGCCGGCACTGACGCGGAAGGAGGTGGCCGGTGACGGAACTCGCGCAGCCGGACGACGCCGTCTTCGAGCTTGAAGATTCCTGGGATGCGATCAACCAGTGGTTCCTCGAGCGTGACCTGACCGACGGGCTGCCGATCGTGCCGCCGACCGAGGCCCGGGTGCACGCGATGACCGACTACACCTGGCGCTCCACCGGCTGGGCGGCGCAGGACGCGATAGGCAAGTTCGCGCCGCGGCAGGGCATCGCCACCATCGAGGCGATCGCCGCCAATGCCGTGATGGCCGGCTGCCGCCCCGAGTACATGCCGGTGCTGATCGCCTGTGCCCGGGGCCTGGCCGACCGGCGCTTCAACCTCGACGCCATCCAGACCTCGACCCACAACACGTCGGTGCTGCCGATCGTCAACGGGCCGGTGGCCCGGGCGATCGACCTCAACTGCGGCTACAACTACACCGGCAGCCGCTGGCAGGCCACGGCGGCGATCGGCCGTGCGCTGCGGCTGATGATGTCCAACATCGGCGGCACGCCGGGCTCGGTGAACATCCATACCCAGGGCCATATCGCCCGCTTCGAGCACTGCATCGCCGAGAACGAAGCCGACAATCCGTGGGAGCCGCTGCATGTCGAGCGCGGCTTCGACCGCAGCGCGAGCACGGTCACGCTGGTTCCGGCCTGTCCGGCGGCGATGATCGACGACAACGGCGGCAGCCAGTCGGCGAAGGACCTGCTGCGCACGCTCGCGCATTCGATCGCCTATGTCGGCAACCGCAACACCAACGGCGAAGGCCAGCCGCTGCTGATCCTGGCGCCGCAGCACGCGCGCCTGCTGGCCAACGGCGGCTACGACAAGGCCGAGGTGAAGCGCTTCATCTGGGAACGCGCGCGGGTGCCGTTCGGGGATATCCCGCGCGGCAACCTGGTCAGCTTCAGCGACAAGAACCTGAAGCTCTATGCCGATGTCGACCCCGGCTACGGCGTGCCGATCGCGGACCGGGCCGAGGACATCGTGATCGTGGTGATGGGTGGTTCCGGCACGCACAGCCTGTCGGTGCAGACGCGGCTCGCCTGCGAGAACCTGACCCTCCCGATCACGCGCAAGGATGGAACCCCGCTGGCGTTTCCCCAATGAGCAGCGGCCCGCGGGCCACCGCCGATGACGGAGGAAGGACGATGCACTGCCTTGCACGCGTTTCCACGGCGATGCTCCTCGCCTGTTCGACGATCGTACCCCTCGCCGCGCAGGCGCAGGCCTATCCGGTGCGCGCGATCCGCATGGTGGTGCCGTTCGCGCCGGGCGGCACCACCGACGTGCTCGCACGCGTGCTCGGCCAGCAGATGGGCGACCGGCTCGGCCAGACCATCGTGGTCGACAACCGCCCCGGCGGCTCCGGCGTCGTCGGTGCCACGATCACCGCGCGCTCTGCGCCGGATGGCTACACCCTGCTGCTGACCTCGCTGTCGCCGGTGGTGATCAACGTCAGCATGTTCCCGCCGGGCAAGGCACCGTACGATCCGGAGAAGGACCTCGCGCCGATCTCGCTGATCACCCGCGTGCCGTCGGTGATCGCGGCGCTGGGCAATAGCGAGATCCGCACGCTGGCAGACCTGAGCCGGGTGGCGAAGGCACGGCCCGGCCGGGTCACCTTCGGTACCGCCGGCGCCGGCAGCGTCAACCACCTGATCGGCGAGCTGTTCCGGGTCGGCGCGAACATCGACATCCTGCACGTGCCGTACAAGGGGGCCGGCCCTGCGATGGCCGCCCTGCTGTCGAAGGAGGTCGACTTGATGATCTCTTCGCCGGTGGCGATGATGTCCCAGGTGCGCAACGGTCAGGTGCGCGCGCTCGGCGTGTCCGGGGCGAAGCGATCCCCGGCCCTGCCCGACACGCCGGCGATCGGCGAGACCGCCGTGCCGGGCTTCGATTCGACCGCGTGGTACGCGCTGATGGCGGCCGGAGGCACGCCGCGGCCGATCATCGACCGGGTGCGTGGCGTGCTCGTGCTCGCGATGCAGGAGCCGGCCGTCGCCGAGCGCCTGGTCGGCGAGGGTGCCGTCCCCGAGACGTCCACGCCCGAGGAACTGGCGCAGCTGATCCGGGTCGAGATCAAGCGCTGGGCGAAGGCGGTGCAGATGTCCGGCGCCAAGCTCGATTGATGCACGGAGAGAAGATGTCGCTGATCCGCCAGCCCGGCATGCTGGGCCCGCTCAAGCTCAAGAACCGCATCACGCTGGCCCCGCTGGGCACCAACTTCAGCACCAGCGACGGACTGATCACCGATCGCGACAGGGCCTACTACGCCGAGCGCGCCAAGGGTGGCGTGTCGATGATCATGACCTCGGCGATGGGCGTGAACGGCCGTGCGCGCTCCCACCGCTTCACGCCGGTCTGCTACCACGACCGCTTCATCCCGGGCCTGGCCAGCCTGGTCGAGACCATCAAGTCGCACGACTGCCATGTGTTCGGCCAGCTCAACCACCATGGCGCGCTGCTGCACGAGCCGGGCGCGGTGGCGGTCGGTCCGTCCGACTGGATCAACCCGAAGACCGGCGACGGCGTGCGGCCGATGACCCGCGACGAGATCGTCGAGGTGCAGAAGGACTTCGCCAGCGCGGCGCGCCGCCTGTGGGTGGCCGGCTACGACGGCGTCGAGATCCATGCGGCGAACGGCTACCTGTTCCAGCAGTTCTTCACCCCGCGCATCAACCACCGGACCGACGAGTACGGCGGGTCGGTCGAAAACCGGATGCGTTTCCTGGTGGAGACGGTCAAGCGGATGCAGGACGCCGCCCCCGGCCTGCTGGTGATGGTGCGCTTCAGCGTCACCGAGTTCACGCCGGACGGCTACACGCAGGACGATGCGATCGCGCTGGCGCGCGGCCTGGAGCAGGCCGGCGTGGTGGCGCTCGACCTGTCCGGCGGCAGCAACGAGACGCCGCAGCTGTCGAAGTACTGCATCCAGACGCCGTCGTTCCCGCGCGGGTGCCTCGCACCGCTGGCGAAGCCGATCCGCGACGCCGTGTCGATCCCGGTGTTCGTCGCCGGGCGCATCGTCGAGCCGCAGGATGCGGAGGCGGTCCTCGCTTCGGGCAGCGCCGACTTCATCTCGCTCGGCCGTGCGCTGTATGCGGATCCCCACTGGTGCCTGAAGGCGTTCGGCGAGGTCGATGCACCGATCCGCCAGTGCATCGCCTGCAATGTCTGCCACGACCGGCTGTCGGCCGAACGCGACGTGACCTGCGTGCAGAATCCGCTGATGGGCACGCCCTTCGAGACGTTGCCGCTGGCCGAGCCGCAGCTCGATCCGCAGCCGCCGCGCGCCGCGCGGCAGCGGGTCCTGGTGCTCGGTGCCGGCGTGAGCGGCGTCGAGGCTGCGCGGGTGGCGGCCGCGCGCGGGCACCAGGTGGAAGTGTGGGAGCGCAGCGATCGCATCGGCGGCCAGGTCGCGATGGCGATCGCAGCCCCGGACAAGAAGGAGGTCGAGGCGGCCTGGCGCTATCCGCTGCAGCAGGCGACCGCCCTGGGCGTGCCGATCCGCACCGGCGTCGTGGCCGACGCAGCCTCCATCCGTGCGTTCGCGCCCGACCTGGTCGTGCTGGCGACCGGCGCGGTGCCGCGTCCGGCGCCGTTCGACGTCGATGCGATCGACGCGTCGATCACCGTGCTGCAGGCCTGGGATGTCCTGCGCCAGCCCGACCGCGTCGCGCCGGGCACGCGGGTGACCATCGTCGGGGGCGGCACGGTGGGCATGGAGACGGCCGACCTGCTGGCGGCGCGTGGCGTGCGCGTGTCGCTGGTCGAGCCGAAGGCGGTGCTCGGCGAGGGCATGTCGAAGAGCAACCGCACGGAAGTCGCGGACCGGCTGCGCGCCGCCGGCGTGGTGGTGCGGCTGAAGACGCAGGTCGTGTCCGCGGAGGGCGGCATCCTGGAACTGCGTGGCCCGGAAGGTGCCCCGGTGCGGCACGAGATCGGCGAGATGCTGCTGGTCGCCGTCGGCGCGCAGCCGAACCTCGGGATGGTCCCGGTGCTCGAGGACGTGGGCCTGCCCTATGTCGCGATCGGCGACTGCTCGGCACCGGGCGACTTCATGACCTGCCTGCGCGACGCGCGCATGGTGGGCTATGCCATCGACCAGTATGCAGTGCGGCCGGCGAAGGTCGCGCCCGGCAGCGCCCGGCTGAGCTGAGCCCCGGGCTCCGGCCGCCTTCGGAGGACAGCATGGACAGCGTCGTCTCGCGCCTGGTGGCGTTCTCGCAGTCGGTCCGCTACGAAGACCTGCCGCTGGAGGTGGTCGACGCGAGCCGCCTGCGCCTGGTCGACTATGTCGGGGTCGGCCTGGGCGGGCATGACGCGCCGCCGAGCGCGATGGCCCGCACGCTCGCGGCGCGGGTCGCGCTGCCGCAGGGCGCGCGGGTGCTGGGCGGGCACCGCCGGACCCTGCCGGAACTTGCCGCCTTCGCCAACGGCGTGATGGCGCGCTACCTCGACGGCAACGACAACTTCCCGAGCGGCGGGCATCCGAGCGACACGCTGAGCGCCCTGCTCGCCGCGGCGGACCATGTGCATGCGGACGGCCGGTCGCTGATCGCCGCGATCGTCGCGGCCTACGAGGTCTACCACTGCCTGTTCCAGTCGCTGAAGGTGCGCGACAAGGGTTACGACTACGTGGTCTACACCGCGGGCGCCTGCGCGATCGGCGCCGCGAAGCTGCTCGGCCTGGACGCCGGGCGCAGCGCGCATGCGCTGTCCCTGGCCCTGACGCCGAACCTCGCGCTGGGCGCGACTCGGCGAGGCCACCTGTCCATGTGGAAGGGCTGCGCGGGCGGCAATGCGGCGCGCAACGGGGTGTTCGCGGCACTGCTCGCTGCCGAGGGCATGACCGGGCCGGAGAAGCCGGTCGAAGGGTCGCATGGCCTGTTCGAGCTGATGCACGAGTCGGCGATGGCACCGCTGGCCGTGCGCCCGGGGGAACTCAAGGTGCTGCAGGCCTGCACCAAGAACTACCTCACCGAGTACCACTCGCAGCTGCCGGTCGAGCTGGCGCTGGAGCTGCATGCGGCGATCGCGGGACGGCCGATCCGCGCGATCACCATCCACACCTACTGGTTCACCTTCAGCGAGATCGGCAACGAGCCGGAGAAGTGGCACCCGACCACGCGCGAGACGGCCGACCACAGCCTGCCGTTCATCATCGCGGCAGTGCTGCTCGACGGGGCGTTCAGCGACGCGATCTTCTCCGACGCGCGGCTGGCCGATGCCCGCATCCATGCACTGGCCGACCGCATCGTGGTGCGCGAGGACCTCGACTTCTCGGCGCGCGCACCGGCGGAACTGCCCTGCCGCATCGAGGTCGAGCTCGAGGACGGGACGATGCACCGCGCGCAGGGCTGCTGGCCGCTCGGCCACTTCCGGCGTCCGATGCCGACCGCAGAGGTGGAGGCGAAGTTCACCGCGCTCGCCACGCGGGTGCTGCCGGCCCCGGCTGCCGCACGGACACTGGACTTCCTGCGCAGCCTGGAACGCCAGCCCGGCCTGGACGGGCTGTTCGACGCGGTGCGGATGGACTGAAGGACCGGCCGTGCCGGCGGCGGCTCGCCTGCCGGCGTTCGCGGCTTCGGCCTAGCCGTGGACCTGCTGCATCATCCAGCGCGCCCGCGCGCACAGGTCGCCGTCCCTGCCATGGCGGCCGATCAGCTGCAGCCCGACCGGCAGGCCGTCCACCTGCATCAGCGGCAGGCTGAACGCGGGCAGGCCGAGGAAGGTCGCGTAGACGAGGAAGCTGCGGCTGCCGGTCGCCGACAGGCCGATCGGTGCCGGGCCCGAGGCCGACAGCGTGATGATGCCGTCGAAGCCGCGCATCAGGGCCGCCACCTTGCGCTGCATCGCCGCGCGGCCGGCGAGGCGGTCGGCGTAATCGGCCGGCGTCATCGCGAAAGCCTGGACCATCCGGTCGTGCACGCGCTTCTCGATCAGGTCGCCATGGCGCTCGACGTACTGGCGATAGGGCCAGCGCATCTCGTAGGCAGTGATGCCGAGGCAACGCTCGACGAAGGCCGGGGTCAGGCAGCCTTCGAGCGCGGCCGCGGCGGCGTCGCCGGATGCGTCCTTCACCTCGACGCCCGCGGCTGCCAGGCGCTGCACCAGCGCCTCGAACGCCGATGCGGTGGCCGGATCAACCTCGCGCGACCAGGCCTCGGTGCGCAGCCACAGCAGCCGCTTCGGCGCGGCTGCGCGCGGCAGGGTCTCCGAGGCGCGCTGCAGCGGCGGATACGCCGGGTGGCCCTGGGCGGTGGCGAGGTGCGACGCGATGCGCCAGGTGTCCTCCAGCGTCGAGGCGAGCACGCCGAGGTGGTCGTGGGTCGCCGAGATCGGATGCACGCCCTGCATCGACAGCGTGCCCCAGGTCGGCTTGAAGCCGACGATGCCGCAGAACGATGCCGGACGCAGCAGCGAGCCCTGGGTCTGGGTGCCGAGTGCTGCGGGCAGCATGCCGGCCCCGACCGCGGCCGCCGAGCCGCTCGAAGACCCGCCCGGCGTGCGCCGCGGGTCGAGCGGATTGGTGGTCTCGTTCGACATGCCGCAGGCGAAGGCGGTGGTCACCGTCTTGCCGGGCAGCACGGCACCGCCGTCGCGCAGCGCCTGCACGCAGGCCGCGTCGTACGCCGGCTGCCAGCCGGCGAAGGCCGGGCTGCCCATCTGCGTCGGCATGTCGCGGGTGTCCATGATGTCCTTGATGCCGATCGGGCAGCCGTCGACCGGGGACAGCGGTTCGCCGCGGCGATAGCGCCCGGTCGAGGCATCGGCCGCCGCGCGCGCTGCGTCGAGGGCCAGCACCTTGAACGCATGCACCGTCGGCTCGCGCGCGGCGATCGCCTCG
This sequence comes from Betaproteobacteria bacterium, assembly GCA_021298815.1. Classification (GTDB taxonomy): domain Bacteria; phylum Pseudomonadota; class Gammaproteobacteria; order Burkholderiales; family CAIKXV01; genus CAIKXV01. The sequence continues at coordinate 10,438 of JAJTHE010000041.1, read as the reverse complement.
ATGCAGCGCTCGAGGTAGGCACGCGGCGTGTCGCGTCCGCTGCGGAAGCGCGGCAGGGCGGCGGAGAAGGACGGCAGGGGCTTCGGGGATGTCTCCAGGGCTTTCACTCCACGCTGATCTTCGCGGCCTTGACGACCTTCGCCCACTTCGCGGTCTCGGCGCGGATGTAGGCCGCGGTCTGGTCGAGCGGTTCGGCCACGGGCTCGAGGCCCTGTGCGGCCAGTTTCGCCCGGATCGCCGGCTGGTTCAGGCTGCGTGCGACCTCCGAGTTGAGCGCCTGCAGGATGTCGCGCGGCGTCGCCGAGGGCGCGAACATCGCATACCAGACGTCGACCGCGTAGCCCGGCACGCCGGCCTCGGCCATCGTCGGCACGTCGGGGATGCTCGCCGAGCGCTTCGCGCCCGAGGTGGCCAGCAGCCGCAGGCGTCCGGAATCCACATGCTGGCGCACCGAGATCACGCTGGCGAAGGTCATCGACACGCGGCCGGCGACCAGGTCGGCCATGCCCGGGCCGGTGCCCTTGTACGGGACATGAACCAGGTCGATGCCGGCGAGCATGCGGAACAGTTCCATCGCCATGTGCGGCGGCCCGGCGTTGCCCGACGATGCATAGAGCAGGGCGCCCGGCCTGGACCGGGCGAGTGCCACCAGTTCCTTCACCGATTTCACCGGCAGCGACGGGTGGACGACCAGCACGTTCGGCCCGTTGACCATCACGCTCACCGGCACCAGGTCGCGTTCCGGGTCGTAGGACAGGTTGCGGTGGGTGCTCGGCAGCACCGAGTGGCCGATGGATATGGTCTTCAGCGTGTAGCCGTCGGGCGCGGCGCGCGCGACGATGTCTCCGGCGACCGCGCCGCCGCCCCCGGGCCGGTTCTCGATCAGCACCGGCTGGCCCCAGCGTTCCGTCATGCCCTGGCCGACGATGCGCGTGCTGGTGTCGACGCCGCCCCCGGGCGTGGCGGACACCACGATGCGGATCGGCTTCGCGGGATAGGCCTGTGCGCAGGCGCTGCCGGCCATCAATGACAGCAGGGCGGCGAACGTCGCGGGAAGGGCGGTCGGCGCAGGCAGCGCCCGGGCGGGCAGCGCCAGGGTGTGCATCACCAGGGCAAATCCGGGCATCGGCGTCCTCTCGCTTCTCGAAGGTGCTCTATGATGCCATCGGGAGGAACCATGAACGACAGGATCGACCTGGCCATCGAGCCGGCTGCATTCGTGATCGAACCGGGCAGCGTGCGTGCGCGCGTGTCCGCGGAAGAGTGGGCGGTGCGCATCGACCTCGCGGCCTGCTACCGCTGCGCCGCGCTGTACCGGATGACCGACCTCATCTACACCCACATCTCCGCGCGCGTGCCGGGGCCGGACGAGCACTTCCTGATCAATGCGTTCGGCCTGACCTGGGACGAGATCACCGCCTCCTCGCTGGTGAAGGTGAACCTGGACGGCGAGATCGTCGACGATCCGACCGGGCTGGGCATCAACCGCGCCGGCTACGTGATCCACAGCGCAGTGCACCGGGCCCGTCCCGACGTGGCCTGCGTGATGCATACGCACACCGCCGCCGGCATCGCGGTGTCCGCGCAGGAACAGGGCCTGCTGCCGATCTCCCAGCACGCGATGCGCTTCCACGGGCAGCTGGCTTACCACGACTACGAAGGCGTGGCGCTCGACCTCGACGAGCAGCAGCGGCTGGTGCGCGACCTCGGCGCGCATCGCGCGATGATCCTGTGCAACCACGGGCTGCTCACCGCCGGCGAGACGATCGCCCAGGCCTTCGACCTGATGTACTACCTGGAACGCGCGTGCACGGCGCAGGTCGATGCACTGGCGGGCGGGTCGAAGCTGCGCATCCCGCCGCCCCACGTGGCGGACAAGGTGGCGGCGCAGTTCGCCGCGCTGCCGTACAAGAAGAAGCAGACCGAATGGCGCGCGCTGCGCCGCGCGCTGGACCGCAGCGATCCGTCGTACCGCGACTGAGCGGATCGCGACCTAGCGCCAGCGCCCGCTGCGCTAGTCCTGCGGCTTGGCCAGGTTGTTCACGTAGTTCGTGAACAGGTTGATCGCCACCAGCGCGGCAATGTCGACCATGCGCGCATCGTCGATGCCGGCCGCGCGCGCCGCATCGACGGCTGCGTCCGGGACATGGCCGCTGCGATCCTTCACTGCGCGCGCGAACGCGAGGGCGGCGGCGGCCAGGGGATCGCCGGATTCGAAACGGCGCGCGGCATCGAGCTCCGCGTCGGACAGGCCTGCCTCGCGACCGAAGCGGGTATGCGCCTCCATGCACTGGCGGCAGTCGCTGGACGTGGCGATCGCGATCGACACCTGCTCCTTCACCGCGACGGGCAGCGTGCTGCCGGCCATCGCGCCGCCGAACGCGACGTAGGCCGACATCGCAGCCGGTGAATTTCCCAGCGCGCGGTACATCTGCGGCAGGACACCGCGCTTGCGCTGCACCCCTTCGAGCATCGGCCGCGACAGCGCGGGCGCGGTATCGAGGTCCACCTGGCCAAGTCGTGACATGCGTTTCCTCCAGTGGTTCGGGTCCGGATCGCCGCCAAGCCTGCATCGGGCCGGGCCGGCTCCGCGTGATGTTACCGCGCTTGCCCGGCAGGCCCCGCCGCTTCCGGGATGGGGTGCCGCGGCGCGCTGCTGCTACACTGCCAGCCGATCGGGCGCAGACAGCCCGGCGCCACTGGAGGAGTTGACATGCGTCGTCCGCATCCCGCCCGGGCCGTCGTGCCTGCCGTCCTGTTCTCGGCCGGCGTCGCCTGGCTTGCCGGCCCGACCGATGCCGCGGCCCAGGCCGGAAAGTGGCCGGAGCGGCCGATCCGGACGATCGTCGCCTACGCACCGGGCGGCGGCACCGACGTGGTGGCCCGCCTGCTGGCGCCGCGGATCTCGGAGGAACTCGGCCAGCCAGTCGTGCTCGACAACCGGCCCGGCGCGGGTGGCACCATCGGCACCGAACTCGCGATCCGGTCCAACCCGGACGGCTATACCCAACTGGTGATCCCGTCGAGCTACGCCAGCAGCGCGCCGCTGTACAAGCTCAACTTCGACCCGATCAAGGACATCACCCCGATCAGCCTGATCGGCATCGGCCCGCTGGTGATGCTGGTGAATCCGGCGTCGAAGATAACCACGCTGAAGGAGATGATCGAATTCGCCCGTGCCAACCCGGGCAAGGTCAGTTTCGGTTCGTCGGGCATCGGCGGCACGCCGCACCTGTCGGGCGAACTGCTGCAGCAGCTGACCGGCGTGCAGCTCTCGCATGTGCCGTACAAGGGCGACGGCCCGGCGATGGCCGACCTGATGGGCGGCCACATCACGGCGGCGTTCGCCGCCGGCGCCTCGGCGGTGCCGCAGGTGCGCGGCGGCAAGCTGCGCGCGCTCGGCGTCACCACCGAGAAGCGCGCGCCCGGCGCGCCCGAACTGCCGGCGATGAGCGAGACCGTACCCGGCTTCTCGTCCAGCACCTGGTACGGGCTGGTCGGTCCGGCCGGGCTTCCGAAGCCGGTGGTCGATCGGATGAGCCAGGTGGTGAAGCGCGTGCTCGAGCGGCCGGAAGTGCAGGAACGGCTGCGCGCGGATGTCGTCGAGCCAACACCTGCGGCGACGGCGCAGGACTTCACCCGATTCATCCAGAGCGAGATCGCCCTCTGGACCAAGGTGATCCGCACCGGGAAGATCCGCATCGAGTGAGCGATGGCCAGCGCCGTGCAGAAGGCCGAGCCGGCCCGGCGTCGCCTTGACCCGTTTTTCCCGCCCGTGTAGTGTGATCACACGGTTTCCCTTGTCGAGGATTGCATGGTGCTGCCTGCTACGATGGATCGATCCGCTGGGTCATGCGCGGCGCTTTTCCGTGCGCTCCCGGTTGCGCTGGCCGGCGCGCTGATCGCGGGTGCTGCGCTGGCTCAGCCCGCGTTTCCATCCAAGCCGATCCGGGTGATCAATCCGTTCCCGCCCGGCGGCCCGGTCGACGTCGTCGGCCGGCCGGTGTTCGACCGCCTGCGCACGGCGCTGGGCCAGCCGGTGATCATGGACCACCGGCCCGGCGCGGGGTCGATGATCGGATCGGCCGCGGTCGCGAAGGCGCCGCCCGACGGCTACACGCTGCTCGCCACGGCCGGGCAGCACACGATCAACCTGAGCGTGTATGCGAAGGTGCCGTACGACACGGTGAAGGACTTCGCCTCGGTCAGCATGCTGGCGATCGGGCCCTACGTGTTCGTCGTCCATCCGTCGGTGCCCGCCCGGTCGATGAAGGAACTCACCGCGCTCGCCCGCCGGCTGCCCGGCAAGATGACCTATGCATCGGCGAGCCCGGGCAGCGGCTTCCACATGGCGTCCGAACTGCTGAACCTGATGGCCGGCATCAAGACCCTGCACGTGCCGTACAAGGGCGGTGCGCCGGCGGGCATCGCGCTGCTCGGCGGGGAAGTCGACATGATGTTCTCCAGCCCGGCCGTGGTTCTGCCGCACGTGCAGTCGGGACGGATGCGCGCGCTCGCGGTGACCACCGCCACGCGCTTCGCGCCGCTGCCCGACGTGCCGACGATGGCCGAGGCGGGGCTGGCCGGATTCGACGCCCAGTCGTGGTACGGCATGTTCGCGCCGGCCGCCACGCCGAGGGAAACCATCGCCTTCATCGCGGACCAGCTCGACCGCGTGCTGAAGACCCCGGAGATCCGCGAGGCCTACCGGCTCGCCGGGCTCGAGCCGGTCGGCGGCACGCCGGCGTTCTTCGACGAACGGGTCAAGAGCGACATCGCGAAATGGGCGCGGGTGGCACGCGACGCACGCGTGCAGGTCGACTGATCGGCCGCGGCCGATCCGTTTCCGGAGGCAGACATGGGCGACACGAAGCGCATCGAGGAAATCACCCGCAGCAGCCATCCGATCCTGGAGCGCAGCGAAGAGCTGCCCTATTCGCCGGCGGTGGTCATCAGCGGCCCGGTCGACACGATCTACCTGTCCGGCATGACCGCGGCGCCGTTGTACCACTCGCATCCGCACATCCGCGAAGAGCATTTCCATGCGCCGGACATCGAGACCCAGGTGCGGCGCGCGATGGACAAGATCAAGCTGATCCTAGAGAAGGAAGGCCTGACGCTGCGCCACATCGTGAAGATGACGAAGTACCTGACCGACATGCGCGACCAGGACGGCGCATCGCGCACGGTGCGCGAGTACCTCGGCGACTGGAAGCCGGCCAGCACGACGATCTGCGTGCACTGCCTGAACCAGCCCGGTGCCCGGATCGAGATCGACGTCACGGCGGTCAGGCCGCGCTGAAACAGGGACCGGCCGCAGAGCCGGCAACGAAGGGAGGGGGAACATGGTCTGCATCGTCCATGAAGGCGAGGTCGAGTCGACGGCTTGCGGGCGCGGCGTGCGACGGCGCGCGATGCTCGACCGGGCACGCATCCCGGCGACGCGCGTGCTGGCCGACCGCATCGACTTCGATGCCGGTGGCCGCTTCGAGCTTTCGCTGCCGGCCGACAGCCTGGGCTGGTTCCTGGTGCTGGACGGCGCATTGCAGCTCGAACTCGACGGGACCATGCATGCGCTGCAGGAGGCCCATGCGGTCGTGCTGCCGATCGGATGCCGCGGGTCGCTGTCGGCAGGGCCGGGCGGTGCGCGCCTGCTGCTGGCCGAGGTGCCACGGGCGCACAGCCTCGACCCCGGCATCGCCGCGAATCCGCCCAGCCTGCGCATCGTCGACTGGGCGCACGAGCCGGTGCTCGACTCGAAGCACGATGCCCGCCGGCGCATCTACGTCGCGACGCCGAAGCTCACCGGCAACAAGGCGCTGAAGGCCGAGATCATCGTCTATCCGCCGCACACCGACGGATCGAACCACCACCACGAGGGCGCCGAGCACTTCATGTACGTGATCGCCGGCGAGTCGACCGGCTACTCCGACGAGGTGCCGCATGCCTACCGGGCCGGAGACCTCGTCTACCACCCGGACGGCGAGCGCCACTACACCTCGACCGGCGCGGTGGGCAAGACCTTCATCGAGTTCTTCGTGCCCGCCGAATACCGTACGGTCTGGGTCGACGATGCGCGGGTCTGCACCTGGACGCCGACCGGCCGCGATTCGCGCGGCGGGAAGCCGTCGCGCGAGATCGCCGCGCACGATTCGAAGGCGGCCGCAGTGGCCGTTCCGGAAGACCTCTGAAGCCTGCAGCACCCGCCGGAGCATCCGTTGAGCATCGAACAGGACCTTGAGGCCGCGCAGCGGCTTGCGCATCGCCCGCTGCTGGTGACGCTCGAACAGAAGGTGCAGCCGACACACACCGCGCTGGTGGTGATCGACATGCAGAACGACTTCTGCGCGAGCGGCGGCATGGTGTCGAAGGACGGACGGGACATCTCCGAGGCGCAGCGGATGGCGGCGCGGCTGCCGCCGCTGCTCGCCGCCGCCCGCGCGGCCGGGGTGCGGGTCGTCTTCGTGCGCTGCGAATACACGTCGAACGGCAATGCGTACCTGTCCGATCCGTGGCTCGAGCAGGCGGTGCGCGAGCGCAAGGGCGGCTTCACCACCATCCCGGTGTGCGAGAAGGATTCCTGGGCGGGCGACTGGTACGAGGACATCCGGCCGGTCGATGGCGACATCGTGGTGGTGAAGAACCGCTACGACGCGTTCCAGGGCACCAACCTCGACCTCGTGCTGCGTTCGCACGGCATCCGCACGGTGGTGCTGACCGGCGTGGTCACCAACGTCTGCGTCGAGACGACCGCGCGCGCGGCCTTCGTGCACGACTACTATGTGGTGATGGCCGAGGATGGCTGTGCCGCCTACGTGCCGGAAGACCATGCCCAGACGATGCGCAACATCCGGCGCTTCTTCGGCGTGACGCCGTCGATCGCGGAGATCCGCGCGGTCTGGGCGGGATAGAAGACCGGAAGGGGTCGCACCGCGGCCAGGGGGATAAGCACGTGGAGAAGAGCGAACTGCGCGACGGGATGCGCATCCTGTGGGATGCGCCGATCCCGATGGACGACGGCATCGTGCTGCGCGCCGATGTATTCCTGCCGCCGGGCGAGGGCAGGTATCCGGTGATCCTGTCGTACGGGCCGTACGGCAAGGGACTCGCCTTCCAGGACGGCAACAAGGCGGCATGGGAGCGGCTGATCGCCCTGCACCCGGACGTGGCGGAGGGCTCGACCAACCTCTACCAGACCTGGGAACTGGTCGACCCGGAGAAATGGGTGCCCGACGGTTACGCGGTGGTGCGGGTCGATGGCCGCGGCACCGGCCGCTCGCCGGGCGTGGTCGATCCGTGGTCGCCGCGCGAGACGCGCGACTTCCACGACTGCATCGAGTGGGCCGGCGTGCAGCCCTGGAGCAGCGGCAAGGTGGGGCTGAACGGCATCTCGTACTACGCGATGAACGCCTGGCAGGTGGCCTGCCTGAAGCCGGCGCACCTCACCGCGATCGTCACCTGGGAAGGTTCGTCCGATTTCTATCGCGAGGCGACGCGCCATGGCGGCATCTTCTCGCGCTTCCTCACCAACTGGTTCCCGCGCGCGGTGCACCGGTCGCAGCACGGGTACGGCGAGCGTGGCTTCCGCAGCCGGGCGACCGGCGAGCTGATCGCCGGGCCGGGGACGCTGCCGGACGAGGAACTGGCGCGCAACCGGATCGACTTCAACCGGTGGATCCTCGACCATCCGTTCGACGACGATGCGCATCGCGAGCGCTCGCCCGACCTGTCGCAGGTAGAGGTGCCGTTCCTCACCGCGGCCAACTGGGGCGGGCAGGGGCTTCATACCCGTGGCAACTTCGAGGCCTTCGTCCGTGCACCGGCGAAGCAGAAGTGGCTCGAGGCGCATGGCGGCGCGCACTGGGAGAGCTTCCACACGACGCGCTGCGAGGCGATGCAGAAGCGCTTCTTCGGGCATTTCCTGAAGGGCGAGGATACCGGCTGGGACCGGCAGCCGCGGGTGCTGCTGCAGGTGCGCCATCCCGACCGCTTCGAGGAGCGGGCGGAAGCGGAATGGCCGATCGCGCGCACGCAATGGACGAAGTACTACCTCGATCCGGTGAAGATGGCGTTCGGTCCCGGCGAGCCCGGCGTGGCGGCAGCGCTCGCCTACCAGACCGGGGGCGACGGTCTGCTGTTCAGCACGCCGCCGCTGGAGGCGCCGATGGAGGTCACCGGGCCTGTGGCTGCGAAGCTGCGGCTGAGCTCGGACACCATGGACGCCGACGTGTTCCTGGTGCTGCGGGTGTTCGCGCCCGACGGCACCGAGGTTGCGTTCCAGGGCTCGAACGATCCGAGGACGCCGGTCGGACTGGGCTGGCTGCGCGCGTCGCATCGCAAGCTCGACCCGGCGCGTTCGCTGCCGTACCGCCCGTGGCATGTGCATGACGAGGTACAGCCGCTGCAGCCCGGCGTGCCGGTGGACCTCGATGTCGAGATCTGGCCCACCTGCATCGTCGTTCCGGCCGGGTATCGGCTCGCACTGTCGGTGCGCGGTTGCGACTACGCCTATCCCGGTCCGCCGCTGAGCATCCCCGGCGTGCACTACACGCTGACCGGTGTCGGGCCCTTCCTGCACGACCATCCCGAAGACCGGCCGCCGGAAGTGTTCGGCGGCACCAATGTCCTGCATTTCGAACCGGGCAATCAGCCGTACGTGCTGCTGCCGGCGATCCCGCACGCGCGGTAACGAGGAGAATGAAGATGGCAGCATGGAACAAGACCGCCCGCACGACCGGTGCGGCAGCAGCGATCGCGTTGATGGCGGGTGGCCTGCTGTCGGCGACCGGAACCGCGTACGCGCAGGCCTACCCGTCGCGTCCGGTGCGCGTGATCGTGCCCTTTCCCCCGGGCAGTGCACCCGACCAGATCATGCGCTTCGTCACCCAGCACATGGCGCAGACGGCGGGCCAGCCGTTCATCATGGACAACCGCCCCGGCGCGAACGGCAACATCGGCGTCGAGGTCGCGGCGCGGGCGACGCCGGACGGCTATACGCTGGTCAGCGCCAACAACACCACCTTCGCCGGCAACGTGAGCCTGTACAAGAAGCTGCCGTTCGACATCCAGAAGGACTTCACCCCGGTCGCGCGGTTCATCACCACCGGACTGTTGCTGGTGGTGCGCAACGACCTGCCCGCGAAGGACCTGCGCGAGTTCATCGCGTTCGCGAAGTCGCGCCAGGGCAAGCTCACTGCCGGCCAGGCTTCGGCCGGCATGCGGGTGTCGATCGGCATGATGCGCTCGCTCGCCGGTGCCGAACTGCTCGAGGTGTCATACAAGGGGACGCCGCAGGCGGTGACCGACGTGATCGGCGGGCAGATCGATTCCACGTTCTCGGACTTCGCGGCGGGACTCCAGCTGGTGCGCGCCGGCAAGATGCGCGCGCTCGGCGTCACCACCGCGAAGCGCAGCCCGACGCTGCCGGACGTGCCGGCGATCGGCGAAGTGGTGCCGGGTTATGACGTGACGGTCTGGGCAGGCCTCGCCGCACCGGCCGGCGTCCCGAAGCCGATCATCGACCAGTTGTGGATGCTGTCGTCGAAGGCGCTCGCCGACGAGGGCGTGCGCAAGTCGCTCAACGCGCTCAACTTCAGCGTCGAACCGCTGAACCCGGTCGAGTTCGCGGCGTACGTGCGCAGCGAGACGCTGCGCTGGGCGAAGATGGTGAAGGATGCGGCAATCGAGCCGGAGTGACCCGGACTACTCCCGGCTGGACGGCCGGCGCCGCGTGCCGCATGATGCGCGGCAGTGCATCCCCGTGGAGTCACTGCATGGTTTCGTGTCCGATCCGCCGCCGCGCCGCCACCTGCCTGCCGCTCGCCGGCGTCGCCTCCGTGCTTTTCGCCGGCAATGTCGCGGCACAGCCTGCCTGGCCGTCCCGGCCGATCACGGTGATCATTCCGCTCGCGGCCGGCAGCGCCGCCGACGTCTCGCTGCGGGTGCTGACCGAGCGGCTGTCGTCGGTGCTCAAGCAGCCGTTCGTGATCGAGAACCTGCCGGGCGCCGCCGGCCTTCCCGGGACGGCGCGTGCCGCGCGCGCGGCAGCCGACGGCCATACGCTGGCGCTGCTCAACAGCAGCATCATGACCACGCTGCCGCATGTCTACGCGAAGATCGACTACGACCCGTTGAAGAGCTTCGCGCCGATCACCACGGTGGTGAGCATCCCGACGGTGCTGGTCGTCCATCCCAGCCTGCCGGTGAAGACGGTGAAGGAACTCGTCGCGCTGGCCAGGTCGCGGCCGGACCAGCTGCTCTACTCGTCCGGTGGCGTCGGCAGTCCGCAGCACCTGTCGATGGCGATGCTCGGCTCGATGGCCGGCATCCGGATGACCCATGTCGCGTACAAGGGCGCGGTGCCGGCGACCACCGACCTGGTCGGCGGCCATGTGCAGCTGATGTTCAACGGGCTGGCCACGCCGCTGCCGCACATCCG
>JAJTHE010000012.1 GCA_021298815.1 Betaproteobacteria bacterium | reverse complement strand
TGCCGCGCATGGACGGCATCTCGTTCCTGCGGCAGCTGATGGCCGAGCGTCCGACCCCGGTGGTGATCTGCTCGACGCTCACCGAGAAGGGCGCCGCGACCACGATGGCCGCGCTGTCGGCCGGCGCGGTGAGTTTCGTGACCAAGCCCAAGCTCGGGCTGAAGGATTTCCTGGGCACGGCCGCGCGCGAGATTGCATCGGCCCTGAAGAGTGCCGCGGCCACCCGCCCGCGGCGCTCCAGCGGCGGGGGCGAGCCGGCGAAGGCCATGCCGCCTGGAGCACCCGCAGCGCCTCCGGCGCGCGCGCTGCCCGGTGCCGGCGCACGACCGCTGTCGAACACGGCAGCGCCCCGGGGCGTGGCCGGGGCGGCATCAGGGTCGGCGGCCGGCGGCGAGCCCGGCGGCGATGCGGCCGGCGCCCTGGCGATGGCCAAGACCACCCACATGGTGATCGCGATCGGCGCCTCGACCGGCGGCACGCAGGCGATCGAATCGCTACTCACCCGCCTGCCGCGGGTGATCCCCGGCATCGTCATCGTACAGCACATGCCGGAGCGCTTCACCGCCTCTCTCGCCGAGCGCCTCGACTCGCTGTGCGAAGTGAACGTGCGCGAGGCGAAGACCGGTGACCGCGTGGCACCGGGCGTCGCGCTGATCGCGCCCGGCGGCAAGCACATGACCATCCGGCGTTCCGGTGCGTACTACGAGGCCTGCGTGATGGACGGGCCGCTGGTCAACCGGCACCGGCCCTCGGTGGACGTGCTGTTCCGCAGCGTCGCCCAGGTGGCCGGTGCCAATGCGATCGGCATGATCATGACCGGCATGGGCGACGACGGCGCGCGCGGCATGCGCGAGATGCACGATGCAGGTGCACGCACCTTCGCACAGGACGAGGCGAGCTGCGTCGTCTACGGCATGCCGAAGGAGGCGGTGCGCATGGGCGGGGTCGACGACGTGATCCCGCTCGACCGCTTCCCCGGCGCGCTGGTGATGGCGGCCCGCGCCTGCATGGCCTGAACACGGTAAGGAACGGATCCACCCGCAACGAGCCGACGGTCGGCCTCCCCCCGCCGCCCGCCGGAACCCGCACCTGGTGCGGACACACCCAGAGGAGATTCAACGATGCGCCTGGTCAGACTGATTTACGCAAGCCGTTCCGCACGCCCGCTCGGCATGCGCGAGATGGTCACCCTGCTCGAGCATTGCCGCCAGCACAACCATGACCAGGAGATCACCGGCATGCTCGCGTTCAGCCGCGACGGCTTCCTGCAGGTGCTCGAGGGCAGCGGCCAGCGGGTCAACGCGCTGTACCACCGGATCGCGGCCGACCCGCGGCACCACCAGCTCGCGCTGATCAGCTACGGGGAAGTGGTGGAACGCGAGTTCCCGGACTGGAACATGGCGGCGCTGGACGTGGTCGGCCTCGGCGCCAGCCGCAGGGCAGCCGCGCTGCTCAAGTACGGCACGTCCGCGGTGTTCGATCCGTATTCGATGAGCGCGACCGCGGCCCTGCGCCTGATGGTGGCCTGGCGCAGCGAAGTCGTGCCGTCCTCCGCCGGCGAATCGCGGATGCCGGCAGACGCGCCCCAGATCGCCTGAACACGCGTATGCTGCCCGTGAGCGTCTCGGAGCCACGCGTGACGCAGGGATGGGAGGCAGGCCGGTCGGTATCGGCCGCGCCTCCGGGGGGACTCGCGCTTGTCGGACGGTACGGGACGGAACCGGGTGGTCAGCATCGCCCAGGGCGTCGACGCAGGCAACGGCCGCGCCATGCGTTCCGCCGAAGAGGCCGTGGCCCGGCTCGATGCGATCTACCGGCTGATCCCTTCGCCGCTGATTGAACTGGAACCGGCCAGCCTGAAGGTGCTGCGGGTCAACCAGCCGCTGCGCGACATGCTCTGCCTGCCGCGCGACGAGCTCGCGGCCGCCACGCTGTTCGAACTGGTGCCGGCACGGGATCGCGCGCCCCTGCGCGCCGCGGTCGCGGCCTTCGCCGAAGGCTCGCGCGAGCCGTTCGTGCTGCGCACCGCCTTCGGCATCGAGGACCCGCGTGGCACGCCACGCAAGGCCGTGTCGCTCGCGCTGCAGCCGGTGGACGGACCGGGCCACCGCCTGCTGTCGATCCAGGCGGTGGTGACCGGCAGCACGACCGACGTGGATGGCCAGCGCCTCGCCCGCGCCTGCGAGATCGCCTCGGTCGCAGTGATCGAACGCGACATGCATTCGGGCCGCCTGACCCGCGTGAACGGTCCGTTCTGCCGCTTGGTCGGCTACACTGAGGCCCAGCTGCTGGGGATGACGCTGGACCAGCTCACCCCGCCCGAGGACCTCGATGCGATGCGCAGCCGCGTCGAGCGACTGGTCGACGGTACGGTCGGGGAATACACGGCCATGAAGCCGCTGCTGTGCGCCAACGGCAGCCGCTGCTGGGTGCTGGGCTCGATCTCCAAGCTGCCCGGCGAGGACGGCGGATCCGACCGCCTGATCACGCTCTACATCAACGTGAACGACGTGGTGGCGGCGCGCACCGCGCTCGAACTGAGCGAGGCACGCTACCGGACCCTGGTCGACACCATGCCCGACGCGGTGAAGATCGTGGACACCGCGGGCAACATCATCTTCGTGAACCGTGCGATGGGCACCCTGCTCGGCTACCCGGCCCGGCACTGGCTGGAGGGCGGGCCCCTCGCCGTGTCCGCGGCCCTGGACGCCGACGGCGTCGAGGTGCAACGCCGGTTCTGGGATTTCTACGAAACGCACGGCGAGTTCGACGACCGTGCGTTCGAGCGACCCTGGACCTGCCGCGACGGGCGCAAGGTCATCATCGAGCAGCGGGTCGCCAGCCTGCGCAACGAGCGCGGCGAAGTCATCGGCGCGATGGCCCTGTTGCGCGACGTCACCGAGGAGCGACAGTCGCGCCTGGAACGCGAGCGGGTCGCAGCGATCGTCGAGGCATCCGAGGACGCGATCTTCAGCGTGTCGCGAACCCATGTCGTCGAGAGCTGGAACAGCGGCTGCGTGCGGCTGTTCGACCTCAAGCCCTGGCTGACCGTGCTGCGTCCGATGGACAGCCTGTTCTCCAGGCAGTGCAGCGCGCTGCTCGGCGCGCTGGTCGACCGCACGATGGCCGGCGACCCGGTGCGCAACGTCGACTGGCCGGGCGCGGCACCGGGCAAGTCACGCTGGGTGGTGTCGATGCACCCGGTGCGCTTGCGCGACGGCGAGATCCGTTCGGTGGCCGTGGTCGTGCGCGACGTCTCGGCCGAACGCCTGGCCACGCAGGCGCTCGAGGACGAGCGCGCGTTCATCCGCACCGTGCTCGACACGCTGCCGATCGCCGTGTCGGTGCGTGATCCGCTGGGCCGGGTGCTGCTCGCCAACCAGCGGTTCGACGCCATGTTCGACGTCGACGGCGCTTCCACCGTGGGCACCAGCTACGCCGACCGCCTCCCCGACCCGGCCGACATCGCGGTGCCGATGCGCGCCGACCAGACGGTGATGCGCACGGGCAAGCCGGTCACCTACGAACGACGCATCACCTTCCCTTCCGGCCGCCAGGTCGACATGCACACGGTGAAGGTTCCGATCACCGTGGCCGGCGAGATGCGCATCCTCACCGCCTCGGTCGACATCTCCGACCGCACCCGCGCGCAGGACGAACTGCGCCGCGAGCGCGCGTTCATGCGCACCGTGATCGACACCGACCCGACGCTGATCAGCGTGAAGGACGCGCAGGGACGGTTCCTGCTCGCCAACCGCGCGATGGCCGAGGCGCTGGGCGTCGCGGTCGAGCAACTCGAGGGCCACCGGCTGTCCGAGGTGCTGCCCGACGCAGACGCCCGTGCCGGGTTCGCCTCGCACGACGCGGAAGTGCTTCGCCTGCAGCGGCCGGTGACGCACGAGGAATGCCAGCGCGATGCATCCGGCGCGGAGCGCTGGTTCAGCAGCACGCGGCTGCCGCTGGCCGGATCGGACGGCGAACCCGTGGTGCTCGGCGTGTCGACCGACGTCACGGGCGTGCGCAAGCAGGCCCGGCGCATCCACGAGCTGATGAACTTCGACCCGCTCACCGGGCTGCCCAACCGGATGCTGATCGAGGACCGGTTGCAGATGGCGCTCGCTGCCGCCGAACGCGAGGGCAGCCGGGTGGCCGTGATGTTCGTCGACCTCGACCATTTCAAGACCGTGAACGATTCCCTCGGGCACCCGGTCGGCGACCGGCTGCTGGTCGCGGTCGCGAAGCGCCTGCGTTCCACGCTGCGCGACGCCGACTCCATCGGCCGCCTGGGCGGGGACGAGTTCCTGCTGGTGCTGCCCCAGGTGGACGGCCCCGATGCCGCGGCGCGCGTGGCGCGCAAGCTGCTGAAGGCGCTCGAGGAACCGTTCGACATCCAGGGCCATGCGCTCACCGTCAACGCCAGCATCGGCATCGGCATCTATCCCGAGGACGGCACCACGCCCCACCTGCTGGTGCAGAACGCCGACGCGGCGATGTACCACGCGAAGGAGGAAGGCCGCGCCGGCCATCGATTCTTCACGCGCGAGCTGAGCGTACGGGCCGCGCGCTCGCTGGCCATCGAACACGGCATCCGGCGCGGTCTGCGCGACGGCGAGTTCGAGCTCTGGTACCAGCCTGTCTATGCGCTGGCGGACGGTTGCGTGGTCGGCATGGAAGCGCTGATCCGCTGGCGCCGCGCCACCGGCGAGCTGTGGGCGCCGGGCGACTTCATCGGCATCGCCGAAGAGCGCGGTCTGATCGGCCGACTCGGACGCTGGGTGCTCGAGGCGGCCTGCTCCTTCGCCGCCGCCCGCGCGCGCGAGGGGCTCCCGGCGCTGCCGATCTCGGTGAACCTGTCACCGCTGCAGCTGCGCCAGCCGGGGCTGGCGGCGATGGTCGACGGCACGCTGCGCGAGGCCGGGGTACCGCCCGCGATGATCGAGCTGGAGGTGACCGAGAGCTCGATCATGCACGACATCGCCGCGGCGATCGAGGTGCTGCAACAGCTGCGAACGCTGGGCGTACGCGTCGCGGTGGACGACTTCGGCACCGGGCACTCCAGCATGGCCTGGCTGCGCCAGCTTCCGATCGACAAGCTGAAGATCGACCGTGCCTTCGTCGCCAACCTGCCGACGAACGAGGTCGACACGGTGATCTTCCGCACCATCGTGTCGATGGCGCGCACGCTGGGCATACAGACGGTGGCCGAGGGCGTCGAGTCGCAGGCGCAGTTCGACTGCGTGCGCACCCTGGGCTGCGACCTCGTGCAGGGCTTCCTGCTCGCCAGGCCGATGCCCAAGGCAGACATCGGCGCCTGGGTGGACCAGCCGCAGCCCGGGCCGCCGGCCGCGCCGCCACCCGGGTAGCGCGCCGGTCGGCCGTCCGCTTCCGGCGATACACTATCGCCGGACTCCAGCCCGACGGATTGACATGACCCCATCGAACCACCCGCCGCGCACCGGCGGCCAGATCCTTGCCGACCAGCTGCGCATCCACGGCGTCGACCTCGCGTTCGGCGTACCGGGGGAGAGCTACCTCGCGCTGCTCGATGCGATGCACGACCACCGCGACGCGATGCGCTTCGTGATCTGCCGGCAGGAAGGTGGCGCGGCAAACATGGCCGACGCCTACGGCAAGCTGACCGGCCGGCCGGGCATCTGCATGGTCACGCGCGGGCCGGGCGCGACCAATGCCTCGATCGGCGTGCACACCGCCTTCCAGGATTCGACGCCGATGATCCTGTTCATCGGGCAGGTGGCGCGCGACTACATCGACCGCGAGTCGTTCCAGGAGATCGACTACCGCCGCTTCTACGGTCCGTTCATGAGCAAGTGGACCGCACAGATCGATTCCGCCGCGCGCGTGCCGGAGTACGTCAGCCGCGCGTTCCAGGTCGCCACCTCGGGCCGGCCCGGGCCGGTGGTGCTCGCGCTGCCCGAGGACATGCTGACCGAGACCGCCTGCGTCGCCGATGCCCTGCCCTGGCAGCGGGTGCAGGCAAGTCCCTCGGCGGCCGACCTGCAGTCGCTGCACCAGCGCCTCGCCGCCGCGAAGCGCCCGTTCCTGCTGATCGGCGGCAGCGGCTGGACGGCGCAGGCGATCGAGGACATCGGTGCGTTCGCCCAGGCCAACCGCCTGCCGGTCGGCTGTTCGTTCCGCTGCCAGGACCTGATGGACAACCGCTCGCCGAACTACGCCGGCGACGTCGGCGTCGGCATCAACCCGGCGCTGGCCGATCGCATCAAGGCTGCCGACCTCCTGCTGGTGGTCGGCCCGCGGCTGGGCGAGATGGCGACCCAGGGCTACACGCTGCTCGACGTGCCGCGGATGAAGCCGGCGCTGGTGCATGTGCATGCCGGCGCGGAGGAGCTGGGCCACGTCTACCAGGGCGACCTGATGATCAATGCCGGCATGCCTGAGATGGCCGCCGCGCTGCGCGCGCTGCCGCCGGTGCCGGCGGACGCCTGCGCCGGATGGAGCGACTGGACCGCCAGCGCGCATGCCGACTACCTGAAGACGCTCGAGCCGGTATCTCCCCCCGGCGACGTGAACCTGTCGGTAGTCCTGCGCCAGCTGCGCCAGCGGCTGCCCGACGACGCGATCGTCACCAACGGCGCCGGCAACTATGCCGCCTGGCTGCATCGCTTCTTCGACTACCGCAGCTACCGCACCCAGCTCGCGCCGACCAGCGGCGCGATGGGCTACGGCGTGCCTTCGGCGGTGGCGGCGGCGCTGGTGCATCCCGATCGCGTGGTAGTGTCCTGGAACGGCGACGGCTGCTTCATGATGAACGGCCAGGAGATGGCCACCGCCGCGCAGTTCGGCGCGAAGGTGGTGTTCTGCGTGGTGAACAACGGCATGTTCGGCACCATCCGGATGCACCAGGAGCGCGAGTATCCGGCACGCGTATCGGGCACCGAGTTGAAGAACCCGGACTTCGTCCAGCTCGGCCGCGCCTATGGCGCGCATGCGGAGCTGGTGACCCGCACCGACGAGTTCGCCGCGGCGCTTGAGCGCTGCCTGGCGCACGACGGCCCGTCCCTGATCGAGATCCGCACCGACCCGGAAGCGATCACCCCGCGCACCACCCTCGCCGCGCTGCGCAACGCGAAGCGCTGATGCCGGGCGCGCGCCTGCCGGGGCGGGTCCGCGCATGATGCCCGATCCGGTCACGCTGGCCGTCTGCCTGGTCGCCATCTTCGCCATCGCGTTCATGAAGGGCGCTTTCGGCGGGGGACTGGCGGCGCTGGGCATCCCGCTGATGTCGCTGGTGCTAGACCCGATCTCCGCCGGCGCGCTGATGGCGCCGCTGTTCATCGTGATGGACGTGGTCGCGTTCCGCTACTGGAAGCCCTCGACCTGGTCGCGCCAGGACCTCGCCTGGCTGGTGCCGCCGATGGTGGTCGGCATCGGCGTGGGCTGGTGGTTCATGAGCCTGATGAACCCGCACTGGGTGGCGATCGTGGTGGCCGTGGTCACGCTCGGCTTCGCGGCGCAGTGGTTCGCAGGCGGCAGCCGCATCGTGGTGCGGCCGCGCTCGAAGTGGCGCGCGCTGCTCGCCGGAAGCGCCTCGGGCGTCACCACCATGGTCGCGCACAGCGGCGGCCCGCCGGCGGCGATGTACCTGCTGTCGCTCGGGCTGTCGAAGTCGATGTACGCCGGCACGACCAGCATGTACTTCACCGTCGCCAATGCGGTGAAGGCCGGGCCCTGGCTGCTGCTCGGCCAGCCGGACGCGAAGCTGTGGATCCTGATCGCCGCCTGTACCGTCGTCATCCCGGCCGGGGTGTGGGTGGGCTGGCGGCTGCACCAGCGCCTGGACCAGCGGCAGCTCTACTCGCTCTGCTACGTGCTGCTGGTCCTGACGTCGCTGAAACTCCTGTGGGACGGCATCCGCGGGCTGGCCGCCTGAGCGGGGCCGCCGGCGCGGATGCGGACAAGTTCCGTGCGGACCCCGCCCCGAAAGCGGGATAATCCAGGGCAGCCCTGTACCGGATCGGAGCAGCCATGCGTCGCGTCACCTTCACCCAGTACCTCGTCGAGCAGGAACGCAAGCGGAAGACCGTACCCGCCGAACTGCGCCTGCTGCTGGAAGTCATCGCCCGCGCCTGCAAGGCGATCAGCCATGCCGTGGGCAAGGGCGAACTCGCCGACGTGCTCGGCGCAGCCGGCACCGACAACGTGCAGGGAGAGGCACAGAAGAAGCTCGACGTGATCTCCAACGAGGTCCTGGTCGAGGCGAACTCCTGGGGCGGCAGCCTGGCGGCGATGGCCTCCGAGGAAATGGACGAGCCGTACCAGATCCCGAACGAGTACCCGAAGGGCCGCTACCTGCTGCTGTTCGACCCGCTCGACGGATCGTCCAACATCGACGTCAACGTGTCGATCGGCACCATTTTCTCGATCCTCGAGTGCCCCCCGGACGTCACCGACCCGGACGAGTCGAGCTTCCTGCAGCCGGGAGCGAAGCAGGTCGCAGCCGGCTTCGCCGTGTACGGCCCATCGACGGTGATGGTGCTGACCGTCGGCCACGGCACGGTCGGCTTCAGCCTCGACCGCGAGGTCGGCACCTGGGTGCTGACCCAGCCGCGCATCGAGATCCCGGTGTCGACGAAGGAATTCGCGATCAACATGTCGAACGCACGCAACTGGCCGGCACCGGTCACGCGCTACATCGAGGAATGCGTCGCCGGCAAGGACGGCCCGCTGGGCAAGGACTTCAACATGCGCTGGGTCGCCTCGATGGTCGCTGACGTATATCGCATCCTGACCCGCGGCGGCATCTTCATGTACCCGGCCGACGCGCGCCACAAGGAAGGCCGCCTGCGCCTGCTCTACGAGGCCAACCCGATGGCCTTCATCGTCGAGCAGGCCGGCGGCGCGGCGAGCACCGGCACCCAGCGCATCATGGACGTGCAGCCCTACAAGCTGCACCAGCGCATCGGCGTGGTGCTCGGCTCCACGGAAGAAGTCGAGCGGGTGGAACGCTACTTCGCGGAAGCGGGTTGAGCGCTCCCGCACAGGACCCTCCGCCACCGGCCACGGCGCCAGCGGCCGGGTCCTGCGCGCCGGGCGAGGCGCCGACCGGCGCCCGCCACGACCCCCGGGTGCAGGCACTGGCGCTGGCGGCGCTGGGCGTGGTGTTCGGCGACATCGGCACCAGCCCGCTGTACGCGATGAAGGAGGTGTTCTCGGAGGCCTACGCGGTCACCGCGACCCACGACCATGTGCTGGGCGCGGTGTCGCTGGTGCTCTGGTCGCTGATGCTGGTGGTGTCGGTGAAGTACGTGATGTTCATCATGCGCGCCGACAACCGCGGCGAGGGCGGCATCATGGCCCTGATCGCGCTGGTGCTGCGCGGCACCGAGGCGCCGGGCGACGCCGGCAAGCGCCGGCTGCTGATGATCCTGGGCATATTCGGCGCCGCGCTGTTCTACGGCGATGGTGCCATCACGCCAGCCATATCGGTGCTGTCCGCGGTCGAGGGCCTGAACGTGATCGCCCCGGCCCTGTCTTCCTGGGTGCTGCCGATCACGCTGGGCGTGCTGACCGGCCTGTTCCTGATCCAGCGCAAGGGCACGGGTGCCGTGGGCCGGCTGTTCGGGCCGATCACCCTCGCGTGGTTCCTGGCGCTGGGCCTCGGCGGCATCGCCAGCATCGTGCAGACGCCCGAAGTGCTGGCCGCCGTGCATCCGGGCTACGGCCTTGCATTCCTGGTCGAGCAGCGCTTCTCGGCGGTGTTCGTCCTGGGCGCCGTGGTGCTCGCGGTGACCGGCGCCGAGGCACTGTACGCCGACATGGGCCACTTCGGACGCAGGCCGATCCGCATCGCCTGGTTCGGGCTGGTGCTGCCGGCACTGATGCTGAACTACTTCGGGCAGGCCGCGCTGATGCTGCGCGACCCGACCTCGATCCGCAATCCGTTCTACCTGATGTTCCCCGACTGGGCGCAGGCGCCGATGCTGCTGCTCGCCACCGCCGCCACGGTGATCGCCTCGCAGGCAGTGATCTCGGGCGCGTTCTCGATGACCCGGCAGGCGATACAGCTCGGCTACTGTCCCCGGCTGGCGATCATGCACACCTCCGAGAACGAGATCGGACAGGTCTACATTCCCTGGGTCAACTGGATGCTGCTCGCGGCGGTGATCGCGCTGGTGCTGGGCTTCCAGTCCTCCGGCGCGCTCGCCTCGGCCTACGGCATCGCGGTCACCGGCACCATGGCAATCGACACCGTGCTGGCCGCCGTCGTGTTCAGGCGGATCTGGGGATGGAGCCGCCTGCGCACCGGCGCCTTCCTCGGCATCTTCCTCGCCATAGACCTCGCCTTCTTCGGTGCCAACACGCTGAAGGTGCTGGATGGCGGCTGGTTCCCGCTGGCCCTGGGACTGATCGGGTTCACGCTGCTCACCACCTGGAAGCGCGGCCGGGAACTGCTGATGGGCAGCCTGCGCGAGTCGGCCATCGACCTCAGGTCGTTCATCGAAGGGCTGGCCTGCCATCCGCCGTCGCGCGTGGAAGGCACGGCCGTCTTCCTGACCGCGGATCGCGACGGCGTGCCGCATGCGATGCTGCACAACCTGCTGCACAACAAGGTGCTGCACGAGCGGGTGTTCCTGCTCACGGTGGTCATCGCCGACGTGCCCTACGTCGCCCACGACCAATGCATCGCCGTCGAACCCCTGGGCAACGGCTTCCACCGCGTGCTGATCCACTTCGGCTTCCGGGACATCCCGGACGTGCCCGCCGCCATGGCGCGGCTGCCCGCCGTGGGCCAGCCGTTCGAGATGATGGAGACTTCCTTCTTCCTGTCGCGCGAGACCGTGGTGCCGACCGTCAAGTCGGGCATGTCACTCTGGCGGGAACGGCTGTTCTCGACGATGGCGCGCAACGCGGGCAGTGCGGCTGCCTACTTCCGGCTGCCGCCGAACCGGGTGATCGAGCTGGGCACGCAGGTGGAGATCTGACGGCTCAGCGCACGCTGCCTGCGCGCAGGCGCTGCGCCGTGGCCGATGGCAGCTCGCCGAACATCTGCCGGTAGTCGGCGGCGAACTGGCCGAGGTGCCAGAAGCCCCAGTCGAGCGCTGCATCGGTGACGGCGGAGCCGCCCAGCAGCGCACGGCGAGCGCCATTGAAGCGCAACGCGCGCAGGTAAGCGATCGGGCTCATTCCGAGGACGTCCTGGAAACAGTACTGCAGGGTGCGCCGGCTGACTTCGAGCACGGCGCAAAGGCGGGCGACGTTCATCGGCTCGTGGGGTGCCGCATCGATCAGTTCACGCGCGCGAGCGACGAGGGACCAGCGTGCGCGCAACTGCAGCGGCACCATGGGCGGCGCGCCAGTCCCTTCGAGCAGTTCGCAGACATCGGCGACGATCGCATCCTTCAGTGCAGCACGGGCATGGCGGTTGGAGACCAGCGCCGGCGTGGTCTTGAACGCTTCCATCAGGCCGGACACCAGCCGGCGCATCGATTCGAGTGCGCGGGGATCCGCACCGCGCACCTGCGCGCGGTCTCCCAGGCGATCGAGCAGGCCGGCCGGGCCGCTGACGCCACCGAGCGCGGAAACGAGTTCCGGCGACAGCGCGATGCCGGCGACCTGGTGGTCGGCCGGCGAGCAGAACTCGAACCCGTCCCGGCCCGAGTACACGAAGGCCTGGTCGATCGAGCAGGCTTCTCCACAGAAGCGGGCGGTGCCGTCCAGCCGCAACGGTACGGCCACCGCAAGCGTGCCCCGCGCCAGGTGGCCGCGCTGCAGCAGTGCACGGTTGGCTGATTCGATGAACACATAGGTACCCTCGAATGTCACTGCGCAGACACTTCCTTCAAACGTGCCCCGGGAAAGCTGCCAGTACGCCTGGTTCCATCCGGGAAGAACCGCAGCTTGCTCCTGGGCATCGGCGCACCGGAAAGCGGCGACGGGTGCCTCTACAGGTTGCACGTCCATCGGCATCGGTACCTTTTCGGGTGACAGGATGAACATCGTTTTATGTCGGTCGTGTTACCGGAATTCGAGGTTCGGAAGCGCGTTCCCGACTCCCTCGGGAGCAACTCCCGTACCAACGGTCGATGGCAGCGAGGATCGGCAACCCTGACGGCATCCGGCCGGTTTCCCGGATTGCCGAAATCCGATAGCGGCACGGCAGACCATCCCCTACCTTCAGCAGGCGGGTGCACCGACACGCCTGTCGCGCACCGACTGCAGCCGGACGCATCCGCAACCATCGACCCCGAACGAGGAACTGACCCATGCTTTCCGCCCGCAAGCTCGTGCACCTGCTCGTCGCCGCCACCGCGCTCGCGATCGCCGCCCCGGCCTTCGCCGCCGACAACGTGCTGCGCGTCTACATCGCGCGCCATGGCATCACCGACTGGAACGTCGCGCTGCGCGTCCAGGGCAACACGGACAACTCGCTCAACGAAACCGGCCGCAAGCAGGCGGCCGCCCTGGTCGAACGCATGCGCGGCGTGCAACTGGACCACATCTACACCGCAGCCCTGGTGCGCACCCGCCAGACCGCAGAAGGCTTCACGGGCGTGAAGCAGACGGCGATTCCCGGGCTGAACGAACGCAGCCACGGCAAGTTCGAGGGCATCGTCGACGATCCGAAGAACAACGCCGAGATGTCGGCCGAGTATCGCCGCCGCATCCGCATCGTCGACGATTCGCTCGACGGCGGCGAGTCGCTGGGCGACCAGTGGAAACGCGTCGGTGCAGCCACCCGCGACATCCTGTCCCGGCACAAGAACGGGGGCAACATCCTGATCGTCGGCCACGGCGGCAGCAATCCGCAGATCATGGCGGAACTGCTCGGCCTCAAGCCGGACGAGGCCCTGAACCGGGTGCGCCAGGCGAACGACGAGGTGTACATGGTCGAACTGCGCCCCGGCCGGCCGCCGATGATCTGGAAAAACATCACGATGGCGACGCTCGAGGAACTGTAGTCCGCGATCGACCCGGCGCCGCGCGCAAGCGGCGACGCTCTGCCCCAGCCCGGCCGGCTCGAACGCCCGCCGGGCAACTGTCAAATCCCCCGGAACCGGAGATCTTCCATGAGCTGCCGAATGGTTTCGCTCGTCCGTCCGCTGGCCGTTGCGTCCGCTTTCACGGTCTCGGCGCTGCTCGCCGCCCCGCAGGCCGACGCCGCCCAGGCCTTTCCCGCCACCCTCGTCGGGCAGGCGATACTGCCGGCCGCGTCCTTCATCAAGCCGCCGGCCGATGCGCCGGCGACGATGGCGGTGTCCGGCCGCTACACCCATGCCGACGGCCGCCGCCGCGACCAGATCGGCTCGATCCCCGGCATCTCGTTCCTGTCCGACCCCAAGGTTCCTCGCTTCACCGGCATCGACACGCCGTTCAAGGGCCAGCCGGTCCAGGGTTTCTCCGGCATCAAGTGGATGAAGGACGGCACAGCCTGGGTGACCGGCGACAACGGCTTCGGGACCCGCGCCAACTCCCCGGATGCGATGCTGATGTTCTACCACGTGCGTTTCGACTGGAAGACGCACCAGATCGTGGTGCTGCGCACCGTCTTCCTGCACGACCCGGACGGCATCCTGCCGTTCAACATCGTCAACTCGGCGAGCAAGACGCGCTACCTCACCGGTGCCGACCTCGACATCGAGTCGATCCAGGTCATCGGCGACAACTTCTGGTTCGGCGACGAACTGGGCCCGTACCTGATCCGCACCGACCGCAACGGCAAGGTCACGGGCATGTTCGAGACGGTTATCGACGGCCGCGTGGTGCGCTCGCCCGACCACTTCGCCGTGACCACGCCGAACGTGCCGGGGCAGTTCAACACGGTGGTACGCCGCTCGCGCGGCTTCGAAGGCATGGCGGCCTCGCCGGACGGACGCTTCCTCTACCCGCTGCTGGAAGGTCCGATCTGGAACGAGGCCACGAAGGGCTGGGAGATGGCCGACGGACGCGAAGCGCTGCGCATCCTGGAGTTCGACGTGCAGAAAGGCGCCTACACCGGCCGCTCCTGGCGCTACCAGCTCGAAGTCAACGGCCACAACATCGGCGACTTCAACATGATCGACGGCACCACCGCGCTGATCATCGAGCGGGACAACCGGGAAGGCATCCCGGAACTGGCCTGCAACGGCCCGGCACGCGCCGACTGCTACAACGCGCCGGCCCAGTTCAAGCGGGTCTACAAGATCGACCTCGGCGGCACCGCGCCCGACGGCGTCGTGCGCAAGATCGGCTACATCGATCTGCTTAACATCTCGGACCCGGACAAGCGCGCGAAGCAGGGCACGATCGCCGGCCGGTTCACGATGCCGTTCTGGTGCATCGAGAACGTCGACATCGTCGATGCGGACCACATCATCGTCGGCAACGACAACAACCTGACCGTGGGTGGCGGCCGCGAGCCCGGCAGGCACGAGGACAACGAGTTCGTGCTGCTGCGCGTGAGCGAGTTCCTGCGGGCCCTGTGAGCGGATATCCACGATGAGCAACCTTCCCGGTTCCCCGCAACTGCGCAAGACCCTGTCCACGTTGCAGCTGTGGGGGATCGCGGTCGGCCTCGTGATCTCCGGCGAGTATTTCGGCTGGAGCTTCGGGTGGGCTTCGGCCTGGACCCTCGGCTTCCTGGTCACGACGCTGTTCGTGGCCGCAATGTACACCACCTTCATCTTCAGCTTCACCGAACTGACCACCGCGATCCCGCATGCAGGCGGGCCTTTCGCCTACGCGCGCCGCGCCTTCGGGCCGACCGGCGGCTATTTCGCCGGCGCCGCCACCCTGGTCGAGTTCGTGTTCGCGCCGCCGGCGATCGCGCTGGCGATCGGCGCCTACCTCAACGTGCAGTTCCCGGCGGTCGACCCGAAGCTGGCGGCGGTCGGCGCGTACATCGTGTTCATGTCGCTGAACATCGCAGGCGTGCGCATCGCAGCCACCTTCGAGCTGCTGATCACGCTGGTGGCGGTGTTCGAGCTGCTGGTCTTCATGGGTGTGGTCGCTCCCGGCTTCTCGATGGCCAACTTCACCGCCGGCGGCTGGGCTGGCGCGGACAGCTTCACGCTGGCGGCCATCCCCGGCATCGTCGCGGCGATCCCGTTCGCGATCTGGTTCTTCCTGGCGATCGAGGGCGTGGCGATGGCGGCAGAGGAAGCGAAGGATCCGCGACGCTCGATCCCGGTCGCCTATGTCACCGGCATCCTCACGCTGGTGGCGCTGGCCTTCGGCGTGATGCTGTTCGCCGGCGGCGCGGGCGACTGGCGGCAGCTGTCCAACATCAACGACCCGCTGCCGCAGGCGATGAAGATGGTGGTCGGCGAATCCAGCGGCTGGCTGACGATGCTGGTCTGGCTCGGCCTGTTCGGGCTGGTTGCCTCGTTCCACGGCATCATCCTGGGCTATTCGCGGCAGTGGTTCGCCCTGGCCCGCGCCGGCTACCTGCCGGCCTGGTTCGCGCAGCTTCATCCGCGCTTCCACACCCCGCACCGCGCGATCCTCGCCGGCGGCGCGGTCGGCATCGCGGCCATCTTCAGCGACGAAGTGGTCAAGTTCGGCGGGCAGACATTGACCGCGAATATCGTCACCATGGCGGTTTTCGGGGCCCTCACCATGTACATCATCAGCATGCTTTCGCTGTTCCGGCTGCGCCGCATCGAGCCCGGCCTCGAACGTCCGTTCCGCGCGCCAGCCTACCCGCTGTTCCCCGCATTCGCGCTGTGTACCGCGGTGGCCGCGCTGCTGGCGATCACCGTGTTCAACCCGCTGATCGCAGCCCTGTTCGCGGGCTTCATGCTGGCCGGCTATGTCTACTTCCTGCTCACCGCCGGCCAGCGTGAACGGGCGGCCAGCGACCCGCTGCTCGAGATCCGCTGAGCGGCCGGCCAACCCCGCACCGCGCGCGCCGACCCGCCCCTCACGTACCCAGGACTGAACGCCCATCATGCGCGACCCGGTACCCGCTGGCTCCAGATCACCGGCCGACGTATCTGCAACCGCCGGCACGGAACACCCTGCGCTCGCCGCCGTGCGGGCATCCGATAGGGTCAAGGTCAAGGTCGCCTGCAGCGACATCGACGGTATCCTGCGCGGCAAGTACCTTCATCGCGACAAGTTCATGGCCGCCGTGGAAGGAGGCTTCGGCTTCTGCGACGTGGTGTTCGGATGGGACGCGAATGACGCCTGCTACGACAACACGCAGGTCACCGGCTGGCAGCATGGATACCCCGATGCGCTGGCGCGTATCGACCTCGGCACCTCGCGCCACGTGCCGTGGGACGCAGGCGTGCCGTTCTTCCTCGGCGAGTTCGTCAACGCCGACGGCTCCGCCTTCCCGGTGTGTCCGCGGCAGACCCTGAAGCGGGTGCTCAAGCGCGCCGAGAAGCTGGGCTTCGCACCGATGGCCGGCATGGAATTCGAGTGGTTCAACTTCGCCGAGACGCCGCAGAGCTGGGCGGCCAAGCGCGGCGTCGGGCCGGAGACCATCACCCCGGGCATGTTCGGCTACTCGTTGTTGCGCATGGCCGACAACGGTGGCTTCTTCAATGCCCTGATGGACGAGATGGCGGCCTTCCGCGTGCCCATCGAAGGGCTGCACACCGAAACTGGCCCAGGCGTCTACGAGGTTGCGATCACCTTCAGCGAGGCCCTGGAGGCCGCGGACCGTGCGATCCTGTTCAAGACCGGGGCGAAGGAGATCGGCAAGCGCTTCGGCGTGATGCCGAGCTTCATGGCCAAGTGGAACGCAGCACTCCCCGGCTGCTCGGGACACATCCACCAGAGCCTCTCGGACGGCCGGAAGAACGTGTTCTTCGATGCCGCGGGCCGGCACTCGATGAGCCCGGTGTTCGAGAGCTACCTGGCGGGGCAGGTGGCATGCCTGATGGAGTTCGCGCCGATGTTCTGGCCGACGATCAACAGCTACAAGCGCCTGGTCGACGGCTTCTGGGCGCCGGTCAAGCCCACCTGGGGCGTGGACAACCGCACCGCGAGTTTCCGCGTCATCGCCGGCAGCCCGAAGTCCACCCGGCTAGAGACACGCTGCCCCGGCGCCGACGTGAACCCGTACCTGGCGATGGCCGCAGTGCTCGCAGCCGGCCTCGACGGCATCGAGAAGGGCCTGAAGCTCACGACGCCCGCAATCACCGGCACGAACCAGGGCGCGGAGGACGTGGCGCGCGCGCCGCGCTCGCTGCAGCAGAGCACGGCGAACTTCCGCGCAAGCGACATCGCCCGCGACTGGCTTGGAGACACGTTCGTCGATCACTTCGCCGCCACCCGCGAATGGGAGTATCGGCAATGGCAGGACGCAGTGACCGACTGGGAACTGAAGCGCTACCTAGAGATCATCTGATGACCATCACCCATTTTTCGTTTCCGACGGCCATCGCCTTCGGCGCCGGCGCACGCAAGCTGGTCGCAGAGCACCTGCTCGCGCGAGGCCTGAAGCGGCCGTTGATCGTGACCGACCGCGCGCTGGCTGCGTTGCCGGTGATGGCCGAGTTCAAGAGCCACCTGGGTGGCCTGCATCCCGCTGTCTTCGACGGCGTGCACGGCAACCCCACGTGTGCACAGGTTATGGCCGGCGCTGCAGCGTTCAGGTCGCATGGTGCCGATTGCGTGATCGGCTTCGGCGGTGGTGCCGCGCTCGACGTAGCCAAGGTCGTCGGCCTGATGGCAGTCCACGATGGCGACATCCTCGAGTACGTCTGGGACCATCCGGACGTCCGGCCGATCACGCAACCACTGCCCTGGTTCGTGGCGCTGCCGACCACGGCGGGTACCGGCAGCGAGGTCGGTCGCTCGGCGGTGGTGTCGGAGAACGACACGCACCACAAGCGGACCGTGTTCAGCGCGAAGATCCTGGCGCAGGCGGTCTTTGCCGATCCGGAGCTGACGCTGGGCCTGCCGGCGGCGGTCACCGCGGCCACCGGAATGGACGCGCTCACGCACAACATCGAGAGCTACCTGTCGCCGGCCTACCATCCGCTGTGCGACGGCATCGCACTGGAAGGCCTGCGCGTGGGCGCACGCGCGCTGGCTGCCGCCGTACGCGAGCCGGGCAACCTGGCTGCGCGCACCGACATGATGATGAGCTCGATGATGGGCGCCATCGCCTTCCAGAAGGACCTCGGCTCGGTCCATGCCTGCGCCCATGCACTGGGCGCCGTCTGCGACCTGCACCATGGACTGGCCAACGCACTGATGATCGACACCGTGCTCGCCTGGAACTTCGAAGCGGTACCGGAGAAGTTCGACGAGCTCGCGCACGCGGCAGGGCTGTCCGGCGGCGGCGCGGCCGTCGTCCCCTGGCTGCGCGAGCTCAAGGCGACCATCGGCATCGAGGGTGGCCTGGGTACGCGCGGCGTGACGCGAGCCCAGCTGCCGCGGCTGGTCGAGCTGGCGGACAAGGATTTCACCAGCCAGACCAATCCGCGCAAGGCTTCCCCAACCGACTACGAGCGGCTGTTCCTGGAGGCACTGTGAGCCCTGCGGGCGAGCGGCCGCTGCTGATCGGAGTCTCGTCGCGCGTCCTGTACCCGGACGCCACGACCGCGTCGCTGGGCGGCGTGTTCACCAAGACCCTGCACTACCTGGAACAGTCGGTCGCGCACTGGGTGCTCTCCAGCCACGCCATCGCAGTGATGATCCCGGCGGTCACCCGCGACAGCATCGTGACCCGCGCCGACCTGGACCTGGACGATTACGCCGCCGCGCTCGACGGCCTGGTACTCCAGGGCGGCGCGGACATCGCCCCCGAGAGCTATGGCGAGGTGCCGATGCGTCCCGAATGGCAGGGCGACCGGCTGCGCGACCGCCACGAGATCGCACTGATCGACGCGTTCATCGCCGCCAGAAAGCCGATCTTCGGCATCTGCCGCGGCCTGCAGATGCTCAACGTGAAGTTCGGCGGCACGCTGTTCCAGGACATCGCGACCCAGCAGCCGGCGGCCGGGTCGCACCGCGAGCATGCGCGGTACGAAAAGCACGGGCACGAGATCGAGATCGTCCCCGGCACCCGCCTGGCGCAACTGTGCCCTGGCGTCACACGTGCCAGCGCCAACAGCATCCACCACCAGGGTATCAAGGACCTCGCCCCCGGTTTCGTGGTCGAAGCGCGCTGCCCGCAGGACGGCATCATCGAGGCGGTGCGCCGCCCCGGGCCCACCTACGTAGCCGCCGTGCAATGGCACCCCGAATTCCACGACAGGGCCGTGCCGGGCCAGTTCGACGATACGCCGTTACTGAACGATTTCCTCCAGGCGGCAAGGACCGCACGAAAGACATGAGCAATCGACTCGAGATCCACGACCCCGCCACCGGACGCCGGCTGGCCGAGGTCGTAGCCGACAGCCCGGCCGCGGTCGCACTGAAGGCGGCTTCGGCGCGCACTGCGCAGCCGGGCTGGGCGGCCACGCCGATGACCGAGCGCCTTGCTGCGATCGGGCGGTTTCGCGCGAGCCTTGGCGCCGGGATCGAGACGCTGGCAACCACGTTGACGCAGGAAGTCGGGAAACCCATCAGCCAGTCGCGCAACGAGATCAACGGCATGATCACGCGCATCGACTTCTTCATCGCGCACGCCGAAGCGGCGGTGCGCGACGAGCCTGTCTTCGACGACGGCTCCATGCGCGAGCAGATCTCGCATGTACCGCTGGGCGTGGTCGGTAACATCTCGGCCTGGAACTATCCCTACCTGGTCGGCTGCAATGTCATCGTGCCGGCGCTGCTGACCGGAAATGCCGTGCTGTACAAGCCCTCGGAGTACGCCGCGCTGACCGGCCTGCACATCACGCGGCTGCTGCATCAGGCTGGCATACCCGGCGAGGTGATGCAGGCCGTCATCGGCGCCGCCGATGTTGGCACGGCACTGCTCGAGCAGCCTCTGGACGGGCTGTTCTTCACCGGCAGCCATGCCACCGGGGTGCGGATCGCCCAGGCGCTGGCACCACGACTGGTCAAGCTGCAACTCGAGCTGGGCGGCAAGGACCCGGTCTATGTCCGCGCCGACGCCGACCCGAAACTCGCCGCGGAAAGCCTGGCCGACGGCGCGATGTACAACACCGGCCAGAGCTGCTGCTCGGTCGAGCGGATCTACGTCCACGCCAGCCTGCACGACGCGTTCGTCGAGCATTTCCTGGCCACGGTGGCCGGGTTCAGGCAGGGCGACCCGATGGCCGATGACACCTACATCGGTGCCATCACGCGCGCGCAGCAACTCGACGTGCTCGACGCGCAGGTGGCCGATGCACGCGCCAGGGGTGCCACGCTGCGCTGCGGCGGCAATCGCCTGCCCCAGCCGGGAAACTGGTATGCGCCGACCGTGTTCACCGAGGTCGACCACACGATGGCGCTGATGCGCGAGGAAAGCTTCGGCCCGATCATCGGCATCCAGAAGGTCTCCGGCGACGAAGAGGCCGTGGCACTGATGAACGACACCCGCTATGGCCTGACGGCGGGCGTGTTCACCCGCGATGAGGCATCCGCCCGCGCGTTGTTGTCCCGCGTCAACGCCGGCACCGTGTACTGGAACTGCTGCGACAGGGTGAGCCCGCGCCTGCCGTGGTCTGGCCACGGGGACTCGGGGCTGGGCCTGACGTTGTCGACGCACGGCATCCTGGCCTTCACGCGGCCGAAGGCGTGGCATCTGCGGCGTCCTTGACGCCAGCTTCCCGACGGCGCCGAATCGCAGTAGATTGTAGAAGCCTGCCTCCGGGAGGGGGACGAAGGCGACGGGATCTGGCGAACACGCGACCAACGACCACGCGGCGCAAATACGGGAGGACGACAGCATGAGCATGATGAGCGACGAAGACCTGGCACGTCTGGCACCGGCGGAATCCTCGCTGTTCGCCTCCCCGATACCCGTGCAGTCGGTGTCTTCCGACGAGTTCATGCCGGCGCCGCAGACCGAACGCCAGCGCGAGTTCGAGGCACGGGTGAAGGCCATCGGCTCCGAGCTGGCCGAGCACCAGGGCATGACCCGCCGCGCCTTCTTCAAGACCTCGGCCGGCATGGCCGCGGCCTTCGTCGCGATGAACGAGACCTTCGGCCCGCTGTACATGGTGAGCCGGGCCGAGGCGGCCACCCCCGAGCTGGCCAATGCCCGTGCCGCCGCGCTAAAGGGCCAGTTCATCATGGACATGCACACCCACTTCCTGCGCGACGACACGCGGCTGGAAGGCTTCGTGCGCTCGCGCGAGGCGGTCGGCAAGGCCGGCTGGAACCCGGCGCTCGCGGGCAAGCCGCAGACCATCGATGACCTGAAGTTCGCGAATTACTTCAAGGAGATATACCTCGACAGCGACACCAAGGTCGCGCTGATCTCCGGCTCGGGTTCGGAGGATCCGCGCGACTGGTTCCTCACCAACGAGATGAAGGCCGACGCGCGCACCAACGTGAACAGGCAGAGCGGCACGAAGCGCATGTTCTCGCATGCGATCTTCATGCCGGGCATGCCCGGCTGGCTCGAGAAGGTCGACCACGACCTCGAGGTGCTGAAGCCGGATTCGTTCAAGGGCTATACGGTCGGCGACAACACGAACAAGCACCTGGCACGCCATCCGTGGCATCTCGACGACGAGAAGCTGATGTACCCGTTCTACGAGAAGCTGGTGAAGGCCAGCAAGACCAACCCGAGCCTCGCCAACGTCTGCGTGCACAAGGGGCTGTTCCCGCCGTCGGTCACGCTCAAGTTCCCCGACCTGGTGAAGTATGCGGACGTGCGCGACGTGGGCAAGGCGGCGAGGGACTGGCCGCAGCTCAACTTCGTGATCTACCACTCGGGCTTCCGCTTCACCGGCGGGGCGCAGAACACCGGCTGGCAGCAGTTCGAGAAGACCGGCCGCATCGACTGGGTGACCGACCTCGCCGACATCCCGTCGAGGTACGGCGTGACCAACGTCTACGGTGACCTCGGGCAGATCTTCGCGCAGAGCACCGTGGCCGAGCCACGGCTTTGCGCGGCGATGCTCGGGCAACTGGTCAACGGACTCGGGGCCGACCGCATCGTGTGGGGAACCGATGCCGTCTGGACCGGCGCACCGCAGTGGCAGATCGAGGCCCTGCGCCGGCTCGAGATCCCGGAAGACATGCAGAAGAAGCACGGCTTCAAGCCGCTGGGCGCGCCAGATGGGCCGGTGAAGAATGCGATCTTCGCCGAGAACTCGGCCAGGCTCTACCGGTTCACGCCGGCGATGCGCGCCGGGCTCGAGAACGACGTCGTCGCGCGCGCAAAGCGCATCTACGACGAGCAGGGCGACGGGCGGACCAACCTGGCGTATGGATACGTGAACCGCGGCGCCTGAGACCGCCGCGCGGAACCGGCGGGAGCCGGTTCCGCTGAAGATTCTCCCGCGCCAGCCGTTATCGGTGGACGCCGGAACCATCCGCCACTCCAATCCCGTGGCGACGCGACCGGCCTCCCCGAAGGAGAAACCGCATGGCGCAAAACGTGCCCGTGGCCGCGTCCGCGCGGCCGGAGCGCGCCCGGCTCGAGCCGGGCGACCTCGAACCCGGCGCACCGCTGCCGCTGGACATATTCGACCGCTCGGGCACGAAACTGCTCGGCCGTGGCCAGTTCGTCCGCGACCTCGCCCAGCTGGAGCGGCTGCTCGAGATCGGCTTGTGGGGCGAAGCCGATGCCGTGCAATCGCTGCGCGGTGGCCGCGTCGCGCCGCACGCGGCGGCGGCGGCTGCGCCGCTGCAGTTCCGCGCGGTCTCGGCGTTCGATGAACTGCGCGTGCTGCGCACCGACCTGCACGCCCTGCTCGGCGGGCCCGGCGATGCGCTGGCGGTGGACGGCGGCTTCGCCGCGTCCGTGCGCGCGATGGCGGCACGCCTGATGCATGCGGTCGAGTTGGACCCGGACGCCGCGATCGCCACGATCGCATGGCTGCGCGACCGTCCATATGCGCCCCGGCAGGCGGTGAACGTTGCGGTGGTCACCGACCTGCTGCTCGCCCAGGCCGGTGTCGAGGCGACCGCGCGCGCCAGCGCGGTCTGCGCGGCCCTGACGATGAACCTGTCGATCCATGCGCTGCAGGACACGCTGTACGACGTGAAGACGCCCGACGCCGCACAGCAGGCGCTGCTGCGGGACCATCCACGCCGGTCGGCCGAGTGGCTGGCCGCGACGGGCGTCGAGGACAGGGCGTGGCTGGACGCAGTGCAGCAGCACCACCAAGCCGCCGACGGCAGCGACCATCCCGCCGGGCCCGCAGGCACGAAGTCGGGCCTGGCCGCGCGCGCGATCGCGATCGCCGACCGCTTCTGCACGGTGGTGAGCGAACGTGCCTACCGGTCCGCGCTACCGGCGAGCCTCGCGCTCAAGAAGATGACCGGTGGGGGCAACCCGGCCCTGGACCTGGAGATGGCACACCTGCTGGCCCGCGTGATGGGCGCGTGGCCACCGGGCACGGTGGTCATGCTGCGTTCGGCAGAACTGGCGGTGGTGACCCACCGTACTGCCAACCCACGTGGACCGATCGCACGGGCGGTGCGCACCCGCGACGGCATCGCCTCGAAGAGCTTCCCGAAACGCTCCACGCTCGGGGACACCTTCGCCATCGTCGAGGAAAGTGGATGCGAACGCCTGCCGCCCGGGCTGGACGTGGCGTCGCTGTGGAAAGCGGCGATCGAGGCCGCGCCCGCATGAACGGCGACGGCTGGCACGGCCTCGGTCAGTACACGCAGGCCTCGGCGAGGTCTGCGTGCACGCCGAGCCGGGCGCCGACCGGCCAGCGCTCCAGCGCATCGAAGCCGGGCTCGCGCACCCGCAGCAGCCAGCCGTTGTCGGCCTTCACGATCAGGTCGACATGGGTCCCCTGGTACACCTGCGCATCGACCGTGCCGTCGCAGAGGTTGGCCTCCGGCGTGCCAGGGTCGACGGCGCGCAGCGCCTCGGGACGCACGTAGAGCATCGAATCGCCGGTGCCCTCGCCCGGCACGCGCGCCGCGGGCAGCCGCAGGCGCACCGCCCCATGCTCGAGCAGCACGCAGTCGGCATCGCGCCGGCGCGTGCAGGCCAACCGGTTGATCTCGCCGATGAACGACGCGACGAAACTGTTGGCCGGCCGCCGGTAGAGTTCGATCGGCTCCGACAGCTGCTGCACCCGCCCCTGGGACATCACCGCGATGCGGTCGGACATCGACAGCGCCTCTGACTGGTCGTGGGTGACGAAGATCGTGGTGATGCCGACCTGGCGCTGGATGGTCTTCAATTCGACCTGCATCTCGGCGCGCAGGTTCTTGTCGATCGCGGAGAACGGTTCGTCGAGCAGGATCAGCTGCGGCCGGATCACCAACGCGCGCGCAAGCGCGATGCGCTGCTGCTGGCCGCCCGAGAGCTGCCGCGGCCGGCGGTCGCCCATCTGCGGAAGGCGCACCATCTCTAGCGCCTCCTGCACGCGGCGCTCGACTTCGGCCTTGCCCACCTTGCGCATCTTCAGGCCGAAGCCCACGTTCTCGGCCACGGTCATGTGCGGGAACAGCGCGTAGTTCTGGAACACCACGCCGATGTTGCGCTCGAACGGCGACAGGCCGCTGATCGGCGCCCCATCGATGAAGATCTCGCCCGACTCCGGCGCCAGGAAACCGGCGATCAGGTTGAGCAGCGTGGTCTTGCCGCATCCGGACGGACCGAGCAGGGTGACGAACTCGCCGCGCCTGACCTTCAGCGACACGTCGTCCACCGCGCGGGCATCGCCGAACGACTTCACCACCCGATCGACCGACAGCGAGACATCGCCCTCGGCGCCCTGCCGGGTCTCCGCCGCGCTCATCGATGCGACCCGATCGACAGGATGCGGTCCAGGCCGAGGAACCGGTTGGCCACGACCAGGAACAGCGCAGTGATGCCGATCAGCAGCGCGGACAGCGCGGCCATCGTCGGATCGGCGTACTCGCGGACATAGTTGTACATCGCCACGGGAAGGGTCTGGGTGGTGTTGTTGGTCACGAACAGGGTCGCAGTGAACTCGTTGAAGGACAGGATGAACGCGAACAGCCAGCCACCGGCCAGCCCCGGGGCGAGCAGCGGCAGGTGGATGCGCAGGAACACGGTCAGCGGACGCGCGCCGAGGCTGGCCGCCGCGCGTTCCAGCATCGGGTCGATGTTCTTCAGCGACACGTAGACGCTGCGCATCACGAACGGCACCACCAGAATCAGGTGGCAGAGTACGACCACCGCATAGCCGCGGGACAGGCCGAGCCCGGAGGCGAGGATCAGCAAGCCGACGCCGAGGGTGAAGTGCGGGATCACCAGCGGCGACAGCAGCAGCGACTCCAGCAGCGCGCTGCCGCGGAACCGGAAGCGGTCGATCGCATACGCGCCCATCGTGCCCACCGCCACCGCCAGCAGCGACGCCCAGGCGCTGATGTAGAGCCCGTTCACCATGCCCTTGCGGAAGTCGGGGTAGGTGAGCGCGCGCTCGAACCAGCGCAGCGACCATGCGTCGGGCGGGAACATCATGATCGACTTGTCGCCGAAGGCAACCACAACCACCACCAGCGAAGGCAGGGTGACGAACGCCAGCACCAGCGCGACGATCGCGACGAACACCGGCCGGGCCAGGCGGTCCGCGAGCCTCATGCCACGTACCTCATCCTGCGAACCCCCGCCGTTCCAGGCGCCGCAGCCACAGGCCGAGCAGCGCGAGCACCATCATGATCAGCAGCAGCGACACCATGCTGAGCACCGCGGCGAACGGGAAGTTGAAGCTGGCGAATCCGAGGTGGTAGACCATGTTGGATACCATGTTCACCTTGCCGCCGCCGACCAGTTGCGGCGTGGCAAACGCGGACATCGTCCACGCGAAGATCGTGACCGTCCCCGACAGGATTCCGGGCATCGACAGCGGCAGGGTCACGTTCCACAGCACCGACAGCGGCCCGGCGCCCAGGCTCGCCGCCGCCTTCTCGTAGTCGCTGTCGATGTGCGAGATCGCAGCCGACAGGATGACCACGATCACCGGCAGCGAGTACTGCACCAGCGCCACCACGACCGCGGTGGTGGTGAACAGCAGCGGGATCGGCGCGTCGATCACGCCCAGCCCGAGCAGCGAGCCGTTGATGAAGCCGCGCGTCCCGAGCACGATCAGCCAGGAATAGGTGCGAACGATGTCACCGGTGAACATCGGAATGATCACCGCGATCAGGATGGCAGCCTTGAGCCACGGCGAGCGGCAGCGCACCAGCGCGAGCGCGAGCGGGTAGCCGAGCAGCAGCGACAGCCCGGCCGTCCACGCAGAGATCACCAGCGAATCGATGAACACCCGCAGGTAGAGCCACTTCCCGAGGTCCTGGAAGTTGTCGAGCGTGAAGCCGCCGACATCGAGCGTGCCCGGCAGGTGCGCCCGGAAGCTGTACTGGAACAGCATCGCCAGCGAGGCGACCAGCAGCATCGCGACCAGCGCAGCCGGCGCGATGAACCAGGGCAGCAGCGTCGGCCGCCTCCCGTCGATGGCCACGCCGTACCTACTTCGCGCCGGCGACCACGTTCTCGATGTACCACTTGCGCCAGTCGCCGAGCAGCTCGGCGCGCTGCTGGTGGTCGATCACCAGCGCCTGCTTGCGCCACTGCTCGGAGGTGCTGAAGAAGCCCGGCAGCGCGAGCAGCTTCGGGTCGATCTTCGTCTCGGTGACCGTCGGGCCCATGCGCTGGCGGTTGGAGATCTCGGTCTGCACCGCCGGGTCGAGCGCGATGTTCATGAAGCGGTAGGCGAGGTCTAGGTTGCGCGTGCCGCGGTTGATGCCGATCGTGTCCAGGCCGAGCACCGCGCCCTCCTTCGGGATCACCAGCTCGATCTTCACCCCCTGCGACATCATGTGGTACGCGTTGCCCGACAGGATCACCTGCACCGGCGTCGTCCCCTCGCCGATCATCTGCTGGCTGGTCGCGTCGTTGGTGTAGTGGGCGCGGATGTTCGGACGCAGCTCGAGCAGCCGCTTCTGGCCGACCGCCCAGTCCTTCGCAGTCTTGCCGCCGGAGAGCAGCGTCGCCGCGTAGATGATGTGGCTCGGATCGAAGTCCGGCAGGCCGATGGTGTTCTTCAGCTTCGGGTTCCACAGGTCTGCCCAGGAGCCGATCTTCATGCCGCCGACCAGGTCCGGACGCACGCCCAGCGCGTACACGTACGACCAGGTGCCGACATGGAACGGGCTCACCACCGCTTCCGGGAACAGCCGCTTCGCGTTGGGTACCTTCGCGAGGTCGAGCTTCTCGTACAGGCCGGAGTTCGCGTACAGCCAGCCGACATGCGAGGTGGTGAAGATCAGGTCGGTCTCGGGCTTGTCCTTCGACGCCTGTGCGCGGGTCAGCCGGTCGATCGTGCCGCCGGTGACGTATTCGACCTGGACCCCCGTCTCGGCGGTGAACCGCTTGCCGATGATGTCCGCGACGAAGTCGCGCCAGCTGCCGCCCCACACCGATACGCGCAGCGGCTCCTTCGACTGGGCGAAGGCCCGCGGCAGGCCCAGGCCGGTGGCAAGGGTACCCGCGGTCGCCGCGGCCAGGGTCTTGAGCGTCTGTCTCTTGTTCATCGAGGTTCTCCGCTAGGGCAGGGTTAATGACCGCCGGGCGGATGCCCGGAACGGCGGGACAGGCAGGGCTGTTCGATCAGTTCACGCGAGCTACACAGGAAAGACATCCAGGTCGAGCGCCAGTTCGACCTGGCCCTTGAAGTCGGTACGCACGTGCGCCTCGATCATCGGCAGCCGTGCGTTCGTGCCTTCCCGGAAGTGGGTGAGCACCATCCTCTGCACGCCGGCGGCGCGTGCGACATGGCCGGTTGTGCGAACACTGTACCTGCAGCCGGAAGTGAAGCGCCGAAGACGAACAGTGGAATCCGCAGGGCCTCGGGCAAGCGGATGCCCTGGCTGGAGAACCGATGCCTGTATTCAGGCACGGGTCCGGGCGAAGCTCCTGGCCGGCGCGCGGGTCGCATCGGGGTCAGCGCGCCTTCCCGGCTGCGGCCTTCTTCGCTGCGGCCTTCTTCGTTGCGGACTTGCGGGCGATCGGCTTCTTCACCGCGGCCTTGCGTGCCGGCAGCGCGCCTCGCTCCTCCGGCACCACGGCGAACACGTCGATCTCCATCAACAGTTCAGGCTGCGCCAGTCCCTGCACGATGATGCCGGTGGATACCGGGTGCACGCCCTTGAGCCACTTGCCGACCACGCGGTACACCGCCTCGCGATGGGCACGATCGGTCACGTAGATAACGATCTTGCAGATATCGTCCAGGCAGGATCCGGCCTCCTCCAGCAGCTGCTTCAGGCAGCGCATCGCGTTCTCGGTCTGCGCACCGGCGTCGTTGATGCCGTGGATCTTTCCCTTGAGGTCCATGCCGGTCTGCCCGCGCACGAATACCATGTTTCCGGCACGCACGACCATGCAGAGGTCGTTCGAGATGTCCTGCCCTTTCCAGACGTTCCGGGTGTTGAACTTTCGCAGGCGAAGATGAGGCATGGATCGGCTTTCGTATGATCAGGATATGGAAAAGCAAATAATGCGCCATCTTCAGGCAGGCAGTGCCTCCAGCGGCCAGCCCGCGCGCCGGGACGCGAGCCCCCAGGCTCGCCGATCGCGCAGCTGGTCCGCCGTGCGATAGCCCTCTGCCGCGACCACGCCGCCGCGTACCGCGCCTGCCGTGGTCGGGCCCCAGAGCGGAGCGAACGCGTCGGGCAGCGCGCGGCCGGCGGGGCTGGACAGCCAGAGCCGGTACAGCATGCGCTTGCGGTCCGCTCCTTCGAAGTCGTCGATCTCGGTACGCGAATGCCAGGTCACGTGGTTGTTCAGCACCTGCAGGTCGCCGGGCTGCATGCGGGTCTGGAAGCAGTGCCGGTCGGCCAGGTCGACCACCCGGTCGAGCGCCTCGACCTGCAGCGCAGTGAGCCGCGGCACTTCGGGGAACTTCTGCGCCGACTCGATGAACGAGCGGGAGTACTGGCTGGTGAAGCGGCCCTCGTGCAGCGCGAACACCGGGTTCACGTAGTAGCGCGGTTCACCCGGCTGCTCCTCGCCCTGCCGGCTGTGGCACCAGTCCTTCATCAGTTCGTCGAGCAGGTGCGGTGCTTCGGCGCGCAGGCAGTTGTAGAGGAAGGGGGTGCTGGCCACCCGCGACTCGCCGCCGCTGCGGCACTGGCGGATGCACAGCAGCGCCACCAGGTCGCAGCGATCGGTATGGAAGCGCAGCGACGAACCGGTGCGGTAGCCGCGCGAGTGCGCCTTGCCGAGGGTCTCGCCGTAGTCGCGTACCTCGCCCAGCAGTTCGCCGAAGCGGCTCTGCGAAACCGCCGTGCCGAGGTGCGTGCCGATGCCCCACAGCGCGAGCATCGCGCCATCGGCATCGAGCTGGTCCACCGGGAGGTTGCGCAGCGTGACGAAGCCGGCCCCGTCCTCCAGGCTCGCCGCCACCCGCGACAGCCGGGCAGACAGCAGCGGGAACGGGAAGTCGGCGCGCTCGAGGTCGAGCCAGCTCTCCCGGCGTGACTGCAGGCGGGCGACGGTGTCGAGCAGTTCATCGACCTCCGTCTCGTCGAGTGCCTCGATCCAGTCGGTGCGGCCCGCCATCTCCGCGCCGGACCATACGCTCGGCCCCTCGAGCACTGGACGCATGACGCCCCCCTTCAGTCGATCCGGATGTTGCGTTCGCGCACGACGCGCGCCCACCGTTCCACTTCGCCCTTCACGAACCCGGGCAGCAGGGCCGGCGTCATCGAAGGATCGGGCGTCAGGCCGAGGTCGGCGAGCCGGCTGCGCGTCTCCGGACGCGCCAGCCCCTTCTGCATCGCGGCCGCCAGCAGCGACACGATGTCCGGTGGAATCTTCGCCGGGCCGGTCAGCGCGAACCAGGCCGAGGCGACCACCTGCGGGAAGCCCTGCTCGGCGAAGGTCGGCGAATCGGGCAGCGATTCCAGCCGCGCGGTGGATGCGACGCCGAGCAGCCGCAGCTTGCCGGCGCGCACCATCGACGCATGCGAGGAAATCACGTCGCTGATCGCCTGGATCTGCCCGCCGAGCAGGTCGGCCTGCGCCGGCGCCGAGCCCTTGTAGGGCACGTGCTGCATGGAGAAGCCGAGCACCGACTGCATGAACTCGCCGGTGAGGTGCCCGAGGCCGCCGGGACCGCCGGAACCGTAGTTGATCGTGCCGGGCTTCGCCTTCGCCGCCGCGAGGAAATCCGCCATGGACTTCCAGGGTGCGTTGCCCTGCACCAGCAGGCCGATGGGCCCGCGTCCGATCAGCGTGATGTGGGAGAAGTCGGTGACCGGGTTGTACGGCACGCTGGGCCACAGTGCCGGACCGGCCGCATGCGCGGCCGAACTGGTGACCAGCAGCGTGTAGCCATCGGGCGCCGCGCGCGCGACCATGTCGGTGCCGGTCATGCCGCCGGCACCGGCGCGGTTCTCGACCAGGAAGGTGCGCCCGGTCGAATCCTCCAGCTGCTGTGCGGTCAGCCGGGCCACGATGTCGGCCGGGCCGCCGGCGGCGAAGGCCACCACCACGCGCACCGGCTTCTGCGGCCAGGCCTGCGCCAGCGCGCCGCCCGAGGGAATGGTGGCAGCCACGCCGGCCAGGAGTGCGGCACCCAGCCGGCTCCCGGCAGCCAGGGCGCCCGACCGGCTGGCGAACGCGACCCGGAGCGCGCGCAACCGGCCGCGCATCAGGCAGCGCATCAGGCAGCGCTCTTCACCGGTGCCACGGCCGGCTTCGCGTCGATCCGGTCGGACAGGCCGGCGAACTGCTTGACCATGTCGAGCGGCCCGCTGAAGTCGAACGACTGGTACAGCGCGTTCAGGTGGTTGAAGTGCGGCGCCTGCGCGAACTGCACGAAGGTGAGCCGATGGCCGGCGTAGTCCGAGTTCAGCAGGTCGCGCGCGAAGGCGAGCAGCTTGCGGCGGTCGTCGGCCATCCAGTTCTGGTTGAGCGAATAGAACTTGTCCATCCAGGTCTTCGTGCCCGAGGCCTCGAAGGTCGCGACGTTGGGCGTCACGCACAGCTGGCCGCCGCACAGCTCGCGCGCGATGTGCATCACCTGCGGCAGATTGGAACAGGCATGGATGCGCCCGGCATAGAGCAGCGACTGGTTGGGCATCAGCAGCCCGCCCGGGCTGGTCTCGGCCAGCGCGATCGAGGCGGCGAGGTGGGCGCGGATGCCCTCGCGGTAGGCCACCATGTCGGCGAGCTTCTCGCGCACCGCCTGCATCTTGTCGAGGCCGGTCTGGCGGCAGTTCCACATCGCCGCACCGATCATCATGTCGGCGGTGTAGAGGATGCGCAGCACGTACGGGAAGGCCGAGTAGCGGTGCAGCGTCGAGCGGATATAGCGCGCACCCTCGGTGAAGCGGTAGAAGAACACGTCTTCCCAGGGGATCAGCACGTTGTCGAGGATCATCAGCGTGTCGACTTCGTCGAAGCCGTTCGACAGCGGATAGTCTTCCTTGCGGCCACGGCCGGCAAACCCCGAGCGGCAGACATGCTTCACGCCGGGCGCGCCCATCTTCACGATGCAGCCCACCGCGTAGTCGGACTGCTTCTCGTCGGTCCAGGCGCCGACCGTCGGCTTCAGGAAGGCCTGGTCGGCATAGGCGGCGGCGGTCTCGTACTTGGCGC
This sequence comes from Betaproteobacteria bacterium, assembly GCA_021298815.1. GTDB lineage: Bacteria > Pseudomonadota > Gammaproteobacteria > Burkholderiales > CAIKXV01 > CAIKXV01. The sequence goes on along the minus strand of JAJTHE010000012.1, from coordinate 10,531 downwards.
CGCGGATGATGATCCCGGCGTCGGTCTCCTTCACCACGTGCACCATCATGTCCGGGTCCTGGTCCTGCGGGCGGATCGAGCGGTCGCCCTTCGGATCGGTGTTGGCCGAGACATGGAACACGTCGTCGTGCAGCACGCGGTCGATGTGGTTCGAGATGTTGGCGGCGAAGCGCGGATCGATCTTGTTCAGCACGTCGCGGCCGTCGTACAGAGACCACATCTCGCCGACCGTCTCGTCGCCCACCCGGGTGACAACGCCCTTGATGTCCTTGAAGAAGGCATCGAGCGCGCACCAGCTCTCCCACCAGTGGCGCTGCTGGGTCGGCCGGCGCAGCAGGGTCGAGCAGCGGTCGCCACCCTCGTCGTAGCCGAAGGTGTCGCGGAAGGCATCCTCGTGCGCGATGTCGTACATGCGCGACTTCACGTCGACGATCGGCTTGAACGCCGGGTGGACGGTGACGTCCTTCACCCGTTCGCCGTCGATCCAGATCTCTCGGCCGTCCTGCAGGCCTTCACGGTACTGCTGACCGGTGCGCAGCATGGCGTTGCTCCAGCGGGAATCGAAACCGCAACACTAGTGGCGCGCAGCTCGACGGTAAAATCTTTTTTTCTTCATAATGTCCTCGGAAAATCCTTTTACCCGGAGCCCGCATGAACTGGTCGCTGCGCGCGCTGCGCTACTTCGTCGCCGCAGCCGAAACCGGCAGCATCGCCGCCGCCGCCGCCGCGGTGCACGTGTCGCCGCCGGCGATCTCCGAGGCGATCGGCGCGATCGAGCGCGAACTGGGCGTGCAGCTGACCATCCGGCGCCAGGGCAAGGGCCTGACCCTCACCGCGCCGGGCGACCGCCTGCTGGTGCAGGCGCGCAACCTGCTGGCCCATGCGGACGAGGTCGCGCGCTTCGCCGCGGGCATGGGCAGCCGGCAGGCGGGCGAGATCCGCATCGGCTGCTTCGTCACGCTGGCGCCCTTCGTTCTGCCCGGGCTGATCGCAGCGTTCCGGGCCGAGCATCCGGAGGTCGCGCTGCAGTTCGAGGAGGCCAACCAGCAGACCCTGCTCGACCGCCTGCGCGCAGGGCGCTGCGATGTCGCGCTTTCGTATGCGTACGGGCTGTCGGAGGAATTCACCGCCGACGTGCTGGCCGAACTGCCGCCGCAGGTGGTGTTCGCAGAAGGCCATCCGCGCGCCCGCGACCGGGAAGTCGATCTCGCCGACCTTGCGCGCGAACCGATGGTGATGATCGACCTGCCGCACACCCGCGACTACTTCCTGTCGCTGTTCCGGGCCCTGCGCATCGAACCGAACGTGGTGTACCGGGTGCAGAGCTACGAACTCGCGCGCGCGATGGTCGCGCGCGGCCTCGGCTTCTCGATACTGAACGCGATACCGCGCGAGGCACGCTGCTACGACGGCCGGTCGATCGTCGCCGTGCCGATCGCCGGGCGGCTGCCGCAGACGCTGGTGGTGTCGCTGCGCTCGCGGCGGGTGGTCGAGCGGCCATCGGTCGGCGTGTTCTCCGCCTTCGTCCGCCGCTGGTTCGACGAACACGGGCGCAGCATCCTCTCGCCTGCGGCGCATCCGCCGGGCGGGCTGACTGCGGGGAGCATGCCTGCGCGGCGGGCGGCGGCGGCCGCGCCTCGGCGCGGTGCCGCGCACAAGCCCGCGCGGCGTGCCATTGGCCCTTGACGAACCCGTCCGACTCGGCTTCACTGCAAAACGCGCGGTACAGCGCATGGGCGGGCGTTCAAAAGCCGTCACGTCGGCCGCACCTCGACGCCGCTCGCCAGCCACGAAAAACCGGGGAGTACAGGGGAAACGACATGAAGAGTGCTGCATACGGCCCGCGTTTCGCAGCGGGCGAACGACGCACCACCCGCACGGCTGGCCTCGCGCGCCGCTCCGGCGCACTGGTCCTCGCCAGCGCGCTCGCGCTCGGCGGCTGCGCCACCAACCAGGACAGCGGAACGCTGATCGGCGCCGTGGGTGGTGCCGCGATCGGGGCGGCAGTGGCCGGCGGTTCCACCGAGCGGCGCATCGTCGGCGCGCTGATCGGCGCCGCGGCTGGCGGCTTCGCCGGTTCGCTGATCGGCAAACGGCTCGACGAGGCCGATCGCCAGCGTGCGGAAGCGGCGGCGCAGAGGGCCATCGCCGAGCGCGAAGCCGCCACGGCACGCGAACAGCAGCAGCGCAATGCGCAGATCGAGGCGCAACTGCGCGCCGAGCAGGCGAAGGCGCGGACCCCGGAAGAACGCACCGCCGCCCAGAATCGCGCGCTCGAGGCGCGCCAGCGCGTTTCCCAGCAGGGACCGAACAACTCGGCGCCGCCGGTCACCTGGTCGGGCAATGCGCGCGGCAGCGCGCAGGCGATCGGGCCGACCCAGGTCGCCGGCCGCGAAGGCTGCGAGCAGGTGCGCGAGATCGCGATCATCCAGGGCCAGGAAGTGCGGCAGACCGCCACCTTCTGCCGCGATCCGAGCACCGGCTCGCGCGTGCGGGTCTGACCCGGATGTCCTGGCGCGACGCCCGGGCGCCGTCGGCGCGGACGCAGCGGCGCCCACCGCTGCTGCGGATCGCCCTGGCGGGCGCTGCCCTGCTGGCCTCGCTCGGGCCGCTGCCCGCGGCGGCGGTCGAGTTCGTCGTGATGGAGTACCAGGGCAGGCGGGTGATGCTGATCCGCGACGAACCGAAGAGCGAGAAGTTCCCGCGCGGCGGCATGATCCAGCGCGGCGACGCCCAGCGCTTCGTCCAGGAACTGCAGCGCGCCGGGCCGATCGAGGAGGTCCTGTTCCATTCCGGCGGCGGATCCGAACCCGACGGGCTGGAACTCGGGCGGCTGATCCGCAAGGCGGGCCTGAACACGCGCATCCCGGCCGGTGCGATGTGCGCCAGCGCCTGCGCCGACGCCTTCCTGGGGGGGGTCGCGCGCCGGGTCGAGAAGGGTGGCCGCTACGGCATCCACATGCCGACCATCGCCGGCAATGCCCAGACCGTGCAGAAGATCGCGGCGATCATGGAGAAGGCGCGCAGCCAGGGCAGCCTCGAGGCTGCGCAGCGGCTGATCTTCGAGATCGAGCAGCTCTCCGCGCAGGCGGCCTCGCGCTGGGCGCTTTACGTGATGGCAATGGGCGCGTCGGTGCGCATCGTCGACAGCGGCGCGAAGTTCCTGGCGAGCGAGATGAACTGGCTCAGCCATGCACAGCTCGTCGACCTGAACGTGGTGAACGTCGACAACTGACCGCCGGCAGGCAGCGGTCGGGTCAGTAGCCGCGCGCCGGTTCGACTTCGTGTGCCGGCCGCTCGCCGCGGCGCACCCGCTGCAGGTTGGCCACGATCTGCGCCGCCGCGGTGCGCGGGATCGCCACCGACGCCAGGTGCGGCGTGATGAGCACCTGAGGCAGGTCCCACAGCGGATGGGCGGCCGGCAACGGTTCCTCACGGAACACGTCGAGGGTGGCCTCGGACAGGTGGCCTGAACGCAGCGCGGCCACCAGCGCATGCTCGTCCACCGTTCGCCCGCGTCCGGCACTGACGAACTTCGCGCCGCGCGGCAGTTGCGCGAAGCGCTCGGCGGTCATCAGGTTCTCGGTCTCGGCGGTCAGCGGCAGCAGCATCACGCAGATCTCGCTCTGCGCCAGGAACGCCGGCAGCGCGTCCATGCCGGCGAAGGTCTCGACGCCGGGCAGGACCTTCGGCGAGCGCGACCAGCCCAGCACGCGGAAGCCCTGGCGCACGAACTCGGCGGCCGCGACCGCACCCAGCTGCCCCAGGCCCATCATGCCCACCGTGCACTCGCGCGTCTCGCGCGGATGCACGTAGGCCCAGCGGCGCTCGGCGCGCGCGCGTTCGAAGGTGCCGAACTCGCGGAAATGGCGCATCACGCAGGTGAGCAGGAACTGGCCCATCATCCGTCCCATCTCGGGGTCGGAGATGCGGGTGATCGGGGTGCCCGCGGGCAGCGTCGTGTCGCGCACGATGTTGTCGACGCCGGCCCCAAGGTTGATGATCAGCTTCAGGTTCGGGAACCGCCGGTAGAAGCCGGGCGGCGCCTTCCAGGCGAGTACGGCTTCCACGTCCTCGAACGGGCCGCAATCGGGCCAGGCGTGGAAGGCGAGCGCCGGATCGGCCGCATGCAGTGCGGCGCGCCAGTCGTCCGCGTTGTCGACCTGGCTGTAGAAGACCAGCGACATCGCTCAGGCCTTCGGGCGGTCGAGCAGCCGGCGCATCGCCAGCACCGCCATCTCGTAGCCGTCCGCACCCAGCCCGGCGACGATGCCGGTGGCCACGCGCGAGATGTACGAGAAATGGCGGAACGGCTCGCGCCGGTAGATGTTGCTCATGTGCACCTCGACGATCGGGCCGGGGAAGGCCTGCAGCGCGTCGAGCACCGCGATCGAGGTGTAGGTGAGGCCGGCACCGTTGATGATGATGCCGTCCTTCGTGCCGATCGCCTGCTGGATCGCATCGACCACCTCGCCCTCGCTGTTGCTCTGGCGGAAGTCGAGTGCGATCGCGCTGGCTTCGGCCGCGCGCCGGCAGCGTTCACCGAGCTGTTCGAAGGTCTCGCTGCCGTAGGTCGCCTGTCCGGTGTGGCCGTAGAGGTTCGCGTTCGGGCCGTTGACGAACAGCACGCGCGCGCTGGAGATCGGCAGCACCACGCCCTGCTTGCGCGCTGCCGCCTGCGACGGCGGCTTCGGGGCGGCCTGCAGCCGCGCCCGCGCGTCGCGGGCCTTCGCGCTCATCGCGGGTCTCCCGGCACGCCATAGCCCGGGGCCGAGCCCGGGTCCACCGCGCGCACGATGTAGTCGGCCATCTGCGGCGCGTATACCGACCAGATGCGTTCGAGTTCGGTGACCGGGTCGTCATGCCAGTCGACCCGCAGATCGGCCACCGGCCAGCTGAAGCGATCGACCACCAGCAGGCCGGCGGACTTCACCGGACCGGCTTCGCCACCGGCATCGACGCCGGCACGCAAGGCGGCGAGCAGTCGCGCGGCCAGCGCGTCACCGGGGATGGCGAGGAAACGATCGACCATCGCCTTCGGCACGCCGGCATGCTTCAGCATGTTGCCGCTGGCGAGGCAGCCGTCGCCCTGCTGCATGGCGTTGATGCCCAGCGTATGGACGCCGGAAAAGTACGCGGTGGTGCCGTTCCCATCGAGCACGGCGAGCTGGCGGAATTCGGCGTGCGGTGTCGCAGCCTTGATCTGGTCCAGCACCGACTGCGCACCGAAGCCCTGGGCAAGCAGGTCGAGGCCCAGTGCGCCCAGGCCGGGATCGGTGATGTTCTGGGTCGCCACCACGCCGACGTTCGCCCGGGCCCAGCGGCCGCAGCGGGCCGGTACCGCGATGCTGGAGGACGACACGACGATGCCGAACTGCCGGGTGCGCGCACAGCGTGCGATGAGGGAGAAGGTCATGGCCGGGGAGCTTAGCGGTTCACCGGTGCACAAACAACAAGGCCGCCCGGAGGCGGCCTCGTGCGCTGCTGCAGTTGCCGGGATCAGGCGGCTGCGGACTTGCGGCGTGCCAGTGCGCCGAAGCCGGCGAGACCGGAGAGCATCAGCACCAGTGCGCCCGGCACGGGGACCACGGTGGTGCCGTCGGTCAGGGTGGCGATCGCGTAGTTGTTGCCCTGGTCGAACACGAAGGTGCCGGTCCAGTTGACACCGCCGACCGTTGCAGAAACGAGCGCACCGACGTATTCACTGACGACGGCGCCGTAGAAATCGTTGCCCGCGGTATCCGGATCCCAGCCGAACGTGTGGCTCAGGCCATCGCTGAAGCCGGTGTAGTTGAAGCCGAACACCGGCGTCCCCTGCGTACCAAATCCGACTGCGGTACCGCCGGCTGGTGCAATGCTGTTGAAAGCGCCACCGAACACGAGCGAGCCGGAACCCCCGCCCTGCGTTGCGGTAGTGCCCGACAGGTCGATGCTGATGCTGCCGATGGTGCCGCCGGAGTTGTTGTTGACCGTGACGTCGAAGTTGAAGCTGCTTGCGGGACCCGGGTTGATCAGGGTGATCGAGGCAGCGCCGGCCGTGCTGGCGATGGCGAGAAGCGCGACTGCTGAGGTATGGCGAATGAAGCTGAGCATGGGTTGTTCCTCCTGGTTGGAAACGCGATGCATCGGGACTTCTTCCGCGCGAAAAAGCACCACCCGATCCATTGTTCTGGATGGACTCGAACGCGTCCGAGGGAAGGCTATAGTGCCCCCCAGCCTGCTCGTGGACAAGTCCATGGCTGGAAGCCATTAGTCCTTTCGGACTAAAGGCTTGCCGTGCATGTGGCGGTACCGCAACGCTCGATTCAGAGAATCAGGTCTTCCGCCGACACCTGGTCGCGCTCCGCCATCCGGCGGTAGTGCCCGTCGGCATAGAGCAGCGGCGCACCCTCGTTCACGGCGACGCTCTCGACATGGCCGATGAACACGAAGTGGGTGGACAGCTCGGTCTCGGACACCAGCGTGCAGTCGAGCGCGATCATGCCCTGCTCCAGCACCGGCGCACCGGTGGCAAGCACCTTCCACCGGTCGCAGGCGAAGCGGTCGTCGCGCCAGCGTTCGATGCGGCCGGCGAAGCTGTCCGCCACGTGCAGGTGCGTGCGGTCGAGCACGTTGATGCAGAACAGGCGGTTCGTGCGGATCGCTGCGGCGGCCAGGCTGGTCTTGAACACGCAGGCCAGCATCTGCGGCGGGTCGGCAGTAGCGGTGCAGAACGAGCTCACGGTGACGCCGAACCGGCCGGCCGGTCCGTCTGTCGTGACCACCGACACCGCGGTGGCGGCGCGGCGCATCGCGAGTTTGAACAGGTTGGGATCGAACTGGGACATGGCGTTTCCTGCAGTTAGACACCATGATAAACCGATCCTCCGCACGCCCCGGGTCACTCGGACTTGCCGGTTGGCATCGAACTTGCCAGAAGCATCCCATCCAACAGGCCACCAGGAGTGCCACCATGCCTTCGATGAAACCAGCCGCAGCCGTGGCATGCCTGCTCGCGGCGTCGTCAGCGCAGGAACGATCGGCCAGGCGAACGCCCAGGCGTGGCCGTCCAAACCGGTGCGTTTCCTGGTCGGCTTCGCACCAGGTGGGTCGGTGGACCTCACCGCCCGCATCCTGAGCGGACCGATCGGCGAGGCGATCGGTACCTAGGTGATCGTCGAGAACCGGCCCGGCGCATCGGGCAACATCGCCGGCGAACTGGCGGCGAAGGCAGCGCCCGATGGCTACACGATGATGATGTCCAGCGGCGGCCCGCTCGCGGCGCACCGCGCGGTGATCGCCAACATGAGCTTCGATCCGCAGCGGGATTTCTCCGGCATCGCGCTGGCCGCCTTCCAGGCCAACATCGTGGTGGTCAACCCGCGCGTGCCGGCGAAGAACATGGCCGACCTGATCCGCATCGCGAGGTCGGCACCGAACAAGCTGTCCTACGGCTCGGCCGGCGTGGGTAGCGTGCAGCACCTGTCGACCGAGATGTTCCGCGCGCTCACCGGCGTGCAGATGGTGCATGTCCCGTACAAGGGTGGTGCGCCGGCGGTGGCCGACCTGGTCGGCGGGCATATCGACGTGATGTTCGACACCATCTCGACCTCGATCCGCTTCGTGCAGGAAGGCAAGCTGCGCGCGCTGGCGGTGACGCCGATGACCCGGTCAGTGATGCTGCCCGACCTGCCCACCGTCAACGAGTCGGGGCTGAAAGGCTACGAGTTCCGCGGCTGGATCGGACTCGTAGCCCCGGCGAAGACCCCCGCCCACTTCGACGCCTTCATGAGCGAGGAAGCCGGCAAGTACGTCGCGCTCGTGAAGAAAGCCGGCATCAAGCCCGAGTGCAACACGGGTGAAATCCGGGTCAGAGACGATTTAGCGGCGCAAGCCTGTGATGCTGGCAGGCCCGGGCTCGCTAAATCGTCTCTGACCCGGATTTCACCCTGAGATCGCTAGTTGAACGCCTGCAGGCCGGTCTGCGCGCGGCCAAGCACCAACGCATGGATGTCGCTGGTGCCCTCGAGCGTGTTGACGGTCTCGAGGTTGAGCAGGTGGCGGATCACGTGGTACTCGTCGCTGATGCCGTTGCCGCCATGCATGTCGCGCGCCATCCGGGCGATCTCGAGTGCCTTGCCGGTGGAGTTGCGCTTGATGATCGACACCATCTCGGGCGCGGCCCGGCCCTCGTCGCGCAGGCGCGACACGCGCAGCACCGCCTGCAGGCCGATCGCGATCTCGCACTGCATGTCGGCGAGCTTCTTCTGGATCAGCTGGTTAGCGGCCAGCGGCCGGCCGAACTGGGTGCGTTCCATCGTGTAGCGGCGCGCGGCATGCCAGCAGAACTCGGCCGCGCCGAGTGCGCCCCAGGCGATGCCGAAACGCGCGTTGTTGAGGCAGCCGAAGGGTCCCTTGAGTCCGCTTGCGCCAGGCAACAGCTGCGCATCGGGCACGAATACCTGGTCCATCACGATCTCGCCGGTCGGGCTGGCGCGCACCGAGAACTTGCCTTCGATCTTGCGGGTGTCCAGCCCCTTCATCCCGCGCTCGAGGATGAAGCCTCGGATGGTGCCGTCGCGATCCTCGCCGCCGTGCGCCTTCGCCCAGACGATCATGATGTCCGCGATCGGTGCATGGGTGATCCAGATCTTGCTGCCGGTGAGCAACCAGCCGCCGTCGACCTTCACCGCCCGGGTCTTCATGCTTCCCGGATCGGACCCGTGGTCGGGCTCGGTCAGGCCGAAGCAGCCGAGCAGTTCGCCGGTGACCATGCGCGGCAGGTACTTCGCGCGCTGCGCGTCCGAGCCGTAGGCATGTATCGGGAACATCGACAGGGTGCCCTGCGTTCCGCACGCCGAGCGGAAAGCGGTGTCCACGCGCTCGAGCTCGCGCATCGCCAGGCCGTAGGCGACGTAACTGATGCCGGCACAACCATGGCCGGTGAGCGTCGCACCGAGCAGGCCGAGCCCGCCCATCTCGTCCATGATGCCGCGATCGAAGGTCTCGTCGCGGTTCATGCGCAGGATGCGCGGCATCAGCCGGTCCTGCGCATAGGCGCGCGTCGCATCGCGGATCGCGCGCTCGTCCTCGCTCAACTGGTCGTCGAGAAGGAACGGATCGTCCCAGGCGAACTCGCCCTGGAACTGGGTGGCCATGGCGCCTGCCCTCCGCCCTGCCCTGGACCGTCCGGGACGCTCAGCCGTCGACGCGTTCCATCACCAGCGCCATGCCCTGGCCGACGCCGATGCACAGGCTGACCAGCGCATAGCGGCCGCCGGTGCGCTGCAGCTGGCGAGCCGCGGTCAGCGCGATGCGTGCACCCGATGCGCCCAGCGGATGGCCGACGGCGATCGCGCCGCCGTTCATGTTCACCCGCGAATCCTCGAACGAGGTGCCGAGGCCCTTCAGGCAGGCAAGCACCTGCGCCGCGAAGGCTTCGTTGATCTCGATGACATCCATGTCCTTGAGCGTCAGGCCGGCACGCGCCAGCGCCTTCTGCGACGACGGCACCGGGCCGAAGCCCATGATGCGCGGCGGGACGCCGGCGGCGGCCGTCGCCAGGATGCGGGCGATCGGCTTCACCCCGGCCTTTTCGCCGACCGCGCGGCTGCCGATCAGCAGTGCGGCCGCACCATCGTTCACGCCCGAGGCATTGCCCGCGGTGGTGACGCCTCCTTCGTTCAGCGGCTTCAGCTTCTGCAGCGCCTCGATGGTGGTGTCTGCACGCGGATGTTCGTCCTCGGCAACGACCTTCGGATCGCCCTTGCGCTGGGGGATGGTCACCGGCGCGATCTCGCCGGCGAAGAAACCCTCGCCCTTGGCGACCGCGTACTTGCGCTGCGAGGCGAGCGCGAACACGTCGGCGGCCGCGCGCGGCACGTCGTAGTCCTTCGCGAGGTTGTCCGCCGTCTGCGGCATCGAATCGTCGCCGAACTGCTTCTCGACCTTCGGGTTCGGGAAACGCGGCCCGATGGTCGAATCGAAGATGCGCATCTCGCGGCTGTAGGCCGACTCGGCCTTGGCCATCACGAACGGCGCGCGACTCATGCTCTCGACGCCGCCGGCGATGAACAGGTCGCCCTCGCCCGCGGTGACCACCTGGGCCGCATAGGCGACCGCATTCAGGCCGCTCGCGCAGTTGCGCTGGAGCACAGTGCCGCCGACCTCGATCGGCAGGCCGGCGAGCAGGCCGGCATGGCGCGCGACGCAGCGCGAGTCTTCCCCGCCCTGGTTGGCGCAGCCGATCACGATATCCTCGAGCTGCTCGGGATTGAAGCCGCTGCGCGCCATCAGCTCCTTCATCACGCCTGCGAGCAGGTCGTCGGGGCGCACGCCGGCCAGCGCACCAGAGTGGCGGCCGATGGGGGAACGGAGTCCGTCGTACAGGTATGCGTCGAGCATGGTGGTTTCCTTATTCGGGGGTGAGCAGCGACACGCCGAGCTTCGCCCGCCGGGTCATCCAGACGTTGGGACGGTAGCGCGGATCGCCGTAGATCCGGTACATGTTGGACAGCACCGCATGGATGCGCTCGACGCCGACGACATCGCC
>JAJTHE010000014.1 GCA_021298815.1 Betaproteobacteria bacterium | reverse complement strand
CGGCGTGTCGCTGGTGGGCTCGTAGCCCAGCTTGGCGAAACGATCGCGCACGTCCTGCCCCTTCACCGCCGTGGCCAGGATGCCGTGCAGCCGAGCGATGATCTCCTTCGGCGTGCCGGCTGGCGCGAGGAAGCCGAAGCGGCCCTCGCCGACCACCTCCTTGTATCCGGACTCGATCATCGTCGGCAGCGAGGGCTCGGCGATGGAACGGCTGCGGCCCGACACCGCCAGCACGCGCAGCTTGCCGGCCTGCACCATCGGCTGCACCAGCCCGAGGTCGGCGAACATCATGTCGACCTCGCCGCCGGTCATCGCGGCGATCGCCGGCACCATGCCCTTGTACGGCACGTGCACCAGGTCGAGCCCGGCCGAAGACGCCAGCGTCTCCATCGTGAGATGCGACACCGAGCCCGCGCCCGAGGTTGCGAAGGTCAGCGCCTGCGGCTTGCTGCGCGCGATCTTCATCAGTTCGGCGACCGACTTCGCCGGCACTCGCGCATTCACCGTCAGCGCATACGGGCCGAGCGCGACGTTCATGATCGGCGCGAAGTCGCGCAGCGAATCGTAGGGCAGCTTCGAATACAGGTGCGGCGCGAAGGCGAGGCTGCTCTGGCCGGCGACCAGCAGCGTGTAGCCGTCCGGCGCCGCCCGCGCGACATGGGCGGTGCCGAGCGTGGCACCCGCGCCACCGCGGTTCTCGACCGTGACCGCGACGCCCAGCGCCTCGGCGAGCTTGGCCGACATCGTGCGCGCGATCAGGTCGTTGGCACCGCCGGGCGCGAACGGCGACACGACGGTGATGCCCCTGGCGGGCCATTGCTGGGCTGCGGCAGGCAGGGCCAGCGCAATCGTCGCACCCGCGGCGAACAAGGTGCGCAGCAGCGGGGACGGCCGCGCGACGTCACGGCATGACCGGGCCGGTACCGGGAGGAGCCGGTTCACCGGCGAGGACATGGGCAGCATCATCGGGCCAGCATAGCATCGCGAAAGTCAGGGCGGCAACGAAGGCACCCTTCCTACTCCGGCAGCAACTCCGCAACGTCGAACTGCTCGCCGGGAAACGCCAGGATGTCCATGCGCCCCTGCCGATCGACGCGCTCGACACTCGTGTAGCCGTCGCCCGTCGGCCCGCGACACACCTCGATCGTGCGCGCCTTCGCATCGACCGTCCAGCACTCGCGAATTCCGTGTTCAGCGTACAGCGCACGCTTGATCGTCGAGTCGAAGCGCAGCGACGTGTCGGCGACTTCGATCAGCAGCAGGACGTCGCCTGCATCGGGGTGCCGGGTGCGATAGCCGTCTTCGCGAGGGCGAATGACCGCGATATCGGGGACGGGCTCACTGAACCCGGACAGCTGCACCGGCCGCTGGCAGCCGACGATCGCGCGCGGGTGCAGGCGCAACAGCAGCACACGGTGCAACTGGTCCACCAGAGCGGCATGCAGGCTCCCGAGCGGCGCCATCTCGTAGATCGCTCCATCGATCAACTCGACGCGTGCCTGCGGCGCAAGCACGCCCGCCTCGGCCATGCGGTAGTACTGATCGATGGAGAGCTTCAGGCGTGTCGGGGTTTCGATGGCGCCCATCGCGTGTTCCTCGAGTCCAGGTTGCTCGCTGCGCGGTCAGTCCAGCCTGCTTCGAAAGGTCGTGGCGTTCGGACATCATCGACCAACGCAAATCGAAAGCCGCTCCCGAAAAGCATACCGCAAAGCCGAATACTCACCGGGAGCAAGCGCGACCGCGACCGTCTGGTCGGCCGCGCGCGTCACCCCGCGCATGCCCCGGCCTTGACGCTGGATGAAATGATGCGCTAGCATCACATCATCAATGCATCGACGCCCGGAAACGTGCGCCATGAGAACTACATTCGACATCGACGACGACCTGCTGGCTGCCACTCGGGCGATCGCGCAACGTGAACGCACATCGGCAGGCAAGGTCGTGTCGCGCCTGCTGCGACAGGCCCTGACGCAGCAGCCGGAGCTCGACGCGGCTCATCCCGCCTCGGCAGGCAGCGCGACCACTGGCTTTCGTCCCTTCGCTTCGCGCGGTGTGCCGGTGACCAATGCAGAGGTCGATCGGCTGCGCGATGCCGATGGCGTGTGATGCGCGCACTGCTCGATGTGAACGTGCTCATCGCATTGCTCGATGCCGCGCATGTGCACCATGCACAGGCGCATCGGTGGCTCGAAGGCGAGTTCGACCACGGGTGGGCATCCTGCCCCCTGACGCAGAACGGCTGCATCCGCATCATGTCGCAACCGAACTATCCCGGCGCACTGCGTAGCGCGCAGGTCGCCGCGCGGCTGGCCGAGGCCGCTGCAGGACACGCCCATGCATTCTGGCCGGACGATGTCAATCTGCTGGAAGCCGGAGCCGTGGAATGGAGCCGGGTACTGGGCCATCGCCAGACCACCGATGCCTACCTGCTGGCGCTCGCGGTTCGCCACGGCGGACGCCTCGTCACCTTCGATCGGCGCATTGCGGTCGAGGTGGTACCTGGCGCCGAAGCGAGTCACCTCTGCGTGCTGGAGTGACCGGAAAGCGTCACCGTCGCAGCGAGGCACCGTCGCGGAATCCCTCCAGCGCCTCGTCGATCGCCGCCCCGACCTTCTGCGCATCGTCGACCTGCTGCATCAGCAGCAGCACCAGCCGGGCGAGCACCTGCGGCGTGGCCTGCTCGCCGGCCTCGGTCAGCCCGTGGCAGAGGCGGGTATACGCATCATCGAGCTGCCCGGCATCCATCATCGGTCTTCCTTCATGCAGTCTGCGATCGCACGCGGGCCAGGGCCGCGTGCACTTCATCAGCCAGGCGGGCAGCAGGCACGCCGCGCCAGCGGCCCAGCACATGGCCATCGGGCCGCACGAGATAGAGCGTGCCCTCGTCGGCACCGTACTTGCGCCACAGGCGCGTGATGCCATCGCTGTTGTCGCTGCTGTCTGAAGATCGGTGCAGGCAGCGCATCTCGAACGGCAGCGCACTGTCGATGCGCGGCGCGCGATCCGCATCCCCGAACCACAGCGCAGTGAAGTGCGGGCCGAGCAGCCGCGTCAGCCAGGTATGTTCCCCGTCGAAACGCAGCGGGCATTCGGGCACGATCTCGCCCGGCGCCGGCCCTGCCGCGAAGGCCTCGGAACCCTCCGCGCGGGCATTCAGCGGCGAGGCCACCAGCGGTATCGCCGAGTGCTGGCGCGGGTTCGCCAGTTGCGCGAGCCGCGGATGCTTCGCGGCCAGCGACAGCACCGCATCGCGCATCAGCCGGAACGGCGGCGACGGCGGCGCCATGAACTCCGCGCTCTTCATCGCGAAGCGCAGGTTCTCGCGCGCCGCGTACACCCGCTCGTCGCTGTAGCTGTCGAGCATCGACTCGCCGGCCAGCCCGCGCACCACCCAGGCCAGCTTCCAGGCGAGGTTGTGCGCATCGTCGATGGATGAATTCATCCCGCGCACGCCGAAGATCGGCACCAGGTGCGCGGCATCTCCGGCGAACAGCACGCGGCCATGGCGGTAGCTGTCGAGCGTCATCGCGCTGGCCCGGTACAGGGTCATCCAGACCGGCTGCCATGGCCGCGCAATGCCGAGCATCGCGAGATGGGCGTCGACGCGCGCGAACACGCGGTCCGGTTCCATCTCGACCGCCTCGTCCTCGTCGTCGGTCAGCTGGTAGTCGAAGCGCACCATGCCGTCGGGCTTCTTGTACATCAGCAGGGTGCCGCCCGGCTTGGACGCCGGGTCGAACCAGCAGCGCCGCCCGGAAGGCAGGTCCGCCGTCTCCATCCGCACGTCGATGATCACGTAGCGGCCGGCGTAGCGCGTGCCCTGCAGCGACAGCCCCAGCGCCTCGCGCACCCGGCTGCGCCCGCCATCGCAGGCGACGACATGGTCGGCCTGCATCGTGTAGTCGCCGGCGGGCGAATGCACCCGGACCTTCGCGCCATCACTGGTCGACTCGATGCCGTCGAAGCTCGACTGCCAGCGGATGTCCGCGGCATCGCGCGCGGCGCTGGCCTCGACCATCAGGTGCTCGATCCAGTTCTGCAGGTGGCTGACCGCCGGCGGATACTGCTGGTCTTCGTCATGCGGCATCTGCAGCCGCAACACCTCCTGGTCGCGCCACCAGGTCCAGCCCTGACTCCAGCCCAGCCCGGTCGCCATCACGTCCTCGGCGATGCCGAGCTGCTGGAAGATCTCGATGGTGCGCCGCGTGAACGCACCGGCCCGGCTGCCGGTGCAGACCGTGTCGTCGGCCTCCAGCACCACCGGCCGCACGCCATGGCGCGCCAGGCCGAGCGCCAGCGCGAGTCCGGTCGGACCGCCGCCGACGATGACCACCGGATGGCGGACGCGGTCGACGCCATCGACCACCGTATCGGGCAGCACGGCCGGGTGCCGGACATACGGGAAGTACTCGCTGAAGATCCGTTCCAAGGCGCCTTCCCTGCGTATGTCCGAACCGGGCCCGGCCGATGCGCCGTTGTGGGCACCAGACCTTGTGGCTATGATAGGTAACGAGGTCTGAGCGCGCAACGCGAGGTTGGCAATGCCCTATTTCATGCAGGCGGGTCATGTCCCGCGCAAGCGCTTTTCGCAGCACCCCGGCGACGACGGGAAGCTGCTGGCCGCCGAGGTGATCGGCGCGGACGGGTTCTCGTCCGACATGTGCCTGATGTACCACCGCCAGTCGCCGGCGGCGATCGTCGCCGTCGCGCCGTTCGAGTCCCGTCAGGTCGCGTTCGCCGCGAACGAGCCGCTGCTGCCGCGCCTGTTCAACACCGACCAGCTCGCGACCGGGGGCGATACCGTCGGTGCGCGCCGGCCGATCGTCGGCAACGCCGATGTCGCGGTCTGCTTCGTGCAGGCCGACGCGCCGTCGCCGCTCTACCGCAACGCGACCGGCGACGAACTGTTCTATGTGCATGACGGCGCCGCGCGGCTGGAAACCGTGCTCGGCACGATCGACGTGGTGGCCGGCGACTACGTGGTCATCCCGAAGGCAATCACGCATCGCTGGGTGCCGACCGGCAGCGTCCCGCTGCGCGCACTGGTGTTCGAGATGTCCGGCCATGTTCGCGCCCCGAAGCGCTACCTGTCCCCGACCGGCCAGTACCTGCAGGAGTCCCCGTACTTCGAGCTCGACCTCAAGCGCCCGGAGGGTCCGCTGCTGGTCGACGGCGAAGGCGTCGACGTGCTGGTGCGCACCCGCGGCGGGCTGACCCGCTACACCTATCGCCGGCATCCGTTCGACGTGGTCGGCTGGTTCGGCTGCAACTACCCGTATGCGCTGAACATCGCCGACTTCTCCCCGATCACCGGCAGCTTCCACCGTCCGCCACCAGTGCACCAGGTGTTCGAGGCGCCCGGCTGCGTGGTCTGCAACTTCGTGCCGCGCATGCTCGACTACGATCCGCGTGCGATGCCGATCCCGTCGTTCCATTCGAATGTCGACAGCGACGAGATCATCTTCTATGCCGAGGGCAACTTCTTCTCGCGCAAGGGCAGCGGCATCCGCCGCGGCTCGATCTCGCTGCATCCGGCCGGGCACATCCACGGGCCCCACCCCGGCGCGTGGGAGACCGGGCCGTCGCGGGTCGGCCAGCGCACCGAGGAAGTCGCGGTGATGCTCGACACCTTCCGCCCGCTCGGGCTGGCCGCCGAGGCTGCCGCCATCGAGCAGCGCGAATACATCCACTCCTGGGCCGGATGATGGCCGGGCCGGAACTGCTTGCGGTCCCGATGCAGAGCGCGAAGGCGACCGACATCCAGTCGGGCGTCGCGCGCCGCGCCGGCATCCTCTGGTGCACCCGCCACCGCGCGCCCGGCGGGTCGGACACGGCGTTGGTGATCATGCATCCCTCGTCCAACTTCATGGGCCACTATGCGCTGGCACCGCTCGCCGCCGCCGGCGTCGACGCGATCGGCATGACCACCCGCTACATCGGCAACGAGTCGACGCTGCTGATCGAACACTGCGTGGTCGACATCGGCTCGGTGATCCGCCACCTGCGCAACGACGGCTACCGGCGCGTGGTGCTGGTTGGCAACTCCGGCGGCGGCGGCGTGGCCGCGCTGTACCAGAACCAGGCCGAGCGCCCGACGATCACCGGCTCGCCCTGCGGTGGCGGCCCGGACCTCACCCGCGCCGACCTGCCGACGGCCGACGGCCTCGCGCTGATGATGGCGCATCCCGGCCGGGCCCTGCTGCTCGCGCAGAAGATGGATCCGGCCCTGCGCAACGAGCACGACCCGTTCGACCGCGATCCGGCGCTGGACATGTTCGAGCCTTCGAACGGCCCGCCGTACGGCGCGGACTTCCTCGCGCGCTACCGGGCCGCGCAGCTCGCGCGCAATCACCGCATCACCGACTGGGCCCTGGCCGAGCTGGCGGCGCTGCCGGCGCGCAGCGGCGGCCGGGTGGACGACCTGCCGTTCACCGTGCACGGCACGATGGCCGACCCGCGCAACCTCGACCTCACGATCGATCCGTCGGACCGCAGCGCGGCCACCCACTGGGGCCCGCCCTACACCGCGAACCTGGTGCCCTCGTCGATCGGCCACTACACCTCGCTGCGCTCCTGGCTGTCGCAGTGGAGCGCGCGGCTGTCCCACGGCGACGGCCCGCGCTGCCTGCAGACGGTGCAGGCGCCGGTGCATGTGATCTACGGCACCGCCGACGACGGCTGCTATCCCGGCCATGCGCGCCAGCTGTTCGATGCGGTCGCGCACGACCGCAAGGTGCTGTCGCCGATCCCGGGCGGTCGGCACTACCTCGGCGACCAGCCCGAGCTGAATCGACAATGCGCCCGGCTGCTCGCCGACTGGGCGCTGGCGCTCGGCTGAGCCCCCGGCCCGGTCACGCCCCTCGCAAGCCCTCACACCCCTGCACGCGCACCCGCGCACCGACGAACGAACAAGACATCGCGAAGGAAGAACCCGGCCATGATCCCGCACCGACCGTCGGCCCTGCGCCGCGCCACCCTCGCCCTTGCAACGCTGCTGCCGGCACTGCTCCTCGCGGCCTCGCCGGTCGCCTCGCTCGCGCAGGACTATCCCTCCAAGGGCCGTCCGGTGCGCATCCTCAATCCGTCCCCGCCAGGCGGCACCGCCGACCTGCTGTCGCGCAACATCGCCGCGCGCCTGTCCAAGCAGATGGGCGTGCCGGTGCTGGTCGAGAACCGGCCCGGCGCCTCGACGATGATCGCGGTGAAGGAGCTGATGAACAGCAACCCGGATGGCCACACCATCCTCTATACCGTGACCGGCACCACCAGCCAGCTGCCGCACCTCTACTCGAAGCCGCCGTTCGATCCGTTCACCGACGTGACGCCGCTCGGCCTGGCCGCCTACAACCGGCTGATCCTGCTGGCCAACGCGAATGCGCCGTTCAGCAGCGTGAAGGAACTGATCGAGTACGCGAAGGCGAACCCGGCCAAGGTCAACTACGGCTCGTTCGGCCCCGGGTCCTTCCCGCACATCCTGAGCGAGATGCTGGTGCGCGCAGCCGGCATCAGCATGCTGCACGTGCCGTTCAAGGGCGGCGCGGACGCCGGCCGTGCGCTGCTCTCCGGCGAAGTGCAGATCCTGTTCGATGCCCCGGTGACCGCGATCAACGCGGCCAAGGGCGGACGGGTGAAGATGCTGGCGGCGGCCTCCGAGCGGCGGCTCGCGCTGATCAAGGACGTGCCGACCATGGCCGAGGCCGGGCTGCCCGGCTTCGACATCCCCGGCCTGGAGCAGCTGCTCGGCCCGCCCGGCATGGCGCCGGCGCTGGTCACCCGTGTGAACGCGGAACTGGTCAAGGCGATCCGCTCGCCGGAAGTGGCCGAGCAGTACATCACCTTCGGCTTCGACCTGGTGGCGAGCAGCGCGGAAGAGCATGCGCGCATCATGCGCGACAACCACAACCGCTGGGGCGAAGTGATCCGGCGCCTCGGCATCAAGCTGGACTAGGCCGATGGCCGCGGCCGAAGCCGGGGCAGGCACCGGCATGGACACCGCCGCGTTCGACCGCGCGCTGGCCGAGGCCGACCTCGCCGGCTTCTGGACGGCGCGGGTACCGGCGTTCGAGGCCGAGCCCGGCTTCCTGTGGCCGTGGAGCGCAGTGCGCGAGGCGCTCTACCGTGCGAGCCGCGAGATCGGCATCGAGGCCGCCGAGCGGCGCGTGATCAAGCTGGTGCACCCACGCTACGCCGGCCGGGCCGCGACCCGCACCGTGCAACCGAACTTCTCGATCGTCAACGGCGGCGAGGTGGCACGCGCACACCGGCATTCGATCGCGGCGATCCGCTTCGTCGTCGAAGGATCGGGGGCGACCACGACCGTCGACGGCGTCTGCTGCACGATGGCACCCGGCGACCTGATCATCACGCCGGCCGGCAGCTGGCATGACCACCACAACGCCTCCGATGCGCCGATCATCTGGCTCGACGGACTGGACGGCCCGCTCGTGCAGTCGCTCAACGGCGCGTTCTTCGAGGGCTACGGCAAGGACCGGCAGCCGGTGGAGCGGCGCGATGCAGGTGGCTATCGGGTGTCCTGGCAGGACGCGCTGGCCGGACTCGCGCGCGCGCCCGAGGATCCGTTCGACGGGCGGGTGTTCCGCTATCCGTCGATCGATGGCAGCAGCGACACGCTGCCGACGATGGGCTGCGAGCTGTCGGAACTGGCCGCAGGCGAGTCGACGCGCGTGCACCGGCACACGCACGTGGCCGCCTACCATGTGGTCGAAGGCAGCGGCGAGACCCGGGTCGGCAACGACACGCTGCGCTGGTCGCGCGGCGACACCTTCACCGTGCCGGCCTGGCAGTGGCACGGCCATGCCTGCTCCTCGGCCGGGCCGGCACGGCTGTTCTCGATCAACGACCGGCCGGCGCTCAGGGCGCTCGGCCTGCACCGCGAGGAAGCTGCTGGATGAAGATCGTCATCGCCGGGGGCGGCATCGGCGGGCTGGCCACCGCGCTCGCCCTGCACGAGCGCGGGTTCGAGGTCGAGGTCTACGAACAGTCGCAGGAGATCCGTGCGCTCGGCGTCGGCATCAATCTGCTGCCGCATGCGGTGGGCATCCTCGCCGGCCTCGGCCTGCTAGACGCACTGGCCGAGGTCGCGGTCGAAGCGAAGGAGTATGTGTACGCGAACCGTCATGGCCAGGTGATCCTCGCCGATGCCCGCGGCCGCGAGGCGGGATACGCGTATCCGCAGTACTCGATCCACCGCGGCGAGCTGCAGATGGTGCTGGCGCGTGCGGTCCGCGCGACGCTCGGCGAAGGCGCCATCCGTTGCGGGCAGCGCCTCTCGGCCTTCGATGCGGACGGTCCGCGGGCCCGCGCCACCTTCACCGACACCCGCAGCCGGCGCGAGACCATGGTCGAGGCCGACGTGCTGGTCGCCTGCGACGGCATCCACTCCGCCGCGCGCGCGCTGATGTGCCCCGACGAAGGCATGCCGGTATGGAACGGCGTGACGATCTGGCGCGGCACTAGCCTGGGCCGGCCGTACATGACCGGCGGCAGCATCGTGAAGGCGGGCAACACCCGGCAGAAGTTCATCGT
Source organism: Betaproteobacteria bacterium (assembly GCA_021298815.1). Classification (GTDB taxonomy): domain Bacteria; phylum Pseudomonadota; class Gammaproteobacteria; order Burkholderiales; family CAIKXV01; genus CAIKXV01. The sequence goes on along the minus strand of JAJTHE010000014.1, from coordinate 3,637 downwards.
GTATCCGATCTCGAAACCCGACCCGGCCACCGGCGAGGTGCTGCTCAACTGGATCGCCGACCTGCACACGCCTGACCGTCCGTACCTGACCCGGGAAGACTGGAACCGGCCCGGCCGGCTCGAGGATTTCCTGCCGGCGTTCGAGGACTGGAAATTCCCGTGGCTCGACGTGCCGTCGACCATCCGCGCAGCGAAGGCCGTGTTCGAGTTCCCGATGGTCGACCGCGATCCGCTGGCGCACTGGACCCGCGGCCGCATGACCCTGCTCGGCGACGCCGCGCACCCGATGTATCCGATCGCCTCCAACGGCGCGACCCAGGCGATCATGGACGCACGGCAGCTCGCCGACTCGCTTGCCGGATTCACCGATCCCGCACAGGGTCTGGCGGACTGCGAGTCGCGCCGACTGCCGCCGACCGCCGCGATCGTGAAGATGAACCGCGCGCAGGGCCCGGACGTGCTGCTCGACCAGGTCGAGGAACGTGCACCCGGCGGGTTCGACCGCATCGAAGACGTCTTTCCCCCGGCGGAACTCGCCGGAATCCTCGACCGCTACAAGCAGGCGGCAGGCCACCAGCAATCGAAGACACCCCGACCATGAACGACACGCCCCCGTCAGTACTCGTCTCGCCCGAATGGGTGCTGGCCCACCGCGACGACCCCTCGGTGAAGGTGATCGAGATCGCCGGCCTCGGCCAGGAGCAGATACAGGCCTGGCGCGACGGCCATCCGCCCGGCGTGCCCTGCTGGGACTGGAAGTCCGCACTCTGGGACAGCCATGCGCGCGACTTCCCGTCGCCTACGGACTTCGCGCGGCGCATGGGCGAGGCCGGCATCACGCCGCAGACGACGGTGGTCGTCTATGGCGAGCCGGTGCAGTTCGGCATCTATGCCTGGTGGACGCTGCGCTACTGTGGCCATGCCGACGTGCGCGTGCTCGACGGCGCGCGCCATCGCTGGAAGGCGGAAGGAAGGCCGATGACGGCCGACGCTCCGCCAGCGCCGGTGCCGGTCCGCTACACGCCAGCCGTGCGCGACGAGTCGATGCGCATCGGCCGCGACGAAGTGCTGGCGATGCTCGGCATGCCGGGCACGGTCATCCTCGACGGACGCTCGGGCGAGGAATACCGCGGCGAGCGGGTCGGCGCCCCCGGCAACCCGGATACCGGGGCGCTGCGCTACGGGCGTATCCCCGGCGCACGCCACCTGATGTTCTAGACGCTGCTGCGCGAGGACAAGTCGTTCAAGCCGCGCGGCGAGATCCTGCAGGCACTGAAGGCAGTCGGCGTAGAGCCCGGCACGAAGGCCATCACCTACTGCCGGATGAGCCATCGCGCGACCGTGCTGTACTTCGCGATGACCGAACTGGCGAGGCTCGATGGCGTTCGGGTCTATGATGGATCCTGGACGGAATGGGGAAACCTCGTGGGTGTCCCCGTCGAACGGTAACGACAACGACAGCAGCGGCCCTCCAGAACGGCCGGGCGTCCCGCCGAGCGGGCAGCACCGGCTGCAGGCCGCATCCGTGGGGAGGATGGACATGCAAGTGATTCCGACCGGCGCCGCGCTCGGTGCCGAAGTGCGCTGCGGCGACCTGCGCAGGCTCGACGCTTCCGGCTTCGCCGCACTAAGGCAGGCCTGGCTGGATCACCTCGTCGTGCTGGTGCGCGCCCAGGAGATGTCAGACGCGGACCTCGTTGCGTTCGGGCGCGGCTTCGGCGACTTCCAGCATTCGAACCCGCTGCCCAGCCCGCTGGCGCTGGAGGGGAAGGTCCGGCAGGCCGACCGCGACGCGCGCCATCCCGAGGTGACGGTGGTGTCGAACATCGTGGTCGACGGCGTCGCGCAGGGCGGCCTCGGCGACGGCGAACTGGTCTGGCACACCGACATGTCGAGCTTCGAGGCCCCGCCGAACCAGACGATCCTGCACTCGATCGAGGTGCCGCCCTCCGGTGGCAACACCGGCTTCAACAACATGTACCTCGCGTACGAGACGCTGCCGCCTTCGCTGCGAGCCCGCGTCGATGGCCTGATGCTGAAGCACGACGCGACCATCGATGCCGCCGGCTATGTGCGAAAGCATTTCAAGGATGCGCCGGACGACCTTCGCATCAGCCCGGGCGCCGTGCATCCGCTGGTACGCACCCATCCGGAGACGGGGCGCAACTGCCTGTTCCTCGGCCGTCGCGCGAAGTCCTATCTGATGGGCCTCACGATAGAGGACTCGGAAGCGCTGCTCGACGAACTGTGGGCGCACGCCACGCGCCATCAGCTGGAATGGTTCCACGAGTGGCGCCCGGGCGACCTGCTGATGTGGGACAACCGCTGCGCGATGCACCGGCGCGAGCCGTTCGATCCGGCGGCGCGGCGGTTCCTGCATCGGGTGGTGATAAAGGGAACGAAGCCGTACGGGCTGGTTCAGGCTATGCGGGCGACCGAGAAAGCAGCTGGGGTCACGACGGCAAGCTGAAGAGCGGCGGGAATGCCGCGCCATAGTTCAGCAGCGGTGTCGCAAAGGTCTCGAGGATTGCCCGCCTAGTTCTGACGAAGCATCTCGACGAGCTCGATCCCGAGCTCGTCATCTGGGGGTGCGGACGATTTCTTGGACTATCTTCAGGGGTAGTTCATGTACTCATACGACGACAGACTGCGAGCTGTTGAGCTCTACATCAAGCTGGGCAAGCGCGTCGGCCCGACCATCCGCCAACTCGGCTATCCGACGAAGAACGCCCTCAAGGCCTGGCACCAGGCCTACGAGCAGCGGCAGCTGGCGGTAGATCACTTCGCCGCCAACGGACGCTGCCTCGCATTCACGATCAAGGCGCTCGGCTACCCGTCCAGGTCGCTGCTCGCCGGCTGGATCGGGGATGCTCATCCTGAAGTACGCCTGAGGGTGGGGCAAGCCCACGAAGCGCTGTCCTCGCAAGCGAAGCAGTCCGCAGTCATGGCGCTGTGCCTGCGGCAAGGAAGTGCCAAGGCGGTGGTCCAGGCATGAAACCGGGATCGGGTACCGGCATGACCGATAGACGCAATACAGCGCTGGATGGCCAGCACATACGCCTCGGCATACGTAGTTCGCGTCCTTCGCGGCTATCGAGCTTGGCCAGCATCGTCCTCGTTGAAGAGACTGAACACAATGTCCCCACCATATCTCGCCTTGAGTTGCCGCTCAGCATCGTCCAGATCAGTTGCCAACACTGTCGTGCGCTCGCCCGTGCTGCCTGAGCCAAGCTTCCAGACAATCGCCTGGAACACGCGATTCTTATCATCCACCGGTGCGACCTCCATCACCTGAAGGGGGCCAGACACGCGCCACTGTCACAGAACCCTCCGATCGTCGTTCCAGGGCCGCGGAGTAGGTTCGTCAGTTGGCCAGGAGCCATTTCACTGAAGTTATGGACCCGTACTCCGGGGATGCTGCCAAATCTGGCCACGTCGGCTCTGAAGAGGTCAAGCGCGGGTATGGTCGCCCCTGAAGGTGTGCCGTGAACACCACTAAGGAAGGTCTGAACAAGTCATCCGAAATGTGATTTCATCGAAACATCAGCGGACGATGGGGCGGACCGATGAGTCAGATGAGTTTCAGCGATGCGGAGCAGGCAGGCAGACGCAAGAAGACGCGCCGCGAGCTGTTCCT
>JAJTHE010000083.1 GCA_021298815.1 Betaproteobacteria bacterium | reverse complement strand
CCGGTGCAGGCCGGATCGCTCGATGAGCTGCTCGGTCATTGCATCACCTGGCGCATCGCGGCGGGTCCGCGCGCGGGGCAGAAGGTGTTCACGCTGCAGACGGTGGCCGCGCAGGGCGAGGGGGAAGGGCGAAGCCGAGCGGCGCAGGCGGGCGGGTTCTCGCTGCACGCGGGCGTGTCGATCAGGCCCGGGCAGCGCGCGAAGCTCGAGCGGCTGCGCCGGTACGTGAGCCGCTCGCCGCTGGCGCAGGATCGGCTGACGCTGTTCACGGCGGCCGGTCGTGGCAAGGGCGGCGACAGCACGGAGCAGGGCGGCACGAAGCAGGGCGCGCAGCGGCCGGGGCTGCCCCGCCATGTGGCGCTGCGCTGGGCGCAGCGTCTGAAGCGGGTATTCGGCATCGAGATCGAAGCGTGCGCGCGTTACGTGGCGCGGCAGAAGATCGTGGCGAGCATCGAGGACCCCGGGGTGATCGTGCGCATCCTTGTGCATCGGGATCGGGCATCGGGCAGGGCGCAACCGCAGCGCGCGCCGCATGCGGCTCGTGCATCCGTCGCTCGGGGTGAAGTCGGTCAGGGAGCTCTTCGCACCGGCGCGCCCCCAGCCGGGCAAGCTCGATTGGGCATCATCGGGCGTGGGTGGCGGGCAGCACCTGTTCGGCGCACTGTTCATGTCGATGGCGGGCATCAAGGTCGCGCACGTCTCGTACAAGGGCAGCGGCGCCGCGATCGCAGACGTGCTCGGCGGGCAGGTGGCGATCGGGTTCCCGGGCATCGCCATCGCGCTGCAGCACCACAATGCAGTCCGCCTGCTCGGCGCTCCGGCAGGCGACGTATCTTGGTGACGGTGGCCCCCGGCGAGTTGAACACCGGCAGCGTGCTCACCCCGGCCAGCGCCAGCACCGGCCGCGACAACGGGAACTGGGCGAGCACGATGGCGTCGCAGCCCGAGATCTCGCGCGCCTTTGCCGAGACCAGCGCGTCGAACGCGCCATCGACCACGTAGGGCACCAGCTCGATCTTCCGGCCGCGCGCGGCGGCGACATCGGGCATCCCGGCCGAGAAGGACGGGATGGTGGGCCCGACGGTGGCCATCACCGCGAACTTCGAGCCAGCATCGAGCGCCTTTTCGATCATCGCTTCGTTCGGCCCGATCATCGGGATCGGGAACTCCTTCGCGCAGGCGTCGATCACGCCGCGGAAGTCGGAACAGGTGAACACGATGCCCTCGGCGCCGCGCGAGATCGAGTAGCGCACCAGCGTGCGGAATGCGTCGTGCATTTCCGGGAACCGCCCCCGGCGCTGCGCACCCGGCTGAGCAGGCCGTCATCGAGCAGGTTGCCGGTGCGGGCCTCCGGCCAGTCGCTGGCGAAGGCACGAACGGCTGCATCCAAAGACACCTGCGGCGCATCGGCGAGAGACTGGTCGACTGCAGGCAGCAGCGCGTGGGGGCTAGCAGGGGCGTTTGAAAGTACCATTCGCCCGAACAGACTCAATGAACCGCCCGGTCGACGCTCCATGAAGCTGCAAGCCAAGCTTCTGAAACCTCTGCGCATGTCTGGCGCGCGCTTGCTTTACTTCTCCATCGTGTGCGTGTTGCTGGGCATTGCTTTCGATGTTCTCGACCCGGCGCAGGTGGTACTGGTCTTCTACGTCGAGACGCTGTGGTTGATCGTATGGCTTAGCGGCGATGTCGTCGCTCGCACCCCAAAGAGTGTGCCAACAGCGCGCGCTCTGGTTCTGTCAATCTGGATGGGAGGGCGCGTGTTTCTGTCCGGCCTGCTCATGACCCTTTGGGTTGCGCCGTTCGCAATCCTGGTCTTTGCGGGTGCTGCGGGACCATTCGAGTTCCCAGAGCAAATGTTCCACTACCTGCAAGCGATGTTCAGTCCAACGCTTCTGGCTCTCATGGTTCTTTACTTCGGCGCGGCGAGCGTCGATGCAACACAGATGCTGACTGCCCGAATCGATGCGCGAAAGAGAATCTGGGCAAGCGCTGAAACCAACGCGCTCTGGCGGCACTTGCATTTGCGCGAACTGCGTCCTGGCTATATCGAATCGGATCAGGCCAGAGTTCTCTGCATTGCGCGAATCAAAGCCGTTTTTCTTACAGTGGTTGCCAGTTTTCCGTTGTTCTTGCTGCCGCACGCCTGGCTCACCATGGTCCTGCCGGCATTTCTTTGCATCGCGCTGCCGTCCGCTCATTACGCCGCGAGCTGGCTGCTGCAGCCTGGTCCGCCTGATCCTCATTGGCGGCCGATCATGCGGTGACGCTTTTTCGATGCTTGTCTGGAGTATGTTCGGAGCATCCTTGAGCGGGACAAATCATGGCGCAGCGCGGTTGAGCGCGTTATGTGCCTGCGGCCGATTCAGGGTCAGCAGTGCAACCCCGCCGTCGATGCTCAGGAGATGCAGTGGTGCGTCGGCCATCGAATGTCTCCTCCTGCTGGCGCGCGGGTCATGGGCGCGCCGCCTTGTCATCGCCCGGCATATCGCCGGGGTGCGAGCATGAATCCGATCGTCGATCAGCGTGCGGCTGGTTCCAGCCCTGTCGCACGGATGTCGTCGGCCGCCGCCGCCGAGGCGAGGAATCCGATCGCGCGT
>JAJTHE010000081.1 GCA_021298815.1 Betaproteobacteria bacterium | reverse complement strand
GCGAAGGTCTGCCCGCCCAGCGACGTCGTGCCCAACCCGAGCGCCGTGCCGTTGGAGGTGAAGTTGATCGTCGCCGTCGTGCCCGCGCCGATCAGCCCGGTGTTGGCCGTGTTCAGCACCACCCGCATCGCACCGCCGTTGCTGCCACCCGCGGCGAGGTTGCTCACCGAACCGACACCGCTCAGCAGGCCGGCCGACGGACCGCCGAACGCGCCGAAGCTCGCATCCAGCCCTTCGCTGAACCCGTCGGCGATCGCAGTGTTGCTGATCGTGACGAAGCGCTCCTGCACCGAGTTCCTCAGCACGTTGCCGAAGTTGATCGGGCCGATGTTGCCTGCCTGCGCCAGCCGGTAGCCGGTGCCCTGCACCGTCACCTGCTGCGAGGCCAGCGCCAGGTTCGCCAGGCCGCTGGTTCCCGTGCCGTTGCTCGCGAAAGTGATCGTCGCCGTGCCGCTGTTCAAGCCCGCCACGCCGCTCACGCCCACGCTGATCGCGTTCGATCCGGCTGCGCCCGCGCCCAGGTTCACGATCGGACCGCCGGCAATCGTCGCCTGCCCGGTCGTCGCACCCGTGTTCGCGTTCAAGCCTTCCTGGAACGCTGCCGTCGCGTTGAGCAGCGGGTTGCTGATCACCACCGCCTGCGACTGCGCGTTGCCCGCGCGGAAGTTGCCGAAGTTCACGGTGGTCGTCGACAGCGTCGGCTGCGCAACCTGGTACACGTTGCCGCTCACCGCCACGTTCTGCGTCGCCAGCGCCGTCTGGCCCAGGCCGCTGGTGCCCGATCCATCGCTAGTCAGCGCCACTGCCACCGTGCCGCTGCGTGCACCGGCGCTCGCCGTATCGATACCCACCAGCAGGCTGCTGTTGTTCGACGCACCGGTGCCCAGCAGGTTGAAGCTGCCGCTGGCCGAAAGGCCGGCGCTCACTGTGCTGGCCGACGCGTTCAGCCGCTCGCTGAAGCCGTCATCCGGCGCCGTGTTCGTGACCGCCAGCGCCTGGCTCGCCGCGCCACCCACGCGCACACTGCCGAAGGACACCGGCGCGATCGCATTGGCCTGCGCCAGCCGCCAGCCCACCGCGCTCACCGACACCGGCTGCCCCGTCAGCGCCAGCGTCGGCAACCCGCTGGTGCCCGTGCCGTTGCTCGAACGGTCCAGCGTCACCGTGCCGCTGTTGTTGCCCGCCGTGACGTTGCTCAGCCCGAGGCTGAGCGCACTGGACGAAGATCCCGCAGCCAGGTTGGTGATCGAACCCGTACCGCTCGCATTTCCGGTCAGCGCGCCGATCGTGACGTCCAGTCCCTCCTGGAAGCCCACCGGTGCTACCAGCGTATTGGTGATCGACACCGTCTGGCTCGCGTTCGTGCCTGCGCGCACGTTGCCCAGGTTCACCGCCGCCACCGTCGTCGGCTGCGCCACCTGGAACACGTTGCCCGAGACATTCACGTTCTGCGCCAGCAGCGGCGTCTGGCCCAGGCCGCTGGTGCCCGAGCCATCGCTGGTCAGCGCCACCGCCACCGTGCCGCTGCGTGCACCGGCGCTGGTGGTATCGATGCCGACCACGAGGCTGCTGTTGTTCGTGTTGCCCGCGCCCAGCAGGTTGAAGCTGCCCGCCGCCGACACGCCCGCGCTCGCCGTCGAGGCCGAGGCGTTCAACCGTTCGCTGAAGCCGTCGTTCGCCGCCGTGTTGGTCACCGCCAGCGCCTGGCTCGCCGCGCCACCCACGCGCACGCTGCCGAAGGACACCGGCGCGATCGCGCTGGACTCGGCCAGGCGCCAGCCCACCGCACTGACCGACACCTGCTGCCCCGGCAGCGCGAGGTTGGCCAGCCCGGAAACCGTGCCGTTGCTCGTGCGATCCAGCGTCACCGTGCCGCTGTTGTTGCCCGCGGTGACGTTGCTCAGCCCGAGGCTCAGGGCACTGGAGGAAGAACCGGCCGCCAGGTTCGTGATCGAACCGGTGCCGCTCGCGTTGCCCGTCAGCGCACCGATCGCGACATCCAATCCCTCCTGGAAGCCCACCGGTGCAGCCAGCGTATTGGTGATCGACACCGTCTGGCTCGCGTTCGTGCCTGCGCGCACGTTGCCCAGGTTCACCGCCGCCACCGTCGTCGGCTGCGCCACCTGGTACACGTTGCCCGACACGTTGATCACCTGCGAAGCCAGCGTCGTGTTGCCCAGCGTGCTCGCCGTGCCGTCGGATACCAGGCTCACCGTCGCCGTACCCGAACGCGCGCCCGCCGCCGTCGTATCCACCCGCACCACCAGGCTGCTGTTGTTGCTAGCGCCACCGGCCAGCAGCGATACCGAGCCGCCGTTGTTCAGCGCGTTGCCCGTGTTCGCAGCGAAGCTCGCATTGAGCCCTTCGGTGAACGACGACACCGGGCCGATGTTCGACACCGTCAGTGCCTGCGTCAGCGCGCCCCCGACGCGCTGGTTGCCCAGCACCACCGGCGAGGGCGTGATCGCCCCGGCCTGCGCCAGGTTCCAGCCGGTCGCGTTGATCGTGATCGGCAACGAAGAGGGCAGCGCCAGCGGGCTGAAGCCGCTGGTCGTCGTGCCGTTGCTCGCCAGGTTCAACGTCACCGTGCCGCTGTTGCTGCCCGCGGCCAGCGACGACAGCCCCAGCACGATCGCATTCGACGACGCACCTGCCGCCAGGTTCGCGATCGGCGCGCCGCTGATCGTCGCCGTGCCGGTGATCGCACCGGCCGCCACGTCCAGCCCTTCCTGGAACCCTGCCGCCACCAGCGTGTTCGTGATGCTGATCGAAGTCGTCGGCGCCGCGCCCGCGCGGAAGTTGCCCAGGTTCAGCGGGCCGGTCGGCACGTTCGGCTGTGCCAGCGCGAAGGCGGTGCCTGTGACATTGACCACTCCAGCTGTGAGGTTGAGCAGACCGAGCCCGCTCGTACCGGCGCCATCACTGACCAGGTTGACCGTCGCCGTGCCCGCGCGGTTGCCCGCTGCACCGCCCGCGGCGAACCCCACGCTCATCGCACTGCTCGAATCTCCGCGCGCAAGCCCGGTGATCGAACCGGCAAGCGTCGCGCCACCGGTGGTGCCGCCTGCGGTCGTGTTCAGCAGTTCCTGGAAGCCGACCGGCGCCACCGCGGTGTTGGTGATGCTGAATGCCTGAGGGCCAACGCCCTGAACTGCGCGGAAGTTGCCGACGTCGACCGTGGCCGGCAAGGTCGGTTGTGCGACCAGGAAGCCCTGGGCAGTCAGCCCGACGGACTGACTGTTCACGTTCTGGTTGGTGAATGTGGGATCGATCAACTGGCCGTTGCTCACGAACTGCACCGTGACATCGCCACTGTTGGTGCCGACCACACCCGTTGGCATGGTGATGTTGACCGCGCCGGCCTGGGTCGCGCCCGGCGCGACAAAGCCGCTGCCCAGCACGTTGGTGGCTGCGAAATTGCCCGTGGTCACGACCCCGCCGATACCCAGTTGCTCGGCGCCGGCACCGGTCGTGCTGTTGGTGACGCTGAGCGTGGTCGGTGCCGGCAGCGGGAAGCCGACCCGGAAGTTGCCCAGATTGATCGGCCCGGCCGGGGCCGCCACACCCTGCGCGAGTACCGTGGTGAAGCCGGTGATCGCCAGCGTCTGGTTGGCGATGTTGTTGAAGTTGCTCACCAGGCCCAGGCTCTGGCTGCTCAACGCGCCACCGGTCGCGCCCGCGGTCAAGGTCACCGCCAGATTCCCGGAGTTTGCTGCGGCAGCGATCGGCCCGAAGTTGCCGGCGGTCAAGCCGGCGCCGCTCAGTCGTGCATCGCTGATGTTGCCCAGCCCGGGCGAACCGTTCTGGATCGCACCGCGGATCGACGCTCCGCTGCCGGTATTGGCGATCTGGTAGTTGAGCGTGCTCGAGGTGCCGCCACGAACGTTGCCGAAAGCGAGGGTGAATGCATTGCCGCCGCCGGTGACATTGCCGGTGATCGACTGGGCGGCGCCGACGCCGATGATCTGGCCCGCACCGGTGACGTTCGCGCGCGGAGCGAACGTGTTGCCTGCGCCGAAGTTGGCGTTGTCGTAGTCGAGGGTGACGTTGAGGTTCTGCCCACCCAACACGAGATTGCCGTTCTGGTTCAGCGTGCCGATGGTGCTGGCTGCGGTCGCGCTGGCCAGGTTGATCGTCGCGCCCGGGTTGACCGTCATCACCGAGCCTGCGCCCATGTTCACGCCGCGGGTGATCGTCAACGTGCCGAAGCTCGAAGCGATCGAACCGGTGCCGGTGATCTGGTTGCCGGCGGCAGTGGTGATCGTGCTGTTGCCGAAGCCGGCGATCACGCCGTTGTTCACCAGCGTGTTCGAAGTGAACGTGCTGTCGTTGACTTCCAGGAGGCCGGCGTTGGTGAAGTTGCCGCTGTTGGCGGTCGAGGTGAACGTGCGGCCGGCCTGAAGGCGAAGTGCGCCGCCGGCGGCGTTGGTGACCAGCGTCTCCTCCAGAGTGACCTGCGAGCCCACGTTGTTGCGCATGCGGAAAACGGACGAGTTGCCGATCAGGTAGATGTCGGCTGCGTTGGTGGTGATCGCGCTGTTGGCCTGGGTGAAGTCGAGCACGCCCGTGCCCTCGACCTGCCAGATCCCGCCGGTGAGGGTCCCGCCAACCCGATTGCTGACATTGCCGGCAAACGCCAGCACACCGGTCTGTGCCTGGACCGTTCCCGTGTTGTTGAACCGGACATCGATTGTGGTGGTGCCCGCACTGCCCGACCGGCGCAGCGTGCCTGCGTTGTTGAGCAGGGAATTCGCACCGGTGTCGGTGTCCAGGCCGCTCGCACCGCTGAACGTGATCGAGTTGGCTGACGCACCCGAGGCGATGAACGTCGCCCCGGCCGCAATGTTGATCGTGTCGTTGCCGATCGCCCGGCCACCGCCGTCGGTGGTCTGGTTGAACAGGATCTGGCCGCTGGTCCAGGTCAGCGTCGGGCTGTTGACCCCGTTGCCCAGGTTCACCGTGCGCCCGCCATCGAGCCGGAAACCGGACGACGAAATGTTCACGTCGCCGTTGAACTGCGTGGTGCCACTGCCGCGGTGGTCGCCGAAGGT
>JAJTHE010000059.1 GCA_021298815.1 Betaproteobacteria bacterium | reverse complement strand
GGCGTGACTGCCGCCGGCGTGACTGCCGCCGGCGCAGCGACGGCCGGCGCGGCTGCGGCCGCGACCGGCGCGGACGCGGGCACGCCCGCGGTACGGACCTTCTGCCGTTCCGCCGCCCAGGTCCGGAAGTCCTCGACCGACTTCACCTCGACGACGATCGGCATGTACGCATGCTCCTTGCCGCACAGCTCCGCGCACACGCCCCGATAGACGCCGACCTTGTCGGCCTTGAACCAGGTGTCGCGGATGAAGCCGGGGATGGCATCCTGCTTCACGCCGAGCGCCGGGACCCACCACGCGTGCAGCACGTCGTTGGCGGTGGTGAGGATGCGGACCTTCTTGCCGACCGGGACCACCAGCCGGTTGTCGACCTCGAGCAGGTATTCGGCGCTCTTCGGCTTGACGTTGGTGCGCTCCTCGTAGGTGGTGGCCAGCGCGGAGTAGAACGCGATGCCGTCCGCCACGTCCTTCAGGTCGCCTTCGCCCTTGAGGTAGTCGTAGCCCCACTTCCACTGGTAGCCGGTGGCCTTGATGGTCAGGTCGGGTGCCGACGTGTCCTTCATCGCGATCACCGTCTTGGTGGCCGGCCACGCCATCAGGATCAGGATCAGAAACGGCACGACCGTCCAGATGATCTCCACCGTGGTGTTCTCGTGGAACTGGGCCGGCTCGTGGCCCGCCGATTTCCGGTGGTAGATGATCGCGTAGAACATCGCGCTGAACACCGCCACGAAGATCAGCGCGCAGAAGATCAGGATGATCGTGTGCAGGTCGTAGATCTGGGTCGCGATGTCGCTGACTGGCGGTTGCAGGTTGAACTTGGACTGGGGCTGGTAGTCGGCGCCTGCCTGCTGGGCGAAGGACATCGCGGGAAGCAGCAGGCTGGAAACACCGGCCAGGGCCGAAGCGATACGGGGATGGTGCGGACGATTCATGAAGACTCCGGTGTGCGATGCGACCTGCAGCCGTGACGTGAAGCGAAGGGAAGTATCGGGGAAGATCGGTGGTGCGGACTCAGGCGCAGGCGGCACGGGCGTGCCGGATGCGTGCGGCGAGGTAGTCGGCGGCGGCGCTGCGCTCCTCGTCGGTCATCAGTTCGCCGATCGGATGGAGGCGGCCGTGCGAGCGCAGTGCGAGGCGGCTCTTGCGCGCGATGCCGGCCGGTTCGAACACCACCTGCACCCAGTGCAGGTTGAAGCGCGCCTCCTCGCTGCGTCCGCGGATCGACCGCTGCAGCAGGAGTTCGTGCCCGCAGGCGCGCACGGTCTCGAAGTCGCCGTCGCCCGAGCGCAGCCAGCGGTAGGCCAGCACGATCAGCGCGACCTCAAGGCCGGCGAACGGCATCACCAGCCAGGCACCCTGCGCGGCGAACGCCAGCGCCACGACCAGGACCGGAATGCACATGCCGACCGCCACCCAGCGGCGGGCCTGGAGTGACAGCGACCGGTTCGGACGCGCAGTCAGACTCAGGCCCACTCTCGCGTCAGCCTGGTTTCGTGCTTCCGATGGCACGGCGGTGATCGACACTGACCCCACTTCCGCCTCGATCGTAGTGATTTCGAATCTCCCTGCACGGCTGGCGACCGGCCTGCATCGGTGGCCGCCATCCCGGGCCGGCGGCGGACTTCTCGGACGGGTCCGCTGGCCAAACCCTGCGGCCTGGACTGGCCGCTGTACCTGCCCGCAGACACCTTGCCGCGGCACCTGCAATCAACGCGATGCGGACAGCATCAGGTGCTTCACCGTCGCTGTCCGGACACCTCCCGGCGGGCAACGCAGCCTGTGTTGGGAGGTCTGCACCGACCCTGGTTGGAACACCGAGTGGAACTGCGGGCCGGGTCAAACACGGCCCTTCGACGCATTGGCGAATCTAGCACAGCAGGGGCTGGTGCTTCAACCGCATGGCGGTGTCTCAGCAACCCGCGCAGGCCGCCTCGATCAGGTCGATCCGGACCGCGGCGCAGGCGGCCAGCCAGTCGACGGCGGGCGCGTGCGCGAGGCGCGCGATGCACGGTGCCGGCATCCAGCGCTCGAGCGTGTCCACCACCTCGTCCGCCCGCGCAAGCGCCGGGTCGACCGCATTGGCGACCCAGCCGGCGAGCACCAGACCGCGCCGCTCGATCGCCTCGGCGGTGAGCAACGCATGGTTGATGCAGCCAAGGCGCAGGCCGACCACCACCACCACCGGCAGGGTCAGCGCCACGGCCAGCCCTGCGGTGTCGGCACCGGGCCCAGGCGCGGCGGCGAGCGGGACGCGGAACCCGCCCACGCCTTCGACCAGCAGCCAGTCGACCTGCGCGCGCGCCGAGCGCGCCGCCTCGACGATCGGCGCCATGGACAGTTCGACCCCGGCCGCCGCGGCGGCCAGGTGCGGTGCCACCGGTTCGGCGAACCGGTACTGGTTCACCCAGGCCGGTGGCAGTCGCACGTTGGACGCCGCGATCGCCGAATCGATGTCTTCCCAGGCGAGGCCGTGATCGTCGCGCCCATCGCCCTCTGCCATGCCGCCCACGCCTGCGCCCGCGCCTTCGGCCGCGGGCAGCGCGCCGGAGGCGATCGGCTTGAGCACGCCGACGCGATGGCCGGCCGCGCCCAGCGCGCGCGCGAGCACCGCGCAGGTGCGGGTCTTGCCGATGCCGGTGTCGGTGCCGGTCATGAACAGGGCAGGCATCGCGGCTCAGCCCCGGTCCCGGCCGGCGCCCGCGCGCTCGAAGCGCACGATCGCATGGCCATCGGCGGTACGCCGCGCCTCGCCGCGCCAGGCGTGGCCGTACACCACCTCGTAGGTCGCGGGCAGCCGGCCGTCCCGACGGAAGCGCTCGTAGGCGGCGACCACCCGCGCGAACGCCTGCCGCCCCATCAGCCCGGGACGACGGCCGGCGGTGGCATTGTGTGCGCCGATCGCCTTCAGGTCGCGCATCAGTTCCGGCAGCGACGGATAGGTCAGCGTGATCGTCTCCATGTCGACCACCGGCGTGACGAAGCCGGCTTCGAGCAGCATGTCCCCGATGTCGTGCATGTCGGTGAAGCGGCTGACATGGCTGTAGCCATCGACCTCGCCGAAGGCGGCGCGCAGTTCCTTCAGCGTGTCGGGGCCGAAGGTGCTGAACATCACGAGCCCACCGGAGCGGGTGATCCGCGCGAACTCGCCCAGGGCCGCCGGCAGGTCGTTCACCCACTGCAGCGCGAGGTTCGACCACACCATGTCGATGGATGCAGCCGCCAGCGGCAGCCGCTCCAGGTCGCCGCACACTGGCTGGGTGCGCGGCCGCACGCCCAGCGCGGACAGCCAGCGCGCCGGTTCCTTCGCGCCCGCCGCCTTCAGCATGGCGGGGGACAGGTCGAGCGCGATGCGTTGCGCCTTCGCGTAACGCGCGGCCAGCGACAGCGTGCCATGCCCGGTGCCGCTGCCGGCATCGAGCACCCGCGTGGGCTCGATGCGGATGTAGTCGAGCCGCTCGGCCATGCGATCGCCGACCTCGCGCTGCAGGACCGCAGCCTGGTCGTAGGTCGAGGCGGCACGCGAGAACGAGGCGCGGGTTGCGCGCTTGTCGATCACGTGCGGCTCGGTCGGAGGCGGATTCATCGCAGGTGCTTCATGTCGAATTCGGGTGCGGCGGCTGCATGCCCGCCACGGAGGCGATCGTAGCGGCAAGCGGCCCGGCCCGGGTGATCGGCAGCGCATGCCCTTCGGCGGACAGCGGCAGCCAGCGGGCCTGCGGCAGCATGCCTGCCATCCGGCGCGCAGCCTCGGCCGGCACCAGTGCATCCCGCTCGCCATGCACGACGGCCACCGGCAGGTCGATGGCGGCCAGGTGAGCGCGCAGGTCGACGTCGCGCAGGCGTTCGAGGTCCTGCAGCAGGCCGCGTTCGAACGCACCCGCCGCGTCGCCGGACAGCGGACGGTCGAAGGACCGGCGCAGGCGGCGCACCTGCGCCGGTGCATCGGTCGCCCCCAGCGCGCACAGTGCCGCCAGCCGGGACTGCGCGGCGACGGCCGAGGAAGACGCAAGCGTCGCGAAGGCATCGAAATCCGCCGCGGGCATCGCATGCGGCCAGTCCGGCCGCACGACGAAGCACGGCGTCGCGCCGGCCAGCACGAGCGCCGCGACCGCCTGCGGGCAGCGTTCGGCCTGCTGCAGGGCGATCGTCGCACCGAGCGACCAGGCGCAGATGCCGAACGGCGCGGCAGCCCCGGCCTGCACCGCCGCGGCGCGCCGGCCGATCGCCACGGCCGCGCCATGGCATGCGAGCGCCTGCGTGCGGATGGTCGCCGGCAATGCGGCCCGCAGTTCATCGAAGATCGAGGCATCGAAGCCCCATCCGGCGACCAGCAGCCAGTCGGCGACCGACGGTTGCGGATGCTCAGCCATGCCGCGCATCGACCGCATGCATCGCCTCGCACAGGCGGTCGACCTGCTGCAGCGTATGCGCGGCGGACAGCGATACGCGCAGGCGCGCACTGCCCGCAGGGACGGTCGGCGGCCGGATCGCCGGCACCAGCAGTCCCCGTTCGGCCAGCGCGGCGGACAGGGCCATCGCCTGCCCGGAGCCACCGACCACCCAAGGCTGGATGGCGGTCGACGACGGCAGCGGCGTGCCGCTGCGCAGGCCCTGCACGCCGTCGCGCCAGCGCCGGACCAGCGCGGCCAGGTGCTCGCGCCGCTGCGGCTCCTGCTCGATCAGCCGCAGGCTCGCCTGCAGCGCGCAGGCGACCATCGGCGGCAGCGCGGTGGTGAACACGTAGGTGCGCGCCGATTGCACCAGGGTGTCGATCACCGCGGGCGCGGCGGCGACGAACGCACCGAACACGCCGGCCGCCTTGCCCAGCGTGCCCATGTAGATGACATGGTCGAGCACCGTGGCCGGGTCGATGCCGAAGTGCGCGAGGCAGCCGCGCCCGTCGCCGAGCACGCCGAAGCCGTGCGCATCGTCGACCAGCAGCCAGGCGTCGTGGCGCACCGCCAGTTCGAGCAGCGCAGGCAACGGCGCGATGTCGCCATCCATGCTGAACACGCCATCGACCATGATCATCCGCACGCGCGCATCGCTGGCGGCGAGCTGGCGTTCCAGCGCCGCGAGGTCGCCGTGGGGATGGCGATGGAAGGTCGCGCGCGACAGCAGCGCCCCGTCGTTGAGGCAGGCATGGTTGAGGCGGTCGCCGAACACCGCGTCGCCCCGCCCGAGCAGCGCGGTCGCCACCCCGAGGTTGGCCATGTAACCGGTGGAGAACAGCAGCGCCGACGGAAAGCCGCTGAAGCGGGCGAGGTCGCGTTCAAGCGACTCGTGTGCATCGGCATGCCCGGTCAGCAGGTGCGAGGCCCCGGCCCCGGTGCCATGGCGCAGCGCGCCCTCGGCCGCGGCTGCCGCCAGCGCGGGGTGCGCCGCGAGCCCGAGGTAGTCGTTGCTGCAGAACGACACGCAGGCCCGGCCATCGATGACCACCGACACGCCCTGCGGCGACTGCAGCTGGCGGCGGGTGCGCCGCAGCGATTCGGCCTCCAGCCCGGCGAGCCGTGCTGCGAGGTCGGACAGCCGGGTCACTGCGCCTCAGGCGCGCTGTGCAGGGACGGCCGCCGGCGCGGCAGGCTCCAGGCCATGGATGCCCAGGCGGTCGAACAGGGCATGGTCGCGTTCGACGTCGGGGTTGCCGGTGGTGAGCAGGCGATCGCCGTAGAACACCGAGTTGGCGCCAGCGAGGAAGCACAGCGCCTGCACCGCCTCGGACATCTCTTCCCGGCCAGCCGACAGGCGGACCATCGCCCGCGGCATGGTGATGCGCGCCACCGCGACAGTGCGCACGAACTCCAGCGGATCGAGCGCGTCCTCGTTCTCGAGCGGCGTGCCCGGCACGCGCACCAGGTGGTTGATCGGCACGCTCTCGGGGTAGGGCTCGAGGCTGGCCAGGGTCGCGATCAGCCCGGCGCGCTGGCGGCGCGTCTCGCCCATGCCGACGATGCCGCCGCAGCAGACGTTCATGCCGGCGGAACGCACCTGCGCCAGCGTGTCGAGGCGATCGTCCTGGGTGCGCGTCGACACGATGTCGCCGTAGAACTCCGGCGCGGTGTCGAGGTTGTGGTTGTAGTAATCGAGCCCCGCTTCGCGTAGCTGCCCGGCCTGGCCGGGCTTGAGCATGCCGAGCGTCGCGCAGGTCTCCAGCCCCAGCGCACGCACCTGGCGCACCATCGCCAGTACCGGCTCGAGGTCGCGCTGCTTCGGGCTGCGCCAGGCGGCACCCATGCAGAAGCGGGTGGCGCCGTTGGCCTTGGCATTGCGCGCGGCTTCGACCACCGCATCGACCGACAGCATCGGCTCGTTGCCGACGCCGGTGTCGTGGCGGGCAGCCTGCGGGCAGTAGCCGCAGTCTTCCGGGCAGCCGCCGGTCTTGATCGACAGCAGCGTCGAGCGCTGCACGGCGTTCGGATCGTGGTGCTCGCGATGGACCAGTTGTGCCCGGAACAGCAGGTCGGCGAACGGCAGTTCGAACAGCGCGGCGACCGCATCCACGGACCAGGCGTTCGAAGCGGATTGCGGACCGGCCTTCGAATCGGGACGCTGCGCGTGTTTCTCTATGGTATCCATGGACTCAGGCTGTGGAACGATGGCGGGCATGCCTCATCGATCGATGATCGGTCGCCCATGACACATTGTCAAACCGCCGCGCCCGCGTCGCGCCTGCGCGCCCTGCTCCGGCGCTGCCTCGACAGCCCGCCCTGCGCCCTGTGCGGAGCGGTCGACACGCCCGGCGCGTTGCTGTGCAGCGGCTGCCACGACGACCTGCCATGGACCACCGCTGCTCGCGGCGATGCCGGTGGCGATGGCGACGGTGGCGGCACGGGCGGCGGCGGCACGGCAGAAGCGGTAGCGCCGGTTATCGAACACCGGCGGGCGGCCGGGGCGGCGCCGGTCGCCGCGCGGGTGGCGGCGCTCGACTACCGGTTTCCGGTCGATGCGATGATCCGGCGCCTGAAGTTCGACGGCGAACTGTGGCTCGCGCCGGTGCTGGGCGGCCTGCTGTTCGAGCGCTGCGTGGGCGCGGCGCGGCCCGACTGCCTGCTGCCGATCCCGCTGTCGGAGCGACGCCTGGCGGAACGCGGCTTCAACCAGTCGACCGAGATCGCGCGCGTCCTGTCGAGACGCACCGGCATCGCGCTGCAGCCGGCCCTGCTGCGGCGCGCGCGCGACACCCCGCCGCAGTCGGGCCTGCCGCTGGCAGGACGCGCGGACAACCTGCGCGGCGCGTTCGTCGTCGACCGGCCGGTAGCGGGCATGCACATCGCACTGGTCGATGACGTCACCACCACCGGCGCGACCGGGGCCGAGGCGGCCCGGTCGCTGCTCGGCCAGGGTGCCGCCCGGGTCGACCTCTGGGTGGTGGCACGGACGCCGCGCGCCGGCGACGGCTGAACCACCCGGCGGCCGGTGAAGCGCACCCGCAGCAGCGGACCGCTCAGCGCTGCAGGCTGCGCAACCGCTGGTCGACGTAGGCGGTCAGTTCTGCATTCAGCCCCGGCGTCTCCCGTGCGCGCTGGAAGGCCTCGGCCGCTTCCGACGGACGTCGATCGGACTCGAGCGAGATGCCCAGCCCCATCCACCAGACCGCGTTCTGCGGCACCAGGCGCAGGGCTGCCCGGTACTGGACGACCGCGTCCGCATGGCGTCCGGCGCGCGCGAGCAGGCCTGCCTGGAAGCCGAGGAACTCGGGGCGATCGCGCCCCGCGGCGGCCGACCGCTGCAGCGAGTCGAGCGCCGCCGCCGTGTCTCCGCGCTCGGCCTGCAGGCGGGCGAGTGCCAGCGCGAACCCGGTCTGCGCCGGGTTCTGCCGCTGCCCTTCGACCAGCAGCGCTTCGGCATCGACATTGCGCCGCTGCTGCACGAGGATGCCGAGCAGCGTCTGGCGTGCGGCCTCGTGTGCGGGAAACTGGGCCAGCGCCTCGCGCAGCGCCTGTTCGGCCGCCGGCATGCGTCCTTCGTGCATCGCCTCCACGCCGCGGCGATAGGTCGCTTCCGCCCGTTCGCGCATGCTCGGCTCGCGCTCCTGGCGATCGATGCGCGCCGGCGACGTATCCACCGGGCGGACCAGCGCGGCCGGGAGGGTCGGCGCGGCGGCCGGCACCGGCGGGGTCACGAACGGCGTGGCGATGGCACCTGCCGGCGGCGGGCTGCCGCTGGCGAAGCTCGCCGCGACGACCGGGGATACGGTGCGCGGGGCAGCCTGCGGTCCGGGCTGCGCGGCGAGCGGCACCCCGGGCTGCGCTCCGGCCACGGCCGCGGCCGCCGCCGGCATCGCCGGCTGCGCGACCGTCGCGCCCGCCGCGTCGCGCACCAGGCGGTCCGTCTCGGCGTTGGCGGCGTCGCGTTGCGCCTGCCTCGGACCGGCCGCGCGTGGCCGGTCGGCCGGGTCGGCCGATTCGGCGGCCTGCGGCGCCTCGGTGCGGGTCGGCCGCGCGCTGCGCTCGGTGCGGTCCGTGCGTTCGGGCCGTGCAGCGCGTTCGTCAGCCATGGCGGGCGGCATGGCGCCGGAAACCGGGCCCGCTGCCTGTTCCGAGGCAGCCTCGCCTGCCGGAACCCCGCCGGACAGGAGCCTGGCGCCGAGGACGTCCACGGCTGGCACCTCGATGCGTCCGGCGGCCAGCAGCCAGGCGACGGCACCCGCGCCGGCGACCGCCAGCGTCCAGCCGCCGATGCGCCGCGCCAGCGCACGATCGGTCGCGGCCGGCAACGGCCGCACCTCGTCGGGCAGGGCGCGCCGATCTTCCGGGCCGGCATGGCGCCGCTCGAGGTCCAGCAGCATCTGGTTGATCACGCTCATGGCCGGTTCACCCCAGCCTCGGGCGCATCGGCCACCACCAGCGGCGGCCGACGGCAGCCGGGGTATCCGCAGCCGCCGCGGCCACGTGCGCGACCTCGATGCGCTGCACGCCCGCGCCGAAGCCGAGCAGCAGCGACTTGTGCGCGACGATGTTGACCAGCCTGGGCACGCCCCGGGTGACCGAGTGCAGCCTGCGCACGGCCGACTCGCTGAACAGCCGTTCGGCGCGATAGCCTGCCACGCGCAGCCGGTGCGACAGGTAGGCGTCGAGCTCGCGCCGGCCGAGGGCCGCGAGCCGGCATTCGAAGGTGATCCGCTGGCGCAGCTGGCGCACGCCCGGATGCGCCAGCCGTGCGTCCAGCTCGGGCTGGCCGAACAGCACCACCTGCAGCAGCTTGCGCTTCTCGGTCTCGAGGTTGGTCAGCAGCCGCAGGGCCTCCAGCGACTCGGCCGGCATCGCCTGCGCTTCGTCCAGGCACACCACCACCTGGCGGTCGGCCGCGGCGAACTCGAGCAGCGCGCCGGTGATGCCCTTCACCAGCCGGTGCTGGTCCCAGGGCTTGTCGCCATCGGGCTCCAGCGCGATCGACAGTTCCCCGGCGAGCGCGAGCAGCAGCGCGCGCGGCTCGAGGTAGGGGTTCGGGATGTAGGCGGAGACGAAGCGCGGCCCGAGCATGCCGAGGAAGCGCCGGCAGAGCAGCGTCTTGCCGGTGCCGACCTCGCCCGTCACCTTAATGAAGCCCTCGCCGTTGGTCGCCGCCACCATCAGCGTGTTGATCGCCTCCTGGTGGCTGCTGCAGGCATAGGCGAAGCTGGTGTCCGGGGTGATGCCGAACGGCATCTCGAGCAGGCCGAAGTGTCCGAGGTACATGTTGCCTGCCTTCCCTATCGGGGCATGCCGGTCAGCGGATCGGCGGTCACCGGCCGGCGCATCGCCTGGATACGTTCCTGGGTGTCGACCAGGTCCTGGGTCCAGCTGTGCTCCGACCGGATCAGCGTCGGCCTGATCAGGATCACCAGCTCGCTCTTCAACTGCGTACGGGCCGTGTTGCGGAAGAGGTTGCCGAACCCGGGCACGTTGCCCAGGCCGGGCACCTGCGAGCGGTCGTTGCTGGAGCGCGTCTGCATCAGGCCGCCGATGGCGACGATGTTGCCATCCTGCACACGCACGATCGAGTCGGTCTCGTTGATCGTCGAGGAGGCGAGCGGCAGGCGGAAGCTGCCCAGCGTGCCGAGGTCGATGCTCTTGGTGCGGTCGACCACCTGGCTCACCGACGGGTGCACATGCAGGATGATGTTGTTCTCGCCGTCGATCTGCGGCGTCACGTCGAGCGCGATGCCGGAGAAGAACGGCTGCACGGTGATCGTCGGCGAAGCCTGGGTGGTGGTCCCGGTGCTGGTGGTCGTGGTGGTCACGTTGGTCACGAAGAACTCGTCGGTACCGACCTTCAGCACGGCCTTCTGGTTGCTGAGCGTGGCGATGCGCGGGCTCGACAGCACGTCGACCGCACCCTGGGTCTCGAGGAAGGACAGCAGCGCGGCGAAATTCGAGGTCTGGAACGCCAGGCCGAACAGCGTCCCCGGCGACGAGGCACCGGAGGTGATCGCGCTGGTCAGGCTGCCCACGGCCCCGGTGATCGTGGACAGCGGATCCGGATTGAGCGGGTTGGCGGCGGCCGGATTTATGCTCAGCCCCGATCCGGCGAGCGACGAGCCGTCGGCCGCGCGCGCGGTCGGCCCGCCCACCGCACCGTCGGTGCGCAGCGTCGTGCCCGGGGTCACCACGCCGGCACCGAACCGGCTGTTCGACCCGGCACGGAAGGCCGCCCAGTTGATGCCCGTCTGCTGGCTGTCGCGCAACGTGACCTCGATGATCTTGGCCTCGAGCATCACCTGCCGTTCGACGATCGCCTGCTTGCGCCGCAGGAAGCTCTCGACCTGGCGCAGTTCCGCCGGCAGCGCGCGCACGACGATCAGGCCCGACTGTGCATTGATCACCACGTTGCGGCCCTGCTCGACGCCCACGATGGCCCGCAGCGCGGTACCCAGGTCGCCCCAGAAGTCGTTGTCCGCGGACGTGGTCACCCGGCTCGATTCGATCGGGCGGATGGTACCGGCCGACCCCGGCAGGCCGGGCACGCCGCCGGTGGCACCGGTGGTGGTCCCGGGACCGCCGGTCGAACCGGGGCCGCCGGTCGGCGTCAAGATCGACCCGGACGTGACGCGGATGTCGCTGCGGCCCTGGCGGTTCGCCAGCAGGTAGTTGATCTGGTAGATGCGGGTCTGGATGGCCACCGGCTGCACGACGATGCGGTTGCCGGTGATCCGGTATTCGTAGCCGTAGAGTTCGCGCAGGGTCTCCAGCGCCTCGCCGACGGTGACGTCCTTCAGGTTGACCGAGATCGAGTCCTTGATGTCGGGATGCACGATCATGCTGTAGCGGCTGCCCGAGACGATCGAAAGGAACACCTGCGCGGCGGGGGCATTGTTCACGGCGAGGTCGAAGCGCGGCTCCGGCGCCTGCTGGGACGAGGCCGGCATCTGCACGATCAGCGGTGGCAGCAGCGCCTGCGCGACCGCCTCCGGCGTCGCGGGCTGGACGGCTGGCGCCGGCCGGCTGCGGGCCTCGCGTGCGGCGCGATCGAGTTCGCCGCTGATCGTGTCGCGCCCCTGGTTGTAGCGCTGGACATCCTGTGCACAGCCGGCGAGCAGCGCGACCAGCGCGGCGTACGCCAGCAGGTGCACGGCAGCCTGGCCGGGGGAACGGTTGGGCCGTCGATTCGTCATTGCAGCTTCTCCTGCCTGCGCGGCGGGGTCGTTCCCGCCGGCGGATTCGCACGCGGCCCGGCGGCGGGCGCGGAGATGGTCGCCGGCGTGCCTGCCGGCTGCTGGCGCACCGCCGGGAACAGCGGCAGCGAAAGCTCGCCGCCCGGACCGCGCAGCACGACCCCGGACGGCTCGACCCGGGCCAGCCGGGCATCGCCGACGCGGTCGCCCAGCGCCACGTACTGGCCGCTGATGATGGCGCCGCGGCGACCTTCGGAAATGATCACCGACTGCAGCAGCGGCGCCTCGGGCGCAGCCTCCACCGCACCACGCGGCGCCGGCAGCAGCGCAGCGGGCGGCCGCGTCGGGTCGGGCAGCGCTGCGTCCTGCGCGCGTGCACTGCCGGCGGAACCGGCGCCAAGCAGCGCCAGCGCGGCCACCAGCAGCAGTGCCGCACCGCAGAACAGCGCGAGCCGGCTCGCCGCCTGGTCGACCGGGTCGATGCGGGCGGACGGCCTCACAGCGCGAGCCATGATCGATCCATGCCGAGGGTGAACACGGTCAGGCGCAGGTCGACATCCGGATACTGGCTGGCATCGAGCACGGCGCGTCCGAAGTACACCCGCACCGGCAACCGTTCGACCGCGTCCAGATAGCGCAGCAGATCGGCGTAGCTGCCGCGCACGGTGAGTTCCACGCCATGCCGCCAGAGTGCGGGTTGCGCGGATTGCCCCGGTTGCGCGGGCGTCGCGACGGCGGCAGCGGTTCCGCCTGCGCCGGTCGTGCCGTTGCCCGCTGCCGTCGTGCCGCTGGCGCCGCGATCCGCCTCGCGGTCCGACTCGCGCACCGGCAGGCTCGTCGGCGCCAGCGTCTGCAGCCGCACGATGCGGATCCCCGGCGTGCGCTGCATCACCTGCTCCAGCAGCCGGGCCATCTGGTCGGGCGCGACCAGGCTGCGCTCGATGCGCTGGAACCCGGCGTTGAGTTCGGAGAGCTCGGCGGTGAGCTGCTTCAGCCGCAGCTTCGGCACTTCGTCCGGATCCGCCGCGAGCTTGCGCTTCAGTTCCCCGATCTGGGCCTCGATGCCCGCAAGCTCGGTACGCTCGCGCGCGGCATCGCGCTCCACCTGGATGCGCTGCATGCGCTGCGGAGCCAGCAGGAACGTGTCCCCCGCGAAGCCGACCAGCACCAGCGCCGCCACCAGCACCATCACCCGCTCGCGCCGGTTCAGCGCATCGAGGCGCCCGATCAGCGACGCCCAGCGTGTCGACAGGGCCGCGTTCATCGACGCACCTCGGGACCCGTGCGGGGTTCGACCGAACGCGCATCGCTGGCGACGACGAACTCCACGAATTCCACGGACTCCGGCGGCCGCGGCGAAGCCTTGCCGGCCCGCGACGCATCCGGGACAGGCTGGGTGGCCGGCGCAGCGCGCGCCGGCGAACCGATGTGCAATCCGTTGAACGAGATACCCTCCATGGACTGCTCGGTCCCCAGGCGCCGCAGGTAGGCCGGCACCAGCTCGGCGCTGAGCGCCCGCCCCTGCAGTTCGACCTGCCCGGCCGACAGGTCGAAACCGGTCAGCCACAGCCCGGCCGCGCTCTGTCGGGCCAGCGCCCGCATCTGCCCGGAGAAGCCGACGGGGGTACCCAGCGCACCCGATTCGAGCAGCGCCATCAGTTCGGTGCGCGCCCGATGCAGGGCTTCCGCGCGCGCGAGTTCCTGCTCCAGCCCGGCGTCGATGCGGCGCGCCCCGGCGGCGCGGGCGAGCTCGGCCAGCTCCGCGCGGCGCGCCTCGAGCAGGCTGCCCGCCTGCGCGGCTTCCTTGCGCACCTGGGCCAGCTGCCACGACGACCAGCCCCAGGTGCCACCCAGCACCAGCAGCGAGGCCAGCACGATGCCGACCAGCCGGGATGCGCCGATCAGATCGCTGACCGGGCGAAACTGGGCCTGGTAGAGGTTGATCTGCTGCGTCATCGCCCACCCGCCGCCGTCGAGACGGTACGCAGCGCGGCGCCGATGCCGGCCAGACACTGTGCCTGGCGCGCGGTGGTGCGCAGCTCCGGGATCGACGGGAAGTCGATCGCATCGGCCAGGTCCAGCATTTCGACTGGCAGGTCCAGGTTCTCGGCCAGCACGTCGCGCAGCCCGAGCACCGGGCCAACCCCGGTCAGCAGCATGCGGTCCAGCGTGACGAAACCGAAATGCCGGTCGAAGTGGTCGATCGAGCGTTGCAACTCGAGCGTGATCCGGTCGTACACGGCCTGCCGGCCGGACTCGTCCATGTCGCCGAGCGCCGACAGCGACAGGTCGATCCGCCGCGCCAGGCACAGTTCGCCGCCAGCGGTGACGGTGAGCAGCCCGGCCGTCTCGTCGAAGGCGAGTAGCGCGACGGCGCGGCCGGGCCGTTCGAACAGCGCCGAGATGTTGCGCTGGGCGTTCTCGTGGATGTCGATCGTCTCCAGCCCGAGGCCGCTGCGCTGCAGCGGCTCGGCATGCAGCCGGATCGCCTCGGCGCGGGCGACCACCGCGAACACCTGCGCCGCCCGACCGGCAGCCGGGCCGCCGGCGGGGACCTGCATCGTTTCCACCACCGCGGACTCGACCGGGAAATCGATCAGGTCCTTCAGCCGCCAGCGCAGTGCCGAGGCGAGTTCACTGGCGGAGACATCCGGCGCGTCGACCTGCAGCAGCTGGTACTGGCCTGCCGGCATCAGCGCCGTGAGCCGGAACGCGTCCAGGCTGCGCTCACGGCGAAGGCGGGTCATCGTATGCTCGAGCGAACCTTCGCGCCGGTAGGTCTCGCAGAGCGTGACCAGCGGCCTGCCGTAGCCGGGCCGGGAAACGTGGGCGATGTCCACCCGGTCGCGTTCCACCGCGAGCGACAGCCATCCGGGTTTCTGTTTGGCCTTGAACAGCACAGTTTTTTCGCGACGCCATGAACCGTTGACGGAGACCGATCGGGGATCGGGCCTGCCTTCCTGCGGGAAACCATCCGCTTCCGGACACCGCCGCCCTCACCGACGTCCGGACGCGACCAGACACGGTTATCCCTGGCGCGAATGGACGGTAATGAACAAGCAGGGTAATGTCAAACGGTACGGAGTCTAATTTCTTTAATCTTTTCCGATGGATGCGCAAGAAAGCTTGATTCCGGACGAAGTTTGAAGTCGGCAAAACGACAGTTATGTCCCGTCGCGCCGGTTCCGCCCTCCCTTGCTGAAATCGGCACTTTTTCCCGCAACCTGAGGTATTCCTGCCATGACCCTGCTGCTGATCGGCCTGATCGTCTTCCTCGGCGCACACTCCACGCGGATCTTCGCGGAGGGATGGCGCGGCTCCATGGTGGCGAAACTGGGTGCCAACGGCTGGAAGGCCCTCTACTCGCTGGTGTCAATCGCCGGCCTGGCGCTGATCGTGATCGGCTACGGTGCCGCCCGCGCCGATCCGGTCTGGCTGTGGAGTCCCCCCGTCTGGACCCGGCATGCCGCATCCCTGCTCACGCTGGGCGCGTTCATCCTGCTGGTCGCCGCATACGTGCCGTCCAACCGCATCAAGGCGGCGGTGGGCCATCCGATGGTGGCCGGGGTGAAGCTGTGGGCCTTCGCCCACCTGCTCTCCAACGGCACGCTCGCCGACGTCCTGCTGTTCGGCAGCTTCCTCGCCTGGGCGATCGCGGACTTCATCGCCGCACGCCGCCGCGACCGCCTCGCCGGGGTGACATACAGCGGCGGGACGATCCCGACGGTGGTCACGGTACTGCTCGGCGTCGTGCTCTGGGCTGCCTTCGCGTTCTGGCTGCACCGCCTGCTGATCGGCGTCGCGCCGTTCGGGCGCTAGCGTTCAGTCCTTCGGACCAGTGTGCCAGGCCGGCCAGCGCTCGAGCACGGCCGGCCCGTCGCTGCGATAGATGTGGCAGGAATCGATCTGGTAGGGCCGCTTGTCCGACGGTTGCGCCTGGTCGCGCGCCGCGCGCGCCTGGCCGGTCGCCTGGTAGGCGGTGGTTGCCATCGGCCCGAGCAGTTCCAGCAGGTGGGTGCAGCCGCGCGTGCTGCCCAGCACATCGAGGGTGCGCCGGCGCCAGCCCGGGCCGATCTTCAGCCCGACCAGCGCCTTGAACGCGGGCGTGATCGCGCCGCAGCCACTGTAGGGCGAAGCCTCGGTCACCGCTTCGCAGTCGTGGATCAGAAAGTCGAGGTCGATGGTCAGCCGGATGCGCATCTGGTGGATCGGATCGCCCGGTTCGCGCGGCACCCCGCCGTCGCGACGCTGGTGGCGATGGGTCTTCACGTCGGTCATGAAGCCCTCGATGTCCCACAGGCCGTCGTCGCGCTGGAAGCCCTGGCATTCGACGCGGCGGACATGGATCGCGGTACGCGGAGCGGGATCGGACAGTGGCATCTGGAGGCGTCGATGGAATGAGGTGGGGAGAGGGTGGCACCCGCACCCGGTCAGACGGGTGGCAGGACCCCGGCGCGCCGCCGCCGTTCCGCCACCCGCTCGAGCACGGACCGCTGCTCGGACGGCTCGTAGATCGACCAGTGGGCGATCTCGTCGAGCGACCGGAAGCAGCCGCGACAGGCGTCGAGGTCCTGGTCGTAGAGGCACACCCGCACGCACGGCGAGGCCACCGGGGCTTCTGCTGCCGCGGCGGCCATGGCCGGTACGGCGGACGTGTGGGAAGGCGGAGGCGTCACGGCGGGGCAGGTCCTGCAGATGGAGGGCGTACGCCGCATGGCGCACCGGGCCTGCATTGTCGGGCATGCGGCGCTGCAGCGCCAGCGAGGCCCGGCCGTGCAGCCTCAGCCGCCGGCACGTGCGCGCTGCGCGAGCCTTGCACGCGCGGCGCGCGAGCCGGTCGGGCGGCCCAGCGCCGCGCTGATGAAGCACCCGGCATCGACCAGCAGGTCGAAGTCGATGCCGGTGCCGATGCCCAGGCCATGCAGCATCCAGACCATGTCCTCGGTCGCGACGTTGCCGGTCGCACCCGGCGAGTAGGGGCAGCCGCCGAGGCCGGCGACCGAGGCATCGACCGTCGCCACGCCGTGCTCGAACATCGCCAGGGCATTCGCCAGCGCCTGGCCCCAGGTGTCGTGGAAATGCCCGGCAAGCCGGGCCGGCGGCACGGCGCGCGACAGGCGGTCGAACAGACGATGCACGGCGCCCGCGGTCCCGACGCCGGTGGTGTCGCCGATCGAGACCTCGTAACAGCCCATGTCGAGCAGCCGCTGCACCACGGCCAGCACGCGTGCGCCGTCGACCTCGCCCTCGTACGGACAGCCGAACGCCACCGACACATAGCCGCGAACCTGCCAGCCCTGCGCCAGGGCGGCACGCGCGACCGCTTCGAAGCGCGCCAGACCCTCGCCGATCGAGCAGTGCGTGTTCTTCTGCGAGAAGGTCTCGCTCGCCGCCGAGAACACCGCGATCTCCTCGACCGGCCGGCCGCTCGCCTTCTGGTGCGCGAGCGCCGCCTCGAAGCCCTTCATGTTGGGCACCAGCACCGGATAGCGGACGCCGGGCCGACGGGCGATGCCGGACAGCACCTCGGCGGTGCCGGCCATCTGCGGCACCCATTTCGGGGACACGAAGGACCCCGATTCCACCATCGACAGGCCGGCGGCGGCGAGGCGTTCGATCAGTTCGACCCGGGTCGCGACCGGGATGCTGCCCGGTTCGTTCTGCAGGCCGTCGCGCGGCCCGACCTCCACCACGCGCACAGCCGCCGGCAGCCCGGCGGGCACGCCCGGCACGACGGGCACGGCGGGCACCGCAGGCACGGAATCAGCGGCCGCGCGCGGGCACCGCGCGCTTCACCGGGGTCTGCTTCGGGGATGCTTCTTTCGCCGCAGTCTTCTTCACCGCAGCATTCTTCGGCGCTGTCTTCTTCGCAGTAGCCTTCTTCGCCGTAGCCGTCTTCGCCGGTGCCGCGCGCGCCGGCACCGTTCCCGCCTCGCGCTCCGCGATCTTGCG
>JAJTHE010000030.1 GCA_021298815.1 Betaproteobacteria bacterium | reverse complement strand
CTTCGGCGCCCCGACCGTGACCAAGGACGGCGTCTCCGTCGCCAAGGAAATCGAACTGAAGGACAAGTTCGAGAACATGGGCGCGCAGATGCTGAAGGAAGTCGCTTCGAAGACCTCCGACATCGCCGGTGACGGTACCACCACCGCTACCGTGCTGGCCCAGTCGATCGTGCAGGAAGGCATGAAGTACGTTGCCGCCGGCATGAACCCGATGGACCTGAAGCGCGGCATCGACAAGGCCGTCGAGTCGGTCGTTGCCGAACTGAAGAAGATCAGCAAGCCCTGCACGACGAACAAGGAAATCGCTCAGGTCGGCTCGATCTCGGCAAACTCCGACAGCGACATCGGCGACATCATCGCCAAGGCGATGGACAAGGTCGGCAAGGAAGGCGTGATCACCGTCGAAGACGGCAAGTCGCTCGAGAACGAACTCGACATCGTCGAGGGCATGCAGTTCGACCGTGGCTACCTCTCGCCCTACTTCATCAACACCGCCGAGAAGCAGCAGTCGGTACTCGAGAACCCCTACATCCTCCTGCACGACAAGAAGATCTCGAACATCCGTGATCTCCTGCCCGTACTCGAGCAGGTCGCCAAGGCCGGCCGTCCGCTGCTGATCATCGCCGAGGAAGTCGACGGCGAGGCGCTGGCCACCCTGGTGGTGAACAACATCCGCGGCATCCTGAAGACCTGCGCCGTCAAGGCCCCCGGTTTCGGCGACCGCCGCAAGGCCATGCTGGAAGACATCGCGATCCTGACCGGCGGCACGGTCATCGCCGAAGAAGTCGGCCTGAAGCTCGAGAACGCTACCCTGACCGACCTCGGCCAGGCCAAGCGCATCGAAGTGGGCAAGGAAGAGACCACGATCATCGACGGCCACGCCGACAAGGCGAGCATCGAGTCGCGCATCAAGCAGATCCGCGCGCAGATCGAGGAAGCCACCAGCGACTACGACCGTGAGAAGCTGCAGGAGCGCGTTGCGAAACTCGCCGGCGGCGTTGCGGTGGTGCGCGTCGGTGCCGCGACCGAAGTCGAGATGAAGGAGAAGAAGGCCCGCGTCGAAGACGCGCTGCACGCCACCCGTGCCGCCGTCGAAGAAGGCATCGTCCCGGGCGGCGGCGTTGCGCTGGTGCGTGCCCGCGCCAACATCGGCAAGCTGAAGAGCGAGAACCTCGACCAGGAAGCCGGCATGAAGATCGTGCTGCGCGCGATCGAAGAGCCGATGCGCCAGATCGCCGCGAACGCCGGTGACGAGGCTTCGGTCGTCGTCAACAAGGTCATGGAAGGCAAGGGCAACTTCGGCTACAACGCGGCCACCGGCCAGTACGGCGACATGGTCGAGATGGGCGTGCTGGACCCGACCAAGGTCACGCGCGTCGCGCTGCAGAACGCAGCCTCGGTTGCCGGCCTGATCCTCACCACCGACGCGATGGTTGCCGAGGCGGCGAAGGACGACGCAGGCGGCCACGCCGGCCACAACCACGGCGGCATGGGCGGCATGGGCGGGATGGACATGTAATTCCGGCCTCCCGGCCTCCGGAACGACTCGTGCAGACGGGTCCGACCGGAACTGCTTCAAGGAAAGCCCCGCTTCGGCGGGGCTTTTTCCTTGGTGCGGAAAAGGAACGACAGTGGGCACACACCCTGCGGGTTCGTACGCGCCGGGTATGTGACGAGTCCGCGCTGCGTCTGCGATGCGCCGCAACGCGAGGCAACCCGATGCGACTTCGATACGTAGCGGGCGCGTCACAACTGCGCCTGCCCTGGCGCTGTATCTCGACGTAAAATCGCGCTCGTGAACGAGTGCCTTCCATGAACTACATGACCCGGCCAGCCGTCCTGCGGCTCCTGCAGCTGTTCGATCGCGGGGCGTGCGCCTCCGAGGAGCGCGAACGCACCGAGCTCGACGGCGTCTATCAGTCGCTGCGGCGGCAGGCGGCGCATCGTGCCGAAGACGCGCCGGGCGAGGGCGCATCCGGCGCCAGCGCCGCGCCCTGGTGCGAGCGCGCGGACGTCCTCGAGGCCATGAAGGCCGCGCTGGCCGAACGCACCGACGGTTCGCCGATGTACGAGCTCGCGCTGGTGCTCGTGCGTTCCGGAGTCGTCGATCCGGCCACCACGGCCTGCCTGGAACCGTGGCGGCAGTCGCCGTTCCTGTGGCGCCAGCGGGCGCTCACTGGCGCAAAGATCAGCGACTTCCTGCTCATGCACGGCTTTCGGCCGATGACGCCCGCAGGCGCTGCGATGGTCGATGCCGCGATCGCCGACCCCGCCGCCGCAGTCGAGGACACTGGGCGCCTCTGGCCGGCGATCTTCGGACACCAGCTGGTCAAGTGTCCGCTGGACGCCGGTGCGATGCAGCCGCGGGCCGACCAGCTGTTCTCCGCGTTCGCCGCCGCGGCCCGGCCTGCAGTACCGCTGGCCGACCTCAAGCAGGTGCTGGAGCCCGGCTGCTGGCGTGTGTCCTTCCGCTGCCTGGGCCAGCGCCACGGGTTCTCCGTCGAGCACCGGGGCAGCCGGCTCGACGTCGATGCCGTGGTGTCGGCCTTCAACGCCCTGATGGCCCATGTCGACCATCCGTGCGGTGCGTTCCGGATCGACCATCCGATGCCGCCTCTCGCGCACGTGGTGGTCACCCGGGGCGAGCGGTTCGAAGCCGCGGCCCGCACGATCGGGATCCCGCTGGCCCGGTCGGTTCAGCCGGTGGCACGCACCACGTAGCGCACGAACGCGTCGCGCTTCGCGTAGCGGTCGTACAGGCCGCGCGCACGATAGTTGTCCTCGCGCGTCATCCAGTAGATGCGCGACCAGCCTTCGTCCGCCATCTGGCTGCGCAGCCGCTCGATCATCGCGGCGCCGACGCCGCGTGCGCGTTCCCCGGGCTGCACGTAAAGGTCCTGCAGGTAGCAGACCGGTGCGATCTCCCACGTGTTCGCGTGCAGGATGTAGTGGCACAGGCCGATGACGGCGCCTGGACCTTCCTGCTCGGCGACCAGCGCGCGGATGCCCGAGGCCGGATCGAACAGCCGCGACCACAGCGCCTGCGTGGTCGCGGCGTCGAGCGCGACTTCATAGAATGCCTGATAGCCCGCCCACATCTCCCGCCACTGCGGGTGGTCGCACGGCTCGATCGGACGGATGCGCACTGGCGCGCTCATCGGCCTGCGTCGCGCCGCGCCGGCTGCGTCACGTTCAGCAACGCGGCAGCCCGAGTGCGCCCGGCGCGAAGAATTCGTCCAGGGCCACCGGCCGGTCGATCAGGCCCTGGGCATGCGCCCAGCCGATCTGCGTCTGGACCGTGCGCCGGTTCTCGGGCGCATCGGCGGCACCGACGCCGTAGGGCCAGAAGTCGTGGCCCATCACGCCACGCGTCTGGTCGAGGTGGGTCGGCGTCCAGGGCAGCATCACCTTCGGTGCCTGCTCGATCTCGAGGTCCGTCACGGCCAGGTCACGCGCCTTCGCGAACGCTGCCATCAGCGCGGGTGCCAGCGACGGATGCGCCTCGAGGATGCTCTTCCGCACCACCATCACGTGCATGATCGGGAACAGCGACGTGTCGCGCCAGTAGCGCTGTTCCTCGGCTGCGTAGTCGGGGAACATGCGCGCGACCGTGCTGCCGTCGAAGGTGCGCGGTGGCGTGTAGGCACACAGGGCGTCGAGGCCGCCCTCGGCGACCAGGTCGGCGAGGAAGCGCCCGCCCGAGGTCTCGATCGACCAGCCGTTGCGCAGCGTCGGCGCCACGATCTGCGCGCGCTCCTGCCGGTCGACGTCGCCTACCACCCACTTCACCTTCGACAGGTCGACGCCGTAGTAGTCGGCCCAGATGCCGCGCACGACCAGCGACACCGTGTTGGTGAACTCGCGGGTGCCGACGCGCCGGCCTTCGATGTCCTTTGGCGTGCGGATGCCGGCCGCGCCACGCACGAACATCGCATGGTGGCGGAAGCAGCGCGTCGGGAAGATCGGCAGCGCGACATAGGACGACGCGCCGCGCGCGGTGGCGATCAGGTAGTTGCAGAACGACAGCTCGGTGATGTCGAATTCGGCGGTCTCGAATGCGCGCGAGAACAGGCTCTCGAGCTCGCCCGAGGTCCAGGCGACGTCGAAGCCTTCGACCAGCGCGCGCCCGTCGAGCAGCGCGCAGGTGCGGTCGAACAGGCCGACCGCGCCGGTGAGCTTCGGCAGGCTCAAGACTTCACCGGCGGCAGCGCCGTCACGCCGACCATGCTGTCGCGCGACACCAACTGCGCGAGCTGCGCCTCGGACAGGTGTTCGCTGCCTTCGGGGCGCATCGGCAGCACGATGTAGCGCAGGTCGGCGGTGGAGTCGTGCACGCGTACCGATACGTCGTCGGGCAGCACGGTGCCGAACTCGCGCAGCACCGCGCGCGGCTCGCGCACCAGCCGCGAGCGGTAGGCGCGGCTCTTGTACCAGGCCGGCGGCATGCCGAGCAGCATGCGCGGGTAGCAGGAGCAGAGCGTGCAGACGATCACGTTGTGCACCTTCGGCGTGTTCTCGACCACGGTGAGCTTCACGTCGAACACGTTCATGTCGAAGCCGAGCGACTCGCAGGCGGCGGTCGCGTCCTGCAGCAGCAGGGCCTTGAAGGCCGGGTCGACCCAGGCGCGCGCGACCACGCGGGCACCACCCTCGGGCGTGCGGCTGTCGTAGCTCTCGACCGTGCGGCGGATCTCGTCGGCGGACAGCACGTTCTTCTCGATCAGCAGCTCGCGCACCGCGATCTCGAGCTTGCGGTAGTAGTCGAGGGTATCGTCATGGTCGCGCTGCGGGGCGTGCGGGTCGTGTGCCTCGCCGTGCGCGTGCGGGTGATCGTGTCCGATATGCATGTCAGACCTTCCTGAGCCAGTGTTCGTAGAGGTCGACGTCGATGGTGTCCACCCCGGGGCCTTCGTAGTCGGGCCAGACTTCGTCCTGCGCGAAGCGCACCCGGTAGAGCATCCGCTTCGGCTCGCCGCTGCGGCCGTAGGCGAGTTCCTCCGGGTTGCGGAAGCGGCCGACCGCGCGTTCGATCACGCCGCGCTTGCCGCGCACGTAGAACGGCGTGCGGATGTGGCCGGGCACGTCGACATCGAGCACGGCGACCTGGTCGCCCGGGGCGAGCTGGCCGGTGCTCATGGCAGCACGTCCTTGCGCTGGTCGATGTCGGCAACCTTTGCGGCCAGTTCCTCGATCGAGATCAGGCCCTTGCCGATCAGGTTGGTGCTGATCGACTGGATGCGGCGCTGGGCATAACCCGCGCCGTGGTAGACCTCCGCGCCGACCGACTCGAGGCCGCGCCGGTTCTCGTCCACGCGCATGATGCCCTTCTGGGACAGCAGCAGGAGCATCGCCTCCACCCGCTTCTCCCACAGCATCATCTCGTGTTCCTGCTTCGGGATCTCGCCGGCGGGCTCGCCGCCGATGTCGTGGTAACCCTTCATGGGCCGGCCTTTCAGGCGTGTGCGTCGATGCGGGTATTCTGCATCAGCGCCGCGGCGAGCGCAGCGCCGGCGGTGCGTTCGCGGACCCTGCGTGGCCCCGGCGCCGCCCCTGCGCGGCGCCTTCGCGGCAACCGCACGGCACTTGCCTAAAGCGGCAGGGATGTTGATCATTGCGCACCCTTCTCCGCCCCTCCTCCAACCCGTACTCCGTCCATCCCGAAGGATCGCCCATGACCCGTTCCCCGACGCTTGCCGCCGCGACCCCGATCGCCGCCGCGCTCGCCCTCGCCCTCGCCGCATCCGGCGTGTCCGCCCAGGAGTTCCCGCAGCGCCCGGTGCGCATCATGGTCGGCTTCTCCGCCGGCAGCGTGGTCGACGTGTCGGCGCGCGTGGTGGCCGAGAAGCTCGCCGACGGCCTGAAGCAGCCGGTGGTGATCGACAACCGCCCGAGCGCCGGCGGCATCGTCGCCGGCGAGCTGGTCGCGCGCGGCAACCCCGATGGCTACACCATCCTGTCGGTGTCCGCCTCGCATGCGATCGGGCCGGCGGTCACCACCAAGATGCCCTACGACATCCTGAAGGACTTCGCGGGCATCACCACCACGGTGAACGTGGCCTCCGTGCTGGTCACCGCGGCCAACGGCCCGAAGTCGGTGAAGGACCTGATCGCCCAGGCGAAGGCCAAGCCCGGCTCGATGAACTTCTCCTCGGGCGGCATCGCGTCCTCGACCCACTTCGTCGCCGAGCTGTTCAACAGCATGGCCGGCATCCAGGCCACGCATGTGCCGTTCAAGGGCATCCCGGAAGCGCTCAACGCGGTGATCGCGGGCACGGTCAACTACACGATCACGCCGATGCCCAATGCGATCCCGCAGGCCTCCGCCGGCAAGGTGAACGCGCTGGGCGTCACGGTGGCCAAGCGCCAGCCGCAGATGGCCGACACGCCGACCATCGCCGAGGCGGGGCTCGCCGGCTTCCGCTACGACACCTGGTTCGGCCTGCTGGCCCCGGCCGCCACGCCGCGGCCGATCGTCGACCGGCTGAATGCAGAGGTGGTGCGCGTGCTGAACCTGCCGGAGATCCGCGAGCGCTTCCGCGGCCTGGGCGCCGATCCGATCCCGATGGGTGCGCGCGAGTTCGACAAGTTCATCGCGCAGCAGGCACAGCGCTTCGTCGAGCTCGCGAAGCAGGCCAACATCAAGGCCGAGTGATCGGCGCCTGGTGGCCGGGGCAGGGGCTGGGGCGGTGGACAACGGCGGCGCCGGCGACCCGCCCCCGCGGCTGCGCATCGGCGTCGACCTCGGCGGCACCAAGATCGAGGCGATCGCGATCGATGCCGCCGGCCGGCAACTTGCGCGGCTGCGCCGGCCGACGCCGCAGGGCGACTATGCGGCGACGCTCGAGGCGATCGCCGGGCTGGTTGCGGCGATCGAGACCGACCCGGCCGCGGCTGCGCATCTCCTGCCTGCGCGGATCGGCATCGGCACGCCCGGCGCGTTCTCCAGCGCCAGCGGGCAGCTGAAGAATTCCAACTCCACCTGCCTGAACGGCCGCGAACTGGCCGCCGACCTCGAGGCCAGGCTCGGCCGGCCGCTGCGTTTCGCGAACGACGCGAACTGCTTCGCGCTGTCGGAGGCGGTCGATGGCGCCGGGGCCGGTGAGCAGGTCGTGTTCGGCGTGATCCTCGGCACCGGCGTGGGTGGCGGCATCGTCGTCGACGGACGGGTGCTCGAAGGACGCAATTCGATCGCTGGCGAATGGGGGCACAACCCGCTGCCGCTGATGGACGCGCACGACGCGCCGCGTCCGGCCTGCTACTGCGGTCGCAGCGGTTGCGTCGAGACCTGGCTGTCCGGCCCGGCACTGGCGGCAGACCATCGCCGCGTGACTGGCCAGGCGCTGTCGGCCGTCGACATCGCCGCCGGTGCGGCTGCAGGCGATGCGGCCTGCGCCGCCACGCTCGAGCGCTACTGCGAACGGGCGGCGCGCGCGCTCGCCGGCGTGATCAACCTGCTGGATCCGGACGTGATCGTGCTCGGTGGTGGCGTGTCGAACATCGATGCCCTGTACGAACGCATCCCGGCACTCTGGGGCCGGTATGTCTTCTCCGACCGGATCGACACGCGCCTGGCGCGCAACCGGCATGGCGACTCGTCCGGCGTGCGCGGCGCGGCCTGGCTGTGGCCGGCGCAGGGCTGAAGCCGGCGCAGGGCTGAAGCCGGCCGATCGCTGCGTCGCCGCCTGGGCCAGGCCGCAGTCCCGCCGCCGCCGGGCTTCAGTCCGCCTTCGCGCCCGATTCGCGCACGATGCGCGCGTACTTCTTCTGCTCCGCCCGGATGAACGCCGCGAACTGCGCGGGCGTGCTGCCGACCGGCTCCGATCCGAAGGTCGCCAGCCGCTCGCGCACCTCAGGCAGCTGCAGGATGCGCGCGATCTCGCCATGCAGCCGGTCGAGCACCGGGCCGGGCAGCGCGGCCGGCGCGAGCACGCCGAACCAGGTGCTGATGTCGAATCCGGCCACGCCCGCCTCCTGCATCGTTGGCAGTTCAGGCAGAAAGGCGCTGCGCGTTGCGGTGGTCACCGCCAGCGCGCGCACCTTGCCGGCGCGTACCTGCGGCAGTGCCGAGGCGAGGTTGTCGAACATCATCGGGATCTGGCCGCCGACCAGGTCGGCCATGGCCGGCGCCGCGCCCTTGTAGGGCACGTGCACCAGGTCGAGCTTCGCGGCCGATTTGAGCAGCTCGCCGGCCAGGTGGCCGCCGCTGCCGCTGCCGCCGGACCCGAACGCGAGCTTGCCCGGCGATGACCGGGCGAGCGCGACCAGCGCCTTCACCGAGTCGGCCTGCAGCGACGGATGCACCACCAGCACGTTGGGCACGTTGGCCACCAGCGTCACCGGCGTGAAGTCGCGTACCGGATCGTAGCCTACATCGCGGTACAGCCAGGGGTTGACCGCATGCGTCGACAGCGCACCCATCAGCAGGGTATGGCCGTCCCCGGCGGCGCCCGCGACCAGGCGTGCGCCGACGCTGCCGCCCGCGCCCGGCCGGTTGTCCACCAGCACCGGCTGGCCCAGGGCCTCGGACAGCCTGCCGCCGATCAGGCGCGCACTGATGTCGAGCGGCCCGCCCGGTGGGAACGGGACGACGAAACGGATCGCCCGCGCAGGCCACTGCGCGGTGGCCAGGGCGCCGGTGGCCTGCGCCGCGACGGCCTCGCACATGTCCGCGCAGGCGGCTGCGAGGGTCGTCGACAGGATCGCCGCGCCGAAGGTTGCCATCCTCGCAAGCGCCGGCTGCCTGTCGTGCATCGGCCTCACTGCAGCGAGATCCCCGCCTGCCTGATCAGCTTTGCCCAGCGGTCGTACTCTTCCGCGATGAACTTGCGGAACTGCTCCGGCGTGCTGGCGACGGTCTCGAGCCCGCCCTCGGTGTAGCGCGCGATCAGCGCCGGGCTGGACAGTGCCTTGAGTGCCGTGGCGCTCATCTCCCTCACCAGCGCCGGCGGCAGCTTCGCCGGTCCGAACAGCCCGTACCAGGTGACCGACTCGAAGCCGGGGAGGCCGGCCTCGGCATAGGTAGGCACGTCGGGCAGCACCGTCGATCGCCTCAGCGAACCATTGGCGATGGCCCTGAGCTTACCGGTCTTGATGTGCGGCAGTACCGTCGGGATGCTGGTGATCGTGAGCTGCAGCGTGCCGCTCAGCAGGTCGACGATCATCGGCGCGGTGCCCTTGTAGGGAACGTGCAGCGCCTGCACGCCGGCGGTGAAGGCGAACATCTCGAACGCGAGGTGGGTGGAGCTGCCCTGTCCGACCGATCCGTAGTTGAGCTTGCCCGGCTGCGCCCTGAGCATCGCGAGCAACTCCTTCAGGTTGCTCACCGGGACCTGCGCGTTGGCGACCATGAAGAACGGGCTGTTCACCATCTGGGTGATCGGCGTGAAGTCCTTGAGCGGGTGGTACTTCACCGACGTGTTCAGCAGGGGCGCTGCGACCATGCCCGAATGGGTGCCGGTGAGCAGCGTGTAGCCGTCCGGCGGCGAGATGCGCACGATCTCGCTGCCGATCGATCCGCCGCCGCCGGGGCGCGGGTCCACGATCACCGGCTGTCCCCAGAGCTTCGACAGCTCCTCGGCTGCGCCGCGGGTGACGAAATCGACTGGCCCGCCGGCTGGGAAGGTATGCACGAGGCGTACCGCCTTGACCGGGAACGGCTGTGCCTGCGATGCCGTACTGGCGGCGAACAGCGCGATGGCGGCGAACATCGGGAGGCGTGCCGCGCCAGCCAACGAAGGGGTCGTCCTGATGTCCATCGAATTCCTCCTCTTTGCCGGCATGGTGCCACAACGGCCAGGTCAAATTGCCCGGCCATCGCCGTTGCGTTATCGTCAGCGCCCCACGCAGCAACCGTGATCGAGACCGCCCGTGACCGACAAGACGCCGCAGCAACCGTCCACCTCGCCGGGCAACCGGCCGGGGCCCCAGTCGAAGGACTTGGTGCAGTCGCAGGACCCAGTCCGGACGCAGCGCGGTTCGCTGCAGCCGCTGTTCGATCCGCGCGCCATCGCGGTGCTGGGCGCCTCCGGCGACCCCGAGAAGCTCAACGGGCGCACGGTGCGCGCCCTGGTCGACAAGAAGTTCGACGGCGGCATCTATCCGGTCAATCCGAAGTACGACCGCATCGCCGACCTTACCTGCTACCCGGACGTGCAGTCGCTGCCCGATGGCGTCGACCTCGCGATCGTCGCCACCCCGGCGGCGATCGTCGCGAGGACGCTGCGCGAGCTCTCGGCCCGCGGCGTGCGTGCGGCGGTGGTGTTCAGTTCGGGCTTCTCCGAGACCGGCGCGGAAGGCGCGCAGCGCGAGCAGGAAGTGCGGCAGGCGATCGAGGACACCGGCATGCGCATGCTGGGGCCCAACTGCCTCGGCTTCATCAACGCCGCGCGCAACGTGATGGCCACCTTCAGCCAGTTCGCCAGCGGCCCGACGCCGCCCGGGCCGGCCGCGTTCGTCACCCAGTCGGGTGCGCTGGGCACCGCCACCAACAGCACCGCGCGGCGGCGCCACTTCAACTTCGGCTACTTCATCAACACCGGCAACGAGGTCGACGTCGAGTGGTCCGAGGCGATGCGCGCGGTGCTGGAAGATCCCGCGATCCGCGTCGGGTCCGGGTACATCGAAGGGCTGCGCAACGGCGAGCGGTTCGTCGAGACGGCGCGCTTCGCGATCGACAGCGGCAAGCCGCTGGTGGCGATCAAGGTCGGGCGCACCGCGGCCGGCGCCCGCGCCGCGGCCTCGCACACCGGCGCGCTGGCCGGCGCCGATGCGGTGTTCGACGGCGTCGCGCGGCAGTACGGGCTGCTGCGGGTGCGCAACGAAGAGCAGCTGCTCGACATGGTCGAGGTGCTGTCCTGCTGCAAGCCCGCGCAGGGCAACGGCATGGCGGTGATCACCCGCTCGGGCGGTGCCGGCGTGATCATGGCCGACCGTGCGGGCGAACTCGGGCTCGAGATGGCGCAGTTCACGGCCGAGACGCGGGCCCGGCTGAAGGAGGTGGTGCCGGTGTTCGGCGCGATCGGCAATCCGGTGGACGTGACAGCGCAGGGGCTGGTCGACCCGACGCTGATCCAGAAGAGCATCGAGATCGTGATGGACGATCCGAACGTGCATGTGGCGATCATGTGGCTGTCGCTGACCGAGAAGCTGTGGCAGATGAACGTCGACATCTTCAAGGCGATCAAGGCGAAGTACGACAAGCCGCTGGTGGTGTGCTGGGTGAGCATCCCCGAGCCGGCGCTGCTCGCGCTGCGCGCGGCCGGCATCCCGGTGATCCGCATGGCCGAGCCGTCGGTCGATGCGCTGGCCGGGCTGGTTCATTTCAGCGATGCCCGGCGCCGCTGGCTGGCCGACCGCGAGGCGCGAGAATCGATCGTGCTGCCGTCGTTGCCGACGCTCGACCGGCTGGCGGGCGAGAAGCGGGCGCTGACCACGCTGGAGGGCGCAGCGCTGCTGGCGGAGGCCGGCATCGCGGCGGCGCCGGTGCGGCTCGCCACCACGGTCGAGCAGGCGGTCGAGGCGGCGCAGGCGCTGGGCTATCCGGTCGCGATGAAGATCGAATCTCCGGACATCCTGCACAAGACCGAGGTACGCGGCGTGAAGCTGGGCCTCGCCGACGAGGCCGCGGTGCGCGACGCGTGGACGGTGATCCAGGCCAACGTGAAGCGCAAGCTGCCGGAGGCGCGCGTGGACGGCATCATCGTGCAGAAGATGATCCCCGGGGATGCCGAGTTCGTGCTCGGCGTGAGCCAGGATCCGGTGTTCGGTCCGGTGGTGATGGCCGGCATCGGCGGCGTGCTGGTCGAGGTGATCAAGGACGTCACCTTCCGCCGCGCGCCGGTCACCCCGGCCCAGGGCGCCGGCATGCTCGACGACCTGCGCGGCCGCGCCATCCTCGACGGCGTGCGCGGCAAGCCCCCGGTCGACCGCGCGAAGCTGGTCGACCTGATCTGCGCCGTGTCGCGCCTGTCCGCCGCCGCCGGCCCCCGCCTGGCCGAACTCGACCTCAATCCGATCATGCTCACCGCCGACAACGCCGTCGCTGTCGACTGGCTGATCGTCACCGGCTGAGCACGGCAAGAAAACCGGGGTCGGAAATCCGGGTCAGAGACGAATTTCCTCCGGGAAATTCGTCTCTGACCCAGTAGTGTCCCAACGTTACTCGAACAAGATCAACTGGTTGCTGTGATCGAGAGGGATTTCGTCCGTCACGATTTGCGCAAGCAGTTGATCCCGAGGGATTCTTTCGAAAAGGGTAAGGCTCAGGATCTGTAGCATCTGGTAGAGGCTCGCTGACAGATCGAGGCGCTTCTTGACGATGGCCACGAGCACGTAGACCGAGACGGCGATCCAGATCTGCGACTTGACGGCGTTCTCGGAGGTCCCGAAGAAGGCCTTGATCCGCAGGTGCTGCTTGATCCACTTGAAAAACAGT
>JAJTHE010000028.1 GCA_021298815.1 Betaproteobacteria bacterium | reverse complement strand
ATGCAGATGTACCTCGGCTGCACCGTGCTCGACTGCCAGAGCGGGTCGCCCGACGGCCGCGAGGATACGATGAGCTTCGAGTCGCTGATCTCGCTGATCGCGCGGGAACCGACCGACCCGCCCGCGCAGTAACGGCCGCCGGGCTCGCCGTTCCGAAGCCGCCGTCCCCCTGGGTCAGGACAGGAAGCCCGACGCCTCCAGTTCGTCGGCGAGGTCGGCGTAGTCGCGCGCGCCCCGGCTGCCGGGTGCATGGGTGAAAACGTCCTGGCTGTGTGCCGGGCTTTCCGCGACGCTCACGCTTTCGGCGATGCGTACCCGGCAGACCTCGTCGCCGTAGCGGCTGGCGAGGTCGTCGTAGATCTGGGTCGACATGCGCCGCCGCACGTCGAAGCGGGTGACCACGTAGCGGCGCGCCACCCGGCGCTTGAGCACGTGTTCCAGCGCGCGCAGCGTACGTTCCACCTGCAGCACGCCCTGCACCGCCAGGTAGTCGGCGGAGATCGGGATCAGCACCCGGTCGCTGGCGAAGATCGCGTTCAGGGACAGCACGCCGAGCATCGGCGAGCAGTCGATCACCACCGGGCGCTCCGTGTTCAGGCGCTCGCGCACGATGCCGGCGCTCAGTCGGTTGAGCGCGTTCGGTCCCTTGCCCAGTTGGGTGTCGACCTTCGACAGTTCCAGATGCGCGGGGATGATCTCGCCGACCGCATCGCTGGTGCGGATCAGGTCACGCAGCGTCCGTGTCGATGCGAAGAAGCCGTAGACTGAATCGAGGGCGCCCGGCACGCTCGCCCGGCAGATTCCCGATACGTGCGCCTGCGGGTCGAGGTCGATCAGCAATGGCCGTGCGCCCCGGCGGGCAAGGGCTGCCGCCAGGTTGAGGGCGGTGGTGGTCTTGCCGACACCGCCTTTCTGGTTGAACACCGCGATACGGGCCATCGTCGCGCAGGGCCGGACGCCCCGCTGCAGTACAGAAACATCATTCTGGGCACGAACCGTGCCCTAAAGCAATGTTTTCATGGGCTTCCAGTCGAAAGCTGCCTTCCGACGTGAAGGAACCGTTGTAAAGCCGCATCTGTGCCGATGCGCGGCCCGGTCGCAGAGGACGCAGGAACCCCGGGACTTTCGTCCCGGAGCCCTGGAACAGGCGGGCTCGACGAAGGTGCCCGTGCCGCCGATCACGTTGTTCCGGCAACAGGTGATGAGCGACTGGTTGCCGATCGGCTGCCGGTCGAGGGTGATGCCCTGCGCGACGGCAGCATCGCGCGCAGTGGTGACGGCTACGCCGGACTCGTTCCGACCATCGCCGGAGATATCGGACGGAAGCGTCGCTGCTCCACGCCTGGCTGCACGAATCGCGCCTCCGCAAGCAACATGCTCAGCGGGCGCTGCGGATCCGGCCGATCGCATCGCGCCAGCGGCCGAGGCGTGCGTCCGCCTCGTCCCGCGACATCAGCGGCTCGAAGCGGCGCTCGAGCCGCCAGTGGCTGTCGAGCGCGGCATCGTCGATCCAGACGCCGCTCCCGAGGCCTGCGAGCAGTGCCGCGCCGAGCGCGGTGCATTCGGTGACCGCCGGCCGCAGCACCGGCACGCCGAGCAGGTCCGCCTGGAACTGCATCAGCACATCGTTGGCAGTCGCCCCGCCATCGACCCGCAGTTCGGTCAGCGGCACGGCGGCATCGGCCTGCATCGCCAGCAGCAGTTCGGCGCTCTGGAACGCGATCGATTCGATCGCCGCGCGCGCGATGTGTGCCGCACCGGTACCCCGCGTCAGG
The DNA here is from genome assembly GCA_021298815.1 of Betaproteobacteria bacterium. Classification (GTDB taxonomy): domain Bacteria; phylum Pseudomonadota; class Gammaproteobacteria; order Burkholderiales; family CAIKXV01; genus CAIKXV01. Next base: position 35,103 of record JAJTHE010000028.1, on the reverse strand, counting down.
CCGAGGATGGCGCCGCGCGCTTCCGGGTCCCAGTAGGGTGCGCCAAGCCCGGTGAACGCCGGCACGAAGACGACGCCGCCGGAATCGTCCACGCTGGATGCGAGTGCCTCGACATCGGACGAGCGGCGGATCACGCCGAGTTCGTCGCGCAGCCACTGCACGACCGCACCGCCGACGAACACGCTGCCCTCCAGCGCGTACTGGGCGTGCCCGCCGCGGCGCCAGGCCACGGTCGACAGCAGGCGGTTGCCCGAGGCCACTGGCGCATCGCCGGTGTGCATCAGCATGAAGCAGCCGGTGCCGTAGGTGTTCTTCGCCATCCCGGTCCGGGTGCAGCGCTGGCCGAACAGCGCCGCCTGTTGGTCGCCGGCGATGCCCGCGATCGGGATCGCGGCGCCGAGCAGGTCGGGTGCGCAGTGGCCGATCACACCGCTGGAGTCGACCACGGACGGCAGCAGCGCCCCCGGCACGTCGAACAGGGCGCAGAGCTCGTCGCTCCACTCGCCGGCCTGGAGGTCGAAAAGCTGCGTGCGCGAGGCGTTTCCCGCATCGGTGGCATGCAATGCGCCCCGGGTCAGCTTCCACAGCAGCCAGCTGTCGATGGTGCCGCAGGCGAGTTCCCCCGCCGCAGCCCGCGCCCGCGCACCAGGCAGGTGATCGAGCAGCCAGGCAAGCTTGGTCGCGGAGAAGTACGGATCGAGCACCAGTCCGGTCAGTGCGCGCACCCGCGCCTCGACGCCTGCCGCGCGCAACCGTGCGCAGCGGTCGCTGGTACGGCGGTCCTGCCAGACGATAGCGGGGGCAAGCGGCCGGCCGGTGGCACGCTCCCAGAGCACGACGGTCTCGCGCTGGTTGGTGAGGCCCAGCCCGGCCACCCGGTCCGGTGCCACGCCCGCGCGCGCCAGCGCTTCGGTGGCGGTGGCGAGCTGCGTCGCCCAGATCTCCTCGGCGTCGTGCTCCACCCAGCCCGGCTGCGGATAATGCTGGGCGATCTCGCGCTGCGCGCTGGCCACCACGCTGCCGTCCTCCGACACCACCAGCGCGCGCGAACTCGTCGTCCCCTGGTCCAGCGCGAGGATGAACCGGTCCATGCTCAGAGCTCGTCCGACCAGGCGGCGATCGATTCGCGCAGCATGGCGGCCGCATCGGTGCGGTAGACCAGTGCGTCCGCAGTGCCGGCGGGTTCGGCGGTGTCGGCGGTGTCGGCGGCGCCGGCCGGCTGCGGCATCCGCGCGGCCGGCACCGGCGCACGGCGCAGTTCCGCAGGCACCAGGTCGGCCCGGTCGGTGATCACGGCGTCGACGCCATGCTTCGCCAGCAGGCGCATCGAATCGGGATCGTCGACGCCGTACACGAAGTTCCACCAGCGCGCCGCACGGGCCTGCCGCAGCAGCGTCGGCGTGAGCACGCGCTGGTCCCAGACGAGGGTGCGCACCCACGGGCTCTCGGCATGCGCCGCCAGCATGCCCGGGAGGTCGGACGGCGCATGCGACAGCAGCAGACCGGACGGGACGGCCGCTACCCGTGCACAGCGCACGACCAGGTCGTGGTGGAACGAGGTCACGATCATCCGGCGAGTGGTGGCGAACGCCGACATCGCCTGCAGCACCGCGCCGACCGCCGCGGGCGCCTTCACCTCGATGTTCCAGATCGGCTTCGGGAAACGCAGCAGCGCCTCGTTGAGCGTGGGCACTTCATGCCCGGCGATACGGGCGATGTCGTGCCGGGTCAGTTCGGCGATCGGGCGGCCGCGGACCTGTTCGTCGTGGAACAGCACCGGGACGCCATCGCGCGACAGGCGCACGTCGGTCTCGATGCCGTCGGCACCGATGCGCAGCGCGGCGTCGAACGCCTGCAGCGTGTTCTGCGGAAAGACGACGTGGTGACCGCGATGGGCGAAGACCAGCATGTTCGATGACCGGTGGAAATGGCCTTTGCGCGCGAAATCGCGAAAACAACCTGCCAATTCCGTAAAATACGCGCTTCGACCCGTTTCCGCCAAGGTTCCAGGGTCGCCACCCCGTTCGTACGGCACCGGCCTTCGCGGCGCATGCCAGGCAACACCGATCGATGCAGCACTCACCAACGGAGTGAAATGAGCGAATACATCCGGTACGCGGCGTTCAAGGGCCGCATGCTGATCGTGGGCTTCGGCAGCATCGGACAGGGATCGCTTCCCTTGTTGATGCGACATGTGGAGATCGCCCCCGAGCAGATAACCGTCGTCACGGCACACGAAAGCGGTCGCGAGATCGCCGAAGGGCTGGGCGTCCGATTCATCAACGAGCCGATCACCCGGGAAAACTACCAGGCCGTGTACGCACGCCACCTCGGCCGCGGCGATTTCCTCGTCAACGCCTCGATCGACGTCGGCTCCGTCGATTCGATCGAATGGTGCCAGCGCAACGGCGTGCTCTACCTGGACGCCTGCATCGAACCGTGGATCGGCGGTCATACCGACACCGCGATCGGCGTCGAGCACCGCACGAACTATGCGCACCGCGAAACGGCGCTGTCGCTGCGCGGAGACAACCCGCGCGCGCCCACCGCGGTGCTGATGCACGGCGCCAACCCCGGCCTCGTCTCGCATTTCGTCAAGCAGGCCCTGCTGGAACTGGCATCGGCCAGCGGAATCCGGCTGCCGGCGCGCCCCGCCGCGCGCGAGGGCTGGGCGGCGCTCGCCCATCGGCTGGGCATCAAGGTCATCCAGGTTTCGGAACGCGACCACCAGACCACCGACCGGCGCAAGCAGCCCGAGGAATTCTGCAACACATGGTCTTCGGAGGCACTCGCCGGCGAGTCGCTGCAACCGGCCGAGATGGGATGGGGCACGCACGAGGCCCACTTCCCCCATGACGGCCGACGCTTCGACTTCGGCTGCGGCAGCAGCATCTTCCTCGACCGCACCGGCTGCACCACGCGGGTTCGGTCCTGGGCACCGCAGGCAGGCCCGTTCCATGGCTACCTGATCTCGCATGGCGAGGCGCACTCGATCGCCGACTTCCTCACGGTCAGGGAAGGCGACGCGGTGCGCTACCGGCCGACCTGCTACTACGCATACCATCCCTGCGACGACGCGGTCGCCTCGCTCGAACAGTTCGTCGAACGCAGCTACCGGTTCCAGCCGTCGCACCGCCTGCTGCGCGATGAACTCACCGGGGGCGTCGACGAACTCGGCGTGCTGCTCTGCGGGCACGAGCGCGGCGCTTACTGGTACGGTTCGCAGCTGTCGGTCGAGGAGGCACGCCGGCTCGCGCCTTACAACAACGCGACCGGCATGCAGGTGAACATCGGCTTCGTCGGCGCGATCATCTGGGCGATCCGCAACCCGGCCGTGGGCATCGTCGAGCCGGACCACCTGGACGACCAGTTGCTGATGGAGATCGCGCGGCCCTACCTGGGCCGGCTCGGCGGCACCTTCACCGACTGGACGCCGCTGGCGCACAGGGGGGAGCTGTATCCGGAAGTGCTCGATCGCAGCGATCCGTGGCAGTTCGTGAACTTCCGGATCGTGTCCTGAGGGCGGGGCCGGGCTCGTCCTCGTAACGGGCCCGTATCGGATCGAGGCGATGGGACACCTTGCTCCGCTCGTGTCCCGGCACCAGCGACCGCAGCCCGATTCGACATTCCCGCGAGGGGGTGCAACAATCGGCGAAACTGACGGCTGGCCCCGAACCCGATCGGTCGCCCGCCTGCCATCTCCACGCGGACCGCTTCACGCCATGGCATTCGCCCTCTTCTACGTCGTCGCGATCATCGTGCTGGTGCTGCACTTCACCGGATGGCTAGCCCGCAACAACCTGGAATGGCTGGTGCTGGTGCTGGCGGTGGCGGTGTTCCCCGCAGTGATCTACCTCTGATCGGCGACGCGCCGGCCTTCAACCGGGAACTTCGGGTCGGTGAAGCCCGGCGTCGACGGGTGGCCGGGCTTCACGTGCCGGTCGATCAGCGCCTCGTCCTCGGGCGACCAGCGATGCTCGAGCGCGGCCAGGTAGTCGTCCCAGTGCGCGAGCGTGCGCGGGCCCGCCAGCACGGATGACACGAAGCGATTGGCGAGCACCCAGTTCACCGCGAACTGCGCCGCGTTGATACCGCGCGATGCCGCATGGGCGACCACATGCTGCGCGATCTCGACCGACTCCGGCCGGTATTCGGTCTGCATGATGCGCGCATCGTTGCGCCCGACGCGCGAATCCGCCGGCACCGGCTGGCCGGGGGCATAGCGGCCGGAGAGCACGCCGCGCGCGATCGGGCTGTACGGCACCAGACCCAGGCCGGCATCGACGCAGGCGGGGATCAGTTCGACTTCAGCCATCCGGTTCATCGCGTTGTAGTACGGCGAACAGACCACCGGACGCGGCACGCCGAGCTTCTCGCACAGGTGGATGAAGCGCAGCATCCGCCACACGGACAGGTTCGACAGGCCGATGTAGCGCACCTTGCCGGCGCGGATCACGTCGCCCAGCGCGAGGATGGTCTCCTCCTGCGGCGTGTCCGGGTCGTCGCGGTGCAGGTACCAGATGTCGACATAGTCGGTCTTCAGCCGCCCCAGGCTGTCGTCGATCGCGCGCATGATCCACCGGCGCGACAGGCCGCGCCGGTTGGGATCGTTGCCCCAGGCGTTGCCGAACTTGGTCGCCAGCACGAAGTCGTCCCGCCGGTTGCCGACCAGGCGGCCGACGATGCGCTCGGACTCGCCGCCGGCATAGCTGTCCGCGGTGTCGATGAAGTTCACGCCCGCCTCGCGCGCGGACTCGAAGATGCGCGTGGCGGTCGCCGCGTCGGTCTGTTCGCCGAAGTTCATCGCGCCGAGGCACAGTGCTGAAACATGGAGGCCGCTGCGGCCCAGCCTGCGGTACTTCATCGGGGACTCTCCTCAGGATACGCCAGCGGCGATAATAAGCGTTCCGCAACCCGATCCAGGCAGCGATCATCGTGGCCAGCAACGGCAGCAGCAGCGGCACCGGCAGCCGCAACGGCCCGGACGCCGAAGACACCGGCGATGGCCAGCCCAGCGCCTACGACCTGCTCGGCGGCGAGCCGGTGGTGCGGCGCATCGTCGACCGCTTCTACGACCTGATGGACGCCGACCCGGACTTCTTCGGCATCCGGAAGATGCATCCCGACGACCTGTCCGGGTCGCGCGAGAAGCTGTTCCTCTTCCTCTGCGGCTGGCTCGGCGGCCCGCAGTACTACATCGAGAAGCATGGCCACCCGATGCTCAGGGCGCGCCACCTGCCCTACGCGATCGCCTCGCCCGAGCGCGACCAGTGGCTGGTCTGCATGGGCCGGGCGATGCTCGATTGCGGCGTCGAGGACGCGCTGATGGAACGCCTGCTGCAGGCGTTCTTCACCACCGCCGACTGGATGCGCAACCGCGAGGGTTGACCCGTTCAGGTGCGCTCGAGGATGTGCAGCCCGCGCACCCGGTCGATCAGGAACATCAGCCCGCGCTCGTCGACATAGATGTCGTTCGAGCTGATGCGGTCGACGCCCGGCGCCGGATCCGGCACGAACCAGGCGACCTCCTTCAGCGCATGCGGCCGCGAGATGTCGATGATGCGCAGGCCGTTGGCGAACCAGGTACAGGGCACCTCGGTGCCGGTGATCTTCTCCACCGGCTGGTGGCAGCCGGTCATCTGCGGCTGCTCGCCCGGCGGCATGTCGTCGAGCTGGAAGCTGGAGAACTGCACCGGATGCTTCTCGTCGGTGACGTCGACCATCCACAGGAAGGCCGCGGGATACGGCGGGCAGCCCGGCATCCGCGACACGTCCTCGTCGGCGACCACCAGCATGTCGCGGCCGTCGATCTTGAACGGCACCTTCACCGCGCTGTGCGTCGGCCACGGGAACGGCGGGCTCCAGTCGAGGCCGGAGATGAACTTCGGCTTTGCCAGGTCGTCGACATCCAGGATCGCGAAGCCGCCATGCCACAGGCTGGTGTAGAGCCGGTTGCCGTAGCGCAGCGAGTGATGGATGCGGTGCGCCCAGCCGTCCCAGGTCGGGGTCTCGCCGCCTGCGGTCCACTGGCCCGGCACCCACCAGCGGCCGACCTCGACCGGCCTGGCCGGGTCGATCAGGTCGAGCGTGACCATGATGTTGCCGGCATAGCCGTCCATGGTCGGCGACAGGTAGGCATAACGGCCATCGAAGTCGAACCGGTGCACGCCGCTCGCCGGCCCGCCGTCGGGCACGTGGGTGCAGTCCCAGTCGAGGATGTGCCTCGGCTTCGCCGGGTCGCTGATGTCGTGGATGCTGATGCCGCCACGGTAGCCCTCGGGCAGCTTCTCGTCGCGCACCGCGCGGTTCGACAGCGTCTCGCGGTTGCTGATCATGATGTCGTTGCCGACGCGTACCTTGTGCGAGTGCGTCGCCGGCGGCATCTTCAGTTCGGCGAGCAGCTTCGGATGGCGCGGATCCCGCACGTCGACGATCGACGTGCCGTGGGGATTGCGCATGTGCCCGATGTACGCGATGCCGCGCTCGACCACCACCTGGCCGCCCCCGGCACAGTCGTGCCATGCGACCTGCCGTATGCCCTTTGCTCGTGTCACGCTGTCTCTCCTCGACCGGTCCGGTCCTGTTCGTGCGTTCGTACCTGAGCGCGCCTGATCCTCGCGCCTAGTCCGCCTTGATGCCCGCCTGGCGGATCACCTTCGCCCATTTCGCCTGTTCGCTCTTCAGGTAGGCCCCGAAGGCCTCCGGCGTGCTGCCGATCAGTTCGGCACCCTGGTTGCCCAGGCGCTCCTGCAGTTCGGGCATGCGCACCGACTGCACGACCGCCGCATTGAGCCGCTGCACCACGCTGCGCGGCGTCTTCACCGGCGCCACGAAGCCGAACCAGCCGGTGACCTCGTAGCCCTTGAAGCCCGACTCCGACACGGTAGGCAGGTCCGGGAACGCCGCCAGCCGCTTCAGGCTGGTGACCGCGAGCGGCCGCACCCGGCCCGCCTTGATGATCGGGAACGAGGTCACCGAGATGCTGAAGATCGCCTGCGTCTGCCCGCCCATCACGTCGGCCAGCGCCGGACCACCGCCCTTGAACGGCACATGGATCATCTCGGTGCCCGAAAGCTGCTGGAACAGCGCCAGCGCGAGGTGCCCGGAGCTGCCGCTGCCGGCCGAGGCGACGGCGAGGGTGCCGGGCTTCGCCTTCGCCAGGGCGACGAGGTCCGCCACCGTCTTCGCCTGCACGCCCGGGTGCACCACCAGGATGTTCGGCACCGACACGGCCAGCGAGATCGGCGTGAACTCGCGGATCGGGTCGTAGGGCACCTTCGAATAGAGCACGCTGTTGATCACGAAGCCTGCATTGGCGAGCAGGAAGGTGTGGCCATCGGGCTCGGACTTCGCCGTGAGCTCACCGGCGATCATGCCGTTCGCCCCGGAGCGATGATCGATCACCACCGGCTGGCCGGAGGCGTCGGTGAGTTGCGGTCCCACGAGCCGGGCGATCAGGTCCGACGGCCCGCCCGGCGCGGAGGCGACGATCATGCGCAGCGGCCGGCTGGGCCAGGCCCTTTCGTCGGCGGCCGTGGCGGTCGCCGCACCCTTCGCCGGCGCCTGCGCACGGGCCGGCATCGCCGGCGCCATCAGCGCCGCGACCAGCGCCGCGGCGAGGCCGCAGGCGGCCGCGGCTGCGCCGCGCGGGGCGATGGCGCGAAGTCTCGGTTGATCCATGCTGCTCCTCCGCAAGGCTGTCGTCCTGAAAGTCCTATTGTCGCCGCATGCGCGACTGATCGAAAGACGGCCTCGGGCGGCAGCCAAAAAAAACCCGGAGGCCTTTCGGGCTCCGGGTTCTTTCCGCCGACGGGGACAGGCATCAGCCTCCGTCGTCGCCCTGGAACGCTTCGTCGCGTTTCTTCCGGACCGCCGGGAGCACCACGATCAGCAGCGACAGCGCAGCGAGAATCAGGAACGCCAGGCTGATCGGACGCGTGAAGAACACCGTCGGATCGCCACGGGAGATCAGCAGCGCACGGCGCAGGTTCTCTTCCATCAGCGGCCCGAGGATGAAGCCCAGCAGCATCGGCGCCGGCTCGCAGCCGAACTTCATGAACGCGTAGCCGACGATGCCGAAGAACGCCATCAGCAGCGGATCCTGGATGCTGTTGTTCAGGCTGTAGGTACCGATGCACATGAACAGCAGGATCGCCGGGAACAGCATGCGGTAGGGCACCTTCAGCAGTTGCACCCACATGCCGATCAGCGGCAGGTTCAGGATCACCAGCATCAGGTTGCCGACCCACATCGAGGCGATCAGGCCCCAGAACAGGTCGGGACGCGCGGTCATCACCTGCGGACCGGGGGCGATGCCCTGGATCATCAGCGCGCCGAGCATCAGCGCCATCGTGCCCGAACCCGGGATACCGAGGGTAAGGGTCGGGATGAACGCGGTCTGGGCTGCGGCATTGTTCGCCGACTCCGGACCCGCCACGCCGCGGATGTCACCCTTGCCGAACTGCGAGTTGTCCCTGGCCACCTTCTTCTCGACCGCGTAACTGGCGAACGCAGCGACGATCGGACCGGTGCCCGGCAGGATGCCGAAGCCGCCACCGATCAACGTACCGCGGACGATCGCACCGGCCGAGTCCTTCACGTCGACCCAGCGCGGCATCAGGCCGCTCACCTTGTCGGTGAAGATCTGCCGCTGGTCGTTCGGCGTCTCGAGGTTCTTGATGATCTCCCCAAGGCCGAAGAAGGCCATCGCGATCACCACGAAGCCGATGCCGTCGGACAGGCCCGGCAGGCCGAAGGTGAAGCGGGACATGCCCGAGTTCACGTCGGTGCCGATGATGCCGAACAGCAGGCCGACGACGATCATGCCCAGCGCCTTCATCAGCGAGCCGCGTGCCAGCACCGCCGAGGCGATCAGGCCGAAGGTCATCAGCGAGAAGTACTCGGGCGCACCGAACTTCAGCGCGACCTCGGCCAGCGGCGGTGCCATGAACGCGATGACCAGCGTGCACACCGTGCCGGCGAAGAACGAGCCGATCGCCGAGATCGCCAGCGCATGGCCGGCCCTGCCGTTCTTGGCCATCGCATGGCCGTCCAGACAGGTGACCACCGAGGACGATTCGCCGGGCAGGTTGACCAGAACCGCGGTGGTCGACCCGCCGTAGGATGCGCCGTAGTAGATGCCGGCCAGCATGATCATCGCACCCACCGGCGGCAGGGCGAAGGTGGTCGGCAGCAGCAGCGCGATCGCCGCGACCGGGCCGATGCCAGGCAGCACCCCGACCAGCGTTCCCAGCAGGCAGCCGACGAAGCAGTACAGGACGTTCTCGAGGCTGAGGGCAACCCCGAAACCCATGATCAGGTTGCCGAAAATGTCGTTGATGAATTCCATTCGATCAGCTCCCGAACATGAGACGAACCGGCGTGGCGATCAGATGGAGCAGTTCGCCCACCGCCTTGCCGAAGCTTTCTTCCCAGAACGTGTGGAACGGCACGCCCAGGCCGCGCTGGAACACGAAGTACGCGATCGCCAGCAGCACGATGAAGTTGCCGATCAGTTCCACCGGCCGGAAGTTCTTCACCGATGCGTTGGCCAGCAGCAGCATCGAGGCGACCGCGATCACCAGGCCCATCGTGTCGATCAGGATCGCGAACATCGCGACCGACGCCGGCATCAGGGCCAGCGGCACCAGCGCCCATTTGGTGGTGCGCTCCTCGTCCGTCGGTTCCGTGAAGAACGAACGCGCGCCGACGATCGCACCGACGGTGATCATCAGGTAGCCCAGGTAGGTCGGGAAGTACCCCGGACCCATGCGCATCGCCCTGCCGAGGGGGTAATCCTTCGACAGGTAGACGGCGAGGATACCCAGGCCGAGAAACATGAGCCCGGCCCAGAAGTCCTGATGATAGGACCGGAATTTGAACGCACCCATTAGATCCCTCCGTTACATGAGTTGCCGCGAATCGTTCGGAAAGGCGACTGTCACCGCATCGCTCTGTACTTGATCCTCCGCCTTCGGTCGCATCCGTGGAACCGAACAGCGCTTCACCCTGCAGCAGGCCCGCGTCCCTTCCCGGGGCCACCGGCCGAATCCATGCGCAGCATGGCCTGAACAAAAAGTGCGCAACGTTACCACAGGTGGACCGTGCCTCGGCTAGAGGTATTCCCACCTTTTCGATGTTGCGTTGCAGCGAGCAAATCCCCGCGCGTTTCTCCCGTGGTTGAAGTCCGTATGCAGGCAAGAACGGGGCCATCACCGTGCTGCCCGGCGCGCCGGCATGGCCTGCGCACATGGATCCGGTACACGCCGCCAGTCCACGGCCGGGCTGGCGAACGCGAGTATCCCGGTCGCACCTTTCCCTTACCTTTCGCGGCAGCAGGAATCCCGCACGCGGGCGAGCGTCGCCTGCACCTGCAGGAACATCGCGCCGACGCGCATGCGGACCTGGGGCGCCGGCAGGCCGCGCACTCGTGGCCGAAGGTGATCGGCAGCGCCTGCACCGCAGGGGTGCGTCCGCCCATCGGGGTCGCCCGGTGCGCCTGCGCCAGCCGGGAGACCTCGCCGCCGACCATGGCAGGATCGCGGCGGAAGATGCGCTGCGCCTCGCGCAATCGCAGCGCCGTCGCGGTGTCGAGCACGTGCTGGGTGATGGGCCCGTGGTGCAGGCATTCGCGATGTTCGGGGCGGTACGGATGCTGCAGTGCACGAACGGCTGGCACGAGCGGGCGTCGGGCCGTGCCGATACCCTGCGCGATGCCCTCCAGGTCGACCGCCTCGACCCGCGCCTTAATCGCCACCACACCCCCCCGACCGGGGCCCGGCGTTACCATTCCGCTCCTTCCGCCCAGAACGCTGCGAGGCGCACGATGAAGAACCACCAGCGGTTCCGCACCTTCGTCGCGGACTTCACCCGGCTCGTCGAAACCGGCGCCGGGGCCGCGATGCCCGATGAAGACGTGCTGCTCGAGCGCGGTGCACGCCTGCTCGCCCGGCTGATCGCCACCGACGACTGGCTGCCGGACGAAGCCGCGCGTCCCCATCCCAAGTACTACCAGCAGTACCTGCTCCACTGCGATGCGCTCGAGCGCTTCTCGGTGGTGAGCTTCGTCTGGGGTCCCGGGCAGCGCACGCCGGTGCACGACCATTGCACCTGGGGCATGGTCGGCGTGCTGCGCGGCGTGGAACAGTCGCGACGGTACGCCCGTGCCGGTGCCGGCGAACCGCTGATCGCCGGGGACACCTACCGGCTCGAGCCCGGCCAGGTGGACCTGCTGTCGCCGCGCGACGGCGACATCCACGAGGTGAGCAATGCCCTGCCCGACCGGCCGTCGATCAGCATCCATGTGTACGGCGCGAACATCGGCGCGGTCAGCCGCCATGTGTACGAGCCCGAGACCGGCATCGAGAAGCCGTTCGTGTCGGGATACTCCAGCGCGCAGATTCCCAACTTCTGGGACCGCTCCGAAGCGGTGCGCGCCAGCCTCGGACGCTAGGGCCCGGCGCACCGGCCCGATGCATCCCTGCCGCCGCCCGCTTCCTCCCGCTGCAACGCCGATTCCTCCCCTTCGATCCCCTTCCGCACGAGCCTGAGCCGATGACTGCATCCCTGCCTTCCCACTTCGACTGCATCGAGATCACCACCCCGGGCAAGCCCGACGTCCTGAAGCCTGCACGCCGGCCCATGCCGGTACCCGCCGCCGGCGAGGTCCTGATCCAGGTCCATGCCGCAGGCGTGAACCGCCCGGACGTGCTGCAGCGGATGGGCCGCTATCCGGTGCCGCCGGGCGCGAGCGACCTGCCCGGGCTGGAAGTGGCCGGCGTGATCGCCGCCGTGGCGGCAGATGTCACCCGCTGGAAGGTCGGTGACCGCGTCTGTGCGCTGACCAATGGCGGCGGCTATGCGACCTACTGCCTGGCCCCGGCGGGCAGCGTGCTGCCGCTGCCGGCCGGCCTGTCGATGATCGAAGCCGCGGCGGTCCCCGAGACCTTCTTCACCGTCTGGAGCAACGTGTTCGACCGGGGACAACTGGCCCCCGGCGAGTCGTTCATGGTGCAGGGGGGGTCGAGCGGCATCGGCACCACCGCGATACAGATCGCGGCGGCACGGGGCCATGCGGTGTTCGCCACCGCGGGCAGCGACGAGAAATGCGCGGCCTGCGAGAAGATCGGTGCGAAGCGTGCGATCAACTACCGGACCGAGGATTTCGAAGCGGTGGTGAAGGAAGCGACCGGTGGCCGCGGCGTCGACGTCATCCTCGACATGGTCGGCGGCGACTATGTCGGCAAGGAACTGAAGTCGCTGGCCGATGGTGGCCGGCTGGTGTTCATCGCCTTCCTCGGCGGCATGAAGGCGACGGTCGACCTGAACGAGCTGATGCGCCGCCGGCTGACCATGACCGGCTCGACGCTGCGCCCGCGCGATAACGCGTTCAAGGCGGCGGTGGCCGGGTCGCTCGAGCGCGAGGTCTGGCCGCTGATTGCCGCGGGCAAGGTGAAGCCGGTGATCCATGCCACCTTCCCGCTGGCGCAGGCCGGCGAGGCGCATGCGCTGATGGAGACCAGCGCGCACATCGGCAAGATCGTGCTGCAGGTCGCCTGAGCCGGGCAGGGACGGCGGCCGGTTCAGGTCTTCCGGCCCGGCCTGAAGTAGCGGGTGTCGTCGTAGAAGGCCGGTGCCTCGTTCGCCGGCCACCATCCCGGGATGCCGAGCACCGGCAACGGTGCCAGTGTGCGCGAGTCCTGCAGCCGGTCCACGGCCTGCGCCAGCCGTCCGTCGAGGCGGGCGGCGATCGTCGCGGCGGGCTGCGCGAGCAGCGCTGCGGGCACGTCGAGCACCAGTGCATGCGCGGTCAGCCCGACGAACGGTGCGCGCGCCTTGTCCAGCAGGCCGTGTCCGAACACCAGGAAGCGCATGGAACGGGCGACATCCGCACGCCGCTGGACGAACAGCTCGCGCCAGCGGAACTCGCGCAGCAGGCCCGCCAGCGAAGGATCGGCGCAGGCCACCAGCAGGCCGTTCTCGTCGAACAGGGTGAGCGCGTCGCGGCGCGCGCTGCGCCGTCCGGCGGCCGCCTCGTCGGCCTGCGCGACATGCCCGGCATTGACGCGCGCCTTGGTCGCCGGGAACACGCACCATACGAGCAGGTTCATCAGGTCGTGCCAGTCGTCCGCACGCACCCCGAGCACCGCATCGGCCCACACCGAGCGCTCGTAGGCCAGCGCGCTGCCCGGACCGGACGGCAGGCCCGGCACCAGCGGGCGACCCGCGGCGTTGGCCACCGGCCCCGACGCCGCCAGGGCTTCGGCGAGCGCCGCGTGCGCCGGGAACGCCGTCGCCGCCTGCCAGCGCGCGGCGACGTGCAGGTAGGGTTCGAACAGCGGCGAGCGGGTCGCGAACCGGGCGTCCCAGGCGGATCCTGCTGCGGGTGTCATGCCGGGATTTTGCCTTACACTCGCCCGCTCGAAGGCAGGTGCCGGGGACGGAACGGATGGCGGAGCGGGTCGATTGCGTGGTGGTCGGGGCCGGGGTCGTGGGATTGGCGATCGCGCGCCGGCTGGCAATGGCGGGGCGGGAGGTGCTGGTGCTGGAGGCCACCGATGGCATCGGCAACGGCGCGAGCTCGCGCAACTCCGAGGTCATCCATGCCGGCATCTACTATCCGCCGGGCTCGCTGAAGGCGAAGGTCTGCGTGCAGGGCCGCCACAAGCTCTATCGCTACTGCCGCGAACGCGCGATCCCGCACCAGCGCATCGGCAAGCTGATCGTCGCCACCCATGAAGACCAGACGCCGCAGCTGGCGAAGTACAAGGCCCAGGCCGAGCTGAACGGTGTCGACAACCTGCGTTGGGTGTCGGTCGAGGAAGCGCGCGAGATGGAGCCCGAAGTGATCTTCGCCGCGGCGGTGCACTCCCCGTCGTCCGGGATCATCGACAGCCATTCGCTGATGCTCGCACTGCAGGGCGATGCCGAGAACGCCGGTGCGACCTGCGTGTTCAACAGCCCGGTCGAGGGCGGCCGGGCCCACGGCGACTTCATCGCGCTCGATGTCGGCGGCAGCGAACCGATGTCGATCGACTGCGGCACGGTGATCAATGCCGCGGGGCTGACCGCGCCGCAGCTCGCCGTGCGCATCACCGGCGTGCCGGCGCACACCGTTCCGAAGACCCACTACGCGATCGGCCACTACTTCGCGCTGTCCGGCAAGCCGCCGTTCTCGCGACTGGTCTATCCGGTCGCGCGCAGCGACTGGCTCGGCGTGCATGTCACCGTAGACCTCAGCGGACGGGTGAAGTTCGGCCCGGACTTCAACTGGATCGACGACATCGACTACCGCTTCGACTATTCGCTCGAGCCAGCCTTCTACGAAGCGATCCGCCGCTACTATCCCGGCCTGAAGGACGGCGCCCTCACACCCGACTACACCGGCATCCGCGCCAAGATCACCGGCCCCGGCGAGCCGCCGGCCGACTTCGTGGTCCACGGCGCCGAGACCCACGGCATCCCCGGCCTCGTGAATCTGTTCGGCATCGAATCGCCCGGACTCACCTCGTCGATGGCACTCGCCGACCATGTCGCCGCGATGATCGGCATCGACCGGCCCGACGACATCCCCGCCGTTCCGTAACGGCGGCTGATCCGGGTCCGAGACGATTAATCCGGGTCAGAGACGATTTACGGAGGACCGACGCAAATCGTCTCTGACCCGGATTATCTGACCCGGATTATCTGACGGAGTACCAACGCAAATCGTCTCTGACCCGGATTATCAGGCGTCAGTCGTCGCGGGAGAGATCGACGAGTTGGATGCCGATCAGCGGCATCGGGCGTTCGAGGAAGCTGAAGTAGGCGCGCTGGCCACCGCCGAGCCGGCGCAGGACGACCGGTACGACGCGACGCGACTTCACCTGCTCGGAGATCGCGACGGCGAGTTCCTCGAGCGAGCGCACCGGCTGGCCGGCCACCGATTCGAGCAGGTCGCCAGGGCCGATTTCGGCCGACTGCCCCGGGGACCCGGGTTCGACATGGTGCACGACCAGCAGCGGTGCGCTGACGTCGGGGCCGTCGCGATAGCGCGACTCGGAGATCAGCACGCCGCCCACCAGGATACCGCGTCGTTCCATCACGCGCCCGGCCGGCGGCAGCTTGCCGGCCAGTTCGATCTCCTTGCCGCCGCGCACGACATTGAGGCGGAAGTTGTCCAGCCGGCCGCGCAGTGCGTGCACCAGTTGCGTGTCGTTGTCGATCTGCCCCTTCACGCCGACCACGCCACGGATCACGTCGCCCGGCTCGAGGGCCAGCCCGGACGGCGCGAAGTTGCGGGCAATGCGCAGCAAGCGCCGCTCATCGACGTCGCGGAAGGTCACCCAGGTCAGCTCGGGCGGGCTCGGATCCTGTCCCTGCTGCAGCAGCCGCAGGATACGGCAGGCATACACCGAGGAGATGGCGAAGTTGGTGTTTTGCGCGCCGCGGATGGTCATCGTGTTGATCGCAACGATGCGTCCGTTCTCCATGCTGATCAGCGGCCCGCCGGAGTTGCCCTGGTTGATCGGCGCATCGGTCTGCAGCACCTCGAACTCGAAGCGCGAGGTGATGCCGGAGATGATGCCGCGGGTACCCGTGTAGCGCAGCCCCCACGGATGTCCGAACGCACCCACCGGATGGCCGACCTGAGGCATGCGGTCGCACTCGAGCGCCGGCACCGCGATGCCCTTCGTGCGCGCCGGATCGATCTGCAGGATCGCCAGGTCGAGGAAGGGATCGACATAGACACGGCGTGCATCGACGAACTCGTTGTCGGCGAAGGCCACCTGCACCAGCGCCTGCGACCCGGACACCACGTGCGAGTTGGTCATGATCCAGCCGCGCTCGGCGTCGACCAGGAACCCGGCACCGCGCATCGCGCCCTTGCGATCGCCTTCGAACGGCAAGGTGACCACTGTGCGCACCTGGGCCGTGTACTGCAGGGCGCGCTTGAAGTAGGCCTCCGAGGACTCCGGCTGCGCCGCCGCCGGGGAGGATGCGAGCGGCAGGGCCAGCGCCAGCAGCAGGGCGGGCAGGCTCGCCACCGCCGCCGCACCGGCCCGTTGCAGTTGCCCCGGCAGGCGCAGGCGCAGCCACCGGCAGGACTGTAGCCCGGCATTGAGGAAGGATCGGGGGATTCGAGTCGATTCAGGCACGTGGCGGCTCCGACAGGCTTGGACGTGGGAATTCGGGGAAACGCGGCATGAAGTATGCGTGAGCGCGGCAGCGCACGGGCAGCCCCGCGTGTCGTCCGTTACCTGCCTGGTGTCGCCAGGCAGGCAGCCAGTCACGGTGCACGAGGCGCCGCATCCGCCTGCGCCCGCATCGAAGCAGCTTCGAGGAAGCGCGCGAGCCCGTCGCGGTACTGCGCCGCACTTTCCCGGAACGCGCCGTCGTGGGAGCCACGCAATGTCAGCAGCGTGGCCGCAACCCCGGCGGTCCGCGCAACGTCGAGCAGACGCTCCGCATGGGCGAAACGCACCAGTTCATCGTCACGGCTGTGGATGATCAGCACCGGTACCTGCAGCCGCGCCAGGTTGCCGCGGTTGTCGTAGCGGATGCGCGCGAGTGCGCGCACCGGGATCAGCGGATAGAGCTCCTGTCCGAGGTCGGGGATGGACGTGAACGCCGCCATGGTCGCCAGCCCGGCCACCGGCCGGTTCACCGCAAGCCAGGACGCGACGCCGGCGCCCAGCGATTCGCCGTAGGCGACGATGCGCGACGGTGCCACGCCGAGCGTGGCGGTCAGGTGGTCCCATGCGGCCGTCGCATCGCGATAGGTGCCCGCCTCGCCCGGCGTGCCGGTGCTGCGGCCGTAACCGCGGTAGTTCACGATCAGCGTACGCCAGCCGAGCTGGTGGAACACGCGCAGGTTCTCCACACGGGCACCCAGGCTACCGGCGTTGCCGTGCAGGAACAGCACGGTGCCATGCCCGGCGGGATCGGCGCCCGGTGCATCCACCACCCAGGCCGACAGTCGCTCGCCATCCTCGGTCGGGATCTCGATCGCGGCGTACTTCATCCCGGCATCGGCCGGGGTGCCGCCGTACTCGCGGCCGAGGTCGGGCAGGTAGACAAGCCGGTGCTGGAACAGGAACAGCAGCAGGGTGATCGCACCGTAGGTGATGCCAACGATGGCCACCAGCGAGATCAGGATGCGTGCGGCGGGCGTCTCAATGGCTGCTGGCCTGCGGCGCATCGGTCGCGAGGTGCGCATGGGTCAGCAGCAGACGTTCATGCGCGCGCGCCGGATGCCGGTCGGGCTGCACCTCGGGCACCAGCACCACGCCTTCGACCCGGCATTCGGCGAGCAGCCCGGCGATCGACGCGGCGATCGCAGCGAGGTCGTCCGCCGGCCCGATCGGCCAGCGCCAGGCGTCGCACATCGCGTCGTCGAACGGCGACGAGAAGGTGACACGGATCTCGCCGCCCGCCGCGTCATCGTCCGAGCGATGCGCTGCCACGATCACCGTCGGTTCTCCGGTGCTCGACCGTGCCCGGCGCAGCGCGCCGCCGACGAACAGCTGGAAGCCGAGCTCCGCGGCCGCCGCGCGTCCCAGGGCCGCCGCCATCGCCAGCGGCACAGGCGGCCGTGCAAGCGGCAGCACGGTCACGTTGGGCTGCGCGAGCTGGCCGGCGATCATGTGGGTGAGCGGCGTCGCCCATTTCCCGACCGGATCGCGCGCGCCGATCCAGCGTTTCGCTTCGCTGCTGACCCAGGCGACCCCGACCAGGAAGCGCAGGTGCACGGACTCGTCGGCCGAGGACAGCACGATCGGCTCGGGCTCGAAGGTCGGCGCGAGCCGCGCCAGCGTGTCGACCTGCGCGCGGGCCAGTTCGCCGCAGGCGACCGCCTCGAGGCGATCGACCGTGCACAGGGCGTTGCCCAGCGAGAACCGCTGCACGTCGCCGAGGGCGCCATGCTCGGAAAGCAGCGCACTCACCGCGTCGACGTCGGGCAGTGCACCGCCCAGGGTCGCCCCTTCGCGGCCCCCGGCAACGACCACCAGCGGCAGCGCGAACAGGCGCGCACCGATCTCGCCGGTCGCCAGCGGCGCCTCGGAGGCCTCGCTGGCACGCTGCAGCAGGCAGGCATGTTCGGCGGCCGAGGTCGCCGCCGCCAGCGCGGCCGCGACCTCGGCATCGGACCCCGCCGCATAACATGCGCGGATGGCCGACAGCAGCATGTCGTTGTGCACCGATCGCGCGATCGGATCGCCGGTCGACAGCGAGGCTCGAGCCATTTCGAGCAGGCGGTCGGGTTCGCCGCGCGCCGGATAGCGCCGGGGGTCGGGCAGCGTGTTCATTCGTGGCGATCGCGGCGAGGGTGCATGGCGGGGGGGGGCCGATTATAGGGTCGGCGCGCGGATGCCGGCCGCGCGGCATCGAATGCCCGGGCTGCTTGCGCAAAAGCACCCGAGGGCAGAAGCTTGCCATTGTCCGGGGACATCCATCTCCCCGGACGCACCGTCCGTGCCATCCGTCTTCGTGACTCCCCCCACCGCATCCGGATGAACAGCCGCACCCCGCTCCCGTTGCCCGCCGCCGATCCGGCGGCTCCCGCCGCTTCGCCGCTGACCGCCCATTCACCGATCGGCCAGCGGCTCGCCTTCGCGCTGGAGTCGCGCCTGCGGCGCCGGCGCGCACGCCTCGACCGGCTCGAACTCGCCCTGGTGCACACCGTCGCGGCCGGCACCGGCTGGACCACCGACTGGCGCGTGCGGGCGCGCGTCGACGACCACCAGGGCCGTGCCGCGCATGCCCCGGCCACGGCCACGGCCGGCCTGCGCACGATCGACCATGGCGAACTGCCCGCGGGCCGGGCCCTGGACCAGCTCTGGCGCTGGGTACTCGATACCTCGCAACTGCATCGGCTGCGGCGCCCCTGGTCAGCGAGCGCGTGGTGTTCTGCGACGCGGCCGCGATGGCGACCGTCGAAGTGATCCGGCATCGCGTGCTGCGCTCGGCGGCGGTGCTCGACCGCCTGCCCGTCTCGCTCGAGGTCAGGCTGGGCCGGCGACGCGAACCGGCACCGGAGGCGTGCGGCCTGCCGCACGCGGACGCACCGGTGCAGGCGAGCGAGCCTGCCGCGCCCCCTGCAGCAACGACTCCCGTGGTGCGGCTGGTCGCCTGCTTCCCGGCGCGCGAGGGGGCCGCCGGCGACACCTGCGTCGTGGTCTGGGATTCCGCGCGCCGGCCGGAACTGGTCGCGCTGCTGCGCGAATGCGCGCGGCGGTTCGACCCGCGCAGCGCCGCGCAGGCAGCGCAGGACGCCCAGCCCGTGCCGCTCAGCGCGCCCTGGGATCGAAGGTAGACACCCGCGCCAGCTGCTCGTAGGCCTCGCGTTCGGCATCGCTCAGCTCGGCCGGCACCTTCACCAGCACCAGCGCATGCAGGTTGCCGGCATCACCGTTCGGGTTCGGCAGCCCGCGCCCGGTCAGCCGCAGGCGCTGGCCGCTGGACGTGCCGGGCTTCACCTTCAGGCGTACCGGGCCGGCCGGGGTCGGCACCTCCACTGACGTGCCCAGTGCCGCTTCGCTCGGCGTCAGCGCAAGCTCGACCTGCAGGTCGCGCCCGTCGACGGTGTAGACCGGATGTGGCGCGATGCGCACGGTGAGCATGATGTCGCCGGCCACGCCGCGCGTGGGCACACGCATGCGCGCGCCATGGGCCGCCCCCTTCGGGATGCGAACGGTGACCGGGTACTGCGTGCCATCGCCGCCGGAAATCTGGAACGTGCGTTCGGTCCCGTTGAACGCCTCGTCGAGCGTGATGCTCGTTTCCGCCTCGATCGGTGCGCGCGGCGGCGCGCTGCGCGCCCGCCCGCGGCCGAAGCCCCCGCCCTTTCCGGCACCGCCACCGAACAACCCGCCGAACAGGTCGCCGAGGTCGAGCCCGTCCATGTCCTCGCTGCGGAAGCCGCCGCCGCGCCCGTACTGCTGCTCCCAGCCGGGCGGGGGCCGGAAATCCTGCCCCGGCCGATGGGTGCCCAGCCGATCGTAGGCGGCACGCTTCTCCTTGTCCTTCAGCACCTCGTACGCTTCGCCGACTGCCTTGAACTGCTCCTCGGCGTTCTTCTCCTTCGACACGTCGGGATGGAACTTGCGCGCGAGCCTGCGATACGCCTTGCGGATATCGTCGTCGCTCGCGCTCCGTTCCACGCCGAGGGTCTTGTAGTAATCCTTGAATTGCATGAGCCGGGGACCGTTCTGATCAAAGCATCCATATGGGGTCGCTGCAGCGGCACCTCAAGCGCGCCGCGACGCAGGGGGACTGCACCACGACGGCCGCGCCCGGCTCACAGGAAGAGCAGCAGCACGCCCGTGTAGCCATAGAGGCGGTCGTGCGAGACCTCGCCATTGCCGAAGAACCCGGCCAGCGGGAACTCGCCCAGGTGGCGGGAGATCAGCTTGAGTTCGGCCGAGCCCGGGCCGAACAGGCCCTCGCCACGGCCGAGGCAGGAGAAGTACAGGCCGCCGCGCGGCGTGCCTTCGATCGCCTCGCGCGCCCCGGCCAGCACCCGCTCGAAATCCTCGGTCGCGCTCTTCGCGTCGCGCCGGCAGAACATGATCTCGCTGCCCGGCTCCAGCCAGTCACCGACGGCGACCCACTGCTGCTGCGGGTCGATGCCCACGAGGTTGCGCACCATGTAGTCGCCGGTGTCGCTGCCGCGGATGGTCAGCGCCGCGAACACCTCGGCGGCCGCCTTGCGATAGTCGCCCGCAAGGCGCGTGCCGACCTCCGCATCGAACACCTCGAGCGCAGGCCGGCCGTCCAGCTTCATCGCCACGTTGCGGTGGCATTCGGTCACCCGGTGGCGCGGTCCGATCGGCGTGCAGCCCTGGCTCAGCCGGGTCAGCACGCGCACGTTCTCGCCGAACAGCACGCCGGACATGCCGCCGCTCGCCACGCCGTCCGCCACCTGGGTGGCGGCACCGCGCGAGCTGGTCAGCCCGCCGATCACGAAACCGCTCGATACCCGCTGCGCGACGCCGCCGATCAGTTCCAGCAGGTAGCGGCAGGACGGGTCTGCGTGCAGCACCGCCAGGTTCGCATCCTGCGCGCCGCAGGCATACAGGCCCTCGGGCAGGGCCGACGGATCGTCCATCGACGGCAGCAGGCGGAAGCCATCCTGCGGGAAGGCCCCGGCCAGCGTCACGATGGCCGGCCGGTCGAGGTATTCGACGCCGGTCGCGCAGACGCCGATGCCGACCGTGCCCACCCAGTGTTCGACGCCGCTCGATTCGCGCAGCACCCGCACGACCGCCGCCAGGTCGGCGGCGTGGCTGTCGGTCACGTAGACGAAGCCCAGGTTCGCGCCGATGCCCGATGCGGCGATCGTGCGCGCGCAGGCGGCGGCGGCGTCCTGCCAGCGTGGCGCCGGACTGTGTGCATGCACGAACGCCGGGCCCGGCCCGGCTGCGGGCAGCGACAGGCTCACTGGACGCGGCTCACCCATCCCGGCAGGCCCTCGATGCGCTTGAGCCAGGCCTTCGTGTTCGGGTACGCGTTCATGTCGATGCCCGCCTCGTCGGCGACGCCGACATAGGCCTGGCAGGCGATGTCCGCGATGGTCGGCCGCCCGAGCGCCAGCCAGGGCGTATCCGCCAGCCGCTGCTCGATCGCATCCAGGGCCAGCCGGCCACGCGCCTGGCCTTCCTCGACATTGCCCTGGCGGCCGAGGCGCAGGATGCCGCGCGCGGCCTGGATGCCGAACTGGATCTCGTTCGATGCCAGCGCCAGCCACTGCTCCACCTCGGCCATGCCCAGCGGATCGGTCGGCAGCCAGGACTCGCCGCCGTACTTGCGGGCGACGTACACCAGGCAGGCGGTGGAATCCCAGAACACGCGGCCCTCGACCTCGATCACCGGCACCTGGCCGCGCGGATTGAGCTTGAGGAACCCGGGCGACTTGTGCTCCTTCTTCTCGAAGTCGATGAACACCTGCTCGAACGGCGCGCCGACCATCGAGGCGAGCAGCCTCACCTTGTAGCCGTTGCCGGAACTTTTCGTCGTGTAGAGCCTGATCATCGGTTTCCTCCTCGCGGGTATCCGTGTGCGCTGGTGTCACAGTGTCGGGGCGTGCGGCCATGGCGTCTTCCCGCGGCCCTTCGTCCACCGTACACGCGATGATAGTGCCGGGATGGCCGGGGTGGGCAGCCGAGGCCGTATCTGCCCGCCGCGGGTGGCCGCTTACACTCGTCCGATGGTCGCCCTTCCTTCCTGCCGCGGCACGCCTGCCGGGCCCGTCCCCTGCCAGGGGGGCGGCGTCCCTTCGCCATGCGCCGCGCGCTCCGCGCCCCCCGCGCCCCCCGGGCCTTCCGCGCTGGCCGCGCTGCTCGCGCTGGCGCTGCTGCTGTGTTGCACCGTCGTTGCGGCGCTGCCAGCCCGGGCGGCTGCCGCCAGCACGGACGCCGAGCCGGCCTGGGCCGCGCTGCGCGGCGGCGGCGTGGTGGTGCTGCTGCGCCATGCCCGCACGGTACCGGGTGTCGGCGACCCGCCCGGCTTCCGGCTCGACGACTGCAGCACCCAGCGCAACCTTTCGGACGCCGGCCGGGAGCAGGCGCGCCGCCTCGGCGAGGCGTTCCGTGCCGCCGGCGTCCCGCTGGGCGAGGTGCTGTCCAGCCGCTGGTGCCGCTGCATCGATACCGCGAACGAGGCGTTCGGCCGCGTCGCGCCATGGCCGACCGCCGATTCGTTCTTCGACGCGGCGCTGGCCACCGGCGGCCCGGACAGCCGTTCCCGGCAGACCGCGGAGCTGCGCAAGCGGGTTGCCGCACATCGCGGCAGGGACGTCCTGGTGGTGGTGACCCACCAGGTGAACATTACGGCCCTGACCGGGATCTACCCGGCGATGGGCGAGGCGGTCATCCTGCGACCGGCGCCCCGCGGGGCCGCCGGCGGCTTCACGATCGAGGCCCGGCTGCCGATGCCCTGAAGCGAGGGGTCATCACGACATCAGGGCGTGATGATGCGCGACGGCTCCTTCGCCGCACCGGCGAGCGCCAGCATCAGGCCGTTCAGCCGGCGCACGAACGAACCTGGGTCTTCCAGTTGCCCGCCTTCCGCCAGCATGGCCTGCTCGAACAGCAGGTTCGCCCAGTCGGCGAAGCGCGCCTCGTCGGCCTCGGCCGACAGCCGCTCGACCAGCGCATGGTGCGGGTTGATCTCGAGGATCGGCTTGCTGCCCGGGCCGATGCTCTGGCCGGCCGCCTTCAGCAGGCGCTCGAGGTTCATCCCCATGTCGCCCTCCTCGACCACCAGGCAGGCGGGCGAGTCGGTGAGGCGCAGCGTGATCCGCACGTCCTTCGCGCGTTCGCCCAGCGCCGCCTTGACACGCTCGACCAGCGGCTTGAATTCCTCGGCGGTCTTCGTCTGCTCGGCCTTCTCCGCCTCGTCCTCCAGCGCACCGAGGTCGAGCTGGCCCTTGGCCACCGAGGCCAGCGGCTTGCCGTCGAACTCGGGGAAGTTCGACATCATCCATTCGTCGACCCGGTCGGACAGCAGCAGCACCTCGATGCCCTTCTTGCGGAACACCTCGAGGTGCGGGCTGTTGCTCGCCGCGGCATGCGTGTCGGCGGTGATGTAGTAGATCTTCTCCTGGCCCGGCTTCATCCGGCCGACATAGTCGGCGAGCGAGACCTCCTGCGCCGCACTGCCCGACTGGGTGGTCGCGAACCGGCACAGCTTCGCGACGCGGTCGCGGTTGGCGAAGTCCTCGCCGACGCCCTCCTTCAGCACCTTGCCGAACTCGGTCCAGAAGGCGGTGTACTTCTCCTTCGCATTCTCGGCGAGGTCGTCGAGCATCGACAGCACGCGCTTGGTGCAGCCGGCGCGGATCGCGTCGATGTCGCGGCTCTGCTGCAGGATCTCGCGCGACACGTTCAGCGGCAGGTCGTTCGAGTCGACCACGCCGCGCACGAAGCGCAGGTAGGCCGGCAGCAGCTGCTCGGCGTCGTCCATGATGAACACGCGGCGCACGTAGAGCTTCAGCCCGCGCTTGTGCTGCCGGTCGTACAGGTCGAACGGCGCGCGGGAAGGCACGTACAGCAGCTGGGTGTATTCCTGCTTGCCCTCGACCCGCGCATGCGCCCAGGCGAGCGGGTCCTGGAAGTCGTGCGCGACATGCTTGTAGAACTCCTTGTACTGCTCGTCGGTGACTTCGGACTTCGGCCGCGACCAGAGCGCCGAGGCCTGGTTCACCGTCTCGCGCTCGGACTCGGTCACGTACGCCGACTTCTCCGCGTCCCAGCGCTCCTTGTGCATGCGCACCGGCAGGGTGATGTGGTCGGAATACTTGCGGATCACGTTGCGCAGGCGCATCGCGTTCAGGAAATCGTCTTCGCCGTCGCGCAGGTGCAGCGTCACCTCGGTGCCGCGCGCCGGGCGGTCGATCGCCTCCAGCGTGTACTCGCCGTCGCCGGTCGATTCCCAGCGCACGCCCTGCGCGGACGGCACCCCGGCACGCCGGGTGCTCACCGTGACGCGGTCGGCGATGATGAAGGCCGAATAGAAGCCGACGCCGAACTGGCCGATCAGGCTGGCATCCTTCTGCTGGTCGCCGGAGAGCCGGGACAGGAACTCGCGGGTCCCGGACTTCGCGATCGTGCCCAGGTTGTCGATCGCCTCCTGCCGGGTCATGCCGATGCCGTTGTCGACGATGGTGATCGTGCGCGCTGCAGGATCGAAGCCGACATCGATCGCCAGGTCGGATTCGCCTTCGAACAGCGCGCCGTCGCTCAGCGCCTCGAAGCGCAGCTTGTCGCAGGCATCCGACGCGTTGGAGATCAGTTCGCGCAGGAAGATCTCCTTGTTGCTGTAGAGGGAATGCACCATCAGGTGCAGCAGCTGCTTGACTTCGGCCTGGAAGCCGAGGGTCTCGCGGCCTTCCGCGGCCGGTGCGTTGTCGGGAACGGTGGAGGTGTCGGTCATGGCGTGCAGGTCCGGAATGGGCTGGAAGGAAGCGCAGTGGAAACGGGCGGGCCCGTGAGCACGGGATGTGGGGTTGCCGCGCCGGATTTCAACCCGGCAGCGAGCCCGGGCGGGCGGCGGCGGCGGGGCCGGGGGCGGGGGCGGCTGGGGCAGCGGCGGGGCCCGCGGCGGCGGCCGTCTCCGACACCGGCAGCACGACCGTGAAGCGGGCGCCGGCGCCGCCGGAGCCGGTCGCCAGGTCGACCCGCCCCCCATGCGCCCGCGCGATCTCGCGCACGATGGCGAGGCCCAGGCCGGCGCCTTCGGTACCGGTGCCCAGCACGCGGTGGAAGCGCTCGAACACCCGCTCGCGCTCGGCCTCCTCGATGCCCGGCCCGTTGTCCTCGACGCCCAGGCGTACCTTCGCCCGGCCGGCCTCGACCGCGCGCTCGACGCTCACGGTGACCGTCCCGCCGGGTTGCGTGTAGCGCAAGGCATTGTCGATCAGGTTGCCCAGCATCTCGGTGAGCATCACGGCATCCCCGGAGACCGTGACCGGCCCTTCGGTGCGCCGGCAACCCGCCTCGAAGCCCAGGTCGATCGACCGGGCGATCGCCTGCGGCACCCAGTGTTCGGCCGCGGCGCGGGCGATGTCGACGATGTCCACCGGGCGATGCGCCATCGGCTCGGTGCGCCCGGGCTCGGCCCGCGCCAGCGACAGCAGCTGGTTGACCAGGCGTGCGTTGCGGTCGGCCGCGGCATGGATCTGTGCCAGCCGCTCGCGCGTCTCGGCCGGATCGCCGGCGCGCTGCGCGAGTTCCACCTGCGTCTTCAGCGCAGCGGTGGGGGTGCGCAGCTGGTGCGCGGCATCGGCGATGAAGCGCTGCTGCGCGGCGAGCGTGGTCGACATGCGCGCGAGCAGGTCGTTCAGCGAACGAACCAGCCGGCGCACCTCGGGCGGCGCGCGGTCCTCCTTGACCGGCGTGAGGTCGCGGATCGACCGGTTCTCGATCTCCCGGCGCAGCGCCTCCACCGGCGCGACGCTGCGCCCGATGCCGACGTACACCATACCGAGCATCAGCAGCATCAGGGCGATCTGCGGCAGCAGCGTGGCGATCAGCACGTCGCGCGCCATCTCGCGCCGCTCGACCAGGGTCTCGCCGACCTGCACCAGTGCATAACCTTCGATCCGGCCGGCGGACAGGGACACCAGCGGCACGCTCATCGCCGCGATGCGCACCGGCTGTCCGCGGTACTCGGCCTGGTAGAAGCGCGGCGGCGGCAGTTCGATGTCGAGCCCGCTCCCGGCATCCGTGTCCTCGACCGGGTCCGGCGGCCCGACCGCGCGGCGCAGCAGGGCGTTGCGCACCGGCGGCACCGGCATGCCGCTGTAGCCCATCAGGAACTCGCCACCCGGCCCCGACACGCTGTAGTACACGCGGTCGCGCAGGTCGGACACCAGGACCTTCTGCGCGGTCTGCGGCAGGTCCACCATCACGCGGCCTGTCGTGTCGACGCGCAACTGGCCGGCCAGCGCGATCGCCGAATCGTGCAACGCGCGGTCGAACGCGCTGGTCGCGAAACGGTAGGCGACCGAATAGGTGATCCAGGCGCTCGCCGACCAGAGCAGCAGGATCGGCGGCACCAGCCAGATCAGCAGCTGCCGGCGCAGCGGTGCGTCAGCGAGCATCGGACGCCGCCAGCGGTTCTTCCAGCAGGTAGCCCAGGCCGCGGATGGTGCGGATGCCGACCACCGTCGGATCGAGCTTCTTGCGCAGCCGGTGGATGTAGACCTCGATCGCGTTCGGCCCGGCCTCCTCGCCGAAGCTGTACAGCCGTTCCGAAAGCTGTGTCTTGCCGACCACGCGCCCGGCCCTGAGCATCAGCACCTCGAGCACCGCGAACTCGCGCGCGGACAGCTCGACCGCGGCACCGGCCACCGACGCGCGTTTGCCGACGGTGTCGAGCGACAGGCCACCGACCACGATCTCGGCGCTGGCCGAGCCCTGCGCGCGCCGGATCAGCGCCCGCACCCGTGCCTCGAGCTCGGGCAGGTCGAACGGCTTGCTCATGTAGTCGTCGGCACCGAGGTCCAGTCCGTCGACGCGGTCGGTGAGCCTGTCGCGCGCGGTCAGGATAAGCACCGGCGTGCGCCCGCCGCGCTTGCGCAGCCGGGCCAGCACCTGCAGGCCGTCCATGCGCGGCAGGCCGAGGTCGAGGATCACGCAGTCGTACTGCTCCGACAGCAGCATGGTGTCGGCGGCCTGCCCGTCGTCGAGGCAGTCCACCGCATAGCCCGCCTGCTTCAGGGAGCGGGACAGGCCGTCGGCCAGCAGGGGTTCGTCTTCGACGATCAGGATACGCATCGGTTACGGCGCTTCAGGTCCGGGACAGGACCGGACAGCATAACGCGGCCGCGACGGATGGGGGCCGCTGGCCGCGATGGCGGGCGCCGGGGGCGCGATACAATCAGGCCGACATGTCTCGTCCCAGCGCGTGAGCGCCCCAACATCGGCCGTCGCGGTCATCGCACTCGCCTCCGCGACCCAGGCACTGATCGCCATCTGCACCGCTGCCCTGCCCGCGCTGGCGCCGGTGATCGCGCGCGCGCTCGGCGTGGATGCGTCGCTGATCGGGTTCCAGGCGAGCATCGTCTACGGCTGCGCGCTGTGCGCGACCTTCATCACCGGCACGCTGATCCGCCGGCTGGGCGCGGCGCGCACGATCCAGTGCACGCTGAGCACGAGTGCCGTCGGCCTGGTGCTGGCGAGCGGCGGCACGGTACCGATGATCATCGCCGGCTCGGTCTTCATCGGCGTCGCGCTCGGCATCACCACGCCAGCCACCGCGCATGCGCTGGCGCGCTTCACCCCGATCGAACGCCAGAACGTCGTGTTCTCGCTGAAGCAGGCCGGCGTGCCGCTGGGCAGCATGCTCGCCTCGATCATCGGACCGCTGGTCGCCGTCGCCTTCGGCTGGCAGAGCGCGCTGGTGCTGTTCGCCGGCTTCTGCCTGGCGCTGGTCGCGACGCTGCAGCCCCATCGCGAACGCTGGGACGACGACCGCGACCCGCGCGCTCCGTGGCTGCAGCACCCGTTCGGCGGCATCCCCGCGGTCTGGTCGGACGAGCCGATCCGCTGGCTGGCGCTCGCCGGCGCCTCGTTCAACGTGATGCACGTGGCGATCGCCGCCTTCACGGTCAACCTGCTGGTGAAGGACATCGGCTATTCGCTGGTGGTCGCCGGCCTGATCGCCGGCGCGGCGCAGCTCGGCGGCACGCTGGGCCGGGTGTCGCTCGGCTTCCTCGCCGACCGGCTGCGCGACAGCCTGACCATCCTCACCGTCGCCGGCGCCCTGATGACGGCGATGTGCCTGGTCACCGGCCTGATGAACGAGGACTGGCCGCGCCCCGTGGTGGTCGCGGTGTTCGTGCTGTTCGGCTTCATCGGCATCGGCTGGAACGGCGTGTTCCACGGCCAGCTCGCCCGGCTGTCGCCGCCGGGCCGGGTCGGGCTGGTCTCCAGCGGCGCGGGCTTCTTCCTGTTCGTCACCGCACTGGCCGGTCCTTCCCTGTTCACTACGCTGTACGGCTGGGCCGGCAGCTACACGACCACCTTCGCGCTGCTCGCCTGCACGCCGCTGGCAGGCATGCTGCTCGCGCTGCGTGCACAATCGGACGTGCGCCGTGCACGCCGCACGATCCAGGACACCAGCCAGGACAACACCCGGGACAGCGCTTGAACAAGGCATTCACGAAGGAATCGGACAGCGACGGCGACGACGACGAGATCGAAGCGCCGTCCCCGCTGCCGGCGGGTAGCCGCAACTACATCACCCCGAACGGCTACACGCGGCTGAAGACCGAGTTGAAGCACCTGCTCGACAGGGAACGCCCGGACGTCGTCAAGGCGGTGTCATGGGCGGCATCCAACGGAGACCGCTCGGAGAACGCCGACTACATCTACGGCAAGCGCCGGCTGCGCGAGATCGATCGCCGGATCCGCTTCCTCACGAAGCGTCTCGACCTGGCCGAGATCGTCGACCCGGCCGCGCGCGAATGGACCGACCAGGTGTTCTTCGGCGCGACGGTACGCATCGCACGCGAGGACGGCAGCGAGCGGTTGCTTTCGATCGTCGGCATAGACGAGATCGACACCGAGCGCGGGCGCATCTCGTGGGTGTCGCCGATGGCGCGCGCGCTGACGAAGGCGCGGGAAGGCGACACGGTGACCCTGCGCACGCCGGCCGGGGTCGAGGACATCGAGATCGTGGAAGTGAACTACCTGCCGATCGAGTGAAGGTAGGATCGGGGACCATGGAGCGCAACTCGATCGACGCCGCCACTGCCGCATCCCCCGCAGGCAACGACCCCCGCGCCTCGGCCTGGGTCGCCGTAACCCTGATCACCCTGGTGCAGGCGGTCTCCGCCTGCGCGAACGTGACGCTGCCGACGGTCGCGCCGAAGATCGCGCAGACGCTCGGCGTGGACGCCTCGTGGATCGGCTACCAGGTGAGCATGCTGTTCGGCTGCGCGGTGCTCAGCGCGACCTTCGGCGGCGGGCTGGTGAGCCGGCTCGGCCCGGCGCGCACCGCGCAGGTGGCCGCGCTGCTGAGCATCGTCGGCATGGCCCTGGCCGCGGTGCCGCTGCTGGCGACCATGGTGGTGGCGACGGTGCTCTGCGGCTTCGCGCTGGGCCTGGTCAACCCGGGTGCGGCGCAGGTCATCGTGCGCTTCACGCCGCCGCGCCACCGCAACCTGATCTTCTCGGTCAAGCAGAGCGGCGTGCCGGCCGGCGGGGTGGTGGTCGGCCTGACCGCGCCGCTGATCGCGGTGAGCCTGGGCTGGCAGTGGTCGGTGCTGCCGGCGATCGTCGTGGCCTTCGCGGTGCTGCTGCTGATGCAGTGGGTGCATCCGGTCTGGGACAGCGAGCGCAACCGCGAGGCGAAGCTGTTCGGCGCCCGCAGCGGCGGCATCGGCATGGTCTGGGCGCGGCCGGCGCTGCGCTGGCTGGCGCTGTCCGGCTTCTGGTTCGCGTTCATCCAGCGCAGCGTGCTCACCTTCCTCGTCTCCTACCTGTACCTGGTGGCCGGGTACTCGCTGGTCGAAGCCGGGGCACTGCTCGCGCTGTACCAGGCGGCGGGCGCACTTGCGCGCCCGGTATGGGGCATCCTCGCCGACCGCACGTCGGGTCCGCCGGTGCTGACCGGCCTGTCGCTGTGCACGATGTTCACCTGCCTCGCCCTGTTCTGGCTCGATGCCAGCTGGTCGCCGGCACTGGTCACGGCGATCGTCGCGATCCTCGGTGCAACCTCGTACGGCTGGAACGGCGTCTACCATGCCGAGGCCACGCGCATCTCGCCGCCGCGCGAGATCGCGACGCTGACCGCGGGCACTTCGTCGTTCGCCTATGCCGGCGTGCTCGCGGGACCGGCGCTGTTCGCGATCGGCTACCAGTTGGTCGGCAGCTACCCCGCGATGTTCGGGTCGCTGGCGGCTGCGGCCGCATCCGGGCTGGGCTGCCTGCTGCTGGCGATCCGGCATGCGCGGCGGACGGCAGTGGCCGCCTGAACAGGTCCCCGGCCTTGCCGGCGATGCGGTGACCCGCCCTGCCTTCCCCTGCACGACAAGGCAGGCGTAGGATGCTCGAAACGGGCCCCCGCACCGCGAGGAAGTCCCGGCCATGCCCAGGGGGAGCCATGTCAAGGACCGGTACGTCCCGTCGTTCGTTCATTGCGCTGGTACTGACCGCACCGGCAGCGACGCTCGCCCAGGCGCCGACCGCGTGGAAGCCGCAGCGCCCGGTGGAGCTGATGGTCGGCGCCGCCCCCGGTGGCAGCATCGACCTCACCGCAAGGCTGATCCAGCGCGTGCTCGACGAGCGCAAGCTGGTGGGCGTACAGACGGTGGTGGTCAACCGTGCGGGCGCCGGCCAGGGGCTCGCCTGGGCGCAGATGATCGAGCGATCGAAGTCGGTGCCGGCGATCGCGATGGGCGGGCCGAACCTGGTCTCCAATCCGGTGACCGGCCTGCATCCGATCGACCATACGCAGGTGACCACGCTCGCCGTGCTGTTCGACGACTACATGGCGATCGCGGTGCGCGCCGATTCGCCGATCCGCTCGATGCGCGAGGCCATCGACCGGCTGCGCAGGGATCCCGGCGCGCTGTCGATCGGCGTCGCGCCTTCGCTGGGAAGCGGCGCGCACACCGGCGGCGTGGTGGCCCTGCGCGCCGGCGGCGTCGACGTGAAGAACGCGCGCTTCGTGGTCTACAAGTCGGCAGGCGAGGCGATCCTCGCGGTGCTCGCGGGCGACCTCGACATGGCGGTGGGCACCGTCGCCAACTTCCCGCCGCACCTGCAGTCGGGCCGCGTCCGGCTGGTCGCGGTGACGTCGGGACAGCGCCTCGGTGGCGCGATGGCCCATGTGCCGACGCTGCGCGAACAGGGCATCGACGGCGTCTACACCAACTGGCGCAGCGTGATCGGCCCGCGGTCGATGCCGCGCGAACAGGTCGCCTTCTGGGAAGAGGCGCTCGGCGCCGTGGTGAAGACCGAGGAATGGCAGCGCGACCTCGAACGCAACTTCTGGACCGGCAACGTCCTCATCGGCGAGGCCGCGGCACGCTACGTCGACGAACAGGCGCGGCAGTTCCGCGACATCTACAGCGTACTGGGAAAGAACGCACCATGACCCGACCGAACATCCTCTTCATCACCTCCGACCAGCAGCGCGGCGACTGCTACGGGTTCGAGAACCCGCAGGTACAGACGCCGCACCTGGACCGCCTCGCCCGCGAGGGCACCCGCTTCAAGGCGGCGATCACGCCCAACCTCGTCTGCCAGCCCTCGCGCGCATCGATGCTGACCGGCATGCTGCCGCTCACCCACGGGGTATGGGACAACGGCGTCGACCTCGACCCGGCGGTCGGCGAACAGGGCTTCGCCGGCGCGCTCGCGCGTGCCGGCTACTCGACCGCCTTCATCGGCAAGGCCCATTTCGCGACCAAGGCCACCTTCGCGCCGACCGGGACGCCCGAGGACCGCTTCAACGGCGAGCTCTACGATCGCGGCTGGCTCGGTCCCTACATGGGCTTCCAGCACGCGGAGCTGATGGTGCTCGGGCACATGCACCGCACGCGGCCGCCGCAGCGCCCGATCGTCGGCCACTATGAGCGCTGGCTGCGCAGCCGCGGCCGCGACGAGGAAGCGGCCGCCCTGTGGGCCGCCGAGACGCGCGCCGGCACCGGCGCGGCGCAGACCTGGAGCTCGGCGCTGCCCGTGGCCTGGCACACCTCGAGCTGGTGTGCAGACCGCACGATCGAATGGATCGGCCGGCGCGACCGCAGCAAGCCGTTCTGCGCCTGGGTGTCCTTCCCCGACCCGCACCATCCGTTCGATGCACCGGCACCGTGGTCGGACCTGTACGACCCGGCATCCCTCACGCTCCCCAGGCACCGCGTGAAGGACCTCGAGCGCCGCCCCTGGTGGCACCGCGCCGTGCTCGAGGGAAAACCCGACCTGTCGGACCCGGTGATGCTGAAGTTCCGCACCGAAGGTTCGCGCTGCCCGGACCAGAGCGACGCCCAGCTCGCCGAGATGACCGCGAACTACTACGCGATGATCTCGCTGATCGACCACAGCGTCGGGCGCCTGCTGGAGTCACTCGAGGCGCAGGGACTCGCCGAGGACACGCTGGTCGTCTACAGCACCGACCATGGCGACATGCTCGGCAACCACGGCCTGTACCTCAAGCATCCGATCCCGTACGAAGACCTGCTGCGCATCGGCATGATCGCGCGCGGACCGGGCGTCGCGCGCGGGCAGGTGGTCGAGGCGCCGGTGTCGACAGTCGACCTGGCGGCGACGTTCTGCGAGGCCGGCGGTGCGACGCTGCCCGAGGCGGCGCAGAGCCGCAGCCTGCTGCCGCTGATGCGCGGCGAAGCGCAGGAGCGCCCGGTCGCCTACAGCGAATGGCATGTGCATGCGTCGCGCTGCGGCGTCGCGCTCAAGCTGCGCACGGTGCGCACCCGCGACGCGAAGTGCACGTTCGAGCTCGATTCCGGCGCAGGCGAGCTGTACGACCTGCGCAACGATCCGGGCGAGATGGTCAATCGTTTCGACGACCCGGCCTGCAAGGGCCTGCGCGATGAACTCGAACAGATGATGCGCGATCGTCCGGGGACGGTGCGCGACCCGCTGGCGGAGCCGATCGGGATGGCGTGACGCGACAGTGATCTGATCGGTTGACCGCAGCCGATTCGCCGGCTTACACTGCAACTGTATTCAGGAGAGAGCCGGTAGCGGAGGGGACGTTCGAGAGAGCGTCGGTCGCCACCAGCCGCCGAAGGCGCAACCCGCCCGGGATCGCTCAGGCCCATATACTGGATACGGTTTGGCAGACTGGAGAGCGGCCCGGTCGCGGCGCGGAAAGCGATGTGAATCGTTCGGACGCAATGCGGGATGGGGCCCACCGAAGGGGCAACGTGGCCACGGACGCATGATCGTCCGGCCCGCGCAATCTCTCAGGTAAACGGACAGTCGGGCGGTGTCGGGTTCATCGACGCTGCCTCCCTGTCTGCACAACCCTGGAGAAAGCGATGAAAGTCATCGTGCTCGGTGCCGGCGTCGTCGGCACCACTGCTGCATGGTTCCTGAACAAGTCCGGCCACGACGTCACCGTCATCGACCGCCAGCCGGTCGCGGGCAACGAGACCAGCTTCGCCAACGGCGGGCAGATCTCGGTCAGCCATGCCGAACCGTGGGCGAACCCGTCGGCGCCGCTGAAGGTGCTGAAGTGGCTCGCGCGCGAGGATGCACCGCTGCTGTTCCGCCCGCGCATGGACCCGGCGCAGTGGCGCTGGTGCGCGCGCTTCCTGCTCGAATGCCTGCCGTCGCGCACTCGCCATAACATCGCGCAGATCGTGCGCCTGGGCCTGTACAGCCGGGCCACGCTGCAGGCGCTGCGCGCGGAGACCGGCCTCGAGTACGACCACCTGACGCGCGGCATCCTGCACTTCTATACCGACCAGAAGGAGTTCGACGCGGCGATCGCCCCGGCGCAGGTGATGCGCGACCATGGCTGCGAGATCGACATGCTCGACGCCGATGCCTGCGTGCGCATCGAACCGGCGCTCGCCTCGGCGCGCGCGCGGCTGGTCGGCGGCAGCTTCACCGCCTCCGACGAATCGGGCGACGCACACAAGTTCAGCGTCGAGCTGGCGAAGCGTGCCGCGGCGCGCGGCGTGACCTTCCTCGACGAGACGCGCATCCTCGGCCTCGACAAGGCCGGCGGCCGGATCGAATCGGTCCGCGTGGTCGACGCGAACGGTACGCCGTCGACGCTGCGCGCCGATGCCTTCGTGATGGCGATGGGCAGCTACAGTGCACGCATGCTCGGCACGGTGGGCATCGACGTGCCGATCTACCCGGCCAAGGGTTATTCGGTGACCCTGCCGGTCGGCGCGCAGCATGTCGCGCCGAACGTGAGCCTGACCGACGACGAGTACAAGATCGTGTTCTCGCGGCTGGGCGACCGGCTGCGCTGCGCCGGCACCGCGGAACTGAACGGCTACGACACCGAGCTGAACGAGACCCGCTGCCGCGCGATCGTCGACCGCATGTTCGAGCTGTTCCCCGAGGCGGGCGACCGATCGCAGGTGCGCTACTGGGCCGGCCTGCGGCCGGCAACGCCGTCGAACGTGCCGCTGATCGGGCAGAGCCGGATCCCGAACCTGTACCTCGACACCGGCCACGGCACCCTCGGCTGGACCCATGCCTGCGGTTCGGGCAAGGCGATCGCCGACATCGTCAGCGGCCGCGCACCGGAGGTCGACTTCGCGTTCCTCGGTGCCCCGGCACGCAAGGTGACCACCGTCCAGGCGCTCGCCCGCGCCTGACACGAAAATCCGGGTCAGACACAGTAGTGTCCCAACGTTACTCGAACAAGATCAGCTGGTTGCTGTGATCGAGAGGGATTTCGTCCGTCACGATTTGCGCAAGCAGTTGATCCAGAGGGATTCTTTCGAAAAGGGTGAGGCTCAGGATCTGTAGCATCTGGTAGAGGCTCGCCGACAGATCGAGGCGCTTCTTGACGATGGCCACGAGCACGTAGACCGAGACGGCGATCCAGATCTGCGACTTGACGGCGTTCTCGGAGGTCCCGAAGAAGGCCTTGATCCGCAGGTGCTGCTTGATCCACTTGAAAAACAGT
>JAJTHE010000107.1 GCA_021298815.1 Betaproteobacteria bacterium | reverse complement strand
GCCCGCTTTCCGGAGACCGGTCGTTTGTCCCAAGCCGCACGCAAGGCCCCTGAACCTTCCGCCCTCACGCTGACGCCGGGCCGCATCGCCGGCCTGCTGCGCGAGTCGTGGTGGCTCGGCCTGGTGGCCGCGGTGATCTACCTGGCCATGGTGCTCTATACCTTCGACCGGGCGGACCCGGGCTGGTCGCACAGCGCGCAGGTGACCGAGATCCGCAACGCCGGGGGCGCGGTCGGCGCTTGGGTGGCGGACCTCCTGCTGTGGCTGTTCGGCATGTCGGCCTGGTGGTGGCTCGGGTTCTGCCTCTACCTCATCTGGTGGGTCTACCGACGGCTGGACGAACTGCTGAAGCTGCAACGCGCGCACCTCGCCGTGGCGGTCGCCGGCTTCCTGTTGCTGCTCGTGGGCAGCAGTTCCCTCGAGGCACTGCGCCTGTACAGCCATACTGCGGCGCTGCCGCTCGCGCCGGGCGGGATGGTGGGGCTGGTGTTCAGCGGTGCGGTCTCGTCGGCGCTGGGATTCACCGGGTCGACGCTGATGTTCCTGGTGATGATGGCGGTCGGCTTCAGCCTGTTCACGAACCTGTCGCTGATGGCGCTGATCGAGAACACCGGCGCCGCGGTCGAGCGCGGCTTCGAATGGACGCTCGCGAAATGGAACGAACGCCAGGACCGGAAGATCGGCGCGCAGGCCGCCGTCGAGCGCGAGGAGGTGGTCCAGGTCGAGCGCAAGCGCTTCGAGCACCACGAGCCGGTGCGCATCGAACCGCCGAAGGTCGCGATCGTGCCGTCCGTGCGAGTCGAGAAGGAAAAGATCAAGGCCAAGCAGACCCAGCTGTTCGCCGACCTGCCAGACTCGCCGCTGCCGCCGCTGAACCTGCTCGACGAGGCCGAGGCGCAGGTCGAGGTGGTCGGCAACGACACGCTCGAATTCACCTCGCGCCTGATCGAGAAGAAGCTGGCCGACTTCGGCGTCGAGGTGAAGGTGGTGGCGGCCTATCCCGGCCCGGTGATCACCCGCTACGAGGTGGAACCCGCCACCGGCGTGAAGGGCAGCCAGGTGGTGAGCCTGATGCGCGACCTCGCGCGCGCGCTGTCGGTGGCCAGCATCCGGGTGATCGAGACCATCCCGGGCAAGACCTGCATGGGCCTGGAGATCCCGAATCCGAAGCGGCAGATGGTGCGCCTGTCCGAGATACTGTCCTCGCAGGTCTATGCCGACAATCCCTCCTCGCTTACGGTCGCGCTGGGCAAGGATATCGGCGGCAAGCCGATGGTCGCCGACCTCGCGAAGATGCCGCACCTGCTGGTCGCCGGCACCACCGGTTCGGGCAAGTCGGTCGGCATCAACGCGATGATCCTGTCGCTGGTCTACAAGTCGACTGCCGACGAAGTGCGCATGATCATGATCGACCCGAAGATGCTCGAACTGTCGATCTACGAGGGCATACCGCACCTGCTGTCGCCAGTGGTGACCGACATGACCAAGGCGGCGGTCGCGCTCAACTGGTGCGTGGGCGAGATGGACCGGCGCTACAAGCTGATGTCCGCGCTCGGCGTGCGCAACGTGGCGGGACTGAACGCGAAGATCCGCGAAGCCGAGAA
This sequence comes from Betaproteobacteria bacterium, assembly GCA_021298815.1. Classification (GTDB taxonomy): domain Bacteria; phylum Pseudomonadota; class Gammaproteobacteria; order Burkholderiales; family CAIKXV01; genus CAIKXV01. The sequence continues at coordinate 27,969 of JAJTHE010000107.1, read as the reverse complement.
GGCCGGTACGCCGCTGGTCGATCCGCTGGAGGCCGCCGCCGCTAAGGAGGCCGAGGCGGCGATGATCAGCTCGCGCCTGGGCAGCGGCGCGGATCCGGACTCGATCCGCCCGACGGTGCCCTCGCCCGATCCGTTGCAGCCGCTGCCGCTGATCGTGGTGGTGATCGACGAACTGGCCGACCTGATGATGGTGGTGGGCAAGAAGGTCGAGGAACTGATCGCGCGCCTGGCGCAAAAGGCGCGCGCCGCGGGCGTGCACCTGATCCTCGCCACGCAGCGGCCCTCGGTCGACGTGATCACCGGCCTGATCAAGGCCAACATCCCGACCCGCATCGCGTTCCAGGTGTCGAGCAAGATCGATTCGCGTACCATCCTCGACCAGATGGGTGCCGAGGCGCTGCTCGGCCAGGGCGACATGCTGTACCTGCCGCCGGGCACCGGCTATCCGCTGCGCGTGCACGGCGCCTTCGTGTCCGACGACGAAGTGCACCGGGTCGTCGACTACCTGAAGAAGCTGGGCGCGCCGCAGTACGACCCGGCGGTGCTCGCCGGCGACTCGCTCGAGGAAGGCGGGGCAGGCGGCGATGGCGCAGCCGCGTCGGCCGATGCCGAGACCGATGCGCTCTACGACGAGGCCGTCGCGATCGTGCTCAAGACGCGCCGCCCGTCGATCTCGCTGGTGCAGCGACACCTGCGCATCGGCTACAACCGTTCGGCGCGGCTGATCGAGCAGATGGAGCGCGCCGGGCTGGTGTCCGCGATGCAGTCCAACGGCAACCGGGAAGTGCTGGTCCCGGCCGCGGGTGGCGAGCGGTGAACCCCGACCGGCACGGCGCCGGCGGGCGCGCCGGCACGTGGAGCGGTGCGCTCGGTCCCGCGCAGGCCCTGCATGCGACGTGCCTCTGCGTCGCGCTGCTGGCGCTGCCGGCGGCCGCCTGGTCGCAGCCATCCGCAGGCTCCACGCCGGCCCCGGCCGCGCCCCGCAACGCGCCTGGCAGCGACCTGCAGCCGCTGACGGCCCAGCCGCTGCCGCCGGCGGCCTCCGGCAGCGGCCGCGGCAACGAGGTGTTCCGTTCGGTCGACGACAATGGCACGCCCTCGTTCAGCCAGGTGCCGCCGTCCGGCCGCGCGTCGAAGCCGGTCGACCTCAAGCCCCTGTCGGGCAGCATCGACAGCGCCCGGCCTGCCGTGCAGCCACGCGCGCAACCGGCAGCGCCCGCACCGGTCGCAGCGCCGCCCGCTGGCCCGCCGGTCGCCGCGGGAACGGATCCTGCGCCCCGGGCCGGCGGGCCGCGCGGGCTGCCGTTCGAAACCTACATCCTGATCCGGCGCGGCATGAGCGAAGGCGAACTGCTGGGCCGCGCCGGTCCGCCGGACCATCGAGGCAACGAAATCAACCGGGGGCTGGTGCAGGAGTCCTGGTACTACCTGCCGACCCCCAACGATCCCTTCACCACCATCATCCAGATGCGCGGTGGCCGCGTGGTCGATACCGAACGGATACGCAAGCTTTGAATCCACTCGATCGCGGAGGAAGGGCGGATGACCGCCCCGCAGCGGAAGACCGGCCGCGCATCCGGCGCAGGCGTGGCACCCTGGCGCTGTTGACCGCCGCCGTGTCCGTGGCCGCGTTCGCACCTTCGCCCGTGATTCGCGCGGCGCTGGCGCAGGGTGCGGCTGGCGGCACGCCCGTGCCGGGTGCCGCGGGCGCCGGGGCCACGCCGGCGGCGGGCGCGGTGCCTTCCGCCGCCGCGGCCGCGCGCCTGCGCAGCTTCATCGAGGGCACGCAGTCGGCGCAGGCGCGCTTCACCCAGACGGTGGTCGATCGCAAGGGGCGGCGCGTGCAGGAAGCCACCGGCAGCATGCAGTTCCTGCGGCCGGGCCGTTTTCGCTGGGAGTACGAAAAGCCCTATTCCCAGTTGCTGGTCGGTGACGGCCAGCGCATCTGGATCTGGGATCGCGACCTGAACCAGGTCACGGTGCGCCGCCTGGATCGAGCGATCACCGGCACGCCGGCGGCGCTGCTCGCCGGCAGCAACGAGATCGAGAAGGCCTTCATCGTGACGGCGCAGCCGGCGCAGGACGGCCTCGAATGGATCGAGGCTGTGCCCAAGGGCACCGAGAGCAGCTTCGCCAGCGTCAGGCTCGGGTTCGCGCAGGACGTGCTGGCCGCGATGGAGCTGAACGATGCGCTGGGCAGCCGCACGATGATCCGGTTCGAGGACCTGCAGCGCAACCCGAAGCTTTCGCTGCAGCTGTTCCGCTTCGTGCCGCCGAAGGGCGCGGACGTGCTGGAAGATAAGTGAAAACGCCCGCGCCGGTTATCCGGCGCGGGCGTTTCCGCTGATCCCGGATGGGCGATCAGGCGTCGCAGAACTTGGTGACGGCGACCGGGTCGCGCGAGCCGCGGCCTTCCCAGAAGATCACCTTCGAGCTGATGCCTTTCGACACCAGGTAATCGGTGACGACCTTGGCGCGCTGCTCGCTCAGCCCGGCATGGCTGCGCTCTTCCAGGCGGTCGTTGTGGCCGGTGACGATCACCACCTCGACGTTGGTCGGACGGGTGTCCTTGCCGGCGCCCGAGTTGACTTCCTTCACCATCGCGTCGAGTTCGGCCTGGCCTTCCTTCTTCAGCACGGCGCTGCCGACATCCCAGGCAGTGCTGCCCTGGATCTGCACGGTCATGGTGACGTTCTGGCGGCCGGGCTTGCCGGGTTTTTCGCCTTCCTTGGGTTTCGGTGCCGGCTTGACCTTGTAGCCGGTCAGTTCGACGGCAACCCGGCGGTTCGGGTCGAGGCAACTCACCAGTTCAGGGCTCGCGGCACAGCCGGTGAGCAGCGAAGCAGCAGCGATAACGACCCAGCTCGAGCGAGCAGGCTTCATGTTCATCCCCCCAGTTTGACGATGCGTTTGTCGGTGCGATTCAGGTGCGATTCGGATCTGCACGGCAGTAGCGTCACCGCCCGCGACGTAATTCTAGGACCGTTGTAAGGCGCAAGTCATCTGTTTTCTATGCTCGCGCAGGGGCGCCCGCCGTTGTCAGGCAGACCACAGGGCCCACGCATGCCAGCCGGCGAACGCGGCCAGTCCGAGCCAGACCGCCACGATCACCGCCGCGGCGATCCAGTTGCGGGGGCGCGTGGCGAGGCGATCCGCCCGTGCCCGGCATTCCTCGACCACCTGCGCCGGAACCAGTCGCAGCACGAGTGCGATTCCCAGCGGCACCAGCACCAGGTCATCCAGGTAGCCGAGCACCGGAATGAAGTCGGGAATAAGGTCGATCGGGCTCAGCGCATAGGCCACCACGAACGCGGCCAGCCATCGCGCGATGCGCGGCGTGCGCGGATCGCGCATCGCGAACCAGAGCGTCATCACCTCGCGCCGCAACGCGCGCGCGCGTTCGCGCCAGGTGGTTCGTGCCGCGCGCGCAGGCATGCTCAGGGACTACTATCCGGGGTCGACAGGCTCGGGTTCATGGGCCGCACAGGCGTGGAGGAAGTCGGATGGAACAAGGTACACCCGGAAGCAGGGCGGCTGCGCGCGCGGCGATGCGCATGCCGGCGCTGCTCGCAGTCGCAGTCGCACTGGGCCTGGCCACCGCCGCGGACGGGCTGCTCGCCCAGCGCGCACAGCCCGCCCAGCCCGTCGCCTTTCCGTTGAAGCCGATGCGCATGATCGTGCCGTTTCCGCCCGGGGGCGGCAACGACATCGTCGGCCGTGCGGTGGCGCAGCGCCTTTCCGAAGTGGTCGGCCAGCAGGTGGTGGTCGACAACCGGCCGGGTGCCGGCGGCGTGGTGGGCGTGACGCTCGCGGCGCAGGCCGGGGCCGACGGCTACACGATGCTGCTCGGCAGCGTCGGCATGCTCGCGCACAACCCGGCACTGAAGCCGGATCTTCCGTATTCGCCGCCCCGCGACTTCGCGCCGGTGGCGCTGCTGGTGACCTCGCCGATGCTGATCGCGTCCGGCCCGTCGCTGACTGCGAAGTCGGTGGCGGAACTGATCGCCCTGGCGAAGGCGAGCCCCGGCAAGCTGAGCTATGCCTCGGCGGGGATCGGCTCGTCGCTGCACATGACGGGCGAACTGTTCATGCGCACCACCGGCTCGCAGTTGCTGCATGTTCCGTACAAGGGCGCTACCCCCGCCATCGTCGACCTGATGACCGGGCGCGTCGACCTCATCTTCAGCACGATGCCGCCCGCGCTCGCCCAGGTGAAGACGGGCAAGCTGCGCGCGATCGCGGTGACCACCCTGAGGCGTTCGCCCGCGCTGCCCGACGTACCGGCCGTGGCCGAGACGATCAAGGGCTTCGAGGTGTCCAACTGGCAGGGGATCGTGGTGCCGGCGAAGACGCCGGCGAGCATCGTGCGCAAGCTGCACGGCGACCTGTCGACGACGATGAAGCTGCCGGCCATGGCCGAGACCCTGCAGCAGCAGGGGCTGGAGGAAGCCGTCGGCACCCCCGAGCAGTTCGGCGCGCTGATCCGCTCCGAGATCGATGCCTATACGCGGCTGGTGAAGGCGGCCGGCATCCGGGCCGAGTGATGCGCGCCCGTCCGGCGCCAGCCGGCGCGGCATGCGCGGGTTTCGTCCGGTGACCGGCGACCTGTTCGGAGGCGTGCCGGCAGCGCCGGGCATGGCAGCCGCAGGCAGCCCGCCGTCGGGCACCCGGCACGGCACTGCAGGCGATGGCCCTGCGCTGCATGCGCCCCTGGCCGAGCGGCTGCGGCCGGCGCGGCTGTCCGAGGTGATCGGCCAGCGCCACCTGGTCGGGCCCGGCATGCCGCTGTCCTCCGCGCTCGCCTCCGGGCGCATGCATTCGATGATCCTGTGGGGTCCGCCGGGTGTGGGCAAGACGACGCTCGCACGGCTGATCGCCGCGTCGGTCGACGCCGACTTCATCGCGCTCTCGGCCGTGCTGTCCGGGGTGAAGGACATCCGCGAGGCGGTCGAGCGTGCGCAGTCGGCGGCGCGGGCCGGGCGCCGAACGCTGCTGTTCGTCGACGAGGTGCACCGGTTCAACAAGTCGCAGCAGGACGCCTTCCTGCCGCATGTCGAATCGGGCCTGATCACCTTCATCGGGGCGACCACCGAGAACCCGTCCTTCGAGATGAATTCCGCGCTGCTGTCGCGCGCCCAGGTCTACGTGCTGAAGCCGCTGTCGCACGACGAACTGGTTCAGGTGGTCGAGCGGGCGTTGGCGGCGCTCGAACCGCATCCGCCGATCGGGCACGACGCGCGCGAACTGCTGATCGGGCATGCCGACGGCGATGCGCGGCGGCTGATCAACCTGGTCGACCAGGTGGTGGCCGTCGCGCGCGCGTCGGCGGTGGCCGCGATCGACCAGGCCTTCGCCCAGAAGACGCTGGCACAGAGCGTGCGCCGCTTCGACAAGGGTGGCGACCAGTTCTACGACCAGATCTCCGCGCTGCACAAGTCGGTCCGCGGCTCCTCGCCCGATGCGGCGCTCTACTGGCTGGTGCGCATGCTCGACGGGGGGGCCGATCCGCGCTACCTCGCGCGGCGCATCGTGCGCATGGCGGTCGAGGACATCGGTCTGGCCGATCCGCGCGCCTGGCGCATCGCCCTGGACGCGGCCGAGACCTGGGAGCGCCTGGGCTCTCCGGAAGGCGATCTCGCCCTGGCCAATGCAGTGGTGTACCTCGCGTGCGCCGCGAAGAGCAACGCGGCCTATCGTGCGTTCAACGAGGTGCGCGCCCTGGTCGCGCAGGACGAGACGCGGCCGGTGCCCATGCACCTGCGCAATGCGCCGACGAAGCTGATGAAGTCGCTCGGCCATGGCGAGGGCTATCGCTACGCGCATGACGAAGCCGATGGCCATGCGGCCGGGGAACGCTACCTGCCCGACGGGCTGGACGACCGGCGCTTCTACCATCCGGTCGCGCGCGGGCTGGAGGCAGGCATCGCCGAGAAGCTGGCGCGCCTGCGCGAACGCGATGCAGCCGCACGCGGCGGCGCGGTGCACCCGCCGGACGCCGCCGGGGACGGGTCGGCCAGCGACTGACCGCGACCGGCCGTGGCACGGGCCGACTATCGCCCCGTTGTGCCCGCTTCCGGCCTGCGCCCGCGCCCAGGCGGCTGGGTAACGTCGCGGCTGTCGGGTACCGCCAGCGCAGGCGGGTGACGCGGCTGCAGCGGCGCAGGCAACCTCCTCCGGCCTTCGCCGGTGCAGCCCGCCACCGGCCGCGCCGTCCCCGCCAGCGGCGCGCTGGCGCGTGCCCGGCACCCTCGACCCATGACCCCACATCGTACGGAGTGCCGCCATGAACCCCCTGAAACGCCTTGCCGGGCAGCGCCTGCCGGTCGCCGTCCCGGTGCATGCGAACATGTTGCCTGGTTGCGCATCGACCCGAGCCCCGCATCCCGTGCCGCGTGCCGGCACCCGGCGTGGCAGCAGCCTCGCGGCGCTCCTCATCGCTTCGGCCTTCCTGCTCGCCGCGGCGGTGTCGCATGCGGCGGTGCTCGCGGCCTGGAACTTCAACGGTCCGCTGACCGGCACCCTGCAGCCGGTGTCCGGCGCCGGCCGGCTCGATCCGGTGGGTGTCGGCATCTCCCTGTTCGCCAGCGGCGAAGTCGGCCGCGGCTCGTCCGACCCGGTGGTGGGGAACCCGCCCGACCAGGCGTGGCAGGTGTCCGGCTTCCCGCAGCAGGGCGTGGCGTCGGGCAGTGCAGGCATCCAGGGCATGGTCGATACCCGCGGCCATGCCGCGATCAACGTGACCTTCGACTTCCGGGGTACCGCAGGCAGTGCCCGCCACCAGCAGTTCCAGTACACGCTCGACGGCCGCCGCTTCCTCGACTGGGGTGCGCCGGTCGCGACCACGGTCATCGATCCCTGGGCGATCGGCCGCCGCTTCGACCTTTCCGGCGTCCAGGGCGTCGCCGACAACCCGCTGTTCGGCTTCCGCGTGGTGAGCGTGTTCGCGCCGGGGACCGACGCCTACCAGGCGCTCGCGAACGGCGCGGCCTATGCCCCGAGCGGCACCTGGCGCTTCGACATGCTGTCGGTCACCGGCGAGCCGATCGGCCTCGCCAGCGCAGTGGTGCCCGTGCCGGCGCCGGCCGCGCTGCTTGCCGCGGGGCTGCTGCTGCTCGTGCGGATCGCCGGATGGCCGGGAATGCGGCGGGGCGCGCCGTCGCCGGCCCTATAATCCGCGTCCCGCATACGCAACGGACGGCACGCATGGATCTCGGTCTGAACGGCAAGGTAGCGATGGTCACCGGCGCCAGTTCCGGCATCGGCCGCGAATCGGCGCGGGTGCTCGCCGCCGAGGGGGCGAAGCTGATGCTCGTCGCGCGCTCGAAGGAAAAGCTGGAGGCAGTGGCTGCGGAGATCGCCGCCACGTTCAAGGTCGAGGCGGCGCTGTTCCCCTGCGACCTGACGGAGGCCGATGCCGCCGACCGCGCGGTGGCCGCGACGCTTTCTCGCTACGGCCGGCTCGACGTGGCCGTGTGCAGCGCCGGCGCATCGGCCAACGGCGTGTTCTGGGAGATTCCCGACGAGGTCTGGGAGGCGAGCTTCCGCCTGAAGTTCATGGGCACGGTGCGCACGCTGCGCGCGGCGCTGGCACCGATGCGCGAACGGAAGTCGGGCCGCATCGTGGTGATCGCCGGAAACCTCGGCCGCCAGCCGCTGCCGCGCGGGCTGCCCAGCGCGTTCGCCAATGCCGCCCTGCTCGCCGTCGTCAAGGGCGCGGCGGACGAGGTCGCCGCGCAGGGCATCTTCATCAATGCGGTGAGCCCGGGGCTCACGCGCACCCCGCGTTTCGAGGAGCGTGTCTCGGCGCAGGCGAAGGCCACCGGAAAGACGGCCGAGCAGATCGAGCACGACATGACCGCGCCGGTGCCCAGCGGCCGGGTGAGCGAGGCCGACGAGATCGCGCGCACCGTCGCCTGGCTGGCTTCGCCGGTGGCCGGCCACATCACCGGCACCAACGTCACCGTGGACGGCGGCCACACGAAGGGCGTGACCTGAGGGTCGGATGCCGGTCGCGCGCCGGGCGCAACCGGCAGGCCGCCTCAGTGGCGGGAGAGGAACCCGGTGAGCGCCTTCTCGAACGCTTCCGGCTGTTCGACGTTGGACAGGTGCGAGGCATTCGGGATGATCACCATCTCCGATCCGGGCGCGGCGGCATGCATCGCCTGGGACAGCGCGACCGGGGTACCGGCGTCCTGCTCGCCGACGATGATCACGATCGGGCACCTGATCGTGTTCAGGCGGGCGGTGGTGTCGATCTTCGGCAGCGCCTCGCAGCAGCCGGCATAGCCGAGCGGCGGCGTGGCGCGGATCATCGCGGTCACCTTGTCGATGCGCGGGTCGCCCTTGGCGCGGAACGGATCGGTGAACCAGCGCGAGATGGTGCCGGCGACCAGTGGCTCCATGCCCTGGGTGCTGGCGGTCTTCACGCGCTCGGCCCACATCGGGATCGCGGCGTCCGGATAGCGGCTGGTCGTGTCGCACAGGGCCAGCGTGCGGCAGGTTCCGGGGTACTTGAGCTCGAGCACCTGGCCGATCATGCCGCCCATCGAAAGCCCGACGAAATGCGTGCTGCCGATCTTCAGCGCATCGAGCAGGGCCTTCGCGTCGTCGGCCAGTTCGTCGAGCGTGTAGGCCGCCGCGGGCGCTTCGGTCAGGCCGTGGCCGCGCGTGTCGTAGGCCAGCACGCGGTACTGCTTCGACAGCGTGGCGATCTGCGCATCCCACATGTGCAGGTTGCAGGCGAGCGAATGGGAGAGCGTGACCCAGGGCGCGTTGCCGGCGAGGTCGCCATGCAGCTCGTAGTTCACGTCGATGCCGTTTGCCTTGATCTTCACGCTGTCCTCCGGTAAATGATTCGGTCCATGCCTGCAATCCCAAAGAGTATAAGCCAAGCGTCCCGGCGCCCTTCCCGCGGGCCGTCCCCTGCGCGGACCGCCGTCAACATCAGCGAAGAACGCGGCCTGCGCCTGATGCACCTGGGCGACGATGCGATCCAGAGCCGCATGCGGCTCGATCGTCCCGACGAACTGTCGCTCGCCTACACGCGGGCGATGATGGGCGGCCTGATGTTCCTGCCCCATGCGTCGCCTGCGCGCGACTTCCTGATGATCGGGCTGGGCGGCGGGTCGCTCGCCAAGTTCATCCACCGCCGGCTGCCGCGCGCCCGCGTGACCGCGGTCGAGATCAACGCGCAGGTGCTGATCGCCGCGCGCACCATGTTCGGCGTGCCGAAGGACGGCAAGCGCTTCCTGGCCGTGCTCGGCGATGGCGCGAAGGTGGTTCGCACGCTGGCGCCCGCGTCGTACGACATCGTGCTGCTCGATGCCTACTGCGGCGGCCGCCAGGTGCCGGCGATCACGCGGCGCGCCTTCTACGAGCGGGTGCGCGGCGTGCTTCGCCCGGGCGGCGTGCTGGTGGTCAACTGCATCGCCGACCAGCCGGAACTGCGCGGCTACCTCGACAACCTGTGTCGGGCGTTCGGCGGCCGGGTATGGGCGGTGCCGACGCCGCCGGACGACAACCTCGTGGTGTTCGCGCTGGGCGAGGCGCTCGCCGAGCCGACGATCGAATCGCTGCGGCCGCGCGCGATCCGCTGGCAGGCGCGCCTGTCGCTGCCGTTCCGGCGCTGGATGCGCGACCTGCGGGCGGTGCCGCACAGTTCGGAACTTCGCCGGATTCCCCCGGCGCGGCGCGCGCTGGCGGCGGGTGCCGAGGTCCGGGCAGGACGCCGCACACGGTGACCCGCGTCCGCCATCCTGTCTCGCACTGGGTGCTGCTGGCCTGCCTGGTGACGATGTGGAGCACCACCTATCTCGCGATCAAGGTCGCGCTGTCCGGCTTCGATACGCTGACGGTGATCGCGGCGAGGCTGGTGCTCGGCTCGCTGGTGCTGCTCGGGATCGCGGCGGCCGCCGGCAGCCGGCTGCCGCGCACGCGGGGCGAATGGGGCTGGATGCTCTGGCTGGCGCTGCTCGGCAACTGCCTGCCGTTCTACTTCATCACCTGGGGCACCCAGCATATCGACAGCAGCCTGGCCGGCATCCTGGTCGCGGTGATGCCGCTGGGCGTGCTGGTGCTGGCGCACTTCGCCCTGCCCGGCGAACGGGTCACACGCGCCAAGGCGGTCGGCTTCGTGCTCGGCTTCGCCGGCGTGGTCGTCCTGATCGGCCCGGACGCACTCGACCTGGGCAGTACCTCGCTGCTGCAGGTGCTCGGCCAGCTGTCGGTGCTGGGCGGCGCGCTGCTCTACGCTGCCAACGCGGTGTCGGCGCGGCGGATGCCGCGCATGGACTCGATCACGGTCGCGCTGGCGACGCTGCTGATCGCCACCGTGCTGATGGTCGCCTGCGCCTTCTGGTTCGAGGACCCGTTCTCGGCCACGCCCCCCCCCGAAGCCGTCTGGTCGGTGGTCTGGATGGGCATCTTCCCGACCGCGGTGGCGACCATCGTCTACTTCCAGCTGATCCGGATGGCCGGCGCCACGTTCATGGCCCTGACCAACTACCTGACGCCCGGCATCTCCGTGCTGCTCGGCATGGTGCTGCTCGGGGAACGCCCCGGCTGGAACGCGTTTGCCGGGATGGTGCTCATCCTCCTGGGGGTCGCGATCGCCCAGTCGGCCTGGAAGCGCACGCAGGCTTGAAACCTGCGGGCCCGTCCCCACATTCAACTCGGGCGGGCGACTGCCGATAAGGCATCAGGAAGGGAAGTTTTCCCGACCGGATGCAACGCCCGAAGACGGTCCCGGACGCTCCCGGCAAAGGTGACGACGATGAACCTGGTCTACAACAGCGAAACGTTCTATGTCCTCGAGTACCCGGCCCAGCACGGGTACGAACTGGTGAACAAGCATACCGGCCGCGGGGCGTTCATCCAGGGCGAGATCGCGCTGCACTTCCGCAACTCGATCACCGATGCCGCCCGCCAGGACGACTCGGTCGAGCACATCGACGAGTTCCTGGCAGGCTTCCAGCCGCTGATGACGCTGCCGGTGGTGATGCACTGACGGTCAGTGCCAGTCCTGCATCGCCTGCATCACGCGCTGGCGCTTCTCTTCCACGTCCTTCGCGAAGCCCGGGTTCTGCTGTTCCACGAAGTGGATGGCCAGGCTTACCTTGAGCACCGCCACCGCCATGCAGGCGCCGAGGTCGTCCAGGTCGGGGCTCGCCTTGGCGAGCGCGAGCGCTTCGGTGGTCTCGTCCATCAGCTGGTTGAAGGCGGATTCGTGTTCGCCGGTCAGTACGGGCGGCATGTTCAGCACCTGGGCAATGTCGAGCGCCGGATGATACCGCAGCACCCCGGCTGCGATGTCACAGCCGCAGACGTTCTATGCGCAGCCCGGCGGTCTTCAGCATCCGGGTGAGGATGCGCAGCGGCTGCGGGTCGTGCGCGAGGCTGCCGTCGGCGAATGCGCGCGCGCGCGCGTCGAGATCGGCCAGCGCCTCGGCATCCCGGACGCTGCCGAGGTAGTGCGGTCCTTCGAACACGTGGAGTTCGCTGTGTCCGTCGGCGTCGCACTCGCGGAATCCGGTGCGGCCCGAGAGCCCCGTCGGCGTCGGCCGCGGCAGGCGCGCCAGCGCGGTCAGCGCGCGCCCGAGGTGGGCCGGGGCGCGCTCGTGCGAGGCATCGTCGGGCAGGCCGGCACCGAGGCACTCGCGGCGTGCGGCATGGCTGCACGGGGCCATGCAGCCATCGGCCGGTGCCGATGCCTGCGGAGGTGCCTGCGGTCCCGGGCGTGCCGCCGATCGCGCCGGCGCCAGCCCGAGCCTTGGCGGGCAGAGTCGGTGCTCGCGGGCGAACGCCGCGAGCGCGCGGCGAGCGGTCTGTTCGTCGGGGAAGTCGCCGAAGCGGGTCTCGCGTATCGCGTGCGCATGCGCGACCGGCGGCGACGCATGGACGACGGACGTCGCGGTCGCGGACATGTCGGGCGCGGACGTGTCGGTCGATTCGCGCAGCATGAAGCCGCCGGCCGGATCGCCGGTCCAGACGAGGCTCCACGATTCGCGCAGCGGCTCGGCTGCGATCCGCCGCTGGTGCTTCGGCGCCAGCTGGTCGACCAGCCGCCGCTGCGCCAGTGCCGCACCCAGCGCACCCGGATGCGGCTCAGGGTCGACACTCGCCGACTCGGCGAGCAGTGCCCGGCCCAGCGGACTCGATTTCTGCATCAGCCTGAGCGCTTCGCCGCGCATGCTCGCGCCGGCGCCGACATAGAGCGCGTTGCCATCGGCTGCACGCAGCACGAAACAGCCGGCTGCATCCGCGAGTTCGTCCGCCAGCGCCACGGCTTCGCGCGGCGTGCCGGCAGGGGCGGTCAGTGCCGCGGCCACTTCGCGTACCCGTTCGGCACCGAGGTCGGCGACGGCGGCCACCAGGAAATCGCCGATCACCCGGGCATCACCCAGTGCGCGATGGCGTTCGCTGCACTGCAGGCCGTGACGCGATATCAGCGAATCCAGGTTGTGCCGCGGGTACTGCGGATACAGCTTGCGCGACAGCTTCGCACTGCACAGTGCAGGCAGTGCGAACGGTATGCCCACCCGCTCGAACTCCGCGCACAGGAAGCCGTAGTCGAAGCGCACGTTGTGCGCGACCAGTACCTTGCCTTCGAGCCGGCGCGCGAGGTCGGCCGCGAGGTCGACGAAGCGCGGCGCCGAGGCCACCATGTCGTCGTCGATGCCGGTGAGTCCGGCGATGAACGGCGGGATCGGCATGCCCGGGCGCACCAGCGTGCTCCAGGTGACCGGCGGCTCGCCGCGCGCCGGATCCGGCAGCCCGGGTCCGATCTCGACCAGTCCGATCTCGGTGATCCGGTCGCGCGCAGGCGATGCGCCGGTGGTCTCCAGGTCGAGCAGGACCGCCGGGCGGTCGAACAGGGATGCGATCAAGGTGTAGCGGGTGCGGCCGCCGGCGCCTTGGAGCCGCCGGGTGTGGAGTCCGACGGCTTGCCGCCGCCGGCTGTCGAGTCCGGCGCCTTGGAGCCGCCGGGTGTGGCATCCGGCGCCTTGGCGCCGCCGGGGGCGGTCCGCAGGCTGGGTGGCCGCTTCGCCGCGCCAGCGAAATCGCCGGCGATCACGGTGGTGAGCTTCGACAGGTCGAGCCGCCGGCGCAGGGCGTCGAGCACCTGCTGCGGGGTGACGGCCGCCACCTTCGCGTCCAGGGCCTCCTGGAACGCGTAGGTGCGGCCCAGGAACTGGTTCGACGCGAGTGCCGCAGCCAGGCGTGCATCGGACGAACGCGCGACGCGCACCGACTGCAGGTAGCCGCTCTTCGCGCTCTCCACTTCCTTGTCGGTGAAGCCGCTGTCGAGCGCACGCTGCAGTTCCTCGCGCACCGCCGCTTCCAGGCGTGCCGAGTTCTCCGGCGCGAAGATCGCCCCGGCGACGAACGCACCGCTCGCGTCCAGGCTGCCGGCGGAGATCTGGGCCCAGACCGAATACGACAGGCCTTCGTCGTGGCGCACCCGCTGCGCGAGGCGGGAGCTCAGGAAGCCGCCGCCGAGCATCTGTTCGCCCAGCAGCAGTGCCGGATAGTCGGGATCGTCCACCCGCAGCGGCAGGTTCATGCCGATGCGGAAGAAGGCGTTCGCGCGGTCGGGCGTCTCGATCACGATGCGCGCCGGCGCGACGTCTGCATGGACGTTCGGCACCCGCTGGTACGGACGCGGGCTGTTCCAGTCGTTGAACAGCTTCTCCATCAGCGCCGCAACCTCGGCGTCGTCGAAGTCTCCGACCACGCCGAACTCGCCCTTGCCGGCACCGTAGAACTCGCGATGGAAGGAGCGCACCCCGTCGAGCGTCACCGCGCGAACCAGCGCCATCTGTTCGTCGAGCGTGTTCGCATGCCGGATGTCGCCGGGCGGATGGATGTTGAAGTGGCGGTTGAAGGCCAGTGCACCGAGCGAGGACGGATCCTGGCGCTGGCGGTCGATCGAGGCGATCGACTCGGCGCGCAGTTCTTCCAGGTCGCGCGCCGGGAACGACGGCCGGCGCAGCACCTCGGCCACCAGCGCCAGCACCGCCGGCAACTGCGCCTTCACCGTCTGTCCGGTCACCGTGACCGATGTCGGCCCGCCGCTGACCGAAACCTGGGCGCGCAGCTTGTTGAACGCGTCCTGGATCTGCTGCCGGTCGCGCCGGTCGGTGCCGCGCATCAGCATCGCGGCGGTGAAGCTCGCCTGCATGCCGCGGCCGAACACCGACTTCTCGTCGCCGAAGCGCAGCGTGAGCTGGAAGTTGACCGTCTCGCCCCGGGTGCGCCGCGGCAGCATCACCAGGTCGAGGCCCACCGGCAGCCTGCGCCGCAGCGTGCGCTTCTCGATGTTGGACGGTGCCGGGTCGAAGGTCTCGCCGGCGGCCAGTGCCGTGTCGCCCTTGAAGTCGCGCAGCAGGGTGGCGACGTCCGGCGTGGGCGGGATCTCCGCGCGGTCGGGCTTCGGATCGGGGATGAACATCCCGAGCGTCCGGTTGGAGGGCTTGAAGTAGGCGGCGGCGACGCGGTTGACGTCGGCGGCCGTCACCTTGCGCAACCGGTCGCGGTGCAGGAAGAACAGCCGCCAGTCGCCGGTGGCGATGGAATCGCTCATCGCGCGGCCGAGCGCCGGCGGGTTGGCCATGATCTCGTCGTACTGGCGCAGCAGCGCGGTGCGTGCGCGTTCCACCTCGGCCTCGGTGGCCGGCGCCTTCGCCAGCCCTTCCAGCGTGGCGGTCAGTGTCTCGCGCGCCACGTCGATCGGCTGGTCGAGCGTGAGCTGCGCGCCATACATGGCGATGCCCGGTTCGCGCAGGGACTGGTCGAAGCCGAACACCGAGACCGCGCGCTTGGACTCGACCAGCGCGCGGAACAGCCGGCCCGCCGGCGGCGTGCGCAGGATCTCGGTCAGCAGGTCGATGGCCGCCGAGTCGGGATGCGGGCCCGCGGGGATGTGGTAGGCGGCGATCACCGCCTGCACGTCCCCGGTGCGGCGCAGGATCACCTGCCGTTCGCCGTCCTGCACCGGTTCGACGGTGTAGGTGCGCGGCAGCACGCGCTTGGGCGCCGGGATGGCGCCGAAGTGCTTCGCGATCAGTTCCAGCGCGAGCGTCTCGTCGAAGCGCCCGGCGAGCAGCAGCGAGGCGTTGTCCGGCTGGTAGTACATCCGGTAGAACGCCTCCAGGCGTTCGATCGGCACGTTCTCGAGGTCGGAGCGTGCGCCGATCGTGCTGTTGCCGTAGTTGTGCCACAGGTAGGCGGTCGAGGCGACCCGCTGCATCAGCACGCGCACCGGGTTGTTCTCGCCCTGCTCGAACTCGTTGCGCACCACCGACATCTCGGGGTCGAGTTCCGCCCGGGTGATCTGCGCGTTGACCATGCGGTCGGCCTCCATCGCGATCACCCAGCGCAGGTTGTCCTCGCTCGCCGAGAAGGTGCCGAAGTAGTTGGTGCGGTCGAGCCAGGTGGTGCCGTTGGACCAGGCGCCGCGCTCGGCCAGCGCCTTCGAGATGTTCGGGATGTTCGCGGTGCGGCGGAACATCAGGTGCTCCAGCAGGTGGGCCATGCCCCGCTCGCCGTAGTTCTCGTGGCGCGAACCGACCAGGTAGGTGATGTTGGCCATGAAGTTCGCGCTGGACTCGTCCGGGAACAGCAGCACCTGCAGCCCGTTGGCGAGCCGGTATTCGGTGATGCCCTCGACGCTCGGGCCGCGGGTGACGCCGGGCGGCAGCTTCGGCGGCGTCGACTGGGCAGTGGCCCGGGTGGACGCGAGCAGGGCGGCCGTCGCCAGCGCGGCCGTCGTGCCGGTGACCGTGCTGGCGGCGGGCAGGGACGACACGGCGGCCACCGCGACGGCCAGTGCGGTCAGCCATCGCCGGGCAGGGTGTAAGGCGCGCGTGACGCTGCGCGGGCGGGACGGGCGTTGCAGGGTCGGCATACGGGCCTTGGCGGGGGTACGCGGCGCGGACACGGCCGCATTCGGAGGCCGATCATAGAGCAGCCGGACGCCGGTCGCGTGATACAGTCGGTGCGTCCGGATGCATCCTTCCAGTGCCCGCCAAAGAAGAGGAAAAACCCGATGGCCAGCGTTGCCAACCAGTTCTCCGCAACCCAGGCCGCGCGCGAGATCGCCGCGGGACGCCTGACCAGCGAAACCCTGGTCCGCGCGTGCCTTGCGCGCATCGCCGAACGTGAATCGACCGTCCAGGCGTGGGCTTTCCTCGATGCGGACCTGGCGATCGAGCAGGCGCGTGCCTGCGATCGCGGACCGCGCCGCGGGCCGTTGCATGGCGTTCCGGTCGGCGTGAAGGACGTGATCGACACCGCCGACATGCCGACCGCCTACAACTCGGCGATCTACGCCGGCCATCGTCCGCGCGCCGATGCCGCCTGCATCGCCGCCGCCCGCCGTGCCGGGGCGGTGATCCTCGGCAAGACCGAGACCACCGAGTTCGCGAACAACCACCCGGCGCGCACCCGCAACCCGCACAACCTGAGCCACACGCCCGGCGGCTCGTCGAGCGGCTCGGCCGCCGCGGTGGCCGACCAGATGGTGCCGTTCGCGTTCGGCACCCAGACCGGCGGCTCGACCATCCGCCCGGCGGCCTTCTGCGGCGTGGTCGGCTACAAGCCGACCTTCAACACGATCAACCGCGCCGGCCTGAAGATCGTCGCCGAGTCGCTCGACACCATCGGCACCCATGCGCGTACCGTCGAGGACGCGGCGCTGCTCGCCTGCGCCACCTCGGGGCGGCCGCTGCCCGACTTCGCGCGCAACAAGGCGAAGCCGCGGGTCGGGCTGTACCGCACGCCGCACTGGGACAAGACCGACGAGCCGACGCGCAACCTGCTCGCCAACGTGGCCGACAAGCTGCGCGCGGCCGGCTGGACGGTGGTCGATGCCGACCTGCCGCCGCAGGCGGTGGCGATCTACGACGCCAACTCGACCATCATGCAGTTCGAGGAGGCGTTCTCGCTCGGCTACGAATACGACAACCATCGCGAGCTGCTGAGCGAAGACCTGCGTTCGCGCATCGAGCGCGGCCGCGGCACCTCGCGCGACCTCTACGAACGTGCGATCGACGTGGTGCTCGAAGTGGGCGCGATGTTCATCGATGCGTTCCGCTCGGTGGACGTGCTGCTCACCCCGAGCGCGCCCGGCGAGGCGCCGTTCGGCCTGACCAGCACCGGCAACTCGCTGTTCAACAAGAACTGGACCACGCTCGGCCTTCCGTGCGTGACGATCCCCGCCGGCATCGGCCAGAAGGCGCTGCCGCTGGGCGTGCAGTTCGTCGGCCCGTACCGGGGCGACAGCACCGTGCTGCTTGCGGCAGACGCCGCCTGGAAGACGATCTCTCGCTAGGGGCCCGATGCGCACGCTGATCGACCACCTCGAGTTCCTGCTCACGGTCGATCGCGACGACCGGGTGCTGCACGACGCGTCGGTGGTGGTCGAGAACGACCGCATCGTCGATGTCGGGGCGGCTGCAGACATCGAAGCGCGCCACCCGCGCGCGAGCTTCGACCGGGTGATCGACGGCCGCCACTTCGGCATGGTGCCGGGCTTCGTCGACTCGCACGTACACCTGTCCGAGACGCTGTCGCGCGCGGTGTTCCCGGACAACCTGGCCACCCGCGCCTGGGTGTTCCACTGGGCCAAGCCGTTCTACGCCAGCGTCGATGGCCGTGACGAAGTGGTCGGTGCGACGGTCGGCATGGCCGAGATGCTCCGTTGCGGCACCACCTGCTTCCTCGACATGGGCGCGCAGAACGATGTCGCCGGCGTGGTGCAGGCGATCGACGCCGTCGGCATGCGCGGCATCACCGGCCGCCATGCCTGCGACGTGCGCCCGGCGCAGGCACCCGAGGGCTGGACAGAAGCGATGATGGCGCATCATTTCTTCCCTGACGCGAAGGTGGCACTGGCGGCGCTGGAGCAGACGGTGCGCGACCATGATGGCGCGGCCGGCGGGCGCATCGGCTGCTGGGTGAACATCGAGGGCAAGGAGCCGTGCAGCCTGGAGCTGCATGTCGGATCGCGTGCGCTGGCCGAGCGGCTCGGCGTCGGCACCACCTACCATCTCGCGACCAGCATCGAGGAGTCGCGGGTGTCGCAGAACAAGCATGGTGTGTGGCCGGTGACGCGCATCGACCAGGCGGGTGGCCTCGGTCCGAACCTGGTGATCGCGCATGCGGTCGCGGTGACCGAAGACGAGATCGATCGCATGGCGCGCGCCGGCACCGCGGTGGCCTTCTGTCCCGCGACGTCGGTGAAGCTCGCCAAGGGTGCGACGAAGATCGGCCTGTATCCCGAGATGATCGCCGCCGGCATGCGGGTGGGCATCGGCACCGACGGGGTGTCCGCCGGCGGCAACCTGAACCTGATGCGGCAGATGTACATGGTCGCCAGCATGTTCAAGGATTCGCGCATGGACTCCACCCTGGTCGGCGCGCGCAAGGCGCTGCGGCTCGCCACGGTGGAGGGCGCTGCGCTGCTCGGCTGGCAGGACCAGATCGGTTCGATAGAGGTGGGCAAGAAGGCCGACTTCGTGCTGTTCGACCTCGACCATCCGGAGTGGGTGACCTATGGCGACCCCCTGCAGGCGGTGGTGTACTCCGCGAGCCCGGCCTCGATCGGCCAGACCTGGGTCGACGGCCGCATGCTCTACGACGGCGAGCGCGTGCTCACCGTCGACGAGCCCGCGTTGCGCACCGAGGCGCGGCTACGCGCCACGGCGATCGTCGAGCGCGCCGGCCTTGCCCACGGTCGCACCCCCGAAACCAGCACCACCTACGACTGAGCAGGCTGGGGTCTGTCCCTGGGGTCAGACCCCGATGTCGCGCAGGTGGCGGCCCGTCGTTGGCTTTTGGCAGGTGGGAGTCGTACACTGCACCCTGACGTCAGCCTGTCCGGGATGCCGGCTCGATCCGGCGCACAGAAGACGGCGGCGTGTCCCGAGGAGGAACCGGCATGTCCCGCATCCGCCAGATGTTCGCCGCCACGGCTGTCTCCTGCGTGGCCCTCTCCAGCCTTCCCGCGTCCGGTGCGTCCGCGCCGCCCTATCCGGTGAAGCCGGTGCGGCTGATCATCGCGAACACGCCGGGTACTTCCGTCGATGCACTGGCGCGCGTGCTCGGCGTGCGCCTGGGCGAGGAACTCGGCGCGCAGATCGTCCCGGACAACCGCGGTGGCGCGGGCGGGCTGATCGGCGGCGAGATCGCGTCGCGTTCGGCCGCGGATGGCTACACGCTGCTGGTCAGCTCGACCGGCATGCAGGTGATCACGCCGCAGATCTACAAGGGCCTCAACTACGATCCGATCCGCGACTTCGTGCCGTTGTCTCTGGTCGCGATCACCCACAACATGCTGGTCGTCACGCCTACGCTGCCGGTGCAGTCCGTGCAGGAACTGATCGCACATGCCAGGGCCAATCCCGGCAAGCTCAACATGTCGAACGCGGGTTCGGGCTTCCAGAGCCACCTCGCCGGCGTGCTGTTCACCCACATGACGGGCATCAACGTTCAGCACGTGCCGTACAAGGGCGGCGCGTCCCTCGTGGCGGTGATCGGCAACGAGGCGCAAGTGACGATCGCGCCGATGCCGGCGGTGATCGGCCATGTGCGTGCGGGCAAGCTGCGCGGAGTCGCCACCGGTGGCGAGAAGCGCTCAGTGGTGACGCCGACGCTGCCCACCATCATCGAGGCCGGTGTACCGGGCTATGTATCCACCGGCTGGATGGGACTGATGCTGCCGGCCGGCCCGTCGCGCGCGGGTCCGCCGAAGCCGCTGTACGAGCGGCTGCGCGCCGCGGTGGTCAAGGTCGTCGAGGATCCGGTCACGCGCGAACAGATGGAGCGCCAGGGCGGCGAGGCCATGTCCAGCACGCCCGAGGCCTTCATGCAGCTGATCCGCGAAGAGTACAAGCGCTTCCAGACGGCGATCAGCCTCGCCGGCCTGAAGGTCGACTGAAACCCTGCAATCCGGGTCAGAGACGATTTTCCCGCGCAGTACGTGCCACTGGCCACGCCTCACCGGGAAAATCGTCTCTGACCCGGATTGCAGGCCCGGATTTCAGGCCCGCCGGCGTTGCAGGGTGAGCACGCCGGCTGCGACGATCAGTGTCGCCGTCAGTGCGAAGCCGTAGGCGAGTGGCGCCGGCCATGTGCCCAGTGTCAGCTTGAGCAGCTGGAAGAACAGGGCGAAGGTGACCAGCCCTTCGATGCAGCCGCGCAGCAGCGACAGCACGGCCGCCTGTCCTTCGACGCGATGGGTGAACGGCGCCATCACCGACAGCATCACCGGGAACGTCGAGGCCATGCCGGTCATCGTCGGTCCGATCGAGGCGGCGAGCAGGGTCACCGTCATCATGAAGGCGGTCGACACGGTCACGCGTGCCGGCAGGTCCCAGGCCGGCGGTGGCTTGCGGCGAAGCGCCGGGCCGGGTACCGGGCAGACCACGATCGCCAGCGCGATGGCCGATGCGGTGACCCAGATCACGGCCGCTTCCGGCAGCGCGATCGTGTCGAGCAGCCAGACCATCGATGCGGTGGCCGAGAGGCCGCAGGCGAGCGAGCCTGGCCATGCGAACCGGCGCGCGGCAAAGCCGTAGGTCAGGCAGTAGGTCGCCAGCGCGATCAGCCCGAGCAGCGTGCCTGAGGCCGCCTCGCGTGCGAAACCGGTGCCCTGTTCGACCGCGACGAACACCGAGATCGGCCCGGACACGATCGGCAACCCCAGGATGAGCCCGGCGACGGCCGCTCCATAGCGGCGGCCGGCCAGTGTCGCGGTGACGATCACCAGCGGCATCGTCGCGAGCTTGAGCAGGAAGAGCGAACCCATCCATGGAGAGTGCCCGCGTGCGAGGATGCAGGCAAGCGCGGCGGTCAGCCACTGCGGGCAGGCGCGTCGGCCCGGCTGCTATAGTCGGTGGCATGAGTGAACCCCAACCGTCCGGTCGGCATCGGCTCAGCGGCTGGCTGCTGATGTCGGTGGTGGCACTCGCGATCGCCGCCGAGATCGTCCCCACGATCCCGGACTGGCTGCCCGGTGCGGTCGCATGGGCGGCCGCCATCCCGCTCTGGCATCGGCTCGGCCGGCGCCAGCGGCTGATGGTGGTGGTGATGGGCGTACTCGGTGCCGCAGGCATGGCCTGGGGGGCGCTGCACGGGCAATCGGGCCTGCTCGCGCGCGCGCTCACGATGAACACGATGATCATCGCGATGCTGGTCGGCGTCGCCTTCCTGCCGCTGGTCAGCGTGCGCGAGACAGGCGGCGAGCCGGGGAGCGAGCCGGCACCGCGACGCCGCGGCCGGCTCGCGCTGCTGCGCACGATCGTCGGCGTGCACCTGTTCGGCGGCGTGATCAACCTCACTGCGGCGCTGATCGCCGCCGATCGGCTGCGCCGCCCGCCGGGACCGGGCGTGCCAGTGCCGCCCTACCCGGTGCCGCCGGAAGGCACGCTCACCCGCCAGCAGGCGATGGCCCTCGGCACCGCCTTCTCGACCTGCGCGTTCTGGTCGCCGTTCCTCGGTGCGATGGCGGTCGCGCTCACCGTGGCCAAGGGATCCAGCCTGTTCACGCTGGTGCTTATGGGCCTGCCGCTCGGACTGGTCGCAGTCCTGGTGCTCTGGGCGTGGCTGTCCACCGCCCGCTTCGACCATGCGCGCGACTTCGAAGGCTATCCGGTGGATGTCGGCGGCCTGTGGATTCCGTTCGTGCTGGCGATCGGCGTGTTCGCGATCCACGAATGGAAGCCCGCATGGTCGATCCAGCCGGTGATCGCCATCCTGGCGATCGCGATCACCGCGGTCGCGCTGTCGGCGAAGCAGGGGGTGCCGGCCGCCGCCGCCCGGCTGCAGCGGCATGTGCCGTCGCGCCTGCCCGGGCTCGCCGGTGAACTCTGGATCTTCATGGCCGCAGGCCTGCTCGCCTCGGGCCTGTCGGCGCTGCTCACCGCGTTCGACATCGGTGCGCCGTTCACCGGCTTTGGCGGGCTGGAAGCGAGCATCGTGGTCGTGATCTGCACGCTGGTCGCCTGGGCGGGCGTGCACACCATCGTCTCCATTCCCCTGGTCGGTGTCTGGCTGGCACCGCTGTCGCCCGAACCCGACCTGCTCGCGCTGGCCTTCCTCTGCTCATGGGCGATCGGCTTGCCGGCATGCGCCACCTCCGGCACGGTGCTGACCATGCAGGCGCGCTACGGGATCCCGGTCGGCACCTACATCCGCTGGAACCTGCCCTATCTCGCGACGATGCTGGGGGTGTCGATCGTCGCGCTCAACCTTTACGCGTACCTTCTGTACTGACCGCGCCCGGTCCGGCATGGCTCGCCATCCATCCGGCAGCCTCGGCGGCGGACAGGCTCTGCCCAGGCCAGGGCCACAACCCGGGCACCCGCTCCCGGTAGTGCCGGTAGGGCTCGCCGAAGGTATCGACCAGCTTCGCGTCCTCGAGGTACGAACCGACCACGAGGTACAGCGTGATCGCGATCGCCGTCACCAGCCAGGCCGCATCCATCGGCCGTGTCCAGACGATCACCAGCGCCAGGAAGTACCACGGATGCCGCACATGCCGGTGCAGCGGCGACAGCGTGAAGCCGGTACTGCCATCGGCCGCCTCGCTGCGCAGGCCGGCGAACGCCCCCATGTCGTACCAGCGCAGGGTCCAGAGGAAGGCCACCACCGCCGCCACCGCCGCGATGTCGCAGGCCAGTCGAACCGGCATCGAGACGTCGAACAGCGGGGCGCCGGACAATTTCCACTGCAGCCACAGCACCGGCAGCAGCGCGGCGAGTGCCACGCCGTTGTAGGCCAGCCGGTAGGCCGGCGCGAACCGCGGCAGGCGGGCCGCGACCGCGGCCTTCACCGGCGTGGCCGCGAGCAGCGAATGCAGGCAGAAGTACAGCACCCAGGCGATGGCAAGCAGCACCAGGCCGGCCGGACTGGCAGCCACGCTGGCTGCAGGATCAGCCACCACCTGCCGCGCGCGCGAACAGCGGGCCGAGGTCGTCGAGGCCGTCGATGCCGCGGCACATCGTGCACAGCGCGCGTGCCGCCTCTGCCCCGAGCGTGCGCGTGGCGAGCGCCAGGAATTTCGCATCCAGCGCCGCATCGGTCATCGGATTGACGACGCTGCCGGTCGCATGTTCGATGCGCGCCTCGAAGCGCCGGCCGTCGGCGAGCAGCAGCGCCACGGCGGACTGGTCGGTGCCCAGGCTTTCGTCCACCACCGGATGGATGCGGCCGCGCAGTGCCGCGATCACCGGGTCGGCCGCGCGCGCATCGGTGAACTGGTCGACGCCGGCGCACTGGTCGGCCAGGGCCACCGCGCAGGCATGGGTGAAGCTCAGCTTCGACTCGAGCCCGTCCTTCGGGTCGGTGCGTCCGGTGAGCACCAGCACCAGCGGATGCACCTTCACCTCCACGCGTTCGATCGCCGCCGCCGGCGCACCGGACTGCGCCGCCACCTGCAGGCAGGCATCGATCAGCGGATGCAGCACGATGCCGCAGGGATACGGCTTGTAGGTATCGAGGGCCGCTTCCCAGCGCTCGCCCAGGCCGCCGGTGAGCGCGGCCTCGTCCAGCCCTTCGGCGAACACCGCGGCGAAGCCGCGCGGTGCCTCCAGCACGCGCAGCGAAGCGGTGAAGCCGGTGGCCGCGATCAGCGCGGCATTCAGCCCCTCGCGCCCGGCGCGTGCGATGTTGTAGCTCTTCGACATGCCGCCGAGCATCTCGCCCAGGCCGGTCGCGGAGGTCGCTGCGATGCCCAGCGCATGCGTCATGCGCACCGGATCGAGCCCGAGCAGGCGTCCGGTGGCCGCGGCCGCGCCGACCACGCCGCAGGTGCCGGTGATGTGCCAGCCGCGGGCGTAGTGGCCGTGGCCGATGGCGACGCCGAGCCGGCACGCCACTTCCATGCCGACCAGGAAGGCATCGAGCAGCTTCGCCCCGGTGAGCCCGGGGATGCCGTCCGCGCGTCCTTCCGGCCCTGCTTCTGCGATCGCCAGGACCGCCGACAGGCAGGCGGGCCCGGGATGGATCACCGTGGCGAGATGGGTGTCGTCGAAGTCGAGGATGTTGCTCGAATAGCCGTTGACCAGCGCGGCGGTCAGTGCATCGGTGCGCTGCCCGCGCCCGAACAGCCGGGCTGCCGGGGCGCCTGCATGCGGCCGCAGCGCCGACCACAGCAGGTCGACCGCCGGGTCGTCGGCACCGCCGAGCATGCAGCCGAACGAATTGAGGAAGGCGCGGCGCGCTTCGGCCAGGGCCGCGGCGGACGGACTGCCCGGCGCGCGGCTGATCGCATGCATCGCCGCGAACCGGGCCAGGTCGAGCGTCGGCGTCGTGGGCTGGTCCGGGGTCTTCGTGGATGTCTGGGTACGGGTCTGGGCGTTCATGCACCTACTTTAGCACCGGGCGTTAAGGTGCAGCTAAGCCGCGCAGGGCTATAGTGGACGCCTGTTCCTTCCGACCACGGAGCCTGCCCTTGACCTCGCCCTCGGCCGTCCGGCGCGATTCCTGCATTGTCCCGCATGTCCTTCGCGCCGCGATCGCCATGCCGTTCGCCGCGCTCTTGCTGTTCGCCGCGGTGCCAGCCGTGGTCCATGCACAGGCGGCAGCCACGCCCGCCTCGAAGCTCTACACCGAGGTCTGTTCCGCCTGCCACGCGACCGGCGTCGCCAATGCGCCGAAGTTCGGCGACCGCGCGGCATGGGCACCGCTGATCAAGGAAGGGCAGGCGGTGCTCACCGCACACGCCTGGGTCGGGGTGCGCGGCATGCCGGCGAAGGGCGGCCGGCCGGACCTCTCGCTCGAGGCGTTTTCCGGTGCCGTTGCCCACATGGCGCGCGCCGCCGGCGGCGACTGGAAGGAGCCCGATGCGGCGATGCTCGCGCGCATCCGCGCCGAGGAGGCGAAGCGCATCGCCGCGCTCAAGGCGAAGAAATGAACGCCGCGATCCGGTCCGCAGTGTCGCCCGTCCAGTTCAGCGGGCGCGCGAGCGAGCCGACCAGCGTGCGGTGGCCGAGCGTCTCGTAGGGCACGACCGTCACCGGCGTGCCCAGCTCGCGCAGCCGCTGCGCCAGGTTCTCGCTGTTGTGCGGGCCGACCAGGTTGTCGTACTTCGCATAGAGCAGCAGCGAGCGTGGTGCGCCCTTCGCCACCACGTTGATCGGCTGCGTCTCGGGGGGCGTGTCCGGCCAGCCGAACACCGCGCGAGTGACCCTTCCGGTCAGCGGCAGGAAGTCGTATGGCCCGGCCAGGCCGACGAACCCGTCGAGCCGGCGGCTGTCGAAGCCGGCCGCCTGCGCGTAGCGCGGGTCGAAGGCGACCATCGCCGCGTTGTAGGCGCCGGCCGAATGGCCGCCGACGAACACCCGCGACGGATCGCCGCCATGCCTCGCGGCATTGTCGAGTGCCCAGCGCACCGCACGGGCGCTGTCGTCCAGGAAGTCCGGGAACTTCACTTCCGGATGCAGCCGGTAGTCGGGCACCACGGTGACGATGCCGCGGGCGGCGAAAGCTTCGCCGACGAACCGGTAGAAGCCGCGCGTGCCCGACGTCCAGACACCGCCGTAGAAGAACACGAACACCGGTGCCGGCCGCCGCGTGTCCAGCGGCATGTAGACATCGAGCGCCTGGCGCGGATGGCTGCCGTAGGGGATGTCCGGGGCCAGCCGGTAGGTGTCCCCGGGGACGCGGCGTTCGAGGAAGGCGATCGGCGAGCAGGCCTGCAGCAGCGAGGTGGCTGCGCCAGCCAGCCCGAGGCGCAGGGCGCGTCGGCGTGGGGATGGGGACGGGGACGGGGACGAGGACGAGGGCATGGGCCGGATTATCCGGCCCGCGCCCTCACTTCAGGATCTGGAACAGGTTGTTGAAGTCATCCGTCCAGAGGCGCCACTGCGGCTTCGAGTCGACCGGCTGCGCGACGGCCTTGATCGCGGCCTTCTGCAGCATCGCGTCGCTGCGGCTGACCAGTACCCAGTCGGAACTGGACAGGAAGCGGTCCTTGCGGTCGCTCGGCTCGTCGGACACGATCACCGACTTCAGGCCCATCTCGTCGGCGATCCGGCGCACCACCGGCGGCAGGTCGAGGAACCGGTTGGTAACGTGGAAGGCGATCACGCCATCGGGCTTCATGTGCCGCAGGTAGACCTCCATCGCCTGCTTCGTGATCAGGTGCGCCGGGATCGAATCGCTGGAGAAGGCGTCGATCGCGAGCACGTCGAAGCCCTGTGGCGCTTCGCGCTCGAGCTGCAGGCGCGCATCGCCCAGCACCACGTCGACCTTGGCCTTGGAATCCTGCAGGAAGCTGAACCAGTACCAGGCGATGTCCACCACCTGCGGGTTGATCTCGTACATCCGGTAACGGTCGCCCGGCCGGCCGTAGGTGGCCAGCGTGCCGGTGCCCAGGCCGATCACGCCGACATGGCGCGGGCCTTCCTGGCTGTTGTCGATTGCCAGCCCGATGCCCGAGGCCGGACCGTAGTAGCTGGTCGGGTCCATCTTGCGCGCCGGGTCGAGCCGCTGCTCGCCATGCAGGATCACGCCATGCACCAGGCTGCGCACCGCCTCGGGGTCGGTCTTCGGATCGCCGTAGTCCTTGACGCGCACCACGCCGTAGAAATTGCGCTGGATCGTCAGCGAGTCGGCCAGCTTCTCCTTCACGTAGATGCCCGACTGCACGGCGGTGAACACCAGCACGCCGACCGCCACCACCAGCGCATAGACCGGTGCCTTGCGCACCCGGATCAGTGCGAGCAGCGCGACCAGCACGAAGCCGATGCCCAGTTCCCAGTAGCCGTTGAACGCATGCGGCGCGAGCACGCCGACGAACAGGCCGCCGAGCGCGCCGCCCAGGGAGATCATCAGGTAGAACGTGGTCAGGTAGCGCGGTGCGGGCTTGAGCAGCGTCAGTTCGCCGTGGCAGAACATGCACAGCACGAACAGGCCGGCGCAGTAGAGCGGGATCGCGATCTTGATGTTCAGCGTGATCTCGTTCGAATGCAGGCCCCAGGCCATCACGCACAGCAGGCCCGCGCCGACCAGCATCAGCGGCGTGCGCCGGTACCAGCCCTGCGAGTCGAAGCAGAGGATGAAGGTGAGCAGGTACAGCGACAGCGGGACGATCCACAGGAACGGCACCGAGGCGATGTTCTGCGTCATGTGGCTGGTGAGCGAGAGCAGCAGCACCGAGCCCATCGCCGACAGCGACAGCCACATGGTCAGCGCGCTCCAGGTGGGCGGCTGGGCCGATACATCCCTGGCGGCTTCGGCAGCCGGCATGGCACGCGACGGTGCGACATCCACCGGCACCGTGCTCGAGCGCAGCCCGTACACGGCCGCCGTCGAGCACAGCACGACGAACAGGAAATAGCCGGCCGACCAGCCCCAAGACTGGACGTAGGTGTTCACCCACGGTTCGATCGCGACCGGGTAGGAGAGCAGCGCCAGCATCGACGCCAGGTTCGACAGCGCGAACAGCCGGTAAGGCACGGCATTGCTGAAGGTGCGCGCGAACCAGGCCTGCACCAGCGGGCCGGTGGTCGACAGCAGCAGGTAGGGCAGGCCGATGGTGACCAGCAGCAGGCCCAGGATGCGCAGGGCCGGGTCTTCGTCGCCCGACGGCTTCCAGGCGACGTCGGCGATGATCGGCAGCACGGCGAGGCTCGCCACCAGCAGGCCGATGTGCAGCCAGGCCTGCTTCTTCGGCGCGAGGCGGCGGGTGGTCCAGTCGGTGTATGCATACCCTGCGAGGAGCACGCTCTGGAAGAACACCAGGCAGGTCGTCCACACCGCGGAGGAGCCGCCGAACCAGGGGAGGATCTGCTTGGCGATCAGAGGCTGCACCAGGAACAGCAGGAACGCGCTGAAGAAGATCGTTGCGGCATAAAGGTACATCGGGTGTCCTTGGTCTCGGGAAGCGCGTCTATGGTCGCCAGCGCGGCTGCCTGCGGCAAACCCCGTATTATATGGGGTGTCTCAACGCGCGAACCGCGCGAAAGG
>JAJTHE010000009.1 GCA_021298815.1 Betaproteobacteria bacterium | reverse complement strand
GGTGCCGACGTGATCGGCGGCCATGTGCCGATCATGTTCGACCAGCTGTCGACCGCCTCGCCGCACATCCGCGCCGGCAAGTTCCGCGCGCTGGCGATCACCTCGCCCAAGCGCCATCCGCTGCTGCCGGAAGTGCCGACGATGGGCGAGGTCGGCTTCCCCGCGTTCACGACCAGCATCTGGCTCGGCCTGCTCGGCCCGGCGAAGATGCCGCGCGACATCGTCGACCGGATCAACGGCGAAGTGAACCGCTACCTGGCCACGCCGGCCGCGAAGGAGCGCTTCACCCAGCTCGGCCTGGACATCTTCGGCGGCTCGCCCGAGGCGCTGGCGACGCGCATGAAGAGCGACCTGGCGGCGGCACAGAAGACGGTGCAGTTGGCGGGGATCAAGCCGCAGTAGCGGTCCTCGGTCGGCCGATGCTGGCGCCAGCGGCATGCATGCGTGCCGCTGGATCGCATCGAAGGGTGGCGCAGGGCATCACTGTCACCCTCACCGCCGTTGCAGGCAGAAAGTGCCAGGCTTGCGTCATGATTGACCGGTCTACATGCGCTGCCGTCGAACCCCATCCCGGTGTCCACAGTGGCGCCTGCGTGTTTGCCGGAACGCGGGCGCCCGTGGCCGCCTTGTTCGAAAACCTCGAAGGTGGCGCTTCAGTCGCTGAGTTCGTCGAGTGGCTTCCGGGCTTTGCCCTCGAGCAAGCGAAGGCGGTGTTGGGGCATCTGGCCCAGGGCCCGCTCGCCCCTGCGCAGATGTCATTCTTCTTGACCAGGGAATCCCGGCGCCGCTTCGCGCCGTGCTTCCAGGGTCGTGCTGAGTCGCCGTAGAAGTGTGGCAAGCTACGGGCTTGTACCGGAGACCGGTCATGTCCCTCCCCGTCGAAGTGCTCGCGAAGCAGGTCCTGGATCTGGCGCCGCCCGATCGCGCGCGGCTGTTGGACGAGGTCATCCGCAGCCTGGACGCCGACCGCGCGCGGGAGGCACGCTGGAACGAACTTGCAGCCATTCGCGATGAGGAGGCCGACGCAGACGCCTCCGTGCTGGTCTCGGGTCCGGATGCGCTGGCAAGGGTACGCGCCCGGATCTGACGATGTACGTTCTCCATCGGGGCGCTCACCCGACGTTGGATCGGAACGCCACCAGCGTCGCCCCGCGATGCAGCGCTTTCCCGTTCTCTATCTCGCGGGGCGCTGCTGGCGCCGTCCGCTCAACCCTGCGATAGAGCCCTCCCAGGTATCGCGTCGCAAGGGACGATTCCGGCCGGCGACCCGCCGCGCCGTCCCTTCCATCATTGCCCCGTCGCCGTGCCTTGCGGTGCGTGTCCAACGGGGTGATGCATGTGGAAGTCCGTCCTGCGCGGGTTGCGCCGCCTGCGCCCGTCGCCTGATGAGCCGCCGTCGTCGGCGCCGCTGAACGCGTTCGAACGCGCGCGGGTCGAATGGTTCGAGCGCTACGGCTGCGCGGTGGTGGATCGCAACCGGTTGTTCGTCGGCTGGGTGCTCACCACGATCGCGTTGCTGGCCGCCTGCATCGCGCTTTCGGTACTCGTGCCGCTGAAGACCGTCGAGCCGTACGTGGTGCGGGTCGCGGACAACGGGATGGCGATCGCCGATCGCGCGGCCGCGCAGAACTACCGTCCGGGCCGCGCGGAGCGCACCTATTTCGTGTCGCGCTGGGTGCAGCAGTTGCTGACCGTCGATCCCTACCTCACCGAACGGCAACTGGCCGAGGCGTACCGGATGACCTCTGGCCTGGCCACCCAGCAGATGCTCGACTGGATGAAGTCGGACCGGCCGATCGAGCGCCTGCGCAAGGATCCCGGCCTCAGCCGTTCGGTGGCGATCGTCACAGTCGCGCCGCTCGACGATGCCGTGATGCAGGTGCGGGTGCGGGCGGAGACGCGGACGCTTGGTGCCGCGGTGCAGTCCAGGACGTTGCAGGTGACCGTGCACTACGCGATCGTGCCGCCGAAGACCGAGGCGGAGATCATCCAGAACCCGATCGGGCTCTACGTGACGCGCTTCAACGTCGCCGAGGAGCTGTCGTGACCGGCGGGCGGACCCTGTGCCTTTCCGGCCTGATCGCGACGGTGGTGGCCTTGGGGGTGGCGGGCGCAGGCGTGATGCCGGCATCGGCGCAGCAGCAGGTGCCGTTGCCGATGCCGCAGGATACCCGGCTGGTCGTCTTCCGCTACGACCCGAACGACTCCTACCTCGTCCTGACCCGGCCTGGCGCGGTGACGCACCTGGCGCTCGAGCCGGACGAGTCGGTGCTGGCCTTCGCACTCGGCGATACGGTGCAGTGGATCGTGCAGGACAAGGGGCCGAACGTGTTCGTGAAGCCTGTCCGGGCAGATCTCTATACGAGCGGCACGCTGGTGACCAACCGGCGCACGTACCAGCTCGGCTTGCGCAGTTCCCCGGAGGGCGGCACCTGGTACCAGCGCGTGAGCTGGACCTTCCCGGACATGATCGCCCTGTCGCGCGACGCGCACGATGCGAAGCCTTCCGTGCGCACCCGCCCGCAAGGGGGGCAACGGGACGAAGACGGTCCGGTCGATGGCGTGCGCATCGAGCGCCTGAACTTCGATTACCGCATTCGCGGCGACGCCGCGTTCCGCCCCTCGCAGGCGTTCGACGACGGACGCTTCACCTACATACAGTTGCCGGCCACGCTGCAGGAGACGCCGGCCGTCTTCGTGGCTGGCGAATCGGGGGAGGGGCAGCTCGTCAACTACATGCTGCGCGGCCGTTTCCTGATCGTGCAACGGCTCGCAGATCGCTTCCTGCTGCGCCTCGGTTCGTCGCAGGTCGATGTGGAGCGGCGGCAACCACTCGCCGGATCCGCCCGCCTGCGCGCCTTTCCGGTCGAAAACCTGTCCGAGTCTTCGCCATGAACCGTCCGGACGACGAGGGTTCCGGCCGAGGGTTCGGCATCGATTCGCTGGTGGATCCGGATGCGCAGCCGCGCGCATCGCCTGCCGCACCACGGCGGTCGGCCCTGGGTCGGGATGGCGGACAGGCCGAAGGCGTTCCGGTCCGACGGGACCTGCATTGGTGGCTCGGCGGGGCACTGCTTACGATCGCCGTGCCGATGGTTCTGTGGCAGTCGATGCGCGACATCGAAGACGCAGGATCGGTTGCCGCAGCCGGACAGGGCAGGCGCGATCCGGCACAGGTGCGTCCGCCTGACACCACGAGCGCGCTCGAGCGCACGATCGATGACCAGGCGCGCCGCGCGCAGGTCACGCCCGCTCCGTCGACCTTGCCGCCATTACCGCCACTGCCACCACTGCCACCACTGCCGTCCCCGCGTGCCGATGCAGCCCACGATGGCGGTGCGAGCCTGCCGCTTGCGCCACGGCATCCGGGCGGCACCAACCTCGAACGCAGTCGCCAGGCTCCTGTCGTCGCGTTCGCGCCCGCTGCCGAACCTCCACTTTCGCGTGCCGAGCGACTCGCTGCGGAGCAGGAGCGCCGTGATGCGGATGCCCGGTCCAGTCCGCTGCTGGCGATCGGCCAGGGTGGCGACATGACGTCCAACACGTTGCCGCGCCCGGAGCGGGGCCTTCCTGAACAGGTGCAGTCGCCAGCGGCGAACGATCAGGTCGCAGCGGCAGCGCCTCGATCGTCGGTGCCGCCGACTCCGGCTACGCGTCCCGCCCCGCGGGGACCCGTCGTGCTCGAAGGCACGGTGATCCCGGCGGTCCTGCTGACCGAGATCAACAGCGAACTGCCCGGCACGCTGGTCGCGATGGTCACGCAGGACATCTGGGATTCGGTCCATGGAAGGCACCTCCTCATACCCAGGGGGGCGCGCCTCGTGGGGGACTACAACTCGGACGTCCGGCCGGGGCAGGAACGTGTGCTCGCTGCGTTCCGGCGGCTCATCTTTCCGGATGGTTCCAGCCTGGACCTGCTCGGCACGCAGGCAACGGACGCCCAGGGGCGCAGCGGACTGCACGACCGTGTCGACCATCACTTCTGGGACATGTTCGGCGCGAGCTTCATCGTGGCCGGGCTCGCCTCCCTGGTGCAACGCCGCGAGTCGCAACCGTCGACGGTGGTCGTCGTGCCGGGCAACGCACCCGGTGCCTCGTCGGCGCTGGCCTCGGCTGCCGGGACTGTCCTCGTCGAGACCTCGCGGGCAATCCTCGGGCGAACGCGGAACCTCCCGCCGACGCTGGTGATCCGGCAGGGTCATCGATTCTCTCTCACCGTGCAAAGAAATGTTTTGCTCGAGCCGCCAGACGCTGGCACGATCTCGGGGTTTTCTCGTTGAATGCGAAAAAACATGCATGCTCTGGCTTCGCTACCGGATCGTGTTCCTGCCGCGCTTGCGCTTGCGCTTGCCATGCGATGCGCGTCGCGCGTGTTCCGTCCTCCACGAATGCGAATCAGGCGGCTTTCGACATGGCTTTCGCTGCCACTGGCTTGTGCGATATCGGCGATATCCCCGGCTGCTTCGGGCTCCGCTTCCCAGGGGCCATTTCCTGCGGGCGGTACGGTCCGGGCGTCGGTCGACATGCGCAGCCTCCCGCTGGACTTCTCTTATCGGGTGCAGGGCAGTGGACCGGCCATCGGCGTGGTGTTCGATGATGGGAAGGACGTATTCCTGCAGCCGGTGCATCCGCTGCAGGCCTCTTCGCTGCGGGTCGCGGACCTTCCGCATGCCGTCCAGGGCCCTTACCTGGTGATACGCGGGTTGAGCAACCGGATCGAAGTGAGCGCGGGCGCCTCGTCCGCCTCCACGGTCATCGAGTACCGGGGAAAGGCCCGACCGGAAACGGCCGTTCGCGGGTGCGGCGTGGCGGCCGGTGAGGAGCAGCGGGCGACCATTCCCTTCGGTACCGGGTCGCTGCGGACCGGGCCCGGCGGGTTCGACCACCTGGCGAAGGTGATCGCGATGGCGAGGAGCGCGGATCGCGTGACCATCGTGTCGCAGGGCGATCGACCGGATTCCGCCATTGCGCTGAAGCGCGCCGCACACGTGCGGGAACTGTTGGTCGCGGCGGGCGTCGCGCCTGCGTCGATCACCGAGCAGGTCAGGCCGCCCGCGGCCTCTTCGGTGCATGTCGTCGCCCTGCGCAACGGCCCCGTCTGCCCGGCGATGCAGGCATCCGGCGCAGGCACCGGTGCCACGCCCGCCGGCGCCCCTGCGGAGCCGGCGCCGGCTCGCAGCGAATCGATGGCGACCGCCGCCGGCGGCCAGGAGGGCATGCCGGTCCCGCATGCCGCGGCGACACGCCCGTCCGGCGCAGGCGTCGAATCGATGGCGCAGGCGCGGCTGCAGGCGATTGACCCGGCGATGCCGGCCGGACCGACCGCCGCCGCCCTGTCCGTGCCACCCGACACCTCGCCCGACTTGCGCCTGCGGTTCCAGCCCAACACAAGCGTGCAGGCCACCCTGCGCAGCTACCTGAGCGCGCACGGGATGGCGGTCGAGTTCCGGCGGATGCCGGTGCTGATGGTCGAGGAGTTCGCGGAGGTGTCCGGCGCCGATGTACGCGAGGTGCTGCGGCGCGCGCTGTCCCGCCTTGGGCTGCGCGGCGAACTCCAGGGAAACCGCCTGCTGGTGGTCGAGCTGGCCCGATGAAGGCAACTTGAGGAACGGATTGCAGATGCCCGAGCGACTGAAACACACCGTGTCCGTCCTGGTGATCGCCGTTGCGATGCCGGTCCTGCAGACGGGATGCGCCCATTCGTTCTCCCAGCGCCGCGCGGATGCCGCCGAAGAGTCAAGACGCCTGGTCGTCGAGGCGCTCGAACCGCGTGCCGACATGCGCCCCGCGCTCACCGAGCGACCCGACGTCCCGATCCGGGTCCGTGCGGTCGTGGCCACGCCGGAGTCGGGAGACGTCTCGGTGGCGGCCTCCGGCGTCCCGTTCGGCTCGCTGCTGGCGAACCTCGCACGCGACCATCAGTACAGCGTGCTGTTCATGGAGGGCGTCCAGGTGAACAGGCCGGTGACCGTGGACCTGCGCGACCTCACTGCCGAGGCGGCCATGCGCCGCCTTGCACTGGCGGCCGGCTTTGCGCTGGTGGTCGACCGGACCGGACGGACCGTCACGGTCACCGACGTGGCGTCCTATACCTTCCGGCTGCCGCTGCACGTGATGCAGCGGCTGGTCGCGCAGTACTCGGTCGGGGGATCGCCCACGGTGCAGGGAGGCGGCAACGCGGCCTCGGTGTCGGGTGGAACGGCCGCATCCGCCGGCAGCTTCGCCGCGGCAGGCCCGGGCTCGACGGCACAGGGCGCGCCACCGGCTGCCACCGGGCTGCAGGCCCAGTTCACGGTCAGCGGCCGGTTCCAGACCGATGCGGCCGGGCTCGGGCAGTTCCTGCGCGACCTTGCCGGTGCCAATGCGGAAGTGCACGTGATGCAGGAGATGGGCTACATCACCGTCCGGTCGAACGGGGCTGCGCTCGGGCGCGTGTCGCAGTTCCTCAACCGGTTCTCCGCGGTGGCGATGCGCCGCGTGGACATCGAAGCGTCCATCGTCGAGGTGACCCTGACCGACGAGTTCCGTTATGGCATCGACTGGACGCGGGTTCTGTCCGGATCCACCGCCGGATCGGTTTCGCTGCTCGGCGCAGGCGCGGTCGTCGTGCCCGGCCTCTCCCCGGCGGCCACTGCCAATGTCACGCGTGGGTCGATATCCGTCGTCCTGCGCGCCCTGCAGCAGTACACCAACGTGCGCGTGATCTCGCAGCCCAGGGTGCTCGCGATGAACAACACCCCGTCGGTGATCTTCGACGGGCAGCAGTTGCCCTATGTGCCCAACGTGGCTTCCACGATCGTCGCCGGCGCCGGCGGCGGGACCACGACCACCAGCGCAGCCGCCGCATTCGCAGTCGACGGCGTGACGCTGTCGCTGCAGCCGGACATCCTGTCCGACAACGAGGTGCAACTGACCATCGTGCCGGTGCTCAACCGGGTACAGGAGTTCCAGACCTTCGAGATCGGCGCGGGATCGCGCGTCACCGCGCCGGTCCAGCGCACCAATCAGTCGCTGATGCAGGTCGTCGCCCAGTCGGGAAACACGCTGATCCTCGGCGGCATCCGCAGCTCGGTCGGCGACGAGACCCGTGCAGGCGTGCCCGGGCTTGTCGACGTGCCGGTGGCGGGCGACGCGCTCGGCCGTCGCAACCAGCGCACCGTCGCGCGCGAGGTCGTGCTGCTGCTGCGCGCGACCGTCATCCCTGGCGGTGCGTACGACGCGCTGTTCTCCGAATCGCTCTAGCAGACCATGCGCGCCGAACCGGTCTGCCTAGCCACCTTCCTCACCAGTCGCACGCTTGCGCACTGGCAGGTGAGCGCGGACGGAGCCGTCCCCCTGCCGCGGGCGGGTACGGTGCGCGTCATCGCTTTCCACCCGGAAGAGCGGCGCGTGGCGAGCGGGCCGCGCTCCATCGAGGCCGCGAAGTCGCATGTGGTGCGCGAAGGACTCTCGATGGAACGGGTTCGCGTGGTCAACCGGTCGAAGCAGGATGGCGTGATCTACGCCGCGCCGGTGGGCTACCTCGACGCCCTTGCAGGCGAGGATTTGCCCGGGCGCTCCGGCACGCCGGACGAAACGCGCTCCACGTCGCCGGCGATCAGCGCGGTCGCGCCCGGGCTCATGCTCGTCGACCGGCTGCTCGAGCGGGCCGGGCAGGCGTCCGTGGCACCCGGCGGGCGGCCGTTCGCGGTGCTCATCGACCTGTGCGCGCCCGCCGAGGAAGCATCGGTCACGCGCCTGCCTCGCGAGCGGCTGGTGATCGCCGTGGTGATGCCGGATCCGGCACTGCAACCGGCGGTCGTTTGCAGCGTCACCGACGAGCCGGTGCGCGACGTCGCGCGGCTCGTCCTCTACGAACAGAAGCTGCCGGAGGACGCGCCCTGGGTGCTCTTCAGTGCGGCCGACGTCCTGGCTGCGGCCGACGAGGTCGCCTTCTATCCGTCCGAACCGGAATGGTCGGGGATCGCGATCCGCCACCTCCGGCACGCGATGCTCGCGGCGAGCGTCCTGCTCGCAGCCGGCGGTGCGGCAAGCCTGTTCGAGACGACCTACCGGATACGCGACGCCGAGGCACGCGCCGGTCAGGCAAGGCAGGACATCGACCGCATGCAGCGGGAACTCGGCGCACTGATGCTCGGGCGCCCCACGGCCCTGGCCCACGAACTGGGCATGGATCCGCTGTCGATGCTCGACCGGTCGGGCGAGCTCTGGCGTGCAGGCGCCAGGGTGGCGATCGAGGCCCGGGGACGCGTGGCCGAATACACCGTGACCGTCCCCTTCAGCCAGCCACGCCTGACTTTCCAGAACCGTCCGAGCGTCCACTCGGTCACCGAACGGGCACGG
This sequence comes from Betaproteobacteria bacterium, assembly GCA_021298815.1. GTDB lineage: Bacteria > Pseudomonadota > Gammaproteobacteria > Burkholderiales > CAIKXV01 > CAIKXV01. The sequence goes on along the minus strand of JAJTHE010000009.1, from coordinate 44,710 downwards.
ATCGCTGCCGTGCTCGCCATCGAACCGCCTTCGGGCTGCGTGCGCAGCGGCCTGAATGCCACCGGAGCCCTCAATGAGATCACGCTCGTCGTACGTTGCGACCATCCTGATTCCGCTCTTGCTGGCATGTTGCCTCGGTAGCGTGCTCGCCGCACGGGGACAGCAGCCGCGCGCCGCATCGGCCGAGGCGCAGGCCGTACGCATGCATGCAGAGGCGATCTCGCTCGAGGCGCTGTCGGCGCGCGTGCGCGCAGTGGCCGGCACGCAGGGCGAAGATCCGCATGCCGGAAAGCCCGTCGAGCGCGCGCTGTCCGAGACCGTATCGGCAGCCCTGGAGCGCCGTGTCAACGATGCGATCAGCATCGAATCGCTGGCCGTCACGACCGGCGGCGGGGTCACCCGGGTCTCGCCGCTGTCGGAGATGGCGCGTCCGGTGCCCTTCACGGGAGGCCAGTTGCGGGCGGTGTCGCTGCGCATCAAGGGCGCCTACGGGCACTACCAGGGGCTGCGCGACTATGTATCGAGCTTTCGCGCGCTGCCGGTGGCGGTGACCGGCTTCACCGCCTCCGAGCGCAGCTTCGAGCTGACGCTCACCGTGTTCGGGGGCTGAGATGGACCTGCGCGGACGCTGGTTCGGTGGTGCAGGTGCGTTTGCCGTCGCCGAGCCCGGGGCCTCGGGTGCGGCGGACCGGCGCGAGGGCGGTCCGGAAAGACAGGGCGCCGGCGCACGCCAGCTGCTGGGCCAGGTGCTGCTCGCCGATGCTGCCATCACGCGCGCTGCGCTGAAGGCCGCGCTCGATGCGCAGGAACAGTCCCGCGCACCGCTCGGCGACCTGCTGGTCGCGCTCGACTTCTGTACCCGCGCCGACATCGAAGCGGCCCTCGAACGGCAGCGGGAAGGACGGCCACTGAACGAATCCGAGCGTCTCGTCACCGCGCAGGTGGGCATGGACCAGCGCCTGCGCAAGCTCGGCGTGCGGGAAGCGCACATCCGGGCAGCCCTGCAGTTCGCCGCCGCCACGGGCACTTCGCTCACCCGGGTGGTCCTCGACCTCGGCCTGATCAGCGCGGAGACGATGGCGCAGGCCCTTGCAGAGGAGAACGGTCGCCAGTACTTCCCGCACGAACGGGTCGAGCGGATCGATCCCTGCGAACTCGAAGCCGTGACGGTCGGCGAGTTCACCGGATACGTGCCCGCCGGACGGCAGGACGGGCGCCTGCTGGTGGCGGTGGCGGAGCCGGAGAAGATCCTCGAGGCACAGACCTGCTGGCAGGCGTACCGGGTAGAGGTGGTGATCGCGTCCCCGCGCACCATCGAAACCATCTTCCGCCGGCACTTCGCGCGCACCGAGCAGGCGTTCCGCCAGTCGGTGAGCCAGTGGGAGGAAAGACAGCGACAGCAGCGCGGCGCCGACGCGGCCGATGGCAACGACGTCGAGTGGATCTACGGCCGGCTGATCCGCCATGCCTGCTACCTGGGTGCCAACGACATCTTCCTGCACAAGACGCTGGCCGGTGTCGGGAAGATAAAGCTGCACGTCAACGGCGTCGGCCAGCTGTTCGCTGCCGTCAGGGAAGACCTGTTCGACAAGATGCTGAACAAGCTGGTGTCCGAGAATTCGAACGCGGATTCCCTGGCGCGCGCGCCGCAGGAAGCCAATGTCGGGATCATCGGCGACCTGAAGGAAGAGTTCTCGGACATCACCGACCGCTACAGCTTCCGCCTGCAGCTCAACCAGGGCCGGACCCATGCCGAGCGCGAGGCCGTGGTGCGCATCCTCGACCGCCAGGCCGACCAGGCGGACTTCCATTCGCTGGGCTTCGACGAGCAGGTCGAGCGCCAGTTGCTGCAGTACAGCCGCTCGAGCACGGGCCTGGTGGTCGTGTGCGGCCCCACCGGTTCCGGAAAGACGACCTCGCTCTACGCGATGATGAAGAAGATCGACCCGATCGAGCGCTCGATCCGGACGATCGAGAAGCCGATCGAGTACCGCAATTCCATGTGGCATCAGATGGAAAGGCCGCATAGCTGTCCGATAGCGTCCGGATCGCTCCGAAAGCACGGCGACAACGGAACGCCTTCTAGGGACAAGCCTCTATGCAGAGTGCGAGAGCGTCCGATATCGGTTTTTGACATCCGGGGGTATGTGGGGGTACGTTCGGGGGTATCGACCCCGCACGCATGGGGGTACGTCACCCGAACTAGCCTCCAGAGGTTCCAGCGATGCCCCTTACCGAGATCGCCGTTCGCAACGCGAAAGCCGACGCCAAGCCCGTGAAGCTGTTTGACGGCGGCGGACTGTTCCTGCTGGTCACGCCGGAAGGCGGGAAGCGCTGGCGGTTGAAGTACCGCGCGGCCGGGAAGGAAAAGCTGCTGGCACTTGGCGTCTATCCGGACGTGAGCCTCAAGCAAGCCCGCACGCGCCGCGACGATGCACGACGGCTTCTAGCTGAAGGCACCGACCCCGGCGAGCAGCGCAAGGCGGACAAGGCTTCGCGGGAAGAGCGTGCGGCTAACTCGTTCGAAGCCGTCGCACGCGAATGGCTGGAGAAGAAGCGGCCGAACCTCGCGCCCGCGTCCCATGTGAACATCGCCCGGAGGCTGGAAGCCCACTTGTTCCCTTGGTTGGGGGCGGTGCCGGTTGCGGATGTCACAGCGCGCAAGCTGCTGGACTGCGCCCGGCTAGTAGAGGCGCGCGGTCATCATGGCGAGGCGCACAGGATCGTTCAGGAGGCCGGGAAGGTGATGCGCTATGCCATCGCCACCGGACGGGCAGAGCGTGACCCCTCGCGCGATCTGAAGGGCGCACTGACCGCACCCAAGGGCAGCAATCATCCGGCAGTCACGGACCCGCGCGCCGTGGGTGATCTTCTGCGCGCGCTGCACGGCTACAAGGGCACGTTTGAGGTAGCCAGTGCGCTAAGGCTCGCGCCGCTGGTGTTTGTCCGTCCCGGCGAGCTACGCATGGCCGAGTGGACGGAATTCGACCTGGAGGCGGGCGAATGGCGAATCCCTGCGGCACGGATGAAGATGGGCGAGGCGCACATTGTCCCCCTCTCCACGCAGGCAATCGCGATCCTTCGCGACCTGAAGCCGGTATCCGGCCGTGGCCGGTTCGTCTTCCCGAGCATGCGCAATCGAGATTGCCCGATGGGCGAAAACACGATTAACGCGGCGCTGCGGCGGCTTGGCTACTCGCGCACCCAGACGGGCCACGGGTTCCGTGCGATGGCTTCCACTCTGCTGAATGAGCAAGGCTGGCCCGCCGATGCCATCGAGCGACAGCTAGCGCACATCGAGAGAAACGGGGTGCGCGCTGCGTACAACCGTGCCGAGTACCTGCCCGAGCGGCGGAAGATGATGCAGGCGTGGGCGGACTATCTGGACGCGCAGCGGCAAGGTGCGCAAGTGGTGCCGATTCGAAGCGTCGCTTAAGCCGGTTTCCTTCCGCCCGGTCGTTGCATGGTCTTGGAGCCGGGTGTACAGCAGTATCCAGTTTTGGGCATCTTTCTGGGGCGGCAGTTGCATCTGGGTATACAGCATAGTTCCGTATCGGCCGACTGCGGCCATCCACGGAGCTATCGATGCAAGGACTACCGGAAACCGGCTTCCTTCGTTTGCCTCAAATCATCGGCGATCCGAAGGCACAGCCCCCGATACCCGCAATCATTCCCGTCAAGAAATCCTGCTGGTGGGATGGCGTTCGGGCTGGCCGATTCCCCAAGCCGGTGAAGCTAGGGCCGCGCGTGACGGCGTGGCGAGTCGAGGATATCCGCGCCCTTATCGCGAACGCATAGGGGCCGGACATGACGACAAAACAAAAGGGCCGGAACGGTGGCGACCGTCCGACCCCGAAGACTTCTGACAATCGGAAGCGTACCGCTATTCGGTCCCGCATCAAAGCGGGGATCGTTCGTTTGGCTGTGTGGGGCGTGGTCCCTGTGGACTTCGCCAGCTGGCTGATTCGACGCGGAGGGCTGACCGATGCGTAACGACATCGACCGTATCCGCGAAGCGTTGCAATTCATCACTGTGGGCGGGAATCGCGAGCGGTGGCGCGTGGCCGCGATGATCCATTCCGAACTGGGCGATGCTGGCCGCGAACTGTGGGACGAATGGCGCGGGGGCCGTGGCGATGACGATGCCCTGTCTACCTGGCGGAGTGCCAGCAAAGACGGCGCGTTGAAGATCGGAAGCCTGTTCCATGAGGCGAAGGCAGGCGGTTGGCGCGATGAAGGGGGCTACCAGAAGCCGACGCCGGAAGAGCTAGCCGAGCGAAAGCGCAAAGCAGCGGAACGGGAAGCCCGAGAGAAAGCAGAGATCGCCCTAGAGCGATCTGAGGCGGGGAAGAAGGCGGCGGCGATCCTCAAGGCGGCGAGCGAGGCGAAAGCCGATCATCCTTACCTTGAGCGGAAACGGGTTCCACCTGTATCGACGCTGCGAGAAATCGACGCGGCCGAGGCGGCGCACATTCTGGGCTATGCGCCGAAGTCGAACGGCGAGCCGTTGACCGGGCGCTTGTTGGTCGCACCCGTCAAGCAGGCGGATCGGCTTTCGACGGTGGAACTGATCGACGGCGACGGCAGGAAGGCAGCGCTCGCCGGGCGCGGCACCAAGTCCGCAGGATTCTGGGCCACCGAGCGGCTACCGGACGGCGACGGTGCAGGCATGACGCTGCATATCGGCGAAGGCGTGGCGACGGTGCTAACCGCATCGACCGTGACCGGGCAGGCGGGAATCGCGGCACTGTCGGCGGGCAACCTGCGAGCGGTGGCCGAGGCGATGCGCGAGCGGTATCCAGCGGCGGAACTGGTCATCCTGGCCGATCTTGTGAAGGCGTCGGGCGACGCCGATGCGAACGCCGTCGAGGCTGCGCGTGCCGTCGGTGGACGGATGGCCGTTCCGGAGTTTGGCGGCGACCGTGACCCGACATGGACTGACTTCAATGATCTGGCGGCAGAGCGTGGCACAGAGGCCGTAGGACGCGCCATAGCGGCCGCACGCGCTCCGGCAGGGGGTGACAGTAGCGCCGTCCGAGAAGGCGCGCCAGAAGCCGCCACAGGGGCGTGGCGCGAGCCTCAGCCGTTAACCGCGAAGGTTCCGGCGCTGCCGTATCCCGTGGACGCACTCCCCGACGGAATACGGGCAGCGGTTGAAGAGGTCACGGGGTTCGTTAAGGCACCTGTCCCGATGGTCGCATCGTCGGCATTGGCGGCGTTGTCGCTGGCGTGCCAAGCCCATGCCGATGCAAAGCGGCTTGAAAAGCTGGTCGGGCCGGTCGGGCTATTCCTGCTGACCATCGCCGCATCAGGTGAGCGCAAGTCCACCTGCGACGGGTTCTTTACGAAAACCATTAGCGACTACGAGGAAGTCCAGGCAGAGGCAGCAAAGCCTGTCCTGAAAGACCATCGCTCTGCTGTCGAATCGTGGGAAGCCAAGCGCAGTGGCGTCAAGGACAAGATTCGGCTTCTGGCGAAGGAGAAGAAGTCCACGGCAGAGATGGATTCGACCCTGCGCGATCTAGAACACGACAAGCCGGAACCGCCGAGGATTCCACGCCTGCTTTATGCCGACGCGACCCCCGAGGCGCTGGCCTATGGGCTGGCGAAAGGCTGGCCGTCGGGCGGAGTGGTGTCTGCCGAGGCTGGCATCGTGTTCGGGTCGCACGGTATGGGCAAGGACTCGGTCATGCGCAATCTTGGCCTCCTGAACCAGTTGTGGGATGGAAAGAGCCTGAACATCTCCCGGCGATCATCGGAATCGTTCACGGTGCGGGGCGCCCGGCTTACCGTTGCATTGCAGATTCAGGAGCCGACGCTGCGCGAATTCTTCGACCGTTCCGGGGCGCTGGCGCGCGGCAGCGGCTTCCTCGCTCGCTTTCTTGTGGCATGGCCGGAATCGACCCAAGGAACGCGCCAGATCGATCCAGGCGCGCCGGACGGACCTGCTACATGGCCGCGACTGGCCGCGTTCCATCGACGCATTGCGGCGATTCTGGATCAGCCTGTGCCGATCGATGAGGATGGCGCGCTGACCCCGCCCGCGCTGTCGTTCAGTCCAGATGCTAAGGCGCAATGGGTAGCCTTTCACAACGGGATCGAGACTGAACTACGCAGCGGCGGAGAGCTTTGCGACGTGCAGGACGTGGCGAGCAAATCAGCGGACAACGCGGCGCGCCTATCGGCACTGTTCCAGATGTTTGAAGGGGGAGGCGGCGCAATCGGAACGGATGCTTTCGACGGTGCTAGCCGGATAGCGGCATGGCACCTGAACGAAGCCCGGCGATTCTTTGGCGAGCTAGCCCTTCCTGCAGAACTGGGGGATGCCGTGCGGCTTGATGGCTGGCTGATCGGCTTTTGCCAGCGGGAGCGGACCCGATCTGTCCCGACGCGCGACGCGCAGCGGCTTGGGCCGGTACGCGACAAGGCGAGACTAGACGCGGCGTTGCGGGAACTGGAAGAGCTTTACCGCGTGCGAGTAGACCGGGACGGACGGCGCAAAACAATTGCCGTTAACCCCGCACTGGTCGAGGTGATGCGATGAGCCTCGCGGACATGGTTCGCGGAAAGCGCAAGCCGGGTGAGTTTTCGACTGCGACACCTGCGACTGTTGCGACAATTAGGAGGGCGGAAGGGGGAACTGTCGCAAGTGTCGCAACTGTCGCTGTCGCAACCCGGCAAATGCCCGAGGCGATAGCGGCATCCGCGCCAGAGGCGGCAAACGGTTCCGGCCTATGGATGGGCGCGGCGGATGAAGCTGCGATCCGCGCGTGGCTTGCTGCCATCGGAGAAGCTGATCCGATGGTGATCGGGCAAATACTCGCGCAGTGCGCCGAGCAGCCCGGCCTGAGTGCCTACCTGATCGGACTGACCGACGATGGCGCGATGCCCGACAACCGCCGCACTTGTCGGCACTGTGCCAACCTGCGAGGCAACGTCTGCGCGGCGCAGACCACGGGCAGCAGGGTTTACCGGCCGCAGGTTGATGTGCTGTTCCGCTGCGAGTGGTACGAACCGGGACCGGATGACACGGACCAGCGGGCAAGCTGGGAGCGCTGGCCAGGCGCTGGATAGGTCGTTGCAACGCTAGTTTGGTGGTCGAGCGTCCACATCATCATCGGCATCGAGGTAGGACGCCCGTATCGCTTCCTGCCTTCGCCACTCTGCAAGTTGTGATCGGTTTGAAATGTGAAACAGGTACAGCAGCAAAGCATCAACAAGGACGGTTACAGCTACCACCCACGCATACGCGCCACTGGGACCGTCCCAGTCGCCAAAAAGTGCAAAGTGGTTGCACAGCAAAACAAACCCTAGAAGAACCAGCCAGAAGATTGTCGAGTCAAGGGCCATGTGGGGCCATCGACGGATGATCCAGCCTGCGAGGGCAATGAGGCCCACTAGCCCGCAGAAGAAGAGCAGAAGCGCTCCGACGGCTTCGGTGTTCTCCCACGCAAGCAGCACAACAGCAATCGCCAGTACCGCCACAATCGCGATAGCGGCCCCACCTACCGCAATCGCCAGGATCGCCGGAAGGAAGGCAAGAATGACAACCGCCAGAACGATGCCAAGGGCAATCTCGATGATCAAGGCGCGCTTCCTTCGGCGGTATGGTCGCGCAAGGCAACCGGAATCGAGGCATTGTGAGGAAGAAGCGAGCATCGCTCAAGGGTTCGGAAATCAGAGGGTTAGACGAGGCTCGCCAATGATTTCGTATTCTGTGAACAGAACATGAGCAGAGGCGGCGCACGTTGGGGGGCAGGCAGACCGGGTTGGCACGCGAAGGCCGAGGAATGCCTACGGCTGGACGTGCGAACGATGCAGCGGCAAGGATGCTTGGCACCTGGCCGGGCTGGGGGGTGGGCGTGGACGGATCGCGAGACTGGCGAAAGACTCGCGAGCATTGGCTATGCGGTCGAGGCTACCGGGCCAATAGGCCTGCTGGTGCTTCGCTATCGCGTCAATGACGAGGCGCGCGAGGATCGGATATCGCTGACTAGCACGCGCGGGCCGGTGGGCGGGAACCGTCCGTGGTTTCTCTGTCCGGTTCGCGGCGAACGTGTCGCGATCCTTTATCAGCGGCATGGCCGGTTCGCTTGCCGAAGCTGCAATCGACTCGCTTACGCGAGCCAGTCCGAGGATTGGCTAGGTCGAGTCTGGCGACGGCAGCGCAAGCTTGAGGCGCGGCTAGTCGATGGCTGCGTGCGCCCGGCCGGGATGCATGGGAAAACGTTCCGGCGCCTGATGCAAGAGATAGACGAGTGCGAGGCCGCGAAGGACGGAGCGCTAATCGAGATGATGGCGCGTCGCGGGTGGCTGGACTGACCGCCTATGCTAAGCCTCGCGCGCGCGCGCGTTTGTCGGTGGTGGTCGGGCAGGCAGGGGGGGCGATTTCTCTTGCGGCCCATGACCCGGAGACCAGTCACATTCCTTCGCGTAAACGCAATCCCGAAAAATCTAGCCCCAGTTGCTAGGGGCGCCCCGAGATTGCCTCAGCGCCCCCTGTTCCCCCGCCCCCCGGCGCTGAGATGTCCGCCTGTACCAACCGGCGACCATCCACGTACACATGGGCGCGTATCCGTCCGTATCTGTCGTGCCCGGCCGCTTCGATATGAACCCGCCCAGTATCGATGAACGCCTGAAGCCGTTGTCTAGCTTCGTTGCCCCCGGCTTCACTTCGCTCAGGCGCGTAGATTCCGATGAGGCGAATTCGCTCCCCGCCGCAGCGGAGGGTGTCGCCATCGATTGCGCGGCAGCGCTGGTACGTCGATTGCGCCGATAGCGTGGACGCGGCGAGAAGCAGCGCTACGAAAAGTGCCTTCATCCAGAAGTCCCTGACGGCCCTGAGCCGAACGGTTTGCATCGTGCGATAGGGCATCAACTGCTCGTCTGTTCCGCAGCAAACGCGCGCGCGAGAGCGTAGGCAGTTCGCGCTTCGACGAGCGCTGCCGTGGCGGCTGAAAAATGCGCCGCACCCGACTCCGAAAGCGTCATCGAACGCATGGCCCGTCGAGTTTTGAGAGCAGTACGCGCGCGCGAGGGCAACCGCAGGCACTTGCCTTAGGCTCTAACCTCCGTAAAGAGAGTGGCTTTTGGTCACCCAACACCCCTGAACTAAGTAACGCCGCCTGGGAAGGTCGTCCTCGCGACACTTCACGGCAACATCAAGTCGGAATGGGTCCGAACGGATCATTGACATTAAGGATCCATTCTGTGAACTTCGTTCCTGCCAGAATGTTCAGGATTACACCTAATCATTGCGGGGCCAACTTCCGAGATCAGTTGCCCCGGTATCGCACCGCGCTTCGCCGCTTGTCCACTGCTCTATAGGCTGTCTCTCATGCTTCTACATAAGACGAGGTTCAAGAGGCTTGCGGCGCAACTTCTGGTTCCAGTGGGCGTCCGCCTGACGGGCTCACATCAACGGTTTGGTCACGACATCGGCAAGCGTAAACCGATTGGTCGCCTAGCCTTGGTGGGCGCGCTTGCGGTGTCATCAGTCCTTACGGATGGTCGCGTGGCATTGGCTGCGACGATTAACGGGGTATACCTTGCCCTCACGTACGACACGTGCGGCGCCTTGATTCCTTGCAACATACGTAGTACGAACGCCGCTGGTGTTGTCGGCGACGCCTTGAGTAATGTCGTCCCGTTGGTGCGTGCTGAAAGCAGGGGCCGTGTTAGCTATCAAGGGTTCGGCGCGTACGCGACTGCGAGCAGTTGGACAACTGGAACCATTCAGGACGCGCAGAAACGTGTGGGCTCTGCAGGTCAGGTCGCTCTGAACATTGAGGACAAGATCATTCTCCGATCACCCGGGCAAACGGGGCTCGCGCGATTGACGTTGGACACCTACACGGAAGCTTTTTTGAATGTCGGGGATCTTTTAACCAATCCAGGTTTGGAGTTTGCAAGGGGTCGAGCGCAGGCAGAACTTGATTTCCAGATATCGATTGGAAATTCGCGGCAAGAATTCGGTTCGTACAGGTTGAAACGACTTGTTGACCTAAACACAAGTAGCCTTACAGGTAGACGAATACTTTTCGAGGCCAACGCTATTGAGAAGACGCAGGGTCGTATTGGCACATCGGTCTCGCCGAGTAACTCTTCCGACACTTTTTCTTGGGTAGCTCTAGCGAACGGAATTGATGATCGTTCGTCGTTCGTCGTACCGCTAAACGAAGAGCTCATGCTCAGAGCGTCCTTCGTTGCAAGAGCAGACGCAGGGACCTATACGGACGCCCTTGTAGATGCTGAACGGTCAGGCTACTTCGGCGCGTTCAAGGCTTTCGACTTCCAGACCGGCGCTGAGATTCCGTTTTCCTTGACCTCCGAATCCGGCTTCGACTACACAGCACCGATCGTGCGGGCGATTCCTCTCTCGCCTTCTCTCGTGCTGCTTGCCTCCGGCGCCGCACTTCTCGTCGGTGTGTCGCGCCGGGGAAGGCGTAGTGTGTCGGCCTCGACTTGAGGGAGCGTCAACACCCGCGAGCAGTGTGACGGTCATCTCTGCGAATAGAAGTTTCAAACGCCCCTGCAAGCCGCCACTAGCTGCTGCCTTTAGGGCGCGAGTCCAGCCCGGGGCGCCCTCTCGATCTGCCCACACCCCGGGCAGCGTGACACCGCTGACTGAACCGGCGGTGCGCGAGCCGCGTGCTACGGCCGCTCCGGTTACGGCCTGTCCGATGCTCACGAGGCTCAAGGGCGCGCTAGCGGTCGCCCGACATGATCCACCGGAACACCCATAGCCCGAGTCCGACTAGCAGCCAAGTCAGAATAACGGGCAAGACGGCACCGGCCGCGACGCTCTTCCAGACCTGAGTGGCCATAAATTCTTGCACCTGGCGATGTTGCTCTTCCGAGCATTCGTTAAAGGGCCGCCGCTCCACCCCTATGCATGCGTCAAACGTAGCTCGCCCGATCGAGTAAGCCAAATCAGCATGGCGAAGTCTCTCCGAAGTGCTAGCGTAGAGAATCCACCCAATAGACGCGACGATGCCGGCGCGATGCCATCGACGTAGTTTCACGGAGTCGAACTCCCTTCAGACCGAGTAGGGGAGGATATCCCGGCTATGCCGAACTAATTCCGCACGGTCGCGCGCAACTTCCGGGGGGGGGTACTTCTGGGGGTATGCCCTGGCTAATGGTAGCCAGATAGCTAGCATGCATGCGGGGTGCGGGCTGATATATGGCATCAGATGGAAGTGCCGGCCGATGTCCCGGAAGGCGAGGGCGTGCGCATCATGCTCAACGCTGCGCTGCGCATGGCGCCGCACGTGATCCTGATGGGCGAGATCCGGGAGGACCTCGATGTCGCGAACCGCGTGATCTCCGCGGCGTTCACCGGCCACCTGGTCTACACGACGCTGCACGTGACCGAGGCGGCCCTGGCGATCACGCGCCTGCGGCATATCGGCGTCAGTTCCGAGAACCTCGCGGCGGCCCTGCGCGGCGTGCTGGCGCAGCGGCTGGTGCAGGTGCTGTGTCCCGATTGCCGGGTGCCCGACCTGCGCGAGGAAACCCAGGCCGAGCGGCGCCGGGCCGCCTGGCTGGCGGACATCGAATGGCTGCCGATGCGCGAGGTGGGCTGTGCGCGCTGCGCCTGGAGCGGCTTTCGCGGACGGCGGATCATCTACGAACTGCTCGACATCGATCGCGACGTGCGCGACCTGGTCGAGCGTGGCGCGACCGCACGCGAGATCGCCCGGGCCGGCGTGCCGCCCGGCCGCTCGATCTGGGCCTGCGGGCTGCGGCTGGTCGCGCGCGGCGTCACCTCGATCGACGAGTTGCGCCGGGTCGCCGACCCGCCGTCGTAGAGGACGCCATGCCGCGGGGCGTTTCGGCCCGCAACGCCCCCTTTCCGAACGGGTCCCCGAGACAGACGTAGTCGAACATCCTGCCGATCATGATCCTTGCCTTCCAGTACAGTGGCTACGACACCGCGAACGTCCCGGTGCGTGGCGTCGTCTACGCGGCCAACCGGGATTTCGCCTATTCGAGGCTGAAGACCAACCGCGTGCGCGCGACCCGGCTTCGCCTCGATCCGGCCGCTACCGTGCGCAACTGGGTATCGAGCGGGTTCGACCTGCGCGACCTCGAACGTTTCTACCGCTCGTTCGGCCAGCGGCTGGGCAATGGCACGCCGGCGCCGAAGGCGCTCGAGAGCTGTCGCAGCATCCTGCGCGATCCCCGGCTGCGGCAGGCGGCCCTGGCCATGCAGCAGCAATGCCTGGGCGGTGCCGACCTGCATTCGGCCATGGTGTTCGCGGGGTTCCCCCGCCGCGATGCGATGCTGGTACGCGCGGCGGAGGTCTCCGGCAACACGCCCGACACGCTCAGGCGGCTCGCCGATGACGTGCGTGCGCAGCGCACCCTTCGGTCGTCGCTGTCCAGGGTGCTGGCGATCCCGATCGCCACGCTCGCCTTCCTGTACGTATTCCTGTTCGTGGTGGTGACGGTCGCAGCGCCCAAGACCCTCGAGTTCTTTGCCAAGACCGGCGCCAGGCTGCCACCATTCGCGGTCGGCTATTTCGAGTTCACGCAGGTGGTGAACGCGAACCTGGCGCTCGCCGCCACGCTGTTCGTGGCGATCCCGGTCCTGCTGTTCCTGTTCACGCGTACCGCCGCCTGCCGCAGGCTGGTCGAATCGATCCCGCTGGTGCGCGACATCTCGGTGAAGGCCGAACTGGCCGGCCTGTGGAACGGTTTCGCGCAACTGCTGCGCGCGCGGATTCCGCCGGCGACCGCGGCCGCGGTCGTGCGCGACGCCGCGCGCCGATCCGACACCCGCGGCTGGTTCACGCGCTTCGGGCACCTGCTCGAGACCGGCGTGTTCATGCGCGAGGCGGCGGCGCGCGCCGGCTTCCCCGCCCTGGTCGCCGCGGACGTCGCCGCGGCGGACGAATCCGGCCGCCTGCCCGACGAACTCGAGCGGATGGTCCGGGAGTTCGAGGAGGACGTCGTCGGCCTGTCGGCACGCCTCGCCGACGTCCTGTTCTTCGCATCGATGCTGGTGCTGGGTGCCGGCATCGTGGTCGCGTTCTTCCTTTCCTACGGCCCGATCATGGCGATCGGATTGCGCAACGTGTGATCCGCTTGCGGATCGTTCAACGGAGGTGGATGTGAGCAGAAGCGTACGACTCAAGCGGCATGATCGCGGCTTCACCCTGGTCGAACTCGGCATCGTGGTCGCGGTGCTGCTGGTGCTCGCCGTGGGCGTCGGCTATTTCTTCGGTGTCGGCGGCCAGAGCCGCAATGCAGCCCTGCTCGCCTTCCAGCGCACGGTCGGCGACGCCGCGCTGCGGATGAACGCCAATACCAACTGCATTCCGCGCCAGGTGCGCGGCCTGTTCGACAACGCGGCCAACCTGGCGGCGAACACCTACTGCGGCGTGGACGTTCCCGCGGGCACGTGGAAGCAGCCCTATATGCAGCCGACGGATTTCAACCAGAACGGCGATGCGGTGATCAACAACATCATGTCGGGCGTCGTCGTGTCCATCCAGCGCGAAGCGGGCGGCATCGGGCAGCGCTACTTCACGCGCTCGACCGGCGTCCCGAACGCGCAGATCCTCGAGATGCTGCAGGAGTGCAACGGCAGCAACGACACCACGGTCGGCTTCGACCGCTTCCGCTGCCGTGGCGCACCGGGGGGCGGTGCGGCGACCACCGGGTCGTTCGACATGCTCTTCCACAGCGCGCAGGGTTGAGGACGCGACCCGATGCACCGGACCGAGTCGGGCCATGCGGTGCTGGCGATGGTTGCCGTCGTGGTGACCATCGCCGGTGCGATCGTCGCGGGCTGGACGACGCTCGCCACGCGCACCCAGGCCGATGCACTGGCGCAGGTGCAGCAGGCCTACCTCGAAGAGGTTCGCATCGCGCTCCAGGGCTGGTATGCCCGGGAACTGGCGCGTGTCGACCGGTCGGTGGATGCACCCGATGCCGGCGTGCTCCTGCGCGAGGCCGGCATCGGACCGCGCTGGGGGCTGCGCCTGGCGGCGAGCGATCGCCTGTCGCGCGACGGTACCGCCTATCGGGTGATCGTCGCATGGCTGCCTGGCGAAGCGGATGCATCGGTGCTGGATGCCTCCAGCGGGCGGTTCACTCCGTCGGCCGGTGCGCGCTGGACCAGCGTGTCCGGCTTCGACCTCCAGGCCGGCGCGGTCAGCGAGACACGTGCGCGGCTCGATCGCCTGGCCCGCCACCTCGAATCCGCGTTCCGGGCGCGCCTGCTGTCCGATCCCTCGCGCGACGCGACCGTCAACCGGTTCCGCGCGCTGCGCTGCGCGGCGCCGTCCGCGGGCGAACTGCCATGCATCGACGACTTCACCCCGGTGGATGCAGCCGGCCTGGCGCAGGCAGCCGGGATCGATCCGCTGCTCCTGATCAACGCCTGGGGCGGTCCGATCGAGGCGAGCAACGGCAGCGGCGCCTCGCAGGCCATGCCGTTCTCGATGGCGCTGCGCACCGCGACGCCCTGGGGCGGCACGCTGGCGATATCCGCAGTCGCCGCGCCATGACCGGAGCGCACGGATGAACGGTGCACTGGAACAGACGGTGGCACGGCTGCTCGCCGAGCATCCGGACCTGACCGACCTGCACCTGGCCACCGGCGAACCGGTGCGCGGCCGGCGACTCGGCGCGCTGTCGGTGGCCGACCCGGCGACGGTCGACGAGCCCGCGCTCTTCGCCTTGCTGCGCGCCCTGGTGGTGCTCGAGGGGGCGGCAGGCACGCAGCCCGATGCGCTGCGCCGCGCGCTGCGCCAGCGCGACGGCGGCGCGATGGACTTCTCCGCCGAGCTGGGCGGGCATCGGCTGCGCGGCAACGCCCACCTGCGCGCAGGCGGCGCACTGGGACTGGTGCTGCGGCGATTGCGCGACGTGATCCCGGACCTCGATGCGCTCGGCTTGCCGGTGCTGCTGCGGCGGCTGGTCGACCGGTCGCGCGGGCTGCTGCTGGTCACCGGCCCCACCGGCAGCGGCAAGAGCACGACGCTGGCGGCGCTGGTGCACCATCTCGTGTGCAGCCGCGCGCTGCATGTGCTGACGGTGGAAGACCCGATCGAGTACCGCATCGATCGTGCGACCTGTGCCGGCGGCGGCGCCCTGCTCGGCCGGGTGAGCGCTCGCGAGGTGGGCACGGACTCGCCCGACTTCGCCGGAGCCGTCCGCGCGGCGATGCGCCAGGACCCGGACGTGATCGTGATCGGCGAGATCCGCGATCGCGGGACCATGCATGCGGCGCTGGCCGCCGGCGAGAGCGGACACCTGGTACTGGCGACGCTGCACACGCCGAACGCCTCCGAGGCCGTCGAGCGCGTGCTTTCCTTCTTTGCGCCCGACGAGATGGGCTGGGCGCGCAGCGTGTTCGCGAACGTGCTGGTGGGCGTTCTGTCGCAGGCACTGGTGCGCCGGCGCGACGAGCCGGCACAGGCCCTCGTTTGCGAGCTGATGGTGAGCACGCCCGCGGTCAGGCAGCAGATCCTGCAGGGCACGACCGGGCAACTGCGTGGGATCATGGCGCAGGGCCGGCGCGATGGCCACCAGCAGATGACCGCGCAGCTCGCCGACCGGGTGCGTCGCGGCGAGATCGCCGAGGAGGATGCACGATACGTCGCGCATCCCGCCGAGGAGTTCAACTGGCTGATGCAGTCGGCCGCCGCCGGGAGGGCCCAGTGAAGGCGCGCCACCCGCGGCACCGCGCCCGCGTGCGCGGGTTCACGCTGACCGAACTGGCGATCGTGCTCGCGGTCATGGTGCCGCTCGTCCTGTTCGTGCTGGACGTGCTCGGGCCGATGCTGGCCTTCCAGGGCGGGCTGGACAACCGGCGGCAACTCGCCGAGGTCCGGCAGGCGTTCCTGGCCGCCTACCGGGACAACCCGGTGAGCGTCGATGGCGAGGCCGGTGCACGCTTCGTCCTTCCCGGCGGCACGATCGAGCCGGTCGTGCCCGACCCGACCAGCGGCCGCTGCGCCAGCGGGCCGGCCACGCTGGCGCCGCTGGCGCGCTACCTGTCGCAGTCGGCGTCCACCGCGTTCCGAGATGGCTTCGCGGCGCCCATGTGCCTGCTGATGACCGAGCGGCTGGCGCGCAGCATCTCCGGCGCCGATGCCTTCTATCGCGTGATCGCGATCGTCGCGCCGGGACAGAACGGGCGCCTGGACACGATCGGCAACTGCACGACCGGCCTGTCCGCAGGGGGCGAACTCACGCTGTGCGGAGACGACGAGGGCGTCCTGGTCGACGGCTTCAACATCGCTGCCGACCTGCTGCGCCAGACCCTTGCCCGGATGCAACTGGTCGCGACCGCCTACCAGGCCTACTTCCAGTCCCGGGCGCAGGCGGATCCAAGCCGGGACGCGTCGATCAACTACTTCGCGAGCGGCGGCACGCCGGCGGAACGCTGGGATGCCAGCGGGCCTATGCCGCTGTCTGCCTGTGGCGCGCCCTCGCCGCTGCTCCTGCCGGCAGGGCCGGGACCCGCGGCGACGCTGGGGCTGTCGAACGTCGACGTGACCGACCTCTACGGCCAGGTGATGCAGTACGACAACTGCAGCAACGAGGTGCGCAACCCCCAGAACGCCGACGCCGCGCGGCAGGTGCCGCCGTACACCGCCTCGATCGTGACCACGCTGCCTGGCGGCAACCTGCTGCGCGTGAATGCGGTGGGCGCGCTGTGATCCGCGATGTCCCTTCCGCCCCTGCTGCCTGCTTCAGGCCTTCAACTTCCGATCCGGAGAGTCCGATGAACCCGCTCCTGCCTGTCCTGCTGCCGCTCGTGATCGTCGCCTCCACGCAAGTGCAGGCGGCCGCATCGCCACCGCCGAATCCGGTGAATCCCCTCACCGGCCAGCCGATCGCGTTCGAGACGACCCAGCGAAGGCTGGAGCAGATGCGCCTCGAGACGCAGTTGCTCGAAGAGGAAGCGAAGCAGGCGGCGATACGGAACAACATGTCGCTGGCGCCCATCCGGCGCGTCAACGAGGAGCGCAGGTTGCAGGCCGAGATGTTCGGCCCCGGCGTGGTTGGTGCGTCGTCACCGGGAGCGCTGGCGGGACCGGCCGCAGGACCGGGCGGCGGCCCGGCGCCGGCGCGCGCGTCCCGGCGCCCGGATCGGCCACAGGTCGCGGCGCGCTCGCCCGTGCGCGAACCCTCGTCCGCAGCCGCGCCGATGCCGGGCGCATCGGCTGCAGCTCCTGCACCATCGCCCCAGGTGCTGGCGATCCTGCGCAACGGCGACCAGCGGCGCGCGATCGTCCAGCTGGGCGCCACCAGCACCGCCGTCTCCGAAGGCGACGAGTGGATGGGACGGCGCATCGGCGCCATCACCGACGGCACCGTCGTCATCGACGGCACGACGGTCGACCTGCCGCGCCATCCGGCCGTGATCGTGGCGAGCGATCGTCGCCCGCCGCCGGGCCAGCCGGTGCTCGTGCAGCCGAACAGGGGCCAGCCGGCGATGGCCTCGGCGTCGGCGGCGAATCCAGGCGGTGCCCCCGCGGGGACCGCTCAGGTGCCGGCGTCCGCGCAGCCGTTTCCGCCGCTGCCGCCGCTGCCTTCCGTTCCGGTCATCGGGCCGGTCGATCCCCGCAACCCGCTGAGCGCGCTCGGACCACAGCCCACCGGGTTCCCGCCGATGTCGCCGATGCCGCCGAGGCCCGTGCCGCTGCCCACGGTACCCGCAGGCGACGGACCGCGCTGAGCGACGCATGCCAGCACGGCTGCTCGGGGTCCTCATCCTGTCGTCGTCGCTGTCGATGCTTGCCGGTCCGCGCCCGGCCTTCGGAAGCGACGAACCGGTCGTGACCGCCCCGGCGGAGCAATCGACCTGCTGGGAACAGGCCGCGCGCCGCCATCGGGTCAACCCGCACCTGCTGGTGGCGATCGCAGAAGTGGAGAGCGGCCTGCGCCCCGGCGCGATCGGACGCAACACCAACGGCTCGGTGGACATCGGGCTGATGCAGATCAACAGCCTTTGGCTGCCGGAACTGCAGCGCCACGGGATCTCGCCGCGCGACCTGCTCGATCCGTGCGTATCGGTGCATGTCGGCGCCTGGGTGCTGGCGCGCAAGATGCGGCTGCATGGAAACACCTGGACCGCGGTGGGCGCATACAACGCCGGCAGCGACGTGCTGCGCGAGCGGTATGCGCGCAAGGTGATGGAGGCGCTGGCGAGGCGGGGGAACGCGTTCGGGCGGTGAATCGAAGAACGGGATGCCGGTCGCGGCGGGCCCGGGCATCGCACTGACCGACCGCATGAACGCACCCCTCCCGCAAGTATCGCGGGAATACCTCGATTTCCCGATCGCGCAGCGCGTTGCCTTGCGGCGCAGCCTTCTCTTCCGGACCAGGCGAAGGAGGGCTGCACGTGGAGGGCGGATCGGGTTGCAGGAGGTTGGTAGTTCTGCCAAGATAACGTGTCGGTGTCGCGCACTTCGGAACGCGCAGTATCCTGGCTGTCCCCTGCACTGAAGGACTTCGAGGACTTTCCTGGGCCTGTTCGCGAGACTGTAGCGAATGCGCTTTCCATCGCCGCTGAGGGTGGCAAGGCCGCGATATCGAAACCTCTGCGCGGGTGCGGGGCTGGGTTGCTCGAGGTGCGTTGCCGGTTCGGGGGAGATGTGTATCGTGCCGTCTATGCGCTGCAGGTGGGAGACGACATCTGGGTCATCCACGTCTTTCAGAAGAAGGCCCATCAAGGGCGAGCTACGCCGCTTCATCATGTGGAACTCATTGCGGCACGATCGAGCCGTCTCAAGGAGATGATTCGCCATGGATGGAAGTGAAGAGCCGCTCGACCTGATCCGAGGCAGCGGGAACGTGTTCAAGGATCTCGGGTACCCATCGCCCGAGGCACTTCAATTGAAGGCGATACTGGCGACGGCCGTGATTTCGGCACTGGATCGCGACGGCCTCACGGCCCGCGAAGCCCAGCGCCTGACCGGGATCGACGCCGCAGACTTCTCCCGGATCCGGAATGCGGACTTCCGTCGCCTGAGCATCGAGCGCCTGCTCACGATCAACAGCCGGCTCGGGTCGCGTGTCGAATTCAACGTGCGGGTGAAGCCGGGGGCGTCGCGAAGGGGGCGGCGGACGTGAGCGGCGTCCGGGCCACGGCCATGCCTGCACGGATGCAGGTCGCGCCTGCCCGCGACTGAGTCCGGTTTCCTTCGGACTGTCGCGGCGCGCAGTGGCACCGGCTCCCTGCCGTCAGGCCGTCTGCGCCTGCGGTGCTGAATCGTCGAAGGACCGTCGGGTGACCCCACCGACCGACCTGAGGTTTGAGGCAGGGGAGGTGAACACGATCTCCATGTCGCCCAGGCAGCCCTGCCTGGCGATCGCGCAGGCCGCGCCAGTGGGTAGTGCCGTCGAATCGACATCGAAGTCCCGCGTCTGGCGCTCGAGTCTCGGGCGTTTGCTGGCTAGTGTCTTCCCCAGTGTGCGGAGGAGAACGCACCACGCTCGCTCGAACACGTGCAGCGCATCGCGAAGGCCGGGTACATCGCGCTTGACGATGCTCCCAAATTGGGAGATATTCGGATTCGATGAGGGTAATCGCGCGGAGAAGCCTGCAGACGTTCTGGGACCGCCCCGGCCGCCGCGACGCGCGGGGGCGCTTGCATAGCTGGTACGAGGAAGCCCTGAAGGCCACGTGGCGGTCGCCGCAGGACGTGAAGGATCAGTACGCGAACGCAAGTATCTGCGGCAACAACCGCGTGGTGTTCAACGTGGGTGGCAACAAGTACAGGCTGGTCGTCGAGATGCAGTATCGGGCAGGCATTGCCTGGGTGAAGTTCGTCGGCACCCATGCCGAGTACGATCGAATCGACGTGGAGACGGTCAATGACCATTAGGCCCATCCGGGACGAAGACGACCTCAAGGCGGTCCTCGCACGCCTCGACGTGATCTTCCAGGCCGACGAGCACACGCCCGAGGCGGACGAGCGTGACGTGCTGGTCATGCTCGTCGAAGCCTACGAGCGCAAGCACCACGCGTTCGGCCCGCTCGATCCGGTGGACGCCATCAAGTTCCGCATGGAACAGCAGGGCTTGACCGCCAGGGACCTTGAGCCGTTCATCGGACCCAGCGGCCGGGTGTCGGAGGTCTTGAACCGCAAGCGTCGGCTCAGTCTGCGCATGGTGCAGCGCCTGCACGACGGGCTCGACATTCCCTACGAGAGCCTCCTGTCGGGAGCGGCCTGAGTCGAGGCTGTTCATTGGTTGCAGTCCGCGCGGGCCTGGGGAAGCCACCTGAGCCCGAGTCGGCGTAGCATCGAGTCCGAGCCTCCATTCGAACCTTCTCCGGGGAAAGCATGCTCGCCGCGCACTTTCGTGCCCACCGTCTCGCGGTCCTCGTGGCAGGCCTGGGTGCCTTCGCCCCCTGCGCTACCGCCGCCGCCCTCGACGACTACCCCACCCGCCCCATCCGCATCCTGGTCGGCTTCTCCCCCGGCGGCGGCACCGACACCTACGCCCGCATCCTCGCCCCGCGCCTGGCCGCCCGCGTCGGCCAGCCGGTGATCATCGACAACCGCGCCGGTGCCGGCGGCAACATCGCTGCCCAGGCCGTGGCCAAGGCGCCGCCCGACGGCTACACGCTGCTGTTCATCTCGCCGTCGCACGTGATCAACCCGTCGCTGCAGAAGTCGCTGCCGTTCGATCCGGTCGCAGACTTCGAACCGATCTCCACGGTCGCGGCCGGCACCGTCGTGCTGGTCGTGCATCCGGCGCTGCCGGTGAAGAACGTGAAGGACCTGATCGCGCTCGCCCGCAGCCGGCCGGGTGCGATCAACTTCGCTTCCGGTGGCACCGGATCGTCCAGCCAGATGAATGTCGAGCAGTTCCGCAGCCTGGCGAAGATCGAGCTGGCGCATGTGCCGTACAAGGGCACGGCCTCGGCCATCCCCGACCTGCTGGTCGGCGAGGTGCAGATGGCGATCGATACCGTCGCCGCGCTGCTGCCGCACATCAAGAGCGGGCGCCTGCGGGCGCTGGGCGTCGGCGACCGGGTACGCTCGCCCCTGCTGTCGGGCGTGCCGACGATCGAAGAGGCGGGCGTGCCCGGCTACGAGATGTACGGCGGCACCGGCGTGCTCGCGCCGGCCAGGACGCCGCGCGAGATCGTCGACCGGCTGAGCCGCGAGATCAACGCGGTGCTGAAGGAGCCCGAGGTGGTCCAGCGCTTCACCGAACTGGCGGTGCGCCCGACCGGAAACACGCCGGAACAGTTCCGCGTACAGATGAAGAACGACATGGCTCGCTACGCGAAGATCATCGCGAACGCGGGCATCCAGCCGCAGTAGGAGGAACCCGATGTCGATGACCACGCAGGCCGCGCTGGAACGCGCGCGACGCATCCACGCCGAACACATCGTGATCGACTCGATGGCGCCGCACTTCATCACCGAATGGGTGATGACGCCGCCGATGGTCGAACTGGCGCGTGCGCTGCAGGCGAAGGGAAAGAAGCGCACCGAGATCCGCGGCGTGATGGCCGACTACCTGCTCGAGCACTGCGCGACCGACCCGGCAACGCGCGAGGCCTACCTGTCGTACTGGCGCAGGGCAGGGGTCACCGCGGGCAACATCACCCTGTTCGGCGGCGGCCGGCCGGGCACCGCCTGGGAGGCGCTGGTCGACAACCTCGGCCGCGCCGGCCGGATGATCGACGCGCTGGGCGGCGCGGTGGTGCGTGCCGACCGGGCGGCGGACATCGAGCGCGCGCATCGCGAGAAGCGCAACGCGGTGATCTACAACATCCAGAACGCCGAGCCGGTGGGCGACCAGCTCGACCGGGTCGATACGCTGTACGGGCTGGGCATGCGCAGCATGCAGCTCACCTACAACCTGCGCACCCGCTTCGGCGACGGCTGCCTCGAGAAGAACGACGGCGGCATCAGCCGCTTCGGCGAGGCGCTGGTCGACAAGCTCAACCGTTGCCGGATGATGGTGGATGTGTCGCACGCCAGCCCGCGCACCGCGGCCGACGCAGTGGCGGCGTCGAAGATGCCCGTGGTCGCCAGCCACACCGCGGCACGCGCGATCAGCGGCCATGCACGCGGCCTGCCCGACGACGTGCTGCGCGCGATCGCCGAACGGGGCGGCTACATCGGCCTGGTGATCCTGCCGACCTTCCTGATGCCTGCCGGTGGCGACGGCCGGGCCGCGAAGCGCGGCAAGCCGGCCGGCTGGGGCACGTTCGATACGGTGATCGACCATGTGCAGCACATCATCGACCTGGTCGGCGATGACCATGTCGGCATCGGCACCGACTGGGGCAAGCCGTACTACACCGCGATCGAGTGGGCGCCGGCGATGACCAACGAAGCGGCGTCCGGCTTCGACTGGATCGGCTGGCGTCCGCAGGACCACTTCGATCCGAACGTGCAGATGGTCGACATGGAGACCTGGGACAAGTGGCACAACCTCACTGCAGCCATGCTGGAGCGGGGGATGCGGGAGTCGACCGTGGCCAAGGTGATCGGGGGGAACTTCCTGCGGGTGTTCCGGGAAGTGTGCGGGTAGGGGGGCGTTCAACCCACCGACAAGCGAACCGGCTTCCCCGCGCGGCTGAGCATCTCGACCAGCGTGTCGATGGTGAATTTCGCCGTCTTGTGATTCACGACATCGGAGATGCGCGGGCGCGAAACCATCAGGATCTGTGCCGCATCAGCCTGCCTGAGCCCGTGCTCGGCGATCCAGCCGGCCAGTTCGCTCATCAGCTGTTGCTTCAGCGCGCGGATGTCGTTGATCTGCCTGCGCGAAGCCGCCTGCAGCTTCTTCGCCTCCGCGGGCGAAAACCCCAGGTCGAGGAAAAGGTTTGCGCCCGCCGGCGTGACGTGGCGAATCGCCGTGTCGATCGTCATGATTGGTTCCTTGTGGCCTGCTCGACGGCGCGGTAGCGCGCGGCGATGATGCTTTTTTCATGGCTGCTCGTGGCCTGCGTCTTCTTGTGGAAGCAGTGGAGGACATAGACCGCTTCATCGAATCGGGCGACATACATCACGCGGAAGTTTCCAGCACTGCCTCGAAGGCGAATCTCGCGAGTGCCTGCGCCCGCTTCATTGAACGGCTTCCAGTCGCTCGGATCGAGGCCTGCCTGGACCTTGCCCAGCTGAAATCCGGCGTCCCGGCGAAGGTCCTTCGGAAACGCCATCAAGTCAGCGTATGAGGAACCTACCCAGCGAAGCGCTTTCTCGCCGATGCACGCAGCCATTGGTACAAAATTGTATACATGATGTCATGGCTGTCAATGGTGAATCGAGCGTGATGACTCATGCCCGTGCGAGAAATCGTAGTTGAGCGCAGCTATTTCGGGTTCTGACGCGGAAGCGGCATCTTTTCCAGCCGCTTGGCCATTCGAGTCTGCCAACCCGGGCCTGTAGCCTTCCAGCGGGCGATGACCTCGGTAGGCAATCGCAGGCTGATCATCTGCCTGGGGCTGACTGCTGCAAGTGCCTGGTTGCCGACGGATTCTGGCGCGCCCGCTTCCCGCAGGCCCCATGGGGAAAGGTGGCTTGGCCGCGCAAACGGTGCCCATCTGCCACCGGTGGCAACCGGCCGCTGAAGGCTGCCGGTGCGGGACCGTCGAGTCGGTGTCGAGACCCGCTGTCACAGCTGGTACGAGGAAGCACTGAAGGCCACGTGGCGATCGCCGCAGGACGTGAAGGATCAGTACGAGCGCGCAAGCATCTGCGGCAACATCCGCGCGGTTTTCAACTTGTGCGATCGAATCGACGTGGAGACGGTCAATGATCATTAGGCCCATCCGGGACGAAGACGACCTCAAGGCGGTCCTCGCACGCCTCGACGTGATCTTTCAGGCCGACGAGCACACGCCCGAGGCGGACGAGCGTGAAGTGCTGGTGATGCTGGTCGAAGCCTACGAGCGAAAGCACCACGAATTCGGCCCGATCGATCCGGTGGACGCCATCGAGTTCCGCATGGAACAGCAGGGCCTGACCGCCAGGGACCTTGAGCCGTTCATCGGACCCAGCGGCCGGGTGTCGGAGGTCTTGAACCGCAAGCGTCGTCTCAGTCTGCGCATGGTGCAGCGCCTGCACGGAGGTCTCGACATTCCCTACGAGAGTCTCCTGTCGGGAGCGGCCTGAGTTCCTCCTGTGCGTCGAACCTGAGGGACCCGCCATCGCCGCCCGCTGACCTCACCCCCGATACTTGTCGTACACCACCCCCGCCACGAACATCGCCTCGACCTCTGCGGGATCCAGCCCGGCCTCGGCCAGCACCTCCGCCGAATGCTGCCCGAGCCACGGCCCCGGCCGGCGCACCTCGAGGTCCAGCGCCGAGAACTTCACCGGGAAGCCGAGCATCTTCATCGGGCCGATCTTCGGATGCTCGACGTCGATGCACATCTCGCGTGCGGCGATGTGCGGGTGGCGGGTCATCTTGTCGAAGGTGTAGACCGGGCCGCCGGGGATGCCATGAGCGTCGAGCAGCGGTACCCAGTGCGTGGTCGGCTGCAGGCAGGTGACCGATTCGATCGCGTCCTGCAGGGCCTCGACGTTCGCCAGTCGCAGGTCGAGCGAGGCGAAGCGCGGGTCGGTCAGCATGCCCGGTGCGCCGAGCACCTCGCGGCAGAACGCGACCCACATGCGCTCGGTGTTCGCACCCACGGTCATGTAGCCATCGCGCGTGCGGTAGGCCTGGTACGGCGCCGAGCGGCGATGCCGGGTGCCGGTCGGTTGCGCCACCTCGCCGGCGCCGAAGAAGGCGGCCGTCTCCCAGGCCATCCAGGCGATGCCGGCGTCGACCAGCGAGGTCTCGAGGTACTGGCCCTCGCCATGGCGTTCGCGGTGGAACAGCGCGGCGATGATCGCGTACAGCGCCGACACGCCGCCGGCGATGTCGTGGATGGCGATGCCCACCTTCGCCGGCCGGCCGTCCTCGCCGCCGGTCATGCGCATGATGCCGGACACGCCCTGCGCGATCATGTCGTAGCCGCCCTTCTTCGCATACGGCCCGGTCTGGCCGAAGCCCGAGATCGATGCGTAGATGAGCCGCGGGTTCGCCGGCTTCAGCGATTCGTGGTCGATGCCCAGCTTGAACTTGGCGTCCGGCCGCATGTTGTCGATCACCACGTCGGCGGTCTTCGCCAGCGCCATGAACACGGCCATGCCGCGCGGATCCTTCAGGTCGATGGCCAGGCTGCGCTTGTTGCGGTTCACCATCGCCGCGCAGTAGCTCTCGCCGTTGACCTTCGGCGACAGGCCGCGCGACTGGTCGCCGTCCGGGAAGCTCTCAAATCGCGTCCCTCGCGTTCCCCGCGTCCATCGTGCCCCGCACGTCCTCGCAGCCGGCGCGTTCCTGCTGGCTGGCGCAGCCTCGGGTCCGCTGCAGGCGCAGGGCGGCGGTGCGACGGCCTGGCCGACCAAGCCGCTGCGGATCATCGTCGGCTTCCTGCCCGGCGGCGGCTCCGACCTCATCGCCCGCACCATCGGCCAGCGCCTGTCCGACCGCCTCGGCCAGCCATTGCTGGTCGACAACCGTCCGGGTGCCGGCGGCTCGATCGGCACCGAGATCGCGGTGCGAGCGACGCCGGACGGCTATACGTTGCTGCTCGGGTCGACCTCCGGGATCGCGATCAACCCGTGGGTGTATACGCTCGCCTACGACCCGGTGCGCGACCTGCTGCCGGTGGCGATGGTCGCGTCTACCCCGATGGTGGCGGTGGTCACGCCGTCCCTGCCGGCGAAGACCCTGGGCGAACTGGTCGAGCTCGCGCGTGCCAAGCCGAAGCAGCTCAACTACGCGTCGGTCGGCATCGGCACCATCCTGCACCTGGCCGGCGAGCTGTTCCGGATGCACACCGGCACCGACCTCGTCCATGTGCCGTACGAGGGCTCGCCGCCGGCGCTGGCCGACGTCGCGACCGGGCAGGTGCAGCTGATGTTTGCCACCGTGCCGGCCGCGATGCCGATGGTGAAGGCCAACCGGGTGCGCCCGCTCGCCGTCTCCGCGATCCGTCGCAACCCGACGCTGCCGGACGTGCCGACGGTGGTCGAGTCGGGCGTGCCCGGCTACCCGGTCGAGCACTGGTATGCGCTGTTCGCGCCCTCGGGCGTGGCCGCGCCGGTGGTCTCGCGCCTGCAGTCCGAGGTGCAGGCGATCGTCAAGACGCCCGACTACGGTGCAAGCCTACTCGCGCAGGGCTTCGATGCGCCGGCGATCGCACCGAAGGAACTGCCTGCGCTGGTGAAGTCGGAAGCGGGGCGGTGGGGCAAGGCGGTGAAGGTGTCGGGCGCGAAGGTCGAGCAGTAGGGGTTGGACATGGGGCGACCGGGCGCTGACGGCCGACGTCGCGGAGCTCAGGCGGCAGCGCGCCGCAGCGGAAACCGTATCTCGATTGCCTCGTACGGTACCGTGATCGACCCATCGGCAGTGCGTTCGATCAGGCCCAGTTCCTCCAGGCGCGCGACGTCGGTATGCACGTTCGAGTAGTTGCGGCCCGCAGACTTCGCGAGCAGGTACACGCTGCATGGCCCGACGCGGCTCAGCGTGTCGAGCAGGTCCAGCCGTGCTGCTGTCAGCTCCGCGAACAAGGTGCGGGCTGATTCGAAGCTCAGCCTGAAGTCCGGCGGCTTGCCTGCCTTGGCTTCGGCGAACTGTCGCGCAGCCGCCTGGAAAACGGCGTTGCGGGGTGCGACTTCCACGATGGCCTTCATGTGTGCTCCCATGCCGAGACGTCGACCAGGAAATCCGATGTCAGGGTCGGGATCGAGATGAACGCGTATCCATGCTCCGTGCCGTTTATGTGCCTGTGGTCACCTTTGCCAAGCTCGTTGTCATGACGGACGCGGCAGGTACCGTCCACTCCGCAGTACAAGCGGTACTTGTACGAGTGGGTGCATGGCTTTATCGGCATCGGAAGGCTCCAGACCACGATCTCCACGAGGGTCCCGTCCTCGCGCACTTCCTTGGAGCGGACGAGCGGCGTAGCATTGCGATTGTGTTGCATGCAGACAATACGATTGTGTTGCATGCAGACAATACACCCTGACGTTGGCGGCTGTCGATGCCTCAGGGTGCTGCTGGCCCAGTGCGTGCGCCAATCGGAGAATGCGGCGCTATGCGTCGCTACCCGCAGTACTGGGCACTTCTTGACGCCCTGTTCGGGTACCGGGAGTCGAACCGATCGCTGAGCTGCTGGCGGATTTCTCTCGCGCAGCCACAGCCATCCAACGAAAACGGGCCCTTCCCGGGCCGTTGTTTCCTGCTGCGACTGGCGACGCCGCTCGCAACAGCGACACGCGGGTCATGCCCGCATTGGTCCGTTTGACGCCCCGCCCCGCCATCGGCGAGACTCTCGCCTCCAATAGCGCGCTTGGGTGCAGCACTGCACGCCGTGCCGCGTACAACAACAGCAGGCACTCCCGGAGGAGCAACAAGATGGTCACGCGGCGTCGTTTCGTGCAGGCACTTGGTTCGTCGGCACTGGTCTCTTCCAGCGGCACTGCATTCTCGGCGGCACCGGTCGCGAGCTATCCCGTCCGGCCGGTGCGCATGATCGTGCCGCTGGCGCCCGGGGGCGGCTCCGACGCGATCGCGCGGCTGGTGAGCGCAAACCTCACCGAGCGCTTCGGCCAGCAGTTCATCGTCGACAACCGGCCGGCGGCCTCGGGCATCGTCGGCACCGACCTGGTCGCCAAGGCGCCGCCGGACGGCTACACGCTGCTCACCGTGTTCTCCACCCACGCGATGAGCGCCGAACTGTTCGCCAAGCTGCCCTACGACCCGATCAACGACTTCGCGCCGATCACGCTGGCGACCCAGTCGCCGCTGGTGCTGCTGGTGAATCCGAACCTGCCGGTGAACAACCTGAAGGAGTTCATCGCGTATGCCAAGGCGAACCCCGGCAAGCTGAACTACGGCTCGTCCGGCCCGGGCAGCGCGCCGCACCTGATGACCGAGCAGCTCAATGCGATGGCCGGCATCCAGACCACGCACATCGCCTACAAGGGCGTGGCGCCGCTGACCACCGCGCTGATCCAGGGCGAGCTGCAGTTCGCGCTGGCCAACATCTTCACCACGCTGCCGCATGTGAAGGCCGGGCGGATGAAGCTGCTCGCCACCGGCGGCGTGAAGCGCTCGCCGATCGCCCCGGACGTGCCGACCATCGCCGAGGCCGGCCTGCCGGGCTACGACTCCGTGGTGTGGTACGGCTTCTTCGCGCCGGCCAAGACGCCGCGGCCGATCGTCGATACCCTGCACAAGGAGATCGTCGCGGTGTTGCGCAGGCCCGAGGTGTCGAAGATCATCATCGACGGCGGCAACGAACCGGTGGGCAACACCCCGGCCGAGTTCACCGCACTGGTGCGCGCCGAAGCGAAGAAGTGGGGCGCGCTTGGTCGCAAGCTTGGTGTCAGCCTCGACTGACCGAAATCCGGGTCAGAGACGAGTTTCCGAGGGCGCGGTCGGACCCCAGAGTCAGACCCCAGAGTCAGGCCTCGGAAGCCTGACCTCTGACATCGAAAAGCGTCTCTGACCCGATTTATTGCTTAGGATCCATTCCGTGGCCGCATTCACTCCCGATCCGTTCCCGCCGGGCAAGGCGTTCAGCAAGGGCTTCGAGATGGTCGGCTACACCGACCTGCAGGGCCGTCCGGGCTTCAAGATGGCGCTGCACCGGGTGCCGGGCAACTCGACCACCGGCGCGGGCGAGCGCTGGTATCTGTACACCGCGCAGTTCTGGTGCAGCGGCTTCAGCATCGTCGAGGTGACCGACCCGGCGGCGCCTCGCTTCGTGCGCTACGTCGAAGGCACGCCCAACACCTGGACGCTGCAGGTGCAGATCGCCGAAGGGAAGATGATCACGTCGATGGAACGCATCATGCCGGGCTGGGGCGACATTCCGGGCGCGCCGTACGGTGAAGGCTTCCTGATCTGGGACCTCGCCGACCCGGAAGACCCGAAGCAGCTCGGCCACTACAAGACCGGCGGCAAGGGCACGCACCGCAACTTCTACTCCGGCGGGCGCTACGTGCACGCCACCGCGCTGCCCGATGGCTACGAAGGCCACATCTACCAGATCGTCGACATCAGCGACCCGGCCAACCCGCGCGAGGTGTCGCGCTGGTGGCGCAAGGGCCAGTGGACCGCCGGTGGCGAGACCGGCGCACCGGCCGACACCGCCCTTCATGGCGGCGCCTACGTGAAGGGCGACCGCGCCTACCTGCCGTACAGCGGCGGCGGCTTCGTGATCCTCGACATCTCGGACGTGACCAGGCCGACGATGATCAGCGACCTGCCGTTCTCGCCGCCGTTCGCCTCGCGCATCGCCGTGCACACCGCGCTGCCGCTGATGGGCCGCCCGCTGGTGGTGGTCAACTCCGAGGCGATCGCCGAGCGCTGCGACGAGCCGCTGCAGTTCGCCGCGATCATCGACGTCGCGGTCGAGACGCGCCCGCGGCTGATCTCGCTGTTCCCGCTGCCGATCCCGCCGGAAGACGCACCGTACAAGAGCTTCGCCCACCGCGCCGGCCGCTTCGGCCCGCACAACCAGCACCAGCCACAGTACCAGGACATCCTGTACCAGGACGAGAACACCGTGTTCATCACCTGGTTCAACGCCGGGCTTCGCGTGTACGACATCTCGATCGAACGCCAGCCGCAGGAGATCGGCTACTTCATCCCGCCCGATCCGCTCAACCAGCGCGGCCCGCTGCCCAAGACCGGGCTGGTCACGCAGTCCGAGGACGTGCTGGTCGATGCGCGCGGCAACATCTTCGTCTCCGACAAGAACCACGGCATCTACGTGCTGCGGTTCAAGCGACCCTGATGGCTGCAGGTATCCCCAACTCGATGAAGGCCCTGGTGCTCGGCGCGTTCGGCGGCCCGCTCGAACTGAAGACCGTGCCGGTACCCGCGATCGGCGCCAACGACGTGCTGGTCAAGGTCGGCGCCTGCGGCGTCGGGCTGACCGTGGTCAACCTGCTCGCCACGCCCGGCCGCGTGGACCGCTATCCGCGCATCCCCGGCCACGAGATCGCCGGCGAGGTGGTCGCGGTGGGCGAGGGCGTGCGCACCATAAAGCCCGGCACCCGCGTCACCAACCATTTCTACATGACCTGCGGCAACTGCCGGAACTGCCGCAACGGCCGCGAGACGCTGTGCCTGTCGCCCAGGGGCAACATCGGCCAGAACCGCGATGGCGGCTATGCCGAGTACGTGTCCCTGCCCGAGCGCAACGTGGTCGCGATCCCCGATGGCGTGTCCGACATCGATGCGGCAGTCGCCTCCGACGCGATCGCGACCCCGTTCCACGCCTGCGTGAAGGAAGCCCGGCTTCGCGCCGGCGACAGCGTGCTGGTGATCGGCGCGGCCGGCGGCGTCGGCATCCACATGATCCAGATGGCGAAGTTGTGCGGCGCGCGGGTGCTGGCTGCCGATGTCGGCGCGGCCAAGCTCGACTTCGTCCGCTCGGTCGACGCAGCGGACGTCGTCATCGACGCATCGGCCGGCGACCTCGCCGCGCAGGTGATGGAACACACCGGTGGCGAGGGCGTGGACGCGGTGATCGACATCGTCGCCTCGCGCACGACGCTGGCGGCATCGCTCGGCGCGCTGGCCGTGGGCGGCCGACTGGTGATCATCGGCGCGCATCCGCCGAAGGTGTACGGCGAGGACCCCAGCTTCCTGGTCGACCCGATCCGCTTCCTGCATCGCGGACTGGAGATCCACGCGTCGCGCTACGTGACGCTGGCCGAGATCGAGCGCACGCTGGAACTGGTGCGCGACGGCAAGGTGCGGTCGATCGTGACGAAGACCGTGGGGCTGGCGGAAGTGCCGGCGCTGCACGAGGCGATCCGGCGCGGAGAGACGCTGGGGCGGGTGGGGATGGTGTTCGGGTAGTCGGGACGTCAGGACGACTTCAGCTCTTCCCGAAGCACCTTTCGCAGCGTAGCCACCGTCAGAGGCTTCTCGCGCGGCTGGTCGATGGATTGCCGAAGCGTGGTGTTGATCAGGGTCTGGTAACCGCAACCTTCGCCAGCAGCGCGAGCCTTGAATGCTTCGAGTACATCGTCATCGATCATGATGGTGATGCGGGACTTCCCGCTTCGCGGAAGGACGGCGCCGCGCTTGCCTTTGCTGAAGTCGTATTCATCGCGCATGGTATTGGATTGCCTCGCGGGGGCTGGCTTTTCGTGCGGAAATGATTCGTGTCATGTCGCCGCGCGGCGTATGGACCACCACCAGGACTCGTCCCAGGCGGTCCATGCACAAAGTGACGAATCGATGTTCCTCGATCGCGTCCGGGTCTTCGATCGAAACTGCAAAGTCGTCCTGTAACGCGTGCACGGCTTCAACGAAACCGACACCATGCTTGCGGTGATTCGCGCGCGCCTTGATCGGGTCGAACTCTGCGTTCAACTCTAGGATACGCATAAAGTATGCATAAGGTCAACGCTGCGCCAGCGGTTCAAGGCCGGGCCAGGCTGCGCGAACCTCGTGTGGTCAGCAGCGGATGATTCTGGCGAGCGGACGTCGGACCGCCCCGTTCGAAGAATGCCATCTCGTCGACCAAACCCCCGTCCCCGTTGTCGTTTCCGCGCTCCAATCAGGGCGGTTGACAGGGGCTGACCCCACTTCAGACGTCGGTTCGTCGGGGCGTTGCGTCGATTGCCGTACGAAACAATACCCGCCCCGCTAAACGACCACATCCCCCACCGACGCCGACTTCGTCCCCTTCAGCGGCAGGTTGTCCGCCGTCCGGTAGGTGCACACCATCGAGAACTTCGTCGCCTGCGTGCGGTTGCGCCCGGCGGCATGGAACAGCCGGCAGTGGAACAGCACCACGTCGCCCGCGGCGAGCGCCGGCGTGACCACGGTCCCCAGCAGCGCCCTGTTGTCTTCACGATCCGTGCGCAGGAACAACTGGTCATCCAGCCGATCGCGCCCGAAGTTCATCCGGTGGGTGCCCGGGATGAACGACAGGCAGCCGTTCTCTTCGGTCTCGGCACCGAGCGCGAACCAGGCCGATACCAGTTCGGGACGCTGGTAGGACCAGTAGCGCACGTCCTGGTGCCAGTTGGTCAGGCTCGAGAAGCTCGGCATCTTGGTCATCACGCAGTTGTGATGTGACTGCGCGAGCAGCACCGGCTCGGTGCTGCCGGGTGGCAGCATCAGCTCGCGCAGCACCTGCCCGAGCGCAGGCGATGTGGCGAGCGCACGGAACGCTTCACCCCGGTCGTACGCACGCAGCAGCCGGCGCACCGTCTCGCCGCCCGGCGTGGTGGTCGATGCCGGCGCACCCGGATACCCCACCTCGGCTTCCAGTTCGAGCGGACCCTGGCGCGCGGCGAGCTGGCGCACCGACGCCTCGCGCACGGCCTCGACAAGGTCCGGCGGCGACCAGCCGCGCAGCACCAGCAGGCCATCGCGGTCGAAGGCTGCGCGCTCGCCGGCGTTCAGCGCGGGTGAAGCGTTCATTCCGGCACGATCCCGGCACTCTTGACGATGCGCGCCCACTTGGCGGTTTCGCTGGCGACGAAGCGTCCGAGTTCATCGGGCGTGCTCGCCTGGGCGGCGCCGCCGAAGTTCACGAAGAACTCCTGCATCTTCGGCGTCTTCGTCGCCCCGTTGATCAGTTCCGCCATCCGGCGGATCGGCTCGGCCGGCGTGCCCGAGGGCACGAATCCGGCGAACCAGACCGTCAGTTCGTAACCCTTCACGCCGGCCTCGCTCATCGTCGGCAGGTCGGGCAGGATCGCCAGCCGCTTCGGCGTGGACACCGCCAGCGCGCGCAGCTTGCCGGCCTTCACCTGCGGCAGCAGCGTCACCATGTCGGCGATCATCAGCACCACCTGGCCGGACACCAGGTCGGTCACCGCCTGCGGGTTGCTCTTGTACGGCACGCGCAGGAAATCGATGCCGGCCATCTCCTTGTACATCTCGACCGAGGCGCGCGAGGACGCACTGCCTTCGCCGAAGTTGAGCTTGCCCGGGTTCTTCTTCGCCAGCGCGGTCAGCTCGGCGATGGACTTCACCGGCAGCGACGGATGCACCGCCGCGATCAGCCCGGCGGTGCCGATCAGCGACACCGGTGCGAAGTCCTTCTGCTGGTTGTACGGCAGCGACTTGAAAAGGCTGGCGTTGGCCGCGTTCGTGGTGTTGGTGCCGATCAGCAGCGTGTAGCCGTCCGCGGGTGCGCGCGCGGCAGCCTCGGCACCGATCATGCCGCTCGCCCCCGCGCGGTTCTCGACCAGCACCGCCTGGCCGGTGCTCTCGGTGACGAAGGCCCCGACCAGCCGGGCTACCGAGTCGGTGGCGCTGCCGGCGGCGAACGGGACGATGAAGCGCACCGGCTTGGCGGGGAAGGCCTGGGCGTGGGCCGCGCCCGCGGGCAGCAACAGGCCGGCCGGGAGCAGGGCGAGGGCAGTGGTGGCGGCGGCAGCGGCGAACGAGCGGGCGGGCAGGCGAATCATCGGGTCTTCATCCTTGGAAGACGCGTCGGCTCTGGGCGGCCGATCGCGGGCAGTCGCGATTATTGCCGGGATATGCCGGTTCTGCGAGCAGAGACGGCCCGTGTCATTCCTCCGTGCGCCAGGGCTTCAGGGCCGAACGTCGATCCGGGTGCCTACCGAGGAAGGGCGCGGCACGGGCAGATTGGAGGCTCGCAGGTCTGCAACGTGGTGCTCGATCGCTTCACGGATGAGCACGGTGACTTCCTGGCGAGATTCCGCGACCGCCACACAGCCGGGGAGGTCGGGCACATAGGCGCCGAACGACTTCTCGCCGGCTTCAATGACTACCAGATAGTTCATCGTTTCCGAGGCCTCGGTTTCGATAACACGGCCTGTTTATGGATGCTGGAGAGGGTCCCGGGCGGTACATCGAGCGAGAGCTTCCCGGCAATAGTGACGGTACCTGTTTTGGTCGGATGATGAAACTGCCGATGACTGCCCACCTGGCGCACCTGGACCCAGCCATCCGCGCGAAGACGCTCGAGAACTTCCCTGATAGTGACCGGCATCGACGACCCAGCGATGACATGAGTGGGTCGGCCAGAGTCGAGTAAATCGTCCTTCACTGCGAGTCGGAAAAACGCGTTTTCGCGCGCGAATCGCCGTGACAGGCACGCTTCGGATGCCCTAGAACACCAGCGCCCCGATGAAGATCCCCACCATCATGAACCCGATCACCACCTTCGCGATCGTCCCGACCAGGATGCCCAGCCAGGTGGCCACGCTGACGCGCCCGGCGCCAGCCGCATTGCCGCGCGCGTAGAACTCGCCGGCGAAGGCACCGATCAGCGGAAACACCAGCAGCCCCCAGAACCCGCTGAGCACGCCGAGCACCGTGCCGATCGCGGCGCCGACCAGTGCGGCCCGGCTGGCGCCGGCGGCCTTGGCACCGAGCAGGCCGGCGACATACTCCAGTACCCAGGCCAGTAGCGTCAGGAATGCCAGCACACCGACAGTGATGCCGGAAATCCGGGTGAAGTCCTCCGCCCATGCGGCGAACGCGACGCCGGCGAAGATCAGGAGGGTGCCGGGCAGCAGGGGTGCAACCAGGCCGACCAATCCTGTCAAAATCATGACAGTCGAGATGGCCCAAACCCAGGTCATTTCCACGTTGAAAGTGCCTTCGGATCGAAACGGATCATCCAGCATTGGGCATGCCCGGTCCGGAAACAAGTCCTGCCGCTTAACAACGGCGAAAAGTTCACGTACTACAACAACTTGTCGCAGGTAGAATGACTTTGCGTCCCTGGGAGGACGTCAATGGGTGTTTTTCCCTGCGCCATGCCGATGCTCGAACGACCGGCAGAGGCGGGGCCGCCGCGGGCCTGACTATCGCGAGTCCTCTCGTTTTTTCCAATTCCCAGCCGATGTGTTTCGAGCGTTGGTGACTGCTTACGTTGCTGATCGTGTTCGATATTCCGCAAAGCGCCTCCGGAGGCAGATGTGATTTCCCCGACCGCCGTTTCCCTTTTTCAGCCTGCCCGTGCCGTCCTGCGGCGTGCGCGCTACACCCTGTTTTCCCTGCTTGCGCTGCTGGTGATCGCGGGGGCTGGCGCCCCGTCGACGGCGGTCGCCGCCGACGCCCCGGCCGCAACGACCGATGCCCCGACAGCCCCGGCAGCGTCCACGACCCCTTCGGCACCTGCCACGCCGGCCAAGCCCATCGGTGACTTCATCCCCGACCGTGATTATCGCGTCGGCCCGGAAGACCTGCTCGACATCACCGTCTGGCGCGAGGACGCGCTCAAGCAGCAATCGCTGGTGCGGCCGGATGGCGGCATCTCGTTCCCGCTGATCGGCGAGGTTCTTGCTGCAGGCAAGACCATCGAGGAGATCCGCGACGAGATCGCCAAGCGCCTCGAGAAGTTCCTGCCCTCCCCGGTGGTCAACGTGTCGATCGTCCGGGTGGCGAGCAACCGCATCTACATCATCGGCAAGGTCAACAAGCCGGGCGACATGCCGGCCGGGCGTTTCGTGGACGTGCTGCAGGCGCTGAGCATGGCGGGTGGGTTGACGCCGTTTGCCGCGGAGAACCGCATCCAGATCCTGCGCCGCGAAGGCGGCAAGCAGATCAGCATTCCGTTCAATTTCGGTGAAGTCCGAAGGGGCGTGAAGATGGAACAGAACATACTGCTGCGGGCCGGCGATACGGTGTTGGTGCCGTGAGGGTGCCGGTGAAGATGGCAGTGTCCCGAAAACCGGGACCGGCAGGGTGCCGGCTCGCCCTCGCAATCGTTGCTGGGTTCGCCCCGGTGACCTTCGCCCAGAGTCCGCCGGTCACGGCCGACTACGCGGTGACCGTTTCCGAGCAGTACACCGACAACCATGTGTTCAGCGGGCAGAGCACCTTCATCACCACCGTCACGCCGTCGTTGGTGTTGCGCCGTGACACCGAGATATCGAAGGTTGCCGTGCAGGCAGCCGTTTCTGGCACGTCCTATTCGAACTCGCGGGCAGCCAAGGATGCGGTCAGCTATCGGCTGGGGCTGGACACGACGTTCATCCGCGACCGCAATACCTTCCGCTTCGACGCAGACGTGGTGCGCGACTCGCGTTTCAGCACCGTTCCGGGATCGCCGGATTTCCAGCTGGCCCGGGCCCAGCGCACGAGCTACACGTTCGATCCGACGTTCATCCGCTCATTGACGGAGCGCCTGAGCGTGAACGTCGGCGCGGGCTACACGTCGACGGCGTTCGACCAGAGCCTCAATGGCGCCCTGTTCGACTTCACGAACACGCGGGTCAGCAGTGGCCTGCAGTATCGGGTGACGGAGCTGGACACCATCGGCGTCTCCGCATCGTCTGCGCGCTATCGGACCGATCCCGATACGACTTCGTCCGACAGCACCAGTCTGCAGGCGAATTGGGATCGGCGCTGGACGGAACGTCTAGAGACTACGGTCGCATTCGGACAAACGCAGTCAACGACCCGCACGCGACGCAATGCGGTGATCTGCTCGTCCCCGAACATCATCGACTGCCTGCTCGGGCTGGCGCCGTTCGTGACCGTGCCGGTCGGGACGCAATCGGACACCAATACGCCCACCTGGAACGTGACTGGCGCGTACCGATTCGCTGAACGTTCCGTCCTTTCCGTCCGCTATGGCCAGGACATACTCCCCAGTGCGGGCGGAGCGGTGACGACACGTGAACTGACGACCGTGTCGGTCAACCACCAGATCAGCGAACGGATCAGCGGTAACGCCAGCTATCAGCGCTCCCAGAGCACCTTTACCGGGCTGCCGGGCGTTACGTCGGCGACCAGCGTGTTCGAATCGATCAGCCTGCGCATGGCGTACAACCTCGCTTCGGACTGGTCGCTCGACGGCGCGGTGACGCGATCAGAGTCGACGGTACAGAGCGGGTCCAGAGTCGCCCACGCCGTTTTCTTCTCCATCCGCAAGGATTGGCGCAACAACCGGATATGGCCCTGACCCTGCGCAGTCGCGCGAAGCATGCGCTAACTGTCGCTGGCGGCGTGAGATTTAACCTTGTTGCGTTGAACGATGTTCCATAGGCTTCATCGTCTTTCCGCCTCCCATTCAATCGAGCAGCGCCCATGAACCAGCTTACCGCTACAGCGCAGCCCTCCGACATGATCTTCGCCGCGGAACCCGCGCCGATGGGGATCAGCGACTATCTGGATATCCTGAAGCGGCGCATCGGCGTCATGGTGGCGGCGGCGATCGTCATCTACATCGTCGCGGCCATCGTGGCGATTGCCTTGCCGGCCGTCTACCGATCGACCGCGATCATCCTGGTGGAAGAACAGGCCATCCCGCAGGAATTCATCAAGTCGACGATCACCTCGTTTGCCGACGAGCGGATCCAGGTCATCAGCCAGCGCGTGCTGACCCGGACGACGCTCCTGCAACTCGTCGAGAAGTATGACCTGTATCCCACCGAGCGCCGTCGCGAGACCAACGACGAGATCCTGGAGCGCATGCGCAAGGACATCAAGTTCACGCCGGTGAGCGCGGACCGGGGCGGCGGTTCCAACGCCCGGGTGACGATCGCCTTTAACATCGCCTACGTCTCCGAGTCGCCGCAGAAGGCACAGCGCGTCGTCAACGAACTGGTTTCGCTGTTCCTGAACGAGAACGTGCGAGTGCGGCAGCAGCGTACCGCCGAAACCTCCGCGTTCCTTGCCGAGGAAGCGAAGCGGCTGGCCACCCAGCTCCAGGACATGGAAGCCAAGCTTGCCGCGTTCCGCGCGAAGAACGCGGCGGCGTTGCCAGAATCGTCGCAGGTCACGCTGCAGGTCTCCGAGCGCAATGACAGCGAACTGATGCGCGTCGAACGCGACCTGCGCATGCTCGACGATCGGCGCAACTTCCTGCAGACCCAGCTCACCATCATTCCGCCGAACCTTCCGGCCGGCGTGTCGGCGACGGGCGAGCGGGTGCTATCGAACGACCCTGCGGAACGCCTGCGCGCGCTTCGTGTCCAGTTGACCACGCTGCAGAGCAGCTACTCCGAAGCCCACCCGGACGTGCGCCGCGTGGCGCGCGAGATCGTGGCGCTCGAGCGCGACATCAAGGAAGCCGGTGGATCGACGTCCGGCGCCGCTACGGGCGATGGTTCGGCGGCCAAGGAACTGGCCGCGCTTCGCGTGAAGCTGAGCGAGGCGCGGGAGCGCTATTCGGATACGCATCCGGACGTGCTTCGACTGCAGAAGACCATCGCCGCGCTCGAGCAGTCTGGCGCCGCTGCACCGAGGCCCGCCGCCAGCTCGCCGGCATCGACTGCAGCCAGCGATGCGTCGAGACCCAACAACCCGGCTTACCTGCAACTCCTGGCCGCGCTCGACGCGACTGCCTCCGAGGCGCGTGCCCTTGCCAGCAGCCGGAACGAAATGCGGCAGCGGCAGCGGGTCTATTCCGCGCGGATGGAAGCGGCACCGATGGTCCAGCGCGAGTATCTCGACCTGTCGCGCGACTACGAGAACTCGCTCACGAAGTACCGCGACATCAAGGGCAAGGAGCTCGAGGCCCAGGTCTCCGAGGAACTCGAGAAGGATCGCAAGGGCGAGCGCTTCTCGCTGCTCGAACCGGCGCAACTGCCGCAGAAGCCGTTCAAGCCCGATCGTACGGCCATCCTGCTGATCGGCCTTGCGCTGGCACTGGGCGGTGGCGTGGGCGTGGGTGCGCTGCGCGAGTCCCTGGATTTCTCGATCAAGGGCCCGCGTGACCTCGCGCGCAAGATCAGCCTGCCTATCCTTACCCAGGTGCCCTACCTCGCCAGCGAGGAAGACGCGAGGCGGCAGACCATCCAGAAATTCGCCTGGATCGGCGTCGCCATCTTCGCGCTGGTCGTGCTCCTGGTGATCGTGCATCTCGCGGTCACGCCGCTCGACGTGCTGTTCTATTCCTTCATCTAGTCAACGCAAGTCCACAGGACCCGGAACATGGATCGAATCGGTGAAGCACTGGAGCGAGCGAGGCGCGAGCGGGATCTCCGCGGTCAGGTCGCAGTCGAGGGCGCGACATCGGCCGCTCCCTCGGCTGCCCCCGTGATGCCGATCGGCCTGCCCTCGATCCCGGCGATCGTTGCCCCCGTCCCTCCGGCAGCAAACACACCGTCGCCAGCGACGGCGACAGGCCCCAGCGGCGAAGCGGCGCCTGCGGCTGTAGCCACGCCGCCAGCCATCGCCCGCAAGCGCCCTGTGGACATCGTCTACACCCGCACGCGCCAGGTTGCGGTCGCCGAACAGAAGCTTCGCGAGAACCGGGTCATCACCGGCGGTGACAACGAAGAGTTCACCCAGGCATTCAAGATCCTGCGTACCCAGGTCGTGCATGCGATGCGCGACAATAACTGGAATGCCATCGCGATCACCAGCCCGGGCGACTCGGACGGCAAGACTGTCACGGCGATCAACCTCGCGATCCACCTCGCCGCGGAAGTGGACCGCACCGTGCTGCTGGTGGATGCGAACCTGCGCCAGCCCGAACTGCATACGTACTTCGGCCTGACGGCCGAGCAGGGGCTGTCCGACTACCTGGTCGACCAGGTGCCCCTGGAAGGCCTGTTGATCCATCCAGGAATCGAGCGGCTGGTGCTGCTGCCGGGCGGTCGCCCCCTGGTGAATTCGGCCGAGATGCTCGGTTCACCGATGATGGAAGACCTGGTGGGCGAGTTGAAGAAGCGCTACCCGCAGCGGATCGTCCTGTTCGATTTGCCGCCTGTGCTGACCGCATCGGATGCCCTTTCCTTCGCACCCTACGTGGATGCGACGGTGCTCGTCGCCGCCCAGGGACATACGCGGCATCAGGACATCGAACGCGCCGCCGAGTTGCTCGGTTCGACAACCAACCTGCTCGGCATCGTGCTCAACAAGACGAAGCCCGAGACACCGCGCGAAGGCGGCAAGCCCTCGCTCTGGCGGCGATGGTTCGGCCGCTCGGCTGGCTGACCGAAAGCGCAGGGACACCGACGTGTACGAATCGTTCTACGGGCTGAAGGCCAAGCCCTTCTCCATCGTTCCGCAGGCGGAGTTCCTGTTTCCGAGCCGGCGCCACAGCGCTGCATTGCACCTTCTCGAATACGGCCTGATGAGCCATGCGATGCTCACGCTCATCACTGGCGACATCGGCACGGGCAAGACGACCCTGATCCGCTGCCTGCTGCGGAAGGTCGGGCTGGACGTCACGCTGGGGCTGGTCTCGTTCACGCACAGTGCTTACGGTGATTTCCTGCGCTGGATCCTGACCGCGTTCGGCATCGATACCAAGCGCCGTACGCAGGCGGAGATGTACGAGGCCTTCGTCAAGTTCCTGGTCGAACAGTATGCGCTCGGCAAGCGCGTGGTCCTGGTCGTGGACGAGACGCAGAACTTGTCGCCAGCCGGCCTGGAGCAATTGCGCCTGCTTTCCAATGTGAACGTCGAGGGGCACGAACTCCTGCAGATCATCATGGCAGGGCAGACCAACCTCCGCGACAAGCTGCTGCAGCCTGGCCTTGAGCAGCTCGTGCAACGGATCGCCTTCAGCTACCACCTGGAGCCGCTCGACCGGCGCGAGACGGAGCAGTACATCCGCTACCGCCTCTCCACCGCGGGTTGCAGCGATTCCGCGACGGTCTTCACGCCGGACGCCTTCGACATCGTCTACGAGAAGAGCGGTGGCGTACCGCGAGTGGTCAACACGATCTGCGATTCGGCAATGGTCTATGGCTATGCGCAGCAGAAGCCCATCATCGACGGTGCAATCGTGGCCGAAGTGATCGAGGACCGGGAGCGTACCGGCATTCCCTTCCTGCCGCGGTATGCGGAACATGAGCCGATTTCAGTCGAGCGCATTGCGAAGGGAGTCGTAGATACGCCTGCTGCGGCGGATCAGCGGTAGTGGGATCGCTTTCTGCTGGATCCTGAACGGCGTGGAGAAGTGCAGACATTGCGATGATTGAACTGGCTATTGTTGCCGTTGGTCTTGTTCTGCTTATCGCTGGCGCTTTGGCTGCCGCAGAAGTGTTTGCTCGGACTTTGGGGTTGCATGCACCAGTCTTTTACGAAAGGACTGAGTACTGTTACTGAATAAAGCCCAACCAACACCTCTAAGAAAGGTCTGAACAAGTCATCCGAAATGTGATTTCATCAAAGCATCAGCGGGCGATGGGGCGGGCCGATGAGCCATATGAGTTTCGGCGATGCGGAGCACGCGGGCAAGCGGAAGAAGACGCGCCGCGAACTGTTCCTTGAAGAGATGGAGCAGATCATCCCCTGGAAGCGCTGATCCGGGAGATCGATCCGGAGATGGAAGAAGCCCTCTATGAATGGGCGTCGATGCGCAAGTTCTCCGGGCTGTCGCTGCTCGAGGCCATTCCCGACGAGACGACGATCCTCAACTTCCGACGCCTGATCGAGCGGGAGGAACTCGCACCGCTGATCCTGGATGCGGTCAACGCCCATCTGGCTCGCAAGGGAATGATGGTCAAGCGCGGAACGATGGTCGATGCGACGATCATCGCTGCGCCCAGTTCGACGAAGAACAGCAGCGGCGAGCGCGCCCCGGAGATGCAC
Source organism: Betaproteobacteria bacterium (assembly GCA_021298815.1). Classification (GTDB taxonomy): domain Bacteria; phylum Pseudomonadota; class Gammaproteobacteria; order Burkholderiales; family CAIKXV01; genus CAIKXV01. The sequence goes on along the minus strand of JAJTHE010000009.1, from coordinate 3,211 downwards.
CAGACAAAGAAGGGTAACAACTGGCACTTCGGCATGAAGGCGCACATCGGCGCCGACACCGATTCGGGACTGGTGCATACGGTCGTCACGACGCCCGCTAATGAATCCGATGTCGAGCAGGTGGACCAACTTCTTCATGGCAAGGAGAAGACTGTCCATGCCGACGCGGGCTACACCGGCGCCGAGCAGCGCGTGGGCCGCCGGAAGATCGAGTGGAAGATCGCCCGTGGCCGCAGCCAGGTGAAGAAGATCACGCCGGAACACGCTCGCGAACTGGTGATGCTCGAGGAGAAACGCAAAGCCCAGGTACGGGCGCGGGTCGAGCATCCGTTCTGGGCATTGAAGTGTATCTTCGGCTACCGGAAAGTTCGCTCTGACCAACTTGTACATGGTTCGAAAGCGATTGCTGGCGATGACGGGAGTGATGCGTGCGCACATGACATGAAGCGCAACAACACCAACTACACCGAACGGTTTCGGCGGCTCAGGCTGCCCGCCGTCGCGCTTCGCACCACGATTCAGAACCGGTGCGCATCATCCATGACTTGTTCTGACGTTGCCTAATGCAGCCTCTCCGTCCGTGATTCGAAGCAACTGTCAGGCCATGGCCGACTCGCTGTCGCCGGATGGGCTGCGGTAAGCGGCCTACGGACGCTTTCTGGATGGACGCCACAACAACGCAATGCTATCCCTGATGAGATTCATTTACTTCGTTGCTTCGTGCTTCGCGCTTCTTGCCCTTGCCGAACTTGCCCTCAGGGTTTCGGGCTTGGGGAGGCCCATTCTGTTCGAGCGCACACGCTATGGGTACCGAATTCAACCTTCGCAACGGTTTCGCTTCTGGAAACTTCGTGCGTTCTATAACGAGTTCGGGCTTCGCACAGGACCGATCTTTCCGATTCCCGAGGTTGGAAAAGTTCGCATCCTCTGTGTTGGCGACTCCATCACGAACGGTGGCGTGACGACAGCGCAGCACGAGACCTACCCCTATCGACTCGCGTCGATACTTGCGGATTCGATCCCCTCGGTTGAAGTGCTCAACATTTCTGCTGGTGGATGGGCTTTGGAAAACGAGGAAGGCTGGATCGCAGCGCACGGGATCCTCGGCAGTCACCTCGTGATCCTGCAGGTTGCAACGCACGACATGCACCAGCGGAAGGCAAGCGCTGCTGTACTGGATGTAAATCCCGGTTTCCCATCTCGGTATCCTGTCCTGGCCTGTGCCTACGTGATGCGTCGATACATCCTTCCTAGGCTTGGGCTGCGCCCCAACGTTCTGGATCCGGGTGTAGCAGCCGAGATCCATACTGAAGCGGATATAGAGCGTTCGATCCACGTTCTGGATCGTTTCCTGTCACACGTGATGGGTACGGGTGCCCGTCTGATGATCGTCCATGTCGCGCAGCCCTCGACTTACGAGCCCGTCACTGAGCTGACTACTTTCGCCAAGGCAAGGCTTCGCGCCTGGACCCAGGCGAATGGCGTAAGGCTGGTTTCGATGGAACCAGTGATGAAGGAGGGTGGGGACAGCGCGCTGTTCAGGGATGTGATGCATCCGAACGAAAAAGGCTATCTTCTGATCGCCCAGACACTCGCTCCTCATGTAATCGATGAATTGCGCGAGTAGCCGTGAGTCCGGAGCATGGAGTGAGTGAGATGAGCCAGAACGGATCCGATGCTGCGGTACGCGGATGAGTAGCGCCCTCACGCGTGTCCGTGATGCCTGGCTGGTCGTAAGGGGGAAACCCCTTCCTGGCGTCCAGGACGCGTCGAATGCCAGGGAGCGTGATGCGAGGATGTTTCTTACCTCGCTGTCGATGGTCGTGCTTCGAGTCGTTTCGTTTACGGTCAACATCGTTTCCATCGGTGTGCTTCACCGATATCTAGATCCGGTAGCGTTCGGGTTGTGGCTTACGCTCAGTTCGTTCTGGCTGGTGCTCGTTCTGTTCGGCGACATGGGTATGGCCGGAAGCGTGGTGAACGGCGTCGCTCGCGCTGCGGCGGTTGGGGATTGGATCGCAGCGCGACGCGTTGTTTCGAGCACGCTTCCGCTCCTTGTCATCATCAGTTCAGTCCTTTCCTTCGCATTTGTAATCCTCTCATTGACGCTCCCCTGGGCGAGTGTTCTGCGCATCTATCGACCAGAGATCGAATCGCAGTTCCCCATCGCATTCATGGCGATGGCCCTCAGTACGGCGCTCACCCCGATTACCGGACTAGCCCCTGCTGTCATGAAGGGGTTGCAACGCGGCTATGCTGGCAATCTGCTCGTGAGTGCGTGTTTCCTTCTTGCACTCGGTGCCCTACTCGTTGGCACTCAGGTTGAGCTCTCTTTCGCCCAGCTTGCGATAACTTTCTACTCCGTACCCGCTGCGCTCCTGATCGTCCTCGGAGTGGCGTACTTCAACTGGTTCCGCCGCGAAATCCGCCCCAGTTTGCGGTTGATCGACCGCGTCCAGATGCGGCAGGCGGTTTCAGTCGGCGGTGCGTTGTTCGGCTTGCAGGTCTTTTCCAGCATTACCTCCTTCTCCGACAGCATTCTGATCAGCATGGTACTCGGGCCTGAAAGTGTTCCTGCAGTTGCAGTGCCCGCAAGATTGTTCGCGACCGTCAATCTCGGCGTTGCCATCCTGATCACGCCGCTATGGCCTGCATATGCGGATGCGATCGCCCGCGGGGACATGGTGTGGGTGAAGCGAACGTTCAAGCGATCCCTGCAGATATCGCTCGGCTTCGCGACGGTTGCATCGCTCATCATGTTCGCATTACACGAGCAGATCCTGTTCGTCTGGATGGGGCAGGACTTCAAGCCCGACTACTGGGTCGCGGTCGGGCTCGCGGTCTGGTGCGTGATCGAAAGCGCGGCAACTGCCATTGCTATGCTGCTCAATGCAGCGCAGGTGTTCCGCTTCCAGTTGATTACTGCAGCTTGCATGATGCTCGCGAGCATTGCCCTGAGGATCTGGTTGCTCAAGACCATCGGCCCCGCGGGAGTTCCGTTCGCGAGCATCGGCGCTTACTTCCTGACGACATTCATTCCGCTTTGCCTGTTCCTTCCCACAATCGTGCGTTCGATCACTGAGCGCGGTTCACGCGCCTGACGACTGGTACGACCTGGCTGTTGGCGCTTTAGCGGCTATCTTGCGAAGTCGTCCGAACAGTGGCTCGCGCAGCGTTTCCCGCAGTGCGGAAAGTGGCCGCCGGGGAATGG